>JARLGV010000011.1 GCA_031292555.1 Fimbriimonas sp.
AGCGCAAAACAAGCTATAAGAAAGGCTAACCGAATGCTGACCTTCATCGCCGGAATTGCCATGATGCGCCCTTTGGTGATCGCTCACTACATGCCCTGGTACCAGAGCAAAACGATCGGCGGTTCATGGGGTTGGCATTGGACGATGAATCACTTCAACCCCGATCAAAAGGGACTGGATGGAAGCAGGCAACTGGCATCCAAGTATCACCCGACGATCGGGCCGTATGATTCTTCGGACCCCGACTGCCTCGAATGCCAGACCCTGCAGATGAAGATTGCGGGAATCGATGGCGTCTTGATCGACTGGTATGGCACGAAAGATTTGTACGACTATCCTGCTCTTAACCGGAATACGGGCAAGATGATCGGCGCTTGCACGCGAGCCGGATTGAAGTTCGCGATCGTGCTGGAGGATCAGATCGTTCCTGTTCTGGTCAAAGCTGGTAAATCGACTCCTGAGGAGTACGCCAAATCGGCCCTCGCCTGGCTTGACAAGGAGTGGTTTCACCTGCCTGGCTACTTGAAGTGGAAGCATGAGCCGGTGTTGCTTATCTTCGGCCCGCAGTATTACAAGGAGGCGGACCTGAAGGCAAACTTCGGAAACGGCGTCGCGCTTTTCACCGAGCTCGGCCGGCAAGGGCCTGCCGTCGGCGCTTTCGGCTGGCCTGAGCCGCAAGTCGGTCATGAGCAAAGCTGGACCAAACTCAGGGAGTTCTACGAACGTTCGAAAGACTGGAGCGCTTCGATTCCGGTTGTCTATCCTCGCTTCGAAGACGTGTACAAGGAAGCAGGAGTGAGTCCCGGTTATGGCGAGATTCGTGACGACGAGGGAAAAACGTTCGAACGGTCGCTAAAGCTCGCCGAAGAGTCGGGCGCCTCGTTCCTGCAGATCGCGACCTGGAACGACTGGGGCGAAGGCACCCAGATTGAACCCTCCCAAGAGTTCGGATACCGGGATCTGGAGCGACTCCAAACCGATCGACGTGCATCCGATCCCGGTTTTCCATTCCGAGCCTCCGATCTCCGTCTTCCGGAGCGGATCTATCGCCTTCGAAAGGCGGGGTTCGCCTCCAAGACCCTCGATCAGGCTGTTCAGGCCTTGCTGGATGGACATCCGGTGCGAGCAGCAAAGCTCGTCGACGATATGCGACCGGGGCACGGCTAAGGATGGTCAATACTTGCCGACATCCAGCAATGGGATGCTCGGATCGTAGCTTGCTTTGACCCAGCCTTCGGTGACCAGCGCCTCCAAGGTTTCCAGGCAGATCCGAGCCATGTCGGAAGATAGCGGAATTCCGTCCCTTTGAAGTTCGTAAATAAATCGCTCGGCGAGAAGTTGTATCTCTCGTTCCCTAGACTGGAAGGCTCGATAAATGCACCGGTATACACCGTTCAACGGCCAGACCTGCTCCCCTCGTCGCAAGCACTCAAGTTGACGAACTCGCCCTTGATCGTACAACGCGATCGAATCCCGCTCGGAGCCTTCCGTGTTCAGTTCGAATAGGTTGTTCTCGTACACGAACCAACTGGTGTCCTTACTGCCGAATCGGCTCGTAAACGCTTTGATCGCCGTCAGAGTGTAAGTGCCGGAGAACGGGAGACCGTTGAGTTCATCCGCAAATCCGCCCGTGCCCAACCACTGAAATGCGGCATCGGCGTCTAGGGTCAAGCCGGCGCCTCTGGCGATCTCGGTGCAGTACTCCTTTAGGTCGGTGAACTGCTCGTTCGCCGAATACCAATAATCGGCAAATCGAATGTGGTTCAGCGTGTTGCGCCGTTGAGTCCGGTTGAACTGAAACTTGATCCAAGCGGTATCAACCTCGCCTCGCTCGATTTCGAGAATCGAGTAAGCGACCCTTCGGGATCCCATCTGCGCCAGCGTTAGCCCGGCGGCAAGAATCGGGTCGGCAAATCCGCAGGCGTCTCCTGCAAGAAACCAGTTCTCGCCGGTAAGTCGGTCCGCTACGAAACTCCAGTCCTTGGTTGCCTCCAGACGATTTTCGCGCATCGCGTTCGCCGTAAGCGACTGGATAAGGGGCTCTCTCTGAATCGCCTCAAGATACATCTGTTCGGTGGACTGACCGGAGTTCTTGTAGTATTCAGCGGACGTGATGAACCCGATCGAAGTGCGAGTTGGGCCGAGCGGAATGAACCAAATCCATCCGTAGCCGATACTCATCACGTAAACGTATGTCCCGTCCACGCCAATCTTCTCGGCCCATTCGGTGTTCTGCCAGTAATCCCAAATCGCGATATTGCGCAGTAGTGTCGGCGACATCACTTCCACGCCGAAGGCCTTACGAGCCAAACTCTCACCGCCCGACGCGTCGACGTAGTACCGTGCCTCGACCGTGTCCTGCTTCCCGGCAAAGGAAACGTCCAGTGATTCGATCCGATCGCCAGATCGTACGATCTGGCTCACTCTCGCCTCTTCAAAGACGCGGCATCCACACTCGGCGGCGTGGTCGAGGAGGATCTTGTCGTAAACCGAACGGTCTACCTGGAAGGTCGTCTGACGGCGCTGGCCGATATATTTGCCCGGGCGCTCGGTCTGCGAGAACTTGCCCTCGGGCAAGAAATGGAAATAGTACAGATCCTGGTCAGACTGCTTGCCCCATCGATAGGTGGCGCCCAACTTAATCGGGAAGTTTGCCGCTTCCACCTTGTCCCAGACGCCCATCTCATCCAAGACCCCGGTCACCGCCGGCAGAAGGCTCTCGCCGACGTGATCCCTTGGAAATCGCTCCTTCTCCAAGATCACGACATCGAGATCAGGGTTATATTTCTTGAGCAGAGTACCGACGGTCGCTCCAGCCGGACCGCCTCCAATGATGGCGACATCGCAATTCATGTTGTCCTCGTTCACATACTTGGCCGACTAAGGCTTCCGACAAAAAACGGACAGACCGTCCGGTAAAGGTCGATCTGTCCGCCGATGTGCATTAGGCCTATAGCCTACTGAATGTTGCCGTCGAACTGGAACTGCCAGTTGTTCCAGTAGGTCGTGCTCAAGCCCGGATTATTCACATAGAGGTTCTTGAACCACTGGAGGCCGCCCTTGTTGATCGACTTGGCGTGAGAGTCGGCAAAGGAGCAGACCATCGTGTTGTTGTAGCGATAGCGAGGGTGCGCCGCACACTCCCAGTTGCCTGAGGTTGAAGCATTGCAGTCCGTGTCGAACTCGGCCTTGACAACGAAGCCGTCGGGAAGGGTGCTACCCACCGCGGAGTTGCCCGAGTCGTCGCCGTCCGGTCCAACCCACGAGGCGCTTCCGCCGCCTGACTTGCTGACGCGGTTGATCCCCAAGCCCAGATACTGCGACTCGACGACGACGAAGTACGGATAGTTCCAATACTGGCTCGAAGTGAAGTAGTTCTCTCCCTTGGGAAGCAGGAGAATCTTGTTTGCCGGATCGTCGAACTGAGTCGTGGCCATTGCGGTGCTCGGCGTAACGCCGCCGCCCTGGTAGGCGTCGCTCCAGTCGTTGACCGGCATCGCGTTGGCATTGACACCATAGCTGAAGCCCTGTTGGTAGAGAGGAGCCGCGTCGTTGATCGCTCCGCCGGGTCCTCCTGGGTACATCTGCTTGGAGCAAGGCGCGGCGGCAACGTCCTGGTAGATAGCGTCGCAAGCCTGAGTCTGCAACGTTCCGTCTCCGGCATTATATGTCGTCCCGCTCTTTACGTACGGATAGTTCGTCGCCGCCCAGTTTGTAAGCACGCTGGTGTTGTTCGGATGGCCACCGCTTCCGTGCTCGGAATCTGACAGATGGTCGTCGAAGTCGTTGGCATACATCTGGAATGCGGTGCCAAGCTGCTTGACATTACTAAGCGAGCTAGTCTTCTTGGCGGCTGCTTTCGCTTGAGCAAAAACCGGGAACAGGATGGCAGCCAAGATTGCGATTATGGCAATAACGACGAGAAGCTCAATAAGAGTAAATGCTTTGGATTGTTTGGATTTGCGGATCATAGAATCGTCTCTCTTCAGCGAGATCGGTAGCATTGGTTCCTCACAGAACCGATTGGTCGAAGGGCCGGGCATACCGACCTGGATAATGGCGATGGCCGCATGCGGCCGATAGATAACAACGTTTGGGTGGCAAAGTCGAATCAGAATCGCTATCGTGGCGCCCCTTGAGCCGGCATTCCGGGCGGACTGCCCTGACCTTTTGCGGTGGCGATTTCGCCTTGCTCGTGCGCTATCATCGCCTTCTTCTGCTCAGGCGACAGATTCGTCATTTTGTTGATCGCATCGATCTGCTGCTGGGCCTCTGAGACAACCTCTTTGGCGGGTACGTTCCGGGAGCCGTCGCCAGAGCCGTAGTGCATAAATTCGAAAACGAGTGCTCCGATTGCGGCTACCACGACAATGGCAATACCGACCTTTCCGCCGGTCGTTTGAGTGAAGTTAGAAACGCTCATCGTTTATGGAATCCGTCCGCATCGTTGCGATAGTCGAAGAGGATAATCGATTTATCGGAGGTGATAAATCCATTTATCTAATCATACATGAATCGATATGAAAACCAAAATCTTTTCGAGACACTCAAGAAAAATCTCACCTAGATCGCAAAATCCACTTGGATCTTTGGGACTGCTAGACGGTAGCCGTCGAGTTTCGAATGTCCAGACTGCACGGAAAAACTGTTGATTGCTTGTCTGGCTTGTTGCCGCCAATCAGCTCGAGCAAAGCTTCCGCTGCATATGCCGCCATCTCCCGAATGGGCTGGCGAATCGCCGTCAGGCGAGGAGTCGTCGTTTCGCAGAACTGTGTCGAGTCGAACCCGATCACGCTCAACTCACCAGGGACCGAAATCCCGGCCTCACCCAGCTTGTCGAGGAGTCGTCCGGCCAAGCTTTCGGTCCAGCAGATCACAGAAGTACAGCCGGTGGCCTTGAGTTCATCGACTGCACGATTGAGTTTCCACGGACACTCGACTACGATATGGACCCCGCCGCGAGTGGCGATCGCCTTTTGATACGCTTCGCGGCGATCGACGCAGTCAGGCGTGTTGACCTCTTCCGATTCATAGAGAAACGCAATCTTTCGATGCCCGAGTTGCCAAAGATGATCGACTGCCAACTCAAGCCCCTCGCCGTTATCGCAAGTGACGTAGAGCGCCGCAGTTCCCTCCTCCGCCGCGGCGGCATTGAACGCGACGATCGGGATCGGAGTTTTGTGAATCAGCGAGACAGTCTCGGGGTCGCGCGCCAATTTGCACCAGATGACTCCGTCCAATTGTCCGTCCCCTAGCGATCCGATGATATCGCTGTGGTCGATTTCGGCAAGCAAGGTCAGCCGGTAGCCCCTTCGAAACAACACGGACGCTACACCATCGAGCAGGTGCGTGGTATAGAGCGGCCCATCAGCCAACCCGTTCAGGTTTTCGAACAACACCCCAATTGTATGGGTACGACTCATACGCAGGTTGCGGGCAACCGCATTGACCCTATAATTCAGCCTCTCGGCGGCAGCGCGGATCTGAGCGGCACGCTCCTCACTGACCCGGACGCTGGCATCTCCCCCGTGCAACACCCGCGAAACGGCCGTCGTCGAAACGTTCGCCGCTTCCGCAACATCGCGCAAAGTGACTTGCCTCGGAGCCGACGAACGTGCTCGAGCTTTCTTGTCCGATGCAGGGGGCTGATGCGACATTGCGATTCATCCTGCCTTCAATCAAGCGCAGACCACTTGGTTAAAGGATTAATCAAAGGGATTATAGGTTACACCAATTAAACGGGCGGGGCAGTTTATTCACTGCGCCGCCCATTGTGATGGCGAAGGGGCCGTTACCGAAAGGCGTACAGACCCTCTGCACCGAGGTACACGGTACCGTCCGCCGCGATGACCGGAGAACCGCTCGAATAGAGACCCAAGGTGTAGGACCAGACCAGCCTTCCAGAAGCGGAGATCGCATAGAGCGTCCCGCTATTGGAACTGGCATAGACCGTATGATCGGATCCAATCACAGGCGACGCGGCCATCCGGTCGTCTCCTTGGAACTGCCACTTCTTCGAACCGTCGGGATTGATTGCGTACAGGTAATTATCGGCACATCCAGCATAGATCGTCCCGTCGGACGCGAGAGCCGGCGAGCCGCTGAAGAACGAGCCACCCGGGGACTGCCACACGATCGTGCCGTCAGGCTTGACCGCATTAATGCAGTTGTTCCAACCGTTCACGTAGAGGGTACCGTCGGTTCCGATCGCCATCGCACCCATAATGTTGCCGAACCCTTGCGTCTTCCACTTCAGGCTTCCGCTAGGATTAACCGCAACAAGGGATCCTTCTTGAAGACCGAAATAGATCGTCCCGTCGGTCCCGATCGTTGGGGTCGAGGCCGGGCCGGTGCCCGCCGCATAGCTCCACTTGATTGTCCCGGTTTGGGTTAAGGCATACAGAGTTCCGTTTTGAACGTAAATGGTCCCGTCAGATCCGATCGTCGGCGAACCACCGATCCACGCCCCAAGTGCCTGCTTCCACTTCAGGGCACCGTTCGGACCGAAGGCATAGAAGTTGCCGTCGGTGCCGCCTACGAAGACCGACCCATCGCTGCCAATGGCGGGAGTAGCATTGACCGGTGAGCCCACCGAATACTCCCACTGCTCCGTGCCGTCTTGATTAACGGCAAAGACGTTTCCATCCTGCGCGCCAAAGTACACGGTGCCATCCGCCCCAATCGCCACTGCCGACTGGACGACGACTCCGGTATGGACAACCCACTTCTTCTTCCCTGCCGTGCTCATCGCATATAGGTCGCCGTTCATGCTCCCATCGCCGGAGGACACATAGATCGACCCATCCAGCCCGATGGTCGGCGTGGATCCCGAGTATCCGTATAGGGGTATTGTCCAAAGCTGCTTGCCCTTCGGGTCAAGAGCATAGAAGCTCTTTCCTGCCACGTAGACCGTACCATCCGACCCCACGAAGGGCGAGCCGTACCCGCCCGTGCTGAAGCTCCACTTGAAGCTTCCCGTCGAACTCACGGCGTTCAACTTGTTGTCGAACGAGGTGAAGTAGACGGTGCCGTCCGGTCCGAAAGCGGGAGCAGCCGCAACCATCTGAGGCGCCTTGTACTTCCACTTGATCGTTCCGTTCAAGGTGACCGCATACACCGTGCCATCCTGCGATCCCTCGTATATCAAGTTGTTCGGGCCGATGACCGGCGAGCAGTACAACATATTGCCCGTCGCCAGTGACCACTGGACAGTCCCATCCGGGTTGAGGGAATGAATGAACCCCTTGCCGCCAACGTAGATCGTGCCATCCGAGCCGATGGCAGGTGAAGATCCGCCAGCCGACTTCCACAGGAGGTCTCCTTCTGGATCGAACGCATAGAGGTTGCCGCCGCTAGTCGACATATAGACGGTCCCATCCTCAGCGATTGCAGGCGAAAGTCCTTGGTTTCCGTCGGTTGACGCCTTCCAGGCGAGGGTTCCGTCACCGTTGAGGCAATAGAGCGTGCCGTTGCCGGATGCCGCATAGACTGCCCCGTCGGCGTCTACTGCCGGGTTTGCCCCCGCATAGGCGTCTAGTCTGTAGCTCCATAGCAAGCGTCCGTCCGGAAGCATCGCACACACGTTGCCAACATTGGTTCCGAAGTAGAGACAGCCGTCCGGTCCTACAGTCACAACGGTGAACAGCATGCCTAGGCTGCCAAAGCTCCACTTGAGTTGCCCGGTGGCCCCCTTTCCCATACCGACAGCCGTACCCGCGCTGTTCTGGCGGAATTCGGGCCACGCCGTTCGAGCCAGTCCGGTCTGGACATCCAGGTCGATCTGCACCGTGAGCAAATGCCCGGCAGCGTCCTTTGCCGTTACGTGGGCCGTCGTGGTTGATGCAACCTTCTGAGTCGATACCGCGAGACTCGTCGACATCGCACCGGCAGGAATCGTCACCGTACTCGGTAAAGTGACGACGGCCGAGTCACTCGTTAAGCCAAAGGTGAGACCTCCTGACGGGGCGATCGAGTTGAGCGATAAGGTCCCTGTGGAGTTCGATCCCCCAATAATCTCACTCGGCGCGAATGTCAAATCGAGAAGTGCTGGTGGCAAGATTCCAAGGCTCAGACGCATGGTCGTCGAACCAAGAGATCCGCTAATCTTGGCTGTCTGGGTGGTAGTCACCGCCTGGGTTCCGACCAGGAACGCGGCGCCCGAAGCTCCTGCAGGGACAGTAACGCTCGCCGGAACGGTCGAAGCATTGAGGTTATCGGTCTTGATGCTGACCTTAACGCCTCCGGTTGGAGCAGGTCCCGTGAGTTCGACTTCAGTCGGAACCGCTTCGCCGCCTTGAACCTTCGTCACATGTGTGTAGATGCGGGCCAAGTTAGCGGGGACGAGCTTAACGGTTCCTTTGGTGCTCGAGGTGCCGAACGTCGCGGTGACGTTGACCGACGTTGCTGCCTTAACCGGCGAGGTCTCGCATGTGAACGACGTCGATTTCTGCCCGTTCGATAGGGTTACGGCTTTCGGACACTTCAGGCTCGTCGAGCTACTCGTTAGCTTGACGGAAAGCCCCGCAGCAGGGGCCGCCGAGCCGAGGGTGATTGTGCCGGCCACGGCTTTCCCACCTGCCGTCGATGTCGGGCTGAAGGCCAGACTCGCTATCTTGGGCACGTCGACGGTCAGCACCGCCTTCACCGAGCTGGTACCCAGCGCCGCCTTGATCGTAGTAGCAACGTTGGCAGCGACCGGGCTTGTGCTGATCGAGAACGTCGCCGACTTGGCACCGCTTTGGACGGTAACCGCCCCAGGTACAGCGGCCGCCGAACTGGACGAAGTCAGTTGGACACTGGCGCCCGAGGCTCCCGCGCTGGCAGAAAGGGTGACCGTTCCGGTCACCGAAGCGCCGCCCGCGACCGCCGCCGCGGACAGCTTGAGTTGCGTGACCTTCTGCGCAGATGCCTGCCCGGCGAAAAGGAGAAGGGAGCCGAGAACGAGTGAAAACCGAAAACACGAGGTGGCCAAACGGCCAACGCGGCGAAGCTCGCTATTACAATCCAATGTTAACCCCCACCGTCAACACCGACCGCCGGGCAGGCCAACCAAGAATCAGATAACCGGCTCGACATCGGCAGAGGCGGCTTCATCCGATATTAGCAGAACCACTATTCTGGAATCATGGCCGTGCGTGGATCTTTGCTTCCGATATGGCACGGAACCCAAGGTGTGGATTGCTTTTGGCGTTAGTACCCTTCGCTGCCCCGTAAACCGGGTCCGGTGGTTGGTAGGTAATCTCCCCGGGTTGCCTTGGCGATCCGGGGACTTATGCCGAACTTCCACGTCATGACCAAGCCGAACGGGGCGGTCTGTAATCTCGACTGCACCTACTGCTACTACTTGGAAAAGGAGAGGCTCTATCCTGGCGCCAAAAGCTTCCGGATGACTGACGAGGTGCTGACCTCGTTCATCCGGCAGTACATCCGGGCGCAGTCGGCTCCCGTCGTAACGTTCGCGTGGCACGGCGGGGAGCCGACGCTACTAGGCATTCCCTTCTTTGAACGGGCGCTTGAGATCCAGGCGCGTTACGCGAAGGGAAAGACGATCGAGAACGCATTCCAAACGAATGGCGTCCTCCTCGACGACAAGTGGGGCGAGTTCCTCGCAAAGAACAAGTTCCTCATCGGCATCTCGATAGACGGGCCCGAGGAACTGCACGACGTCTATCGCACAAACAAGGGCGGCCGACCGACCCATAGCCAGGTTATGAGAGGGTTGCGCGTTCTACAGAAGCACGGCGTCGAGTTCAATACGCTCAGTGTCGTCAACCGCAAGAACTCGTACCAGCCTCTGGAGGTCTACCACTTCCTCAAAGAGATAGGGAGCGAGTTCATTCAGTTCATTCCAATCGTCGAGCAGTTGGCTAGCGAACCGGACGAAGACGGCATTCGCATGCCCAAGCCCTATGCCAATCCCTCCTCGAAGGTGGCCGACTGGTCGGTGGAACCGCTTCAATACGGGATCTTTCTCCAAACGATCTTCGACGAATGGGTTCGGCACGATGCCGACAAAATCTACGTGCAGATGTTCGACGTCGCGCTCCAGTCCTGGCTGAACTTCGTCCCGAGCCTCTGCGTTTTTGCCCCAACGTGCGGCAACGCGATGGCGATGGAGCATAACGGGGACCTCTACTCCTGCGACCACTTCGTCTATCCGGAGGACAAGTTGGGAAACATCATGGAGCTTCCGCTTGCCAAGTTGGCGGCGTCCCCGCAACAATTCGAGTTCGGTAACGCAAAGCGCGACACGTTGCCCGCTCAGTGCCGGAACTGCGACTATCGCTTTGCATGCAACGGCGGTTGCCCCAAGCACCGGTTCCTGGAGACGAAAGACGGGGAGCCTGGGTTGAACTACCTGTGCGAAGGGTACATGCATTTCTTCCGCCATGCCGCCCCCTACATGGAGATTATGGCCAACGAGTTTCGGCTTGGACGCTCTCCGGCCAATGTTATGCCTTGGGCAAGGAAGAAGGATACGCCTGCTTGACCTGACTTGCGCACGCAGGCACTCCATGCCATAATGCCTACATGTCTTCGCATGCAATCCAGTATACGGTTCGAGGGGTCCCAGAAGAGGTCGACCGCATGCTCCGGGAGCGGGCGCAGAACCAAGGGAAAAGCATTAACCAGGTAATCCTCGATGAACTCACCAAATCGACGATTGGTCGACGCAAGATGGCTGATTTTTCTGATCTGGTCGGGCGATGGGAGCCAGACCCGGTCTTCGATGCCATTTTGGAAAACCAGAGGCCGATCGACGCCGATGACTGGAAATGAGAGCCGCGATTGACACGAATCGCCTGACCGATCTGTTCAGGGGCGACAAGCATCTCGGCGATTGGCTCGGCGAATGCGATCAGATCTACGTCCCGTTGCCAGTTCTCGCCGAGATCAAGGCTGGGTTCGCGGGTGGCGCCCGCAGACCGGAGAACGAGGCTGTTCTTCGGGAGTTCCTGTTGAAGCCGACGGTTAGCGTCCTGTTGCCTGGGCGGGAAACTGCCGAGCACTACGCGCGCCTGTTCGTCCAACTTCGAATTGCGGGAACTCCGATACCGATCAACGACCTGTGGATTGCCGCCCTCGTCGTCGAGCACGACCTAGTGCTGGTGACGAGAGACGCGCACTTCCGTCGCATTCCGCAGATCATCGCCACTCAACCATAGAAACTTCGATGCAAGGTAGCGTGCTCTCGTGCAATCGGAAAGGTCTCAGCATAAATGTGAGCCCACTTCATTTGCTTGAGATGGGCTACAAGTAGGGTGGAAAGATCGAACTGGCCGTCGGTTCGGAAACCAGAAGCTTGATCATTGGAAACGATGCCTCTAGGGCGGCTATTGCCGCAGCGACAGACCTAGCCGCTGCGCATCCCGAGCAGGTAGACCTGAGGGGTGTCGTTCTCAAGCACTGGGAACTCCGGGGCTGGGGATTTTTGAACCTAAGGCCCCATGCCGGAGACAATCCGCACTTGACGGCCCAACCAGACGATCAGTCGTCCTGACGACCTAGCCGGCGGAATCGGACGATCGAAGATAGGCGAGCAGCTTCGGCAGGACGAACCCGAACTGCAGTGCCAGAGCGATAGCCGCCGAAGGCAACGGCCCGACCGGTCCGTACCCCATGAAAAGACCGATCAACGCCACTAGCTCCGCGCCTGCGAGCGCGCAAAGCATGTTCGCTTGAAACTGGGCTAAGGACGGAAGCAAGCCGCCCGGGAGCATCCGGTACAGCGAGAAATAGACACAAAGTCCAGCACCGGCAATCTCGGCGATGAATGGCACCGGCGTTTGCGGCGTGTTTCTCGCCTGCATTGCCGGACCTACGAACACGTTAAGCAAGATGATCAGGATCGCATAGGCTCCGAAGATCATCAGGAGCGTCTGCTTTGCGGGCTTTGCATTCACAGTTCGTTTTACACTGAAACGGTCTAGAACGGGTCGGAACGAGCAGCCTTCCAGTGCAAGAACTTTCCACGGCCGGCCTACTTACAGGAACCCATCGGTTCGGCATAACTTGAAACAAAGATCCGGGCCAAGCGAGATTCCCGTCTATTCCAGGCAACTCTGTCCTCAGTCGCCAGTTGCAGCGTTCGCGATCTTTGCCAGCCTCTCGATCTCGGGCAGGAGGTCCTTAAACAGCTTGTCGTTCTTCGACTCCGACCGAAGTTCGGCGGCGATCAGCTTGGCATCGCTCATGACCCCATACTTTGGATTGTCACCGCGGACCAACCCAATCTGAACCCAGATCCTCCCTACGACGACGTCACTCTCGATATATCGGGGCTGTCCAACGTAGTGGACCTCAAATCCCCGCTTCTCGAGTTCGGGCAATCGAATCGGCACGGAAGCGCCTTGTCGAGCCAGACTTTGCGAGTGGATCGCCTGGGGGACTTCCTTCGCCGTGCCGTAGGAGAAAGCCTCAATCGTTAGGCGACGTGCTCCTTCCGAGAAAGACGCTCTGGCAACAAGGGTCGCTCCTGGAGGCGTTTGCCGATGTTGCGCCTGCCCCTCCTCAAATCCCTTCAAGGCAGGCAGTTTCCCTAGCCCGTTGAATGGGTTCGATCCAAATGCGGCGATGGCCCCGACGAAAACCAGAATCAATCGCATGGGCCGAGGTTACCCGGCTTGTTTTTGAGGTCAAGCAGGAGTGCGACCCCTTCGTCTACGCTCGCCTCCAATGACAAGGCGCTGAATCGCACGCTTCCTTCGATACTACACTGCAAGGCCGATCTCTTATTGTCCGGGCAACCCACCTTTGCAGGCTCGCGCAATCAAATCAGATGCGATGCTCGCATGCGTGAGACCCCATAATGTCGATCGTGCGGCTGTCCCACATGCAAGCCGTCGTAACCGCCCAAAATTGAACAAGATCGCCATTCACGATAGCGATCGATGAAAGCGTTGCCACAAGGCGAATCAGGTTGTCGGCGAGAGGGTGCCATAGTCCTGTGGACTATGCGTACGTCATGTGTTGACTTGACCTGCCGTGCTTGGCTTGCTGCAGCGTATGGTGAGAAGTGCGAGGAACTCGGCAAGGAATCGCCGGAAACGCGGGCATGGATCGGAGAAGGGGACGGACAGAGAACCTTCCTCAAGTGGTATCCGACCGAGCTTTGCGAGGGCCGTGGTGAGATCGAACGGTCGATTTCCGGGACATTCCTCCATCCAGCGATTGTCCCGCTTCGGCGCCTCGTGCATTGCACCGACGGCGACCTTCACGTCTACGACTTCGTAGAAGGTCTCAATCTTGCTGGCCAGTCAGCCCGGCGACAGTTCGCTCTCCGTCCCGTCGCCGAGAGGATCAGCGTCGTTCAGAACGTCATGGAGGCGCTTGGCGCCATTTGCGAAGCAGGCTTTACGGTTGTCGATTGGCATGAAGGCAACATGCATTACGACTTCAACGCCAAGAAGATATGGCTCTTCGACTGGGATCTCTGCCGGCGGGGACCGTCATTTACTCTCGAGATGGAATCAAACTACGGCACTAGCCGTTTGATGGCGCCGGAGGAGCTTGTCCGTGGGAGCTCCATCGATCAAATGACGCTAGTGTTCAATCTCGGCCGATTCGCAATGATCTACCTTCCTGAGCTTGCAGAAGACCTGGCGGACATTTTGGCAAAGGCAACCCACCCATCCCGCAAGCGACGATTTGAGACGGCAAGGGCGCTTGCTGACGCGTTACGCGATTCTCTCAAAAGCGAGTGAAGGGATAACGGAGTTACCCGGCAGCTCTGTCCAGCTTAGTACAACGTGGGACAGGGCTGCCGGATGGTCTGACTAAGAGTCGCCGTTCAATTCACCGGCAAAGTAGCGGTCATAGGCGCCTAAATCGAGTAACCCGTGACCGCTGAGGTTGAACAGAATGACCCGCTCCTTACCCTCTTCCTTAGCTCGAAGCGCCTCGTCGATTGCCGCGCGGATCGCGTGCGCCGATTCCGGCGCAGGGATGATCCCCTCCGCCTTGGCGAACGTCACGGCAGCATCGAATACTGTCTGCTGATGGTAGGCGACCGCCTCGATGAGGCCCTCGTGCTTGCACAGGCTGACTAGCGGGGACATGCCGTGGTAACGGAGGCCGCCGGCGTGGATTCCGGGTGGAATAAAGCCAGACCCCAGCGTATACATCTTAAACAGCGGCGTCATCTGCCCGGTATCGCCGAAGTCGTAGCGGAATTCGCCCTCCGTCAGCGAAGGGCACGAAGTGGGCTCGACGGCCACGACGCGCATCTCCTTGCCGGCGATTTTGTCCGCCAAATACGGGAAAGCCAAGCCGGCAAAGTTGGAACCGCCGCCCGTGCATCCGATGATGACGTCGGGATAGTCGCCCGACTGCTCCATCTGCTTCTTCGCCTCGAGGCCGATGACGGTTTGGTGGAGAAGGACGTGGTTCGTTACGCTCCCCAACGCGTATTTCACGCCCGGATGAGTCACGGTATCCTCGAGCGCTTCGCTAATGGCAATACCCAAGGAACCCGGCGAATCCGGAGTCTCGGCAAGGACCTTCCTGCCGAAAGCGGTGTGCTCGCTGGGGCTGGCAAAGACCTCTGCTCCATAGACTTGCATCATCGACTTGCGATACGGCTTCTGCTGGAAGCTGATTGCAACCATGTAGACCGTGCATTCGATCTCCACCATCGAACAGGCGAGCGCCATCGAGCAGCCCCACTGCCCAGCGCCGGTTTCGGTTGCCAGCCGCTTGATGCCGGCGCGCTTGTTGTAGTAGGCCTGGGCAAGAGCGGTGTTCAGCTTGTGGCTGCCGACCGGGCTGGTCCCCTCGAACTTGAAGTAGATGTGGGCGGGAGTCCCGAGTGCCTTCTCAAGCCGAAGCGCACGATAGAGCGGGGTCGGACGCCACTGCGCCATACCTTCGCGAACCTCTTCCGGAATCTCGATCCATCGCTCGCCGGAGACCTCCTGGCCAATGATCTCGTCACAGAAAATCGCCTGAAGGTCTTGTGGGCCGGCTGGCTCGTTGGTCGCAGGATGAAGCGGCGGTTCGGGTGCGACTGGAAGGTCGGCGACGATGTTATACCAATGGGTGGGGATATCCCCCTGTTGAAGTAGGAATTGACGCTGCATGGGGCTTTGCCTTGCCGCGCTCTTCCTCGAACCCGACACTATCCGAGGCTACCGCACCAACGGGACCGATTACCTGGTAGGATCACCGTCTTTCGACCGTGTCAAAACCTCTATTCTGTCGAGCCAACGAGGCAATCGACCGACCAACTCCAGCGATGTGGCCCGATACGCCCGAAATGACTGCAGAGCAGTTATCGGGCCATGACGAAGCCGCGATCTTCGCCCCGTGTCTGGCTGCCTCTTCAGTTAGCCCAAGAAGCTTCGTCAGATTTCGCTCCACCTCGCCCAGATCCGACGAGCATTGGATGGCGGCGACTTTGACCGTTGGATGAGGGATCTTCACGGTCTCGCCTCTCGCAAGCCAACCGAACATCACGAGCAACACAATCATGATTGGCTGGACGTCGAACGAACGCTCCGGTTCAAGTCGAGACTCGCTTTATCGGCGAACAAGAATAATCTAGCCACGAAGTCTCCGGCTTCGACAACTGGGCAGAACCTGAGGCAAATCCTTGACGCCATAGGCATGTCTGCAGCGCAAAGTCAGCGGAAATCACCACATAGGCTCGAGGGGGGTGGATGATACACTGGCCGTGATTAGGCAGGGGGCATGATGACTTCCTTGGAGCGAGTCTCCGCGACAGTCGCACACCGGGAACCAGACCGAGTACCGATCGACTTAGGCGCCACGTCGGTGACCGGGATGCACGTCTCGGTGGTTTATCGGCTGCGGCAGGCACTATCTTTGGACGCCCCCGGTTCGCCAGTGAAGGTAATCAATCCCTTCCAAATGCTCGGGGAGATCGCCCTTGATCTCGTCGATGCCTTGGGAGTCGACGTTATTCCATTACCCGGCCCCCGCAGTTCGTTCGGGTTCCCCAACGCCGACTGGAAAGAATGGACGATGAGGGACGGAACACCCGTATTGGTCCCGGGCGGGTTCAATACAGATTACGAACCCGATGGCAGCCTATACCTCTACCCTCAGGGCGACAAGTCTGTGCCCCCGAGCGGCCTGATGCCAAAGGACGGCTTCTATTTCGACGGAATCATCCGCCAAGATCCGATCGACGATGACAATCTGAACATCGAAGACAACCTTGAGGAGTTCGGTTCGATATCGAACTCCGATATCCAACACTATAAGCGTGAGGTCGACAGGCTGTCCTACACCGGCAAGGCGATCATGGCCGGCTTTGGCGGGACCGGGTTTGGGGATATCGCACTGGTGCCCGGTCTGGGACTAAAACATCCGAAGGGGATTCGCGACGTCGAGGAGTGGTACATCAGCACTTCGATCCGCCGGGACTACATAAAGGCCGTCTTTGAGCGGCAATGCGAGATCGGTATCGGCAACCTGAAGAGGCTGCACGAAGTCATCGGCGAACGGATCTTCGGCGTTCTGGTCTCAGGAACCGATTTCGGTACCCAACGAGGACCGTTCATCTCCCGTGAAACCTATCTGGATCTCTATGCTCCTTTCCACAAGAGGGTTACGGACTGGATTCATCGGAACACGACTTGGATGTGCATGATCCATACCTGCGGTTCGGTTGTAGCACTCTTGCCAGACATCATCGACGCGGGCTTCGACATCTTCAACCCGGTCCAGTGTTCGGCCGAGGGCATGGATCCCAAAGTGCTCAAGGAGCGCTTCGGCAACCGCGTTACGTTCTGGGGCGGCGGCGTCAACACGCAGCACACGCTACCGTTCGGCACTCCTGATGAGGTCCGGCGAGAGGTTCGGGACCGGATCGACGCTTTTGCCCCCGGCGGCGGGTTCGTCTTCAACTCGATCCACAACATTCAAGCCGGAACTCCGATCGAGAACGTGATCGCCATGTTCGAAACTGTCCGTGACTACGGCGCCTACCGGTGACCCCGTTACGTCATCACCCGTCCGAGCATTCACTCGCGCAAGACCTCAAAGGCGACAAAACCTGCAGTGTCACCATATTCGGGGAGAGTGTTTCATTCCCCTTGAGCGCCTCGCCGCCCTTCCGCCTCACCTCCGAATCGCCCTTTTCAACTATCCGCATCCGCTCCCTGTTGTCTCGGAGCGTCAGCGCCACTTCACCAATCGCCTCTTCGCTTAGTCGCCGTGCCCTGCGTCCCGTAGTTCCATCTCGTACATGGCGAGGATATTCTCGGTTGGCGTGTCTGCGCTGATGTCGTGGCTGGACGACAAGATGTAGCCGCCGCCGTTTCCGAGGGTCGCGATGCGGTCCCGGACTGCTTCGCGCACGTCCTCGGGAGTACCGAATGGAAGCGTCGTCTGGGTGCAGACTCCGCCGTGGAAACACAGTCGATCCCCGAAGTCGGCTTTCAGACGCGCAGGATTCATCCCTTCGGCTGCCACCTGAATTGGATCGAGCGCGTCGATTCCCAGTTCCAAGAAGTCGGGGATCAGGTCCCGAATTGCGCCGCAGCTATGGAGCATGAACTTGGCCCCACCAGAGTGGACGGTGTCGATGAAGCGCTTAAGGTACGGCGCCATGAACTGGCGAAACATGGGAATCGACATCAGAAGTCCGCGCTGGGTCCCAAAATCGCTCCACTCGCAGTAGATGTCGATCTTGCCGCCCGTTGCTTCAAAGGCCCGGTTCACATCTTCGCAGTAGAACGAAGTGAATCTGTCCAGCAGGTAGTGGACCATCTCAGGCTGCTGGAACATATCAAGCATCACATTCTCCATGTGACGCAGAATGCAGGGCCGCGTGAAAAGGTCGGCCCCCTCGTACATGACCAGATAGTCGTCCCAGCCAGCGCGTTGGTCCTTCATCACCGAGTAGTCGAAGATGTCCGGCGAGGGCCAGTCATGGCGCTCCATGTCTTCGATCGTCTCGGCGTCCCACAAAGGGGTGTGCACATGCTGGTCGTAGCTGCCGTGGCTCGCCTTCATATGAATCGATCGGATTCCCCAATAGTCCTCGAAGACGCCTCCGCCCAAGTCCTTATTGAAACGTCCGATCTGCTTTGGGCTGAGCCGCCGAACGTCCACTTGGAGATTTCGGAGGAGCCCTTCATGGTCCGACACCCCGAAATGAGCCATCATGCGCTCGTTGACCTCCGGCTCGCCTTTGTAATCGGCAGGAGTTCTATCCGGCATCTTGCGTTCAATGGCGGCAAAAGCCCGTTCGCGACTGGTCATCTTTCTTTCTCCGTTTCGAACCCAAGGCAGTGTTGCTTTACGCACCCATTTGGGCCTTCTTGACAATAAGACCATCCGACCCCACCGGTGTTTCCACGGCCGGGCCCATCCAATCAGTCCTCGACAAGATAGCGAGGATCGACGCGATACGTTCGGCCGTCATCGCCCCGCAAAACCAGGCTGACTGCGCCGAACTTGGTTAACGCTGCCCTCGTCGTCTTCGGGTTCTTTGCGATTCGGCATCGAACAATGCGGTGCCCGAAATGCAACTCAACAGAGCCGTTGCGAGCGGCAGAGAACTTCGCAGTTAGGCATCGACTCCACTGCAGGCCCACTATCGCGGACGCAATCCCGCCCATGATGAGGCCGACGCCGCATCCAAATAGAATCCACGCCGGCGTTCGATCGCCATCGTGCGGAACGAACAAAGGCAGACTCGCGCATAGGCTTCCAAGAATTCCAAGCACGATGCCGGCTACCAGCAGATCACTCGATTCGCCGAGGCCCTTCGGACAGACATACCGGTAAATCCGCCCAGGCTCCATTGCCACCGCGTCCAGCTTCCCATGCCTAGAATTGATGAACTCAACGAGTTCGGCGTGCTTCTGACGACTACGTTTCGCAACCCAACTCAGCAGCGGAATTTCGCAGAACTGCACTGCAAGCAAAAGAAGGCTCACTCCCAACCCGGCCGCAACCAATTCACCCAATCCGAACAGCCTTTGGACTAAGGTGGCTTCGGGGTTGGCCTCGACTGCGATAAAGCGGTCCTTTGCGACCATGAACAGTGGAATGCAGCCGGCGCCCACCGCGATCAACGGGGCTAGGAGCCACCACGATCGCTTGCGCGGAATCCTCTCTCGCTCGGCCATCCCCTGAGCCCTAAGAGATTTCACCTTTGTACGGATTACGCTGAGGACCAGCAGACGGTCGGCGTGCTTGGATTCCAGTCCCGACAGCGAAAGCGGGAACCCGTCTGCGTCGCACGGCCACGTGTCCCGTTTTGCCCGGATCGTCATCTCAGACCACCGGCAGTTCTGCCGGGCGATACCGTGACGCTCCACGGTGATCCCTTCTCGATTTACCGTCACTCTAAGGCCCGTTCGGTCTCGGCGGTACACGATGACCGATATGGCGCCGGCGAGCACCGACACGCCGACCGCACCCCACAGCAGGCTGGGCTGCAGCGACCAGTCGGTGGCAAGCACCTCCGCCGTCATCATGAGGAAGAACACGAGAAAGAATGTGCCGACGGTTACCGAATAGGCCAGAGCAAAGAGGCGCCCAGGAGACGCCTCGAACACAACATCTTCGGTCAAGACCTCCGGTTCGGCATCGCCCCGATAGGCGAAAGCGTCGCTCATAGCTCAATCTACCGTCGACGTCGCCAGAACGCCTCACGTAAGCTATTTGGAGTCTTGGGTCACGGTCGCGGATCCCGCATTTGGAAGTACGTCAATGCGCGCAAGACCTGCTCGAACGACCTCCCCATGCACGACTCTCTTGCCTTGCACGATACGGATCTGATCCCAATTCACGGGAACCGAGATCTCGACGGTAAGCGGCTGGTCGTATAGTGCGGCAACGGAGCAGCCAAACGTCTCCAGTTTCGTTCGATCGCACATTACGGACACGCTGACCATGCTCGATCCCGTGCGTTTGACGACGGGTTGTTCGGCCGCTTCACGCTCGACGACGTACTTGTAGATGTCGATATTCGGCGCGATCCAAAGTGCGGGCCGATGCGCAACCATGAAATCGAGCAGATGCGTTAGCGTCGGCAAGCTTGTACTGAGCCACTCGCCCCCTGCGCCGTGCATCGAAACGTTGCTCCAGGCATGAGTGTCGATCGCCTTCTGGACGTAGCTCACCGGGTCGGTCTTCTGTTCATCGAAGAAGTTCCGTCGATCAGCGAGCACGAGTCGGTACTTCTCGAGGACCTTCGCCAATTGCTCCGGCGTGAAACCCCAAGGCACTCCGCCGGGGATGGCGAACGAAGTCAGGCGCGGACGGGCGCCCAGGACTCGATCCAGTTGGGCAGAGCAAAGGCCGATCTCTTTGTCCAGTTCCTCGATCGTCTTGGCGCCCGAGTGGTGAGCGGTGTGGTTACCCAGCTCGTGGCCGGCTTTTGGAACGTCTACTTCCCACTCATGACGATGGGACTTGTATTGCCCACTCTCCGTGTTTACAAAGAACGTCGCATGGATCCCGCGTGCGTTGAGCAGCGGAATCGCGTTTGCGAGTTGGGATGTCATGGAGTCGTCGAACTGAAGCGAAACCGCCGCCTCGGCACCACCCAAGAACCGGCAGATCCCAGGAACACCCGGCTCGCGAGCCGATCCTTGCGTCAAGCAGGTCCCCAATGCCACGAAAAAAACTGCGGTTGCGAGTTGTATCATTGCCAAGCTCGAATACAGCCTGTTATAGCATGGGCCGGGCGTCATTCCTGGCGGACGGAACATCGGAGACGCTTCGAGGACTATCCTATGGGCTACCCGCGGGTAAGCCCGCACCACAATCATGATGCTACTCGCGACTCTCTTGGCACTCATTGCCGGTCAGAAGCCTGCGATGCAGGACTTCATTGGGCTCAACGTACACACAGTGCTCTTCAAGCCTGATCTCTACCGGCCAGTGTCGTCGGTCGTGCGCGACTACCACGCGATCGACTGGGATCTTGGCCAGAGCCCAAACAACCCGGCGACCTTTCCAATGTCGAGAAACGGGGTGAACTGGCTAGATCTCTATGGCGGATGGGGAAAACACGGGTACCGCATCGATGTGACGGTTCAGTTCGACCGGCTTCCTCCCAATCTTTGGACGCCCCAAAATGAGTCCGCGTATGGCGAGGCCTTTGCCAAATACTTCGGACCGTCGCACGGTCAGGGCCTTGTCGATTCCATCGAAATTGGAAACGAGCCGAGCGAGTTCAGCGAGACGCAGTATCGGTTGATGTTTGAAAACATGGCTAGGGGTGTCCGGAAGGCTGACCCCAAGGTCAAGATCGCCACATGCGCCGTCGCGGTCGGGAAGCAGGACAAGTATTCGAAGGACATCGCGTGCCTCGCGGGGCTGGAGTCGCTGATCGACATCGTCAATGTCCACACCTATGCGTTCGCCGAGGCCTATCCGACTTGGAGACGGAGTTACCCCGAGGACCCGAAGATCGCCTATCTGAAGCAGGTTACCGATATCATTCGATGGCGGAACGCTCATATTCCCGGAAAACCGGTATGGGTGACCGAATTCGGCTACGACTCCACAACCAAGCCGAACAAGCCGACCGGCGATTTCGCCAAATGGGTAGGCAATTCGGATCTTGAGCAGGCCGAATACATCGTGAGATCATATCTCGTGTTCTCGGCAATGGAAGTCGAGAGGGCGTACCTGTTCTTCTTCAACGACAGCGACGACCCCCAACTGCATGGTTCATCGGGCCTAACCCGAAACTACCAGCCCAAACCTGCATTCTATGCGGTCGCTCACCTACAAAAAACTCTCGGAGGCTACCGATTCGAAAGAGCCGTCCTCGAACGGCCGAACGACATCTACCTGTATCAGTACCGTGGGAAAACCCACTCAAACGAGATCGTCTGGGTGGCATGGTCACCCACTGGCTCTAATCGGTCCGTCGAAGCGGTTCTTCCCAATCCGCAAGGAACAATCATTAGCGCCGAGCGCATGCCGCTCTCACCAAGCGCACCCGAAACCGTTCCGGTCCAGCGAGACGCCGATGGCCAGCTACGCCTGACGATTTCTGAGCGTCCCGTCTTTTTGTCCGTTCGGCAATAACCGCTCCCGCGTGTTCCAACGGAGTGCATGGGCCCAAGGGGAGTACGTCGACATGTGTTTGGGCATCATGAACCGCCTTGAGGTTCTACGTCCGTGATTTGGACTCTCGCCGATCCCTGATCACGTGACATAGCAGTTGGGACCGGCAGGTAAGCCAGTCCCAATCTGGATGGGGTTGGGAGTCTTCAACCCAGATCTGTACGAAAGTCGATGGCCCTATCGTCGCTAGGCGCCTTTATGAGATTCACAACCTACGATTGCAGCGATGCGGATTTGGACTGCCGTTGTAACGTGATGTTTTCGGACCGGAGTCAGGTCGCGGCAGGTGTTCCGGAGAACGCGATTCGTTCAAGCGAGGCAGACGCAATACCCGTCAGGTTCCATTGCCTAGCGACACATCGGTCCCACGTAGCGTAGACTGAGACACAAACAACCGTGAACAAACGAGAGGCTCTTCTACGGTATTTGGAGGGTGACCGAGTCGGCGAGTACACACCGGCGGCCTTCTTCCTCCACTTTGGCGACGACTACAAGCTCGGCGAGGCCGCAATCCAGAGGCACAAGGAGTTCTTCGCGGCAACCGACATGGATTTTGTGAAGATCCAGTTTGAGTTGGGCGTCCCTCAGCTTGAGATCTCGCGTGACACCGACTTCGAGCGCATACCCTACCTGCCTCTCGTGTACTACAAGCCGCAGCTCGAAGTTGTGAAAGGCTTGGTCACTGCGCTGAAGTCTGAAGCGCACGTCGTACTCACTCTGTACTCCCCATTCATGCTTCTGGGCAATATGGTCGGTCGGCAGATTTTGATCGACCATATGGAACGGAGCCCGGAGATGGTGTTCCGAGCGCTAGAGACGGTTACGGAGAGCCTCTTGGAATTCGTGCGTGAGTGCGTCCGAATTGGACTAGACGGCTTCTATCACTCGACGCAAGGGGGCGAAAGCCACCGCTTTATGGATCCGGACATCTTCCAGCACTGGATCAAGCCGACCGATCACTTGGTGATGAACGAGATCGATGAAACCTGCAATTTCAACATCCTTCACATCTGCGACTATCACCAGGAATTCGGCGGTTACAACGACTTGAGCCCATTCGTGGACTATCCCGGCACCGTCGTCAACGTCTCTACCGAGATCGGCGGCGCGAGCGTCGCTCCATCCTATCTTTCGCAGTTCTTCGAGCGCCCCTATATGGGCGGTCTAAATCGGCTCGGGGTTTTGGCCAACGGTACCGAAGCAGAGGCGCGAGCCGCCGCAAGAAAGGTGCTCGATCAGGCGCCACCGAGGTTTATCCTTGGAGCCGATTGCACGGTGCCGCCTACGACTCCTTGGTCTAACCTCAGAGCGGCCGTCGACGAAGCTCATGGGATCCGCCCTTAGTCGCTGCAGAGGCGATAGAAGGGATGGTAGCCAACCGGTGGATCAAGGCTAGCTGAACACTTGGATGCCCCTACTTCGATATCGCCGAAGATCGGGCCGGTATTGGAATAGTCGTGCGCTGCCGCCAAGGAGGGCCGAAGGCGACTGGTTGAGGATAAAACGGTTAAACCTCACGATCGAGGCAGATTTCCTGCAATCGAATGAGCCTCGTCCCCGTCTTATCAAACAGGTGTGTCAAGCGCATAGAATGCCCGGTCTTCACATTAGGATGATGGGGAGTGTCTGGGGGCGTCGCGGGACTGCGATGATTCATATTTGCGTTCTGGGGCCGAATCACACTAAAATGAAGCGTCACCTATGGATGGGTGATCGGAAAGAGGTTGGACGTGTCTAACCCATCGCTATCAAGCAAGGAATGCGCAAATGATACAACAAGCTCATATCGAACCAGCCCCGCGCTGTTGCTGCCCCCGTTGCGGCAGCTCTGAGATCTCCACGATGTCTGAGTTGGGCGATTTGGTGTCGACACCCTCCTACCAGTTTTCGTCCGATTTGGCGGAATGGCTCTCCGCTCCACAGAGCCCGGACCGTCCCGTTTCAAGCCGCCGTCGGGTTGCCGCGCGAAACAGCGTTGCTTTTGGCGTCACTTCGATGATCGTTTTCACGATTGCGTTCTTCGCCTTAACCGGTTATCCTCCCACGTTGCCATTCGTACTTCTTGAAGTAGCGATTGCCATTACGATCGGCGCCCGCACATGGAGAACCGAATCGAGGATTGCCGCCACCGAGGATTCGCTCCTCATGGAGACTCACGTCGAGCGATATCGCTCGTACCTGCATCGACGCCGGGTGTGGTCTCGTCTTCGTTACTGTTTCAAATGCGCGATGGTCGTCGATCCGGCAACGCTTCAATCGGCGTCGCTCTTCGACATCCACGAACTGGCCAATCGACGGTTTACCGAGGTGAGTCTCAAATAAAACGGTGCATGGCAGCTTTGTGGTTAGGAGCGATTGCGGCAACTGGATCGGCAACCGACATCCAGATACACCCGATCCTTAGCGACAAAGCCGTCCATTCGAACAGCGACCGATGGCGCTATTTCTTCGAACTCCCTCACGGGGTCAACGTATCGAAGGATGGTTCGTTCTCTCTAGAATACGACACATCGCCCACGATGACGGGTGTGCGGGCGAACATGACTGTTCTACTTAACGGCGTGCCCATCGACTCCGTCACGCTACAGCCCGAAGGAAAGACCGCGTTCCACTGGGAGGTCCCGCTTCCCGCCGCCAACTTCAAGGAAGGTTTCAACGAACTCACGGTAGCCACCCGTAGCCGGACGGTAGACGGGCCTTGCCTTGAAGACGACGATCTGCGGAACTGGGTAAAGTTCCGAGCGACGTCACTTATATCGTTTCACTTGGCTGATATGGATAGATTTCCGTTGTCAGCCTATCCGTATCCCTATATCAACGGGCTATCTCAGCCGGCTACCAGTACGCCGATCGTCCTTGGACCCGCTGCAGGGGACACAACGTTCTCTGCCGCATTCAACCTTGCGGCCAGTTGGGGCAGGAGGTTGACGGAGAAGCCGCTGATCGTCCAGGTGACTCGATCCCAAGTGACCGGTCAAGCCGTCCACCTAGGACTTCGAAAGGAACTCGCCAACCCCAAACAGAAGCTCTCGATTGAGGTTCATGACAGCGGAATGTGGATCACAGGGTTTAGCCCCGCACGGCTGGACGCTGCCGTCAATACGCTGAACTATCCCGAAGTGACCGCCCAGATGAAGGGATTTGCCGCTCCTGCGCTGGATTACACTCCTCCACCCCAATCGGTCGAGACCCGACTCGGAATCACCAACTTCGACGAACTTGGCTACTCGGCGATCAACCTCACCGGGATCGGAACCCAAAGCACTACCATCGTCTTGCGCCGCCCGCTCCTGCTTCAGTTGGGACGGGGCGTCCAACTCAGGCTTCACTTCCGGCATGCCGCGACGTTGGTGAATACGCGCTCTCTCCTTGCCGTCACGATCAACAATCAGTACATCGGCAGCGTCGCGCTCACTCCGGAAAACGCCAACGACGGCACGATGGTCTGCACGGTGCCGATCAACCTGGTCGATAGCAACGAGTGGAGCATCATGATTACGGCGCATAACGATATCGCCAATGTCGACTGCTCGAAAAACTACGACGACGTCGCCTGGACCACCATCCTGGGCTCTTCCGAATTCGAGCTTCGCGAAGGTTCTCTTCCGAGTCTTCCTTATCTGGAAGGCTTTCCCTACGTCCGTAACCGCGAGGGCAAGCTCCCTCAGAAACTAACCGTCGGCCTTGGCCCCCATCCAAGCGACGCCGAACTCTCGTTTGTGGCGGCCACCGCCGCGCTTGCCGCCCAATCGAACCACGGCACACCCACCTGGGTCGCTTCGACCGGCGACACGACCGGGAACGAGGACTTGATCATCGGTCGCTTGAATGACGACAAGCGCTTCAAGGGAATCATGGACACGTTCGGGGTTAAGCCCACCTCCAACGGCGTCCCGGAAGTGATCAAGGACCTTCCCATCCTCGCTTCGACCTTGGTCGATTCAGTCGTGGTTCAGGCGGTTCACAAACCATCGGGCGGCGTCGGTTACGTTGTCTTGGCCGCCTCCGACCAAGCCCTCAACCGATTCACCGCCTTTCTCGCCGACCCCAAATCGGAAGGCGCCCTTCGCGGTCAGGTTGCGGTGTTCTCGGTTGGTGGAGACCTTTACACATTCGACATGCTTTCACAACCCGAACGGCGCGTCGACGAGAAATCCGAGATGCAGCGATACAAGCCGGAAATGAAGATCGGGATGACTTCGTTCCTGGTCTGCCTCGGCCTCGTCGCGATTTACATCGGCAGCAAATTCGTGAAACGGAAGCATCCCAAGAAATAGCAGAGATCCGATGAGACTGGACGAATACGACTGGCTGCTGATGCTGAGGGATTTCTTCTCCGGCCTCACGTGGATCGTCGCGGTCGTCTTCTTTCTCAGCGGCTCCCAAGACCTCGTCTATGACGTCGGCGCCTACTGGCTCCGGTTCTGGCGTCAGTTCACGTATCGCAGGAAACCTAGGCTTACTCTCGAGCGCCTTAGGGCACGCGAGCAGCAGCGTATCGCGGTGATGGTTCCGGCCTGGAACGAGGGAGAAGTTGTCGCCAGCATGGTCGACAACATCATCAAGCGCGTCGAATACGACAATTATTCCATTTTCGTGGGGACCTATCCAAACGATCCGGCCACTCAGGCATGCGTTGATCGCCTATCCAAGGACTATCCCCAGATCATCAAGGTCGTCACCGCCCGACCCGGCCCAACGACTAAGGCGGACTGCCTTCAGAACGTCCTCGCGGCGATTCGCGCCAAAGAAGAGGCGGAGCTTATCAACTACGACATCATCCTCATGCACGACGCGGAGGACTGGGTGCATCCCCAGGAGTTCCTGGTGCACAACTACTTGATCCCCCAGATCGACGTCGTTCAGTTGCCGATTCTCCCGTTCCCTGCCAAATGGAATAAGTGGGTGCACTGGATTTACGCAGACGAGTTCAGCGAGAACCACATGAAGGATGTGCCGGTTCGAGAGAAGATCTCGGGCTTCGTACCCTATGCGGGCACCGGAACCGGCTTTTCGCGCAAGGTCATCGAGTTCCTTGCCGATGAATTCGACGGACAGGTTTTCAACGAAACGTCGATGACCGAGGATTACTCGATGTCGAAGAAGATCCGGGAAGCCGGTATGAAGTCGGCGTTCGTGAATGTCGTCCTTGGCGACGACGACTCGCCCTGGTGGAAGCCCCTCTACAAGCGACCGATGTTCATCTCGAATTGGTCGTACTTCCCGATGGATTGGACTCGCTCGGTCCGCCAGAAGTCGCGCTGGATCATCGGAATTTCCTTGCAGGAATGGGAGCAGACCGGATGGGTCGGCAACTGGCTCATGAAGGAGAACTTCGTCAAGGACCGCAAGGTCTTCGTTGCGGCGTCGGCGTCATTCTTGGGCTACCTGGTTCTCATCTACAATATCGTATTCGTGCTGGGCTACTTCCACCTGGTGCCTTTCCAACTGCTTCCAACCCTTGTCGCCGGCGAGCCGCTAGCCAACCTTGTCTCCTTCTGCACGTTCTACATGCTGTTGCGGATCACTCAGCGCATCACCTGGGTGGGGCTGACCTACGGGCTCGGTCCTGGCCTGCTCTCAGTGCCGCGCCTTATCGTCGGAAACATCATAAACGGCCTCGCCTCATTCCGCGCCCTGAAAGTATTTGCCGATTCGCGAAGCGGCAAGGCTACGGTGCGGTGGGACAACACCACGCATCTGGAAGGAATCGGCGATATGGGCGGAGTTGAGCCGGTTCGGACCAAAGTCGAGGTCCAGTTCGTTCCGATCGAAGAGATCGTGACCGGTCTGACGTCAGAAGAACCAGAAGCGATCGTCAAGGCACTCCGCGTAGTTCCCGCTACTCCCCTAGACACAGAACGGGCAGAACTTATCGCCTACATGCGCTCGCTCGTATCTCACCGCGAACTCAAGGTGCGGGCAGCGCTTGCCCAGACGATGGGGCGCGTTCAGTGGCCCGAACTAAACCCCACGCTCTTCCACGCTTTGAGCGACACCGACTCGGTCGTGTTGCTGAACGCCGCACGCGCACTTCTGGACCTCCCGAAAGGTGCCGCCATGATCGAGCAGGCGTTTTCAGTAGCAACGCCCAAGACGGTTGACGCGCTGATTCGCGTGATTGAACAGGACCGTCGGCGTCAGCGCCGGGTCTTTCATATGATCGACCAAGAGGAACTGCTCGTCACGAAGGCAAGTATTCTGGCCGGCTCGCAGATATTGCGCAAGAGGTACGCGACATTCCTCGACGAGAAGTTGCTGCCAGACAAGGTTGCCGCGTCGCACTTACGCCTAGAGAACGTCCAACCGGACGCTCTCTAGACGAACCGTTGGAACGGAAGCCTCCTATCGGATGACCCAGAACGCCCCGCCCGATGACCCGACGTATATCTTCCCGTCGGCTCCAATCGAAGGAGAGCTCTGCCCATACGTGTTTCCAGTTAAGAAACGCCATTTCATCTTCCCGGCCGCATTCACCGCGTACAAGTTACTGTCCTGCGATTGCACGTAGATCGTTCCATCCGAACCGATCGCCGGCGACGACCGGATGATATCGTGGGTAGTGAAATTCCAGAGACCTGCTCCCGCTGCGCTGACCGCATAGAGATTCCCGTCGTTCGATCCGATATAGACAGTGCCGTCGGTTCCGACCGCAGGAGACGAAACGACAATGTCGCCAAGGGTCATTGCCCAGCTTTGCGAACCCGTTGGAGTAATCGCGTAGAGGTTGGAGTCTAATGAGCCAACGTAGATCGTTCCGTCCGGACCGACCGCCGGGCTCGACCGAACGCTGTTTCCGGTCTTGAACGCCCACTTCTTGGCGCCCGTCGGGCTGAGAGCATACAGATTGCCATCATCGGAGCCCACGTAGATCGTGCCGTCGCTTCCTATCGCCGCCGAAGAGTAACCGTTCGTGGTGCTGCCTGTTACATACGTCCATTTCTTCGCGCCACCGCCAGTCAGCGCATAGACGATTCCGCCAAACGACTGGACGTAGATTGTGCCGTCAGGAGCGATCGTGGGCGACGCATATACCGGACTTCCCGTCGCGAACGACCACTGCTTGGAGCCGTCAGGATTCAAGGCGTAGACCGAGCCGTCCGTCGATCCGAAATAGACGGTACCGTCGGCGCCGAGCGCCGCAGAGGAATCTACTTCGCCACCGGTCTGGAATTGCCATTTGACAGAGCCGTCAGGATTGGCTGCCGTAAATTTCTTCCCGCCGCCCCCAATGTAGATCGTGCCGTCTCCGCCCAGAACTGGCGACGCGAAGATAGGGCTACCGGTGCTCAGTTGCCAGTTCTGATGGCCGGTCGCATCGATATCGTAGAGATTCCCGTCGTCTGAGCCGAAGTTGATCATGCCGTTGGGGCCGATCGTTGGGGAAGACTCGACGTAGCTTCCGGTCTGAAATACCCACTTCTGGGTCCCGTTGGGGTTCACGGCATACAGGTTGTCGTCGATGCATCCGACGTAGATCGTGCCGTCCGAACCGATCGTCGCCGTTGATTTTCCAATTTGATCACCGGTCTGGAACTGCCATTTCAGGGTGCCATTCGGGTTTAGCGCATACAGCTCGTTGGTCCATGCGCCCACGTAGATCGTTCCGTCGGATCCGATGATCGGAGACGAGTCGACACCACCGGCGGCTTGGTACTTCCATTTCTGCGATCCCGTGGAGTCGATCGCATAGAGGTAGCCATCGCCGGATCCCACATAAATCGTGCCGTCCGAACCGATCGCCGGTGTTGAATCGATGTAGTTCGTTGCAGAAAAGCTCCACTTCAAGGTTCCGGTCGAGTTGATCGCATAGAGTCTTCCGTCTCGGGCGCCTATGTAAATGGTTCCGTCCGGCGCCAGCGTCGGCGATGAGTGGATATGCGCTCCGATCGTGTACGACCACTTCTTCGTGCCGGCAGAATTGACCGCGTAAAGGTTGCCGTCGTCCGATCCCACATAGATGGTCCCGTCCGATCCGATCGCCGGCGACGAATCCACTTGGTCGCCTGTCTTGAACGACCACTTCTTCGTCCCGGACGGCAAGAGCGCATAGAGATTGCCATCGCCCGAACCAACGTATATCACGTTTCCAGCGCCAATCGCCGGGTTCGATTGGATCGCGCCGTTCGTCGCGAATTGCCAGACCGCTTGGCCGGAAGAGTTAACTTCTCCAACCACTCCACCTCCGGTCCCGGCGACCAAGGCTCCGCTCGAAGTGTAGGCGACCTTCGTGCTGATGTTGCCGCCACCACCAACCCATGATAGTTGGCCAAGTGCTCCGGCGCCGGTTCCGCTCCCCGTGTTCTTTGCGTTCGCGCGGAATTTGGGCCAAGGCGTTGTCGCCAATCCAGTTGCATGGGGAGTCACCGTCAAGGTCGCTTTGACGACTGTGCCGGATGGCGATTTCGCCGAGATATTCGCCACCACCGAGCCGCTGATCGCCGCAGTGGAGATCGTGAATGTCGCCGTGGATGAACCTCCGGCGACCGTGGCCGAGCTCGGCACGGTCACCGCGGTTTGATCGGAGGTCAGCCCGCACTTCATGCCGGCGGTGGGCGCAATGCCGCTAAGGATCAGTGTCCCTACCGCCGTCGTTCCGCCCACGACCGATGCCGGTGAGATCGTAAGGCTCGTGAGGGTCACGGGATTGATTGTTAGGGTCACGGCAATCGATGTCGATCCGGCAGATGCCGTGATTTTGGCTGGAGTGGACGAAGTAACGGCTTTCGTAGTGATCGAGAACGTTGCCGACGACGTCCCGCCTGGAACCGTGACGGTCGCCGGCGCGGCAGCCGAGGTCGAACTCGACTTGAGGGTCACCTTAAAGCCGGCGGGCGGCGCATTTCCGCCAAGTGTCAATGTGCCAACCGAGGACTTGCCTCCTGTAACACTCGTGGGAGCGATCGTGAACAAGGTGAGGGCGATCGGCTTTACGGTAAGGACCGCCGTCACCTTCGCTCCGCCCAGCGATGCCGTGATCGTGATCTTCGTCGATGCGGTGACGGACCCTGTCACAAAGCTCATTGTTGCCACTTTCGAGCCGGCCGGTACAGTTACCGATCCGGGGCCACCCCATGCCGGTGACGTCGACGTGAAAGTCACTTTGCTGCCACCCGATGGAGCAGCCGAGCTGATATTGACGGTTCCAGTTACCGATCCTCCCTCTTGAACGCTTGTCGGCGAAAGGGACAGGCTCGTAACCTTAGGCGGCTGGATCGAAAGGGATGACGTGACCGAACTCTTCCCCAGAGTCGCCTTGATCTTGGCCGCCGTCACAGCGGGTACTGCCGTCGTGGTGACCGTAAACGTCGTGCTCGATTGTCCGCCCGCAACCGTGACGGAAGAAGGCAGGCTTGCGGCAGTGCTGCTCGAGGCGAGTGCGACCACGATTCCCGAGCTGCCGGCCTTTGCCGAAAGCGTCACTGTTCCCTTCGAGCTTGCCCCTCCCTGAAGCGACGCCGGCGAAAGCGCCAATTTCGACACGGACTGTGCCGATGCCATCGACGCGACACAAAGAACCCATAGGGCGATACCAATTTTGAGAACCGATTTCATGGCAAAACCAAAACCTATCTGCAGACTTTAGCGATTCTATCACCCTAACCAATCGTGAGAGGAACCTCTTGATGGCTATGGACCATCGGCAGCGAAAACTTGCTGATGAACAAAACGCACTCGCCAGCGGCACGAGGCCGATTCTCGATCGAAAGGAGTCGTTTCGCTCGACATTCCTGGCGAGTGTGTCCAGAATAGGCTAACCATGTCGAAGTTGAGAATTGGTTTTGTCGGGGTGGGCAATATGGGCCAGGCTGCCCACTTGAGGAACTACGCGACCCTGCCGGAGTGTGAGGTCGTTGCCCTCGCCGAGGTCCGCCCGAAACTCGGTCAGGAGGTGGCTCGTCGCTACGGTATTCATCACGTCTATACGAGCCATCGTGAGATGTTGGAGAAAGAAGCGCTCGACGGCGTAGTCGCCATCCAGCAGTTCCAAAACCACATCGCGCTCATTCCCGATCTCCTGGCTTACGGCGTGCCGATCATGACGGAGAAACCGCTCGCCGATACCGTGGCCCATGGAAGGGCGATTCTCGAGAGTGCCCGAGTGTCCAGTGCGCCGGTCTACCATGCCTACCACAAGCGCAGCGATCCGGCGATCGCATTCGCGAAGGGCAAGATCGAGGAGTGGACAGCCTCAGGCGACTTCGGTCCAATGCGCTATGTTCGGATCACGATGCCGCCCGGCGACTGGGCGCGCGAAGGCTTTGCGTCGAATATCCGAACCGATGAGTCGTACGACGGACTGTCGGTAGAGTGGGACCTTTATATCAAGTTTGTCAATTACTACATCCATCAGGTCAACCTCATGCGGTTCTTGCTTGGGGAGGATTACGAGGTCCTGTTCGCCGATCCAGGGTCGATTACTTTGGCGACGCGCAGCACGTCCGGCGTGTCCGGGCTCATCGAAATGGCGCCCTATGAAACGACCCTTGCCTGGCAGGAGTCGGTACTCGTCGCCTTCCAAAAAGGGTGGATCAAAGTTGATCTTCCCGCCCCGATGACCCTCGACGAGCCGGGCGCTGTAATCGTATTCGAGGATCCGGGTGGCGGAGCGACGGCAAAGGAATCCCGGCCCTCGCTTCCACATATCCATGCCATGCGTGCGCAAGCACAACACTTCCTAAGGGCGATACGCGGGGAAGCCCATCCCTTGTGCGGCGCGGAGGATGCGTTCAAAGACCTCTTGGTCGCTCAAGCCTACGTGGACCTGTTCGAAGGCAAGGCGAGGGCTTAGCGATGGCTGTTATTTTCCGAAAGCAGCAGATCTCCAGCGAATCGTTCGAGTCGGCCAACGCATGGGACGTCGACGGTGACGGAGTCCTCGATATCGTCTCGGGAAGCTTCTGGTACAAGGGCCCCTCCTTTCACAGGCGATACTACATCGGTGACGTTCCGCGGATCTCGGAGTACTACGACGACTTCTCGACCCTTCGCCTCAGTCTCGATGGCCGCCCGGGATTCGTAACCGGCGGTTGGTGGGGCGGCAATCTTCGCTGGCGCGAGTGCCCGGCCGACCCGACCCAGGAATGGCCCGAACACGTGCTCGCCGACGATCTCGGCAACATCGAGACGACGAGAATGTGGGATATCGACGGCGATGGCGAACTGGAGATCGTGCCAAACACGCCAGGCTCCGCGTTCGCTTACTACAAGGCGGTTCCCGGAGCTATCGCACTTGAACGCCACCTTGTGTCCGAGACACCGATCGGCCACGGGTACGGGTTTGGCGACGTCGACGGTGACGGACACAGCGAATTCGTCTTTCGGAACGGCTATCTCAAGATGACTGAAGGCGCATGGCGGCACGTCGCCGCTTTCGAACTGGATCACTGGGACGCGTCGTGCCCGATGCTTGTCGTCGACGTGAACCGGGACGGACGCGCCGACCTCATTGTCGGTCGCGCTCACTCCTATGGGTTGGATTGGTACGAGCAAACGGAACACGGAAAGTGGATCAAGCACCCGATCGACCCGTTCGTCGCCCAATATCACGACCTGCATTGGGTCGACATCGACGGTGACGGCGAAAACGAACTGGTGACCGGAAAGCGGGCCCGCGCTCACAATGGCGCCGAGGCTGGAGAGGGCGATCCACTGGGGATCTACTACTTCAAATGGACCGGCGAATCGTTCGCGAAGCAAGTCATCGACCATGTGCCGGTCGGCGGATCGGGAGGTGGTTGCGGCATTCATTTCATGCCCGCCGATCTGCGTGGCGTCGGTAGACTGGACATCGTAGCGCCCGGCAAGGACGGGCTATTCGTCTACTGGAACGAAGGCAACGGCTCCATTTAGCATCTTCCAGTATCCAAGACTTCAACGATGGCATCCTCACCAAGCGACCTGTTTGCCAAAGCCACCCGGGCGAATGCCGCCGGGAAACTTGACGAAGCCATCCAAGCGCTTCACCAGCTTCTCGCCCAATCGCCTTCGAACACGGAGGCGATGCTCCTATACGCGATCGTTCATTTCCGGACGAACGACATAACTACGTCTTGCGAAACGCTCCAGCAAGTGGTTCAACTGGACCCTCATTCCAGTGATGCGTGCTTCTGGCTATCGGCGTCACTGAGGAAGTTGGGCCGGTCGTTCGAGGCCCTCGACTGGGCCAAGCGTGCACTGGAACTCGGTCAACCGGCCGAGCATGCATTGAATCAGGTGGGAATGTGCCTGCTCGACCTTGACAAGGGCGACCAGGCAGTTTCGGTGTTTCAGCAAGCGCTCGAGAAGTCGCCCAACGCGGGCCCGATCCTTGAGAACCTTGGCCGGGCACTCCAATCCGTCGGCCGCTACCAAGAGGCGGTCCGCGCCTATCGCCGGGCGATTTCGGTCGGGCCGATGCGCGCCGGGCTTCTCTTGCGTCTCGGCGACGCATATTTGCTCGCGTCGAACGCTCAGGGCGCCGTCCAAACGGCACAGTCGGTGCTGCAGATGGAGCCAGACTCCGCAGCGGGAAACCTCCTGATGGCGCGTGCGCTGATCGAGGACGGAAGGGGCGCTCAAGCGCTTCCGTACTCGAAGCGTGCGGCCGAACTGGAGCCCGAAAGCTCCATCGCTGCATCCTATCACGGTCGTGCGCTGCAAAGCTCAGGGAAACTCGTCGGGGCCGACGAGATGTTTCGTCGCTCGATCGAACTGGAGCCGCATCAGGGATTCGCCTATCACGCCCTGATCCACAATCGGAAGGTTACCGATCTGGAACGCCCCCTCATCCGCGATATGGACGGCCTTTGCCGCGACCCAGAGATGGGTTCAGCCCACAAGCTGCTCCTCCATTACGCACTTGGAAAGGCGCTCGAAGACCTGGGGCAGTTCGAACCGGCGATGGGACACTACGATGAAGCGAACCGTATCGATCACGCGCTCAAGGCTGGGAGGGTCGAGTTCTCTAAAGACCGCATCGTGGAGACCACCGACTTTCTCATCGAGACGTTTACGAGAGAGTTTCTCGACCGAAATCTGGGTGTTGGCTTTACGAACGAGCTTCCGATATTCGTCGTTGGCATGATGCGGTCAGGCACGACACTCGCCGAGCAGATCCTGTCGAGCCACTCGAAGATTGGCGGGGTGGGTGAGCAGATCTTCTGGTCGGACAATGCTGGAACCCGCGAGAAAGTGTTCAACGGCGCCGACGCGGTCGACACTCAGCGCATCGCCAAGCTATGCCGCACGTATCTGAACCGACTGGAAACAATGGCGCCTGGCTTTGCCCGCGTCGTGGACAAACTTCCGACGAACTATCTGCTTCTAGGCGTGCTACGTCTCGCTCTACCCAATGCGCGCATCATTCACATGCGGCGACACCCCGTGGACACATGCATTTCGATCTGGGCGAATCCCCTTACGCCTGAGTTAACGTTCGGCGGGGATAGGGCAAACCTGGTGAGCGCCTATCTCGAATATCTTCGGCTGATGTCCCATTGGCGAACAGTGCTGCCCGCCGATCGCCTGTTCGAAGTTCATTATGAAGATTTGGTTTACGATCAGGAGCGGTGGTCGCGCAATATGATCGAGTTTTGCGGATTGGAATGGGAGGAAGCGTGCCTGCGGCCGCAGGACAACCCGAACACAGTGCGAACCCCAAGCGTCTGGCAAGTTCGCCAGCCGATCTATCGAACTTCTACTGAACGCTGGCGGAAGTTCGAAACGTGCCTCGGCGCGTTTTCCGAACTGATGGATATCGTGTAGGCGGCGCGGTTCAGCCACCGTGCAAACGGTGACAAGGGTCGTGCTGGACAAGTTCGGAGTTCGTCTGGCGCCAGGCATAAGGCCCTGAACAAATACCGATCTTTGGGACACTCAAACACAAGGAGAGACCCGGAAGCATGCACGAGAAGACCATCGCATGGTCAATTGCCAAAGCGCTCGCCCTGATGGCATTCTGTGGCTCACCGTTTTGGTTTGGATTCATCGCTTGGCGACTCCTCTTCGATGGGAGCGACGATCGTTTGCGCTTCTGGCAAGTGCTATCCTCTGGGCCAAGCTACCTCTTGCAGACTTGCCTGGCGATTGAAGCGCTCGCCACCATCGTCTTTCTTTGGGATCGGATGGGACAAATGGCGCGAGTATGGACGGCTTCCAGTTTTGCCGCCATAGTGCTGCTCTTCTTCGGCTTCTTCCTTTGGCCGACGCCGTTCGTCTACTGGACCGAGACGCGGACCGGGAAGCCGGGCATTCCCTTTCCGGTGCAGTTCCGCTCCAACCGATTCACCGGAGAGAAACAGACGCGTATCGATGACGAATGGGAGGATGGCGAGATCATCTTTGACTGATTCTCTTGCTGCCAAGTAGAGTAGATGGTGATGTAGTTGGTGGCTAGTCCACCGTCTCTCTGGCCAATCGCAAGCCGATCAAGGCCCTTCCAGGCATTTCACAGACCCAGGCGCCGTCACGCGTCGGCGAGATTTCACTGAGGGGAGTTCCATCCAGACCGGTAGTCCAGGCGCGATCCCACTTAAGAACTCCGGGCACAAGCCGGATTTCATTACGACTATCCCCCAAATTCCAGATTACGAGTTGAGTCTCGTCACCGTCCCTCGTTAGCGACTCAACCCAAACGCCCTCGCCTTCGATCGCCACTAGCGATTCGAAAGACCGTGCCGCCAGCCCCATACCGCGGTACGGATGCACGATCGGCCGAATCGCATACGGCATAGCGCGCAAGTAGGATCGATCTACCGGCTCCGGTGCTCCCGGCAGCAGTCGCAACCGGTAGTTGGTTCTTCCTCTCTGATTAGCGAGGAAGTTCACCTCCCAATAGTTGTTCGCCAACCAAGCCAACATGACCGACTTCCGGTCCGCAGCATCCAGTTGGGTTGATGGAGCGAAAAACATCCCACCGAATTTCCACAGCGGGAGATCCGGTGTTGAGACGGCTAACTCGGCTTGGTCTGTCTGCATGCGTACGAACCGCCCGGCAGTCACGAAATGCCGCGCCGCATTGGGCAGCTGCTCACGGTCGAACTCCACGATCGCCCCTGCTGTATCGTAATGCCAACGGGAATCGCCCGCGCTCGGAAGTGTGAACGGTAGAGCCAATGAGTAGGGCCGTTCGTCTCCGGCACTATCCAGTCCGATTTCAAGATCGACGCTTGGATCGTCTGCGAAGAGCCGGTAAAGGACTGACACGCGATCCCCATTCGCCATCGAGAATGTCTGTTCGAACTCAACGGCCCCCGGTACCTCTCGGGCCTGCGATTTCGTCATTTGCCCCCTTAAAATCTCCCGCTCCCAGTTTTCGATCCAGCCCTCTGCCGGTTCGAGCAAACCGAAATCGAGGTTCATGATCTCGCGCCGTGTGCCGCCAGATGGTCGCTCAAGAATCGGCAGGCCAAAGGTAAAGTCGCCAAGCGCACCGCAATACTCGATGCCACCGACCGTGAGCGACCGCACTCCACCCGATGCCAAGAACTCGAGGCTTACGAGAGGGGATTCAATTCGATCTGCTGTGGCAATCAAACCTTTCGAACTCAGACGGGGAGCCTCCGAGACCGGGTACGTCCGATATCCTAGCGCGGGAACGTCAACCGAACACCAGGCAAAGGCGCCGGCTGGCAAGCTGGCCAAAGCGCCGTCCATCCTCAGACGGTGGTGAACGCCCGGGTTTGTCAGCCAGTCTAGCCCCTCTACCGGCAGTCTCATCTGTACCTTTGACGGGACCGAACTAGAGTTGAAGACGAGCAGATGCGTCGCGTCGCCTCCCGCTCGGCGGGCCAACCCGTCAAGTCCGTCACGCATGACGATCCGTGCATGAGAGAGCCCTCGATACGGATAGGCTGCCTTCATGCTCCACTGAGTGGCGGTTTCCAGGGATTCAGGCGAAGAGACGCTGCAGTCCGCGCCCCAGGTGTGTTCGGCGTAAAGCGACAGTTCGGCATGAGAGGCACCCAGATGTTCACCCATTCTCGGCTCGTGATGCGTCGGCCAAAGTGCAAGTTCGTGGGCGGCATCCAGCGTCCTTAGCCCCTGAAGGAAGGCCACCGTTTCCCGCGAAGAGCTCCCGGCGCCAAAATTCCAGTAGTCGGTCCAATCTCCCGAAAGTATCGGCAGATCCTCGTTTCGCAACCTATCGAACAGGTCCGACAGAAGGATCGTCCGGATTCTGACCGCCGGATTCCGATCGTTCCATTCGCGAACGAACGCTCCAAGCGTGGAGTCAGGCGACGCGTTATCCGGGTGGTGCGGGTTCGTTATCTGAACCGGCAGGTACGGCAGCGAGTAACCGCGCTCCTCTGTGAGACCAAGAATGCCGGGCATAGCCGCCGCGACCTCGTCTACGGAAGTCGGCATCCGCAGCAATACGCTCGCAAAGTGCCAGTATTGGAACCCGTTCCAAACCAACAGCTCTCGGCCGTCAGGAGAAACCCATCGGAATGCGCCGGGGCGCGGAAGAACGGGAGCTCCGAAGTGGGAGTTAGTCGACATGGAGAAGCCATCGATGCCGTGGTCGAGGAGGGAATCCACAAGACCCCAAGGCACGCCATTGACATCGGTGTTCATTGCCGAACGAACCGGAATGCCCAAGCTGCGGAAGAACTGCACGTTTTCCAAGCTCTTTACGAGCATCCGGAGATTGGCCAGCGGAGTCAGATGCCACTCAAGCGCGGCAACTTCAAGCTGCTCTCGCCCGATCGCGGAAAGGAAGCGATCGCGATCTCCGGCAGAGGCACGCTCCCACCATCGACGCGTCGTACCTGTGACCTCACATGTCCAGCGGAATCGACCATCCTCCCGGTCGTGCGCCGAGGCATCGGCCATATCGAGCGCCATGTCGATAAACCGATCGTGCAGTTCGAATACGGCGGGCTGTGGATGGGTGTAACCGATATCCGTGTGCGAGTGGTGGACGAGAAGAAGCTCCTTGATCATGACCGTTGATCCATTATTTCACGCGATGTGATCGAAATATGTCTAAACATTTAAATGTATGATCTATAATCCACTGAGCGGCGGTTGCTCGCCGCAAACGGAGCAATCAATGAAGAAGCAAGGTTCCAGATTCGGGGCATTTACGCTCATCGAATTACTCGTCGTGATCGCGATTATCGCGATCTTGGCCGCCATTCTATTCCCGGTTTTTGCCCAAGCTAAGGCCGCTGCTAAGAGAACCAGCGACCTATCCAACAATAAGCAACTGGGACTCGGCGTCACGATGTACATGAATGACAACGACGATAAGACCCCCCTCTTCCGCGTTGTCGTTAACGGATCAGATTGGTGGACCGCCAAGATGATGGGTTGGAAGGACTTCACTTCGCCTTACATCAAGAACGGTGGGCGTCCTTACAACAACGGCATTCCCTACACCGTGCCTGACAACGGAGGCATCTTCCAGTCGCCAATCTCCGACGCGCCGTGGTCCGACATCACGCCGATTTATTGGGGCTGGCCTTTGGCTGAGGGCCCTGGCGACGAGACAACCCGCTTCCCGCGTGGTTACTCGCTCAATCAGGATGCCGGGCGCAACGAAGGCGGCGGGCCTGTGAACGGCAACGTAGCGCCAGGCATAGTCGCAGACTGGGAAGTGACCGGACTGCAAAGCGCGGTCGGCAGCGAGACACAATTGTCGAACGCTGCCAATACGATCATGATCGCAAATGCGCGCGACTTCTTCCTCGGTGCATGGGTTGCCGAAATGGGTTACACGTGCGACGCAAACGGGCTCCCTGGCGGCGGCAATCAATTGTCCTGCATTCAGAGCACCAAGAACCGAGGAATGAACGTCGCGTATTACGACGGACATGCGAAGAACATCAAGGGCCAGGAATCAGTCGGAACCTCCGATCCGTGGGATGCATTGGCAGCCTACGAGCTGGCATCGCCAGGGTACCGGCAGTCCCTGATCAACGCAACCAACGCGATTCCCGAGTGGACTCAATAATGAGAACGATGCTCCTTCTGGCCGCCGCGACCTTGGCCGCGGCGGGCTGCGGGAATCCGAATGCAGTTCCTTCCCACAGCGATGTCGAAACCAAAGCGATCAACGAGCTCAAGTCGATGACTCCCGAGCAGCAAATCGAACGGATCGAAAAAGGCCCAATGCCGGCATCGGCAAAGGCAGCACAGATCCAAAAGATCAAAGATAAGGCCGGCATCAAGTAAAACTCTCATGGTGAATCTGGAGCAAACGAAAATGGCTTCGACAGCGGATGAAACGCCGCTGCGCATCGATCGGCGAAACGGACTTCCGCTTCATGCCCAGATCGATGCTTTGCTCCGTGACCTCATCCGGCAGCCGAAGTACGCAGCCGGCGCCCTTCTACCCGACGAGGTCAGCCTCGCTAGGCAGTTGGGCGTCAGTCGTAGCACCCTGCGCGCCGGAATGCAGAAGTTGATCTACGAGGGCCTTGTAGAGAGGCGTCAAGGTCACGGAACCCGCGTATCGAGCCACCCGCCGCTCCAATCGGGAGTTTCTGAGTGGCATAGTTTGACTGGCGAGATGCAGTCGCACGGGATCGAAGTCACCAACTACGATATCCGGCTAGAACTTACGCGGCCCTCAGTAGAGGTGCAAAACGCACTGCAACTCAGAAGCGACCGACCGGTTTGGATGCTTAGAAGGCTACGAGGCTGGCTCGGCGAGCGAGTCGTATTGACGGTGTCGTGGATGCATCCGCGCCTGGGAATCAAGGGCGACGAAGACTTTTCAAGGCCCCTCTACAACGTCATCAGCGAGGTCTCTGGGATCACCGCAACTCGTTCGCTGGAAGACATTACCGCCTGCCTCGCCGAATCCCACCTAGCAAGGGATTTCGAGATCCCACCAGGATCCGCACTTCTGCTTCGCCGGCGTACGACGCTCGACAATAATGACGAACCGATCGAATACAACCTGAACTGGTATCGGTCGGACATCCACTCCCTTCGACTGGATTTACGGCGAGGCTAGAAGACATGAATGCCCTGGTCACCATTGTCTCAGCAATCTCGCTGATACAAGGCAGCGCATCGCTCGAAAGTCCCTCGAATGACATCAAGGCCCTGTTCTCTTTGGACAAGGGACGCGTGACGGTTGAGCTGATGCGGGGCAATGCAGTGTTGACCGAGCCATCGCCGCTTGGAATCGTGGTGAATGGAACCGACCGCGGGAACGGGATCGGTGCGATTTCTTTTGACGAGTCAAAGGTCGTCAAACGGCACTTGGAGCTACGGGTCGAGAAGCAGTCCGCCGACGTCTCATGGCGTGAATCCACGCTGGCCGCGTCCGACAGCCAGAGAACCAAACTGCTCATCGACGTCAGGCTCTTCGATGAAGGATTCGCCTACCGCTACCGCCTTCCGAACCCCGAAACGAGCGGCAAATGCGAGATCGAAAAGGAGGAGTCGTCCGCCCGCCTGCCTCTTGGATCGAAGGTCTGGACCCAGGACTATTTGAACGCGAACCTCGCCAATGAGGGTATCTGGTCAGAAACGCCGGTCGGAGGAATCAACGGCGTCCGTTCCGGACCTGTTACCGTGGAACTGCCTGCCCCCAATGGCTTCCTCTTTATTTCGGAAGCAGGAAACTACGGACTCGACTATTCGGGCAGCAAGTACCTCATCCTTGGTGACCGGGTGCAGCATTGGTTTGCTCACGATCCCCAAGGCTTCACCATTGCGAAGCCGAACTTCGTCTCGCCTTGGCGCGTTATCGTTACAGCACGCGATCTGACCGGGCTGGTCAATCAGACGATCGTCGCCGCTCTGGCGCCCGAACCCGACGCCAAGCTGTTTCCGCAGGGCGTCCGTACTCCATGGTGCCGTCCGGGTAGAGCGGCGTGGTCGTTCTTTACGCGCGGTTACCACGAGGGAAATGCCACGTCGAAGGACCAGGAAGAGCAATTCATCGACATCGCGGGCGCCCTTGGCTTCGAATACAACATGACCGACGAAGGCTGGTACGGCTGGAAGAACGGTGGAAAGGACCAGTGGCAGAACATGAGCGACCTCGTCCAGCGAGGCGCCAAGAAGGGTGTTCAGGAGTGGGCTTGGATCTACTATCCGCTCCAGGTGAACAACCCGGCCAACGACTGGCAACAGATGCGCGACTTTTTCGACAGCCTCGTGCGCGTTGGAGTCGTCGGCATCGAGATTGACTTTCTCAATAGCGAATCGCAAGAGCGGAGACGTTTTTACGACGCTGCGCTTCGTCTTTCCGCAGAACGCAAGTTGATGATCCAGTTCCACGGAGCGAACATTCCGACTGGCGAGTCCCAGTCTTGGCCGAATGAGATCACTCGCGAGGGCATCCATGGACTTGAGAACAACCTATGGTTCGGACTGTCCGGTCAGCACTACACCGCCCTACCCTTCACCCGATTCGTTGCCGGACCGGGGTGCTTTACGCCGGGGTACTTGGGCCACCGGCAAGAACTCCTCAAAGGATCCAGTTGGCCGCTTCAACTTGCCACCATGGTGGCTTACAACTCTCTGTTCCTTCAGTCACCGCTTGCCCCCGACGTGCTGGAAGATGCGCTGCCCCCAAACTCGGCTCAACGGGACCTCGTCCGCGCCCTGCCGGTTGCTTGGGATGAGACGAAAGTGCTTCCCCAAGCCCGGATCGGACGCTATGCGCCATTCGCCCGACGAAAGGGATCCGACTGGTGGATCGCCGTATTGAACGGCGACGATGCCCGAAGCGAGAGCCTCGACCTCAGTTTTCTCCCCCCTGGCATGTACGATGCAATCCTGATTTCGGACCTGGCCGAGAAGAACGACGGATGGCGCATCGACAAACGCTCCGTCACCAACGACACTCGGCTTACCATCGACCTCCGCGCATCAGGCGGCTTTGTCGCCTGGATCCGGCCCAAGAGATAGAACCATGCAGTCCTTCGCCCCACTCCTTGACCCCCAACTCATGTTCGACTCGTCGACCGGTCTTCTCAAAGGTGAACACGTTATTAGCGAATCACGCAGACTTGCCGATCTCGCCGGAGTCTTCGCAGACGAGGCCGCCCGATCAGCGATGGAACCGAACACGGTCGTCTACTCAGTTTCTTCAACCTTCCCAGTGGAGAACGGCAAGGTGGGAGGGCTGTTTTTCGGGTGCACGACGATCCAGCCCGGAACGATCGGCGGTGAGTACTTCATGACGAAGGGGCACTTCCACACCAAGATAGATACGGCGGAGTTCTACTGGTGCCTAGAGGGAGAGGGTGCGCTCCTGTTGATGAACGAATCCCGCTCCTGCCGAGTGGAAAGAATGGCGCCCGGGAGCCTCCATTATATTCCCGGGTGCGTTGCCCACCGGACGATCAACACTGGCGAGAAGCCACTGATCTTCGGCGCCTGCTGGCCCTCCGATGCCGGGCACAACTATGAGCGCATTCGAATTCACGGATTCTCTGTCCGCTTGGTGAAGGGTGGCGATGGGCCGGTCGTCGTGGAGGCCTAAATGGCGGTGCTCGCGATCGACCTCGGTGGTACTCGGATCAAACTTGGTGTTGTCCAAGATGGACAGATTCTCGCCAGGACCATCCTAGACGCCCGATCCCAGGAAGGGCTCGAGGCCCATTTGCCGATGATTACCGAGCAACTCAAAGAGATCGCGCCCGCCCAAGCCGAGGGGATTGGCATGGCATTTCCAAGCCTGGTCGATTCGCGCACCGGCAAAGTCACGCGAGATTCGGGAAAGTACCGCGACTCCCTCGACTTGGACTTGAATGCTTGGATTGAGCGGGAATTCGCCATTCCGTTTGCAATCGAGAACGATGCCCGCCTGGCGACGATCGGCGAGTGGCGCTTTGGCGCCGGCAGAGGATTCGAAAACGTCGTGATGATTACCCTCGGCACGGGAATCGGAACCAGCGCGGTCATTGGCGGCCGAGTGCTGAGGGGACCCCATGGACAAGCGGGATGCTTGGGGGGGCACACGATCGCCAATGTAGGTGGTCACCGATGCCCGTGCGGTGCAATTGGATGTGCGGAAGCCGAAGCATCGACGTCGAATCTAGACCTCCTGGCTCACGAGGACCCGGGGTTCAGAACGAGCGCGCTGCACCGAGAGTCACGCCTCGACTATGCGGCCGTGTTTCGAGCAGCCAGGCAAGGCGACACTTGTGCGATGCGCCTCCGCGATCGGAGTCTCGATGTGTGGGCTTCGGTCGGGATCAGCCTGGTTCACGCTTACGATCCCGAAATACTTATCTACGGTGGCGGAATCATGGCCGCCGGTGAGGAAGTGCTGGGACCTGTCCGCGAGAGAGTGCTACGCGATGCATGGATGCCTTGGGGGACCCTGTCGGTAGTTCCTTCGCAATTGGGAGACGATGCGGCGCTCCTCGCCTGCGAGTGGCTAGTTCAAAGCAAGAGAATGGAGAAGGATGAGATCGCGTTCGCCTAGTTACGACAAGTTCCCATTTGTCAGCGTGCCGGGTGGCGCTGGCAAAGCCACGACCGGGTGGGATTCAATCACGGATCGACTGGCACGAACGTGTCACGTCCTAACCGTCGAGTGCTATCCGGGCGTCGATACCGTAGGGGTCTGTCGTGAACTCGCGGACCGCTTGGATCCGGTTCTCGTAATCGAAACGCGAGATCTGCTTCTTTGCGAGTGTGCGATCAACCGACTGGTCGAGCCGTTTCTCGGCGGCGACGACCCGGTCTTTGGCTTTCTGTCCGGACTGACCCTTCCGCAGTTCTTTGACCCAGAACGAGTCGCAGCTGCACGGGCCGATGTCGAAGCCTGCACCGGGCAAGTGATGATCGTCGGTGTTGGGGCGAGCCATATTCACCCAGGCGACGTCCTCGTCTATGCCGATCTCGCACGGTGGGAGGCACAGCTAAGGTTTCGCCGAAGCGAATCGGGCAATCTCGGCGCAGACAACCACAAGTGCGCCTGGAGCCAACAATACAAGCGAGCGTTCTTCGTCGACTGGCGAGTAGCCGATCGGTGGAAGCGACCGCTGATCTCCCGTTGGGATTTTGTTCTAGACACTCACGAAGCCTCGAGGCCGAAGCTGGTTGAGGGAGGGGCCGTTCGCGATGGGCTAAAGGAATGCCTGACAAGACCGTTCCGCGTCGTGCCGTTCTTCGATCCTGCGCCATGGGGCGGTCAGTGGATGAGAGAGCATTGCGGGCTCGATCCGGCGCCGCCAAACTTTGGATGGTGCTTTGACTGCGTCCCCGAGGAGAATAGCCTGTACCTTGGATTCGGTGACGTCCGGATCGAATTGCCCTCAGTCGATCTCCTCTACTATCGTCCGCGAAGCCTGCTTGGTGACCGCGTCTATGCCCGGTTCGGAGACGAATTCCCGATCCGATTTGACTTCTTGGACACCATCGGCGGAGGAAATCTCTCGTTTCAGGTGCATCCGACGACGGAGTACATCCAAGGAGCGTTCGGCATGCACTACACGCAGGATGAGAGCTACTACATGCTCGATGCCGGCCCCAGCGCATCCGTCTATCTGGGAACAAAGGAAGGAATCGACCCGGAAGAGATGATCCGCGCCCTTGAGGCCGCTCAGACGGGAAGCGAGCCGTTTGACGCCGATCGGTTCGTTAATCGGTGGCCGGCCCAGAAGCATGATCACTTCCTCATTCCGGCCGGCACCGTTCACTGCTCCGGAGCAGAAGCGATGGTCTTGGAGATCTCCGCCACTCCTTACATCTTCACTTTCAAACTCTGGGATTGGGGACGGCTGGGACTGGACGGGAAGCCTCGACCAATCTACTTGGAGCATGGCAAGCGTGTGATCGACTGGAATCGGGGGACTCAGTGGACCCGAGCCAACTTGGTCAACCGATTCGAAACGATCGCAGAGGGCAAGGGATGGCACGAAGAGCGAACCGGCCTCCACGAGATGGAGTTTATCGAGACCCGGCGTCATTGGTTCACCGACACCGTCGCGCACGACACCCATGGTGGTGTGAATGTGCTGAATCTGGTTGAAGGGGAAGCCGCATTTGTGGAAAGCCCGACCGGAGCGTTCGAGCCCTTTGAAGTCCATTACGCCGAGACCTTCATCGTCCCCGCATCGGTCGGGAGCTACACGATTCGTCCCCGTCAATCTTCGCCTGCCAAACCGATGGGCACGATGAAGGCATTTGTAAGAACATGAGTACATTTATTACCAAACCCATTCCTCTCGAAAAGCCGAGCATCGGCCGGATCACACGTCCATGGGGCAGTTTCTCGCAATACGCATTCAACGAGGAGACGACAGTTAGTTTGATGACCGTCAACCCCGGGCAACGCTTGAGTCTTCAGTCTCACACCGGACGCTCCGAGTTGTGGATCGTCCTTGACGACGGCGCTAACGTACAGGTTGACGACGTTATCGCCGATTACGACAGTGGAGCCGAGGTGTGGATTCCCGCCAACTCTCGCCATCGACTTTCTTGCTCCGGCGATAGCCCTGTACGCGTACTGGAAGTGGCGTTCGGCAACTGGCAGCAAGACGACATCCAACGCTACGAGGACGATTACGCTCGGCCTGCCGAAGGTGAGGCTTCTTGAGCCAAGCGCAGGACGACGCACGGCAAGTTGATCATCGTTACAGCCCTCCGTGGTGGCAAACGCTAATCTGTCTGCCGGACGACCCGGTCAAGACTCTCGTCGGGCGCGAGGGACAGTTCTTTCTCGACTACGGCTCCGGCGGCCCTCGAAATTTCCAGACGAGCCTCGGATTCGATCTCGTCGGGGGCAGCGATTGGATTGGCCAAGAGCTGCCGGTAGCGTCGACGCCGGTCCTGATCACCCGCAAGCGAACCCCGGGTGTAACTATCGAGGAGACCGCCTTCCTTGAGATCCCAGGCGAAGGCGAACTTCCGCCCAAACTCGTGCGATACGATGGTTTCGAGACCCTGACCGAATGGGCCCACCCGACGGTTCCCTGCGATCCGGCGTTCCGAGACGCCGCAGTTCGCTACCCGAGCGGCTCCCACGAGGCTTCGCTCGAACTGCACCTGCATGTCAAACCCCACACCAACCGTACGGTTGCCCTGGGTTTCTGCGAAGGTCGCCATACAGCGCCAGGATTGCGCCGAGCGATCGCCCTGGTCGAAGGCTCTGAACCCCGCGAAATCGATCCGGTTCGCGATTTCGGCCCCAATACGCCGGGCGTTTATCTATTTCATGCGGCCGACGATGATGGCGACGGACGAATTCTCATCTCCCTCAAATATCATCCGGATACCCATTTCTCGGTCGATTCCGACCGTATCGCAGACCTGCGGACGATCATGCTCAGCGCTCTCTGGTCTTTTACCGGAGAAGCTCCCGATCCATCTGAAATCGTTAGGGGGACGGCAAATAGCCTGGCTGAAGTATATGCATCCGGACACGAGATGTTGTTGCCGCATCGGCGCAATCACGTGTGCGTTCGGCTAACGAACGAGACGGTTGAACGACGTAAGATCGAACCGATGGTGCGCATAGTCGGCATCCAGGAGCCTTTCCGCGACGGATCGGTCTTGAAGGTCGGCCCACACAACCTGATATCCTGCTCGCTTTCCGTCACTGGCATCGTCGAGGTGAGAGACGACCGTAAGGAGGTTCGCTCAGAGCACCTAGGCATCCAGGGCAGCGGGGGCGCCGAGTGGCACGTGAGCCTTGCGTGTCTGGATTTGGGGCCAGGCGAGACCCAAGAGGTATCCCTCGTACTCGACCGGTTCGCGCGACACCAAGCACCCTTCGCCGATCCAGACGTATCGCGACGGGCTTTGGCCATGACTTCGGACCGGTGGTTGGCCATCGGGCCCGGACTCCACATGATCCAGATCCCCGACGAGGGAGTTCAGCGGATGGTGGATTCGAGCATTCGGAACATCTTCCAAGCCCGAGACATCCGTAACGGCTTACCGTCGTTTCACGTTGGGCCTACGGTCTATCGGGGGTTGTTCCTTGCCGACGGCGCCTTCCTGCTCGAAGTAGCCACCCTTCTGGACCGGGTCTCCGAATCTCGTCAAGGACTCGCCTATCTCCGCAGCTTCGAATTACCGGAAGGCGGGTTCAGCGTGATCGACACGTACTACAAGGAGAACGGCATCGCCGTATTCGCCATCATCCGGCACGCCCAGTTGACAAACGATCCGGATTGGCTGCGCTCCAATTGGAGCACGATTCAGGGATGCGTGAAACGCATCCAAAAACTGAGGCGCTTACCGCCGAAGGGTGCTCCTAACGAGGGTCTGCTTCCGGCCGGCGCATTCTGCGACGGGGGTGTGTTCAATAACGGCCGCCCCTATGCCGACTACTCGAATGTCGCCTGGTGTCTGAGCGGACTCAAGTGGGCAGCCCAAGCGGCGACTTGGATCGGGGAGACCGAGGACGCCCGCATATGGGGCGCCGAGTTCGACGACTTCATGGCGACATTCCGAACTGCCGCCAGTAAAGACCTAATCCAAGACGTAAAGGGCAACACTTACTTGCCGGTCGTGCAGGGCAATGGCGACAATCACGAGCCGCAACGCGGTCAATGGGCATTCTGCCATTCGGTCTACCCCGGAGGAATCTATGAGCCGGAAGATCCGATAGTTTGCGGGAACATGGATATGTTGCGCGATGCGATGATAGAGGGCGTCGTGATCGACACGGGCTGGATGTCGGGCGGGCTTTGGCCCTATTTCTCATCCTTCTACGCCCACGCACTTCTATGGATGGGACGTGGTTCCGAAGTACCCCAAGTTCTCTATGACTTCGCCAATCACAGTTCGCCGACCCTGGTGTGGCGTGAGGAGCAAAAGCCGCAGGGCAAGGGATACGAAGAAGTAGGCGATATGCCGCATAACTGGGCAAGCGGCGAGTTCCTGCGCATGGTCATCCATATGCTGCAGTTGGATCGGGGCGATGAGCTCCACTTGCTGCAGGGGTATCCGGCGAAGTGGTCCGCGCCAGGCTTGACGACGCACCTCCAGGGAATCCGTACTCCGTTCGGCAAGATCGACCTGCTGATCGAGGGGGTCATGGAGGGAGTTCGTATCCGGCTCGACTTCGCCGATCCAAATCATCTTCCGCGCCGCATCGTCGTCCATCGGGATGCCTGGGGCGGCTCCGGCGAAGTAGAGTTGCCTGTAGAGATGACCATCGACGAGGTGACGCCGCGCAATTCCTGAAGACGATCGCAGTTGGAGCAGCCGTCTTGGCTCTGAGCGGATTCGGCCGAGCCGACACGACGCTCTCCGTCTGGGGAGCCCAGCTTGGGCCGGACAGCATCGCCGGCAGCCTTGCCGTCGCCCAGACTTTCGAAACCCGCCATCCCGGCGTTCATCTGAGGCTATTGGGATTGGGTGTCGGGCATATGAACCCGCAGAAGCTGCTCACTGCAATTGTGGGCGGATCGCCGCCCGACCTAATCTTTCAGGCCCGCTTCAACATCAGCGACTGGGCCAGCCGCGGGGCGTTCATTCCCCTTGATCCCTTCATCCGCCGGGACTTCAACCAACCGGATTGTCCCCGCGAGAAGGAATACTACGAAGCGGCTTGGAGCGAAGCGGTCTACAAGGGAAAGATCTACGGCATCCCGACTGGCGCCGATGACCGAGCGCTGTACTGGAATCGAGGGTTGTTTTCGCGAGAGAGAGAGCTTCTGACAAAGGCCGGGCTCGACTGGCGTCGCCCCCCTCGAACCTGGTCCGAGATGCTTCGCTATTCCAAAGCACTGACGATCAAGGGAAAGCGGGCGGGATTCATCCCGAATTTCGGTAACGCCTGGCTCTATCTCTATGCGTTCCAAAACGGCGCAAGCTTTCTTTCCCCAGACGGAAAGTCCTGCACCCTTGCCTCCGAGCCTGCCGCCGGCGCGCTCGAATTCATGAAGCAAGGGTACGACATCGTTGGCGGCTACACCGAGGCGAACGTTTTCCAGTCGGGCTTCCAGGGTGGCGAGAACGATCCGTTCATCTCCGGTCAGGTCGCGATGAAGATCGATGGCGACTGGTCGCTGCCCGGTCTCGCACGATACGGACCAGGATTGGATTTCGGCGTGGCGCCGCCCCCCGTTCCGGACGACCGCTATTATCGCCGAGGCAGATTCGCCAACGAGAAGGACCAATTCATTACCTGGATCGGAGGCTTCAGCTATGCGATGCCGAGGGGTTGTCCCCATCCCGAGCTAGCTTGGGAGTACATTAAGTTCGCGTCAAGCCTCGAAGGGCGGCTGATCGAGAATCGGGCTCAAGCCTCGTCCGATCGCGCCAAGGGCCGTATGTACCTTCCGCGAATTCAAGGGTTGAAGGCGGCAAACGAAGCGCTGTACAAGCTCTACTGCCCGGCTGACCCGAAGTTTGCCGAGGGGCTACGCGTTCATGTAGGTCTCATGAATTCGGCACGGGTGAGACCGGCGACCGTCGTCGGCCAACTCCTTTGGGATGAACATGTGCGGGCGACCGAGCAGACGCTTCTTGGCAAGCTTTCGCCGATGGCCGCCCTGAGCGAGGGCCAGCAGACAGTCCAACGCGAGATGAACGTGCTTGCGTCAAAGGGCGGCTATCCAGAAGTTTCGTTTGCGGTCGTCGGTGCAATCGGCGGCGCGCTCGCGCTTGCCGGAGTCATTCTCGCGGTAATCGTTTGGAGGCGTGCCCGGCTGGGTATCCTCGCCCGCAAAGAGGCAAGGTGGGGTTATCTGTGCATCGCGCCCTGGGCTATCGGCTTCCTGGTCCTCACCGTCGAGCCGATGCTCGCCTCGCTCTTTTTTAGCTTTACGGACTACGACGTCCTCTCTCCACCAAGGTGGGTCGGGCTCCGCAACTTCGCGGACATGTTGGGTCCGGATCGAGCGAACGTAATCAAGGCGTTCGCAAACGCGGGCTATCTTGCCGGCATGGGCGTGCCGCTCGGATTGGCATCCGGGTTAGCCGTAGCCCTGTTGCTGAACGTCGGCGTACGGGGGATTCGGTTCTATCGCACCGCCTTCTACCTTCCGGCAATCGTACCGGTAGCGGCAAGCGCAGTCCTTTGGATCTGGCTCCTGACTCCAGACCCAAACAAGGGGCTCATCAACACTGTATGGCGCTCCTCGGTAGGATCCTGGCTCGCCCTGCCGCCTCCCGGGTGGTTGACCGCCGAGTCGTGGGCCAAGCCTGCGCTGGTTCTGATGGGCATTTGGGGCGCCGGAAGCGGAATGATTCTCTGGCTCGCCGGGCTTAAGGGTGTGCCAGCCAGCCTCTATGAAGCGGCCGAGATCGACGGCGCCACTTCGGTGCGCTCGTTTTGGAACGTTACGATGCCGATGTTGAGTCCGATCCTCTTCTTCAACATCGTAATGGGCTTCATCGGCGCGATCCAGGAGTTCGACAGGGTCTACATCATGGCGGGCGACGACAGCAACGGACCAAGCGACTCGCTGCTCGTACCTGCGAAGTACCTGTTCACGAATGCGTTCGGCTACTTCAAAATGGGCTACGCGAGCTCCCTTGCCTGGACGATCTTCGCCGTGATCCTGATCATCACGCTTGTGCAGTTCCGATTGGCCCCGTTGTGGGTCCATGAGGAGTCACTCAAATGACGTCCAACCTTCTCTACGCGATTGGCGTGCTTGCCGCCTGGTCGGGAGCCGCCATGCTGTTGAGGGCGCTGTATCTCACCCTTCGACGAGCGCCGGGTGTTGCGATTTCGGCCGGTGCGGGCGGCTTGCTTCTCCTTGGCGCGAGCACCACGCCCGTCTACGCGCAAGGTCTTGGAATTCCGATACTCTGGATCGTCGCGCCGTTTGCCGCTTGGGCAACCGCGACCTGCGGCTGGATGGCAGCCGTCCGCCTGTTTCAAGCGATATTGGACGGGATACGCAGCCGACTGTATGCGGGCCTGATCTGGATCGCAGCAGGGGCAGTGTTCGTCGCCCTGTATCGACTCGACCCGGAAAGCAAGATCGAGATCGTTAGGGGGCAAATCGGGCTCAGCCTGGTGTCTGGATCCTCTCTTGTGGGACTTGCCGTTGCCGCGATCGCTGCCATGGCGGCAGCCAGTCGACGTGTCCGGCAAGTCAGCGGGCGGTTGGCGGTACATGCCGCACTTCTAGCGGGCTCCATCGTCTTCGGTCTTCCCTTCGCTTGGCTACTCGTCACGAGTTTCAAAGAGGACCGGGATATGTCGAACGCCAACGGTCTCATCTGGGTTCCTCGCGTTCAGCGCACAGTCCCTTTCCTGGACCCGAGCGATCCCCTCTTAGAAGGAGAGTACAAGGGCAACTGGGTGCAGGCGTCGCTCTCCGGTCGCACGTCGAACGGCTCCTACATCGTAGAAGTCCAGCGTCCTGCAAGCCTTCGCGGCGTTTCCTTCGTGGGCGCGCCCAAGTCGTTTCGAGTAGTCCCAAAAGATGCACCGGTCGTTTCCGGCGCGGGCTTCATTGGGTTTGTAACCAAAGAACTTGACGACGGACGCAGGGTCGTCCGGTTCTCGGCGCCCCTTTCGAAAGCCGGAAAGGAGCAGACGTTCATGCCGGCCGACCTACAGCCCGTTAGAGACATCGCCCTTCGGACTCAGAACTACACCGACGCGCTTGAGGCGATGCCGATCGAGACGAAGCACGGCCTGGTCTATCTCAAGAACACTCTGATCTTGGTCGTGCTCAGCGTCATCGGAACCTTGCTCAGTTCGTCGATCGTCGCCTACGCCTTCGCGCGCCTACGCTTTCCCGGCCGAGACACATTGTTCAAGATTCTGCTGGCGACGATGATGCTTCCCGGCGCCGTCACATTGATGCCTCAATTTCTCCTCTATCGGTCGTTGGGCTGGATCGACACCCTGTTGCCCCTATGGGTCCCTGCGTTCTTCGCTGGCGCTTTCAACGTGTTCCTGCTGCGCCAATTCTTCTCGCAGATCCCGACCGAGCTAGAGGATGCGGGGAAGATAGACGGCGCCGGGGTTCTGCAGACGTTCTGGCGGATCATGCTTCCGCAGATCAAGCCGGCGCTCGCCGTTGTCGCGATCTGGACGTTCATGGGCGCCTGGAACAACTTTATGGGCCCGTTGCTCTACATCAACACCCCGGAGAATATGCCACTGAGCTACGCGCTTCAGCTCTTCCAAAGCGAGCGAGGCGGCGAGCCCGGCTTGATGATGGCGTTCGCAACCCTCACCATCCTCCCGGTCCTTGCCCTGTTCTTCTTCGCCCAGCGCTACTTCATCGAAGGAGTCACCCTATCCGGATTCGGCGGACGGTAGGCACGGAATATGCGACAGACGGATTCGGACCAGACTTGGCGGCAAAGCCGAGCCCTTGAGGCCGGGGCGATATCGAACGAAAGCTAACCGACTTCTAGTGCGCGAGTAGCCATAGCATGCGTGCGACCCCTGCGTTGGCAAGGAGGGTCTTCGCCATCGGACGTTTCTCGACCGGCATCTTGACGTCCGCCGCCGATCGCTCCGACTCGTCGGCCGCCAAGGTGGGAGCATCCTGCCCGGTCCACTTGAGGAATTCGGCTTGAGTCGCCGAGTCGATCGTCCAGAGACGCATGTTTCGCCAGTAGAGACCGTCTTCGTCTCGCAGGAACCCCATGCAGTAGTCGGCCTCCCGCCGCGCTTCATCGATATAGCGCGAGTCGTGCGTGGCAAGACTCAGCGAGCGCATCCCGTCGACCAGGTACTGCACGAAGAACGTGGAGTCATACCAGTAGCGCTTCGAGGGGTCTTTCACCGCCCCATCGAACATCGGTGATTGCGTCCGATCAAGGCAGCCATTCCCCATCTTGATTGCCCACTCCAGATAGCTCTTGTCGCCAGTTTGCCGCGCGTACTCGACGGCAGCCCGGATCGGAACACCCGTGTTGTAGGTCCAGATCGTGTTCATTCTCTCGAATTTCGGACTGGAGAAGCCGTCATAAATCAGCCCGTTCGAGGCGCTCAGCTTGAGGTGAATCCAGTCGAGAGCACGCTTCGCCCATGCGCGGTACGTTGTCGCGTCGTGCGATTTTGCAATCAGCAGCGCCGCAAGGGCGCCGGCGGCGGTGGCTGACACCGTCCGATCCTTGCGATCGTCGTAGGCCGACTTGGTTCCCCAGCGAAGTCCACCTGGCTTGTCGGAGCCGTCCCATCCCCCTTTCACGAACCCATCGAAGATCTCGATACCGCGGCTTCGATAGCGCTCCTCATGGGTAACGTCAAAGGCCTCCAGGCACGCAATCGCCGCCCACGTGTTGTCGTCGTAGAAACGGTCATCGTTCCCTGGGAACCACTTCCAGGCGCAATAGGCGTGGTCGGCCCGGTCGAAGTACTGCTCCAGGACGCCATAGAAGCTGCCGACCTTGCTCTTCCACTGTCTCGGCTCCACCTTGGCCGCCTCGATCACCGATTGCCACGCAAGGAGCGACGTCCAAAACGTGTAACCGTCCGTCCCCACCGCTTCGCTTGAAGCCACCGGCGGCTTCCAAATCTTCTTTGCCGAATCATAGAAGGTGGCGACGTTCAGTCTCGTCAATCTATCGGCTTCGAGCTCGAACCGATTCGGCTGACCTACGCTTGGGATCCCCGCTAGGGTTAGGAACGCAAGTAAAATCATGACTACTCACGTTTATTATGTCTTAATGTTTAGACATATCTTGGTCCGGCAAACTCAAGCTGCTCTGAGATCCGGCCCCGATGCCCTTCAAAGTCAAGGAACGGTGACCAATCTGCGTGGGTCATCACGAACATTGCGATAGGCGGTCGTGAACTCAACCGCCTCTTGATACGAAGCAATGGGCCACGGACTCTTCGCTGCCCCTGAAGCTGAAGGAGCGAGGATCGGCATGAAGTAGGGTCGTGGACCATATTCAGGCCGATGGCTTTGATTCGGTGGTCGCAGATTCCTCTCTCGGCGATGTCGGTCTTCTACCGGGTGCAAAGGCTCCGCAAGTGATCAGTCTAGCCGGGTGCCCTAAGCCAAGCAAATGTTCGCAAGCGCTTTGATCGATTTGACGACTCCCCAGAAAGCCCCCGTTCAGGGCCGACGCGAACCTCATGCGCTGAAGCTCCAGTTCCTCCACGTATATTGGGTGCAATCTCACTTTCAAGCCATAGTCAATGCTGCTTACGAGTTGTCTGATAGCATGCTGACCGGGCTCAACATATCCACGCTGAAATCGCGTATCGTCTAGACGTCACGGGTCTTTACCCGGCGATCCGATGGGGGATTGAAATGAAAGACGTTGGTTCCGTTCTCGACCTGCCTTTGCGTCCTACGACAGGGGACAGTTCGTGGTTCACCGAGGCACGATTTGGGATGTTCATTCACTGGGGGCTCTACGCGCTGCCGGCACGGCACGAGTGGGTCAAGCACTACGAGCGACTCAGCAACGACGATTACCAGAAGTACTTCGAGCACTTCGATCCCGATCTGTACAATCCGGAGATATGGGCGGATGCCGCTGCCGAAGCCGGCATGAAGTACTTCGTGATCACGACAAAGCATCACGACGGGTTCTGTCTCTGGGACACCGAACTCACCGACTACAAGATCACCAACACGCCCTACGGCAAGGACGCGATTGCCCCGATGGTCCGGGCCTTCGAATCGCGTGGGCTTGAAACCGGCTTCTACCATTCACTCATCGATTGGCACCACCCCCACTTCCGAGTCGACGAGATGCATCCGCTACGGGACCATCCTGATCGCAAGAAGCTGAACGAGAGTAGGATTCCTGCCCGATACACGGAGTATCTCCACGGCCAAGTCCGAGAATTGCTCACCCGCTATCCGAAGCTCCGACTGATCTTCTTCGATTTCTCCTATCCATCGACGCCAGGCAAACTCAACGCTCAGGGCGAACCTTGGGAGGGCAAAGGACACCTCGACTGGGGCAGCGAGGAGCTGGTCCGGATGATCCGCCAACTCAACCCCCAGATCCTGCTCGACGATCGCCTCGATCTTCCCGGCCAAGCGGACGCATGGGACTACATGACCCCCGAGCAGTACCAACCGGACGGCTGGAAGACGGTAGAGGGCCAGCGCGTCGTGTGGGAGGCGTGTCAGACGTTCTCTGGCTCCTGGGGCTACTACCGAGACGAGGAAACATGGAAGTCAGTCAAACAACTGCTCCTGATGTTGATCGACACGGTTGCCAAAGGCGGGAACCTACTCCTAAACGTGGGCCCGACTGGACGCGGAGAGTTCGACGAACGCGCCCTCGATCGGTTGAAGGGCATGGGAGAATGGATGAAACGCCACAACCGGAGCATCTATGGCTGCACGATGGCCCCGTTCGAGGCGCCCCAAGACTGCCGCTACACCTACAATCCGAAAACGAATCGGCTCTACCTGCATGTGCTTTCATGGCCCACCGGAGCACTTCGACTCCAAGGGTTGAACGATCGATTCGAATACGCCCAACTGCTGAACGATGCATCGGAGGTGCGGTTCGTGGTCGGGGGCGAGCACGAGGAGTTCACAGGAATTACATTGAAACTTCCTGTGAAGTCGCCGAACGTGTCGATCCCAGTGATCGAGATCTACCTCAAGCCGGCCTAGAGTTCCAACCAATGCCTTCCCCACTTTTTGGGGAAGGCATTCAGACTAATCCCTTTTCGCGGCAGACATCGTCGAACATGGCGAATATCCGGCTTCGATTTCTCTCGAAACGTTGGGGCGACATCGTTACCAAAGGCGTCTCCATCGACTTGTCGAGCCACTCTTGGCCGGCCGCTCGACTGGGCACGACGGAGAGCGCCCCGCGGATCTGCCGCCTTTGGGAGTTCCTTACGATCGAGAGCATCAAGGGCATCGCCACGATGGCAGGAGCCAGCATAGCGAAAAAGAGGAGGAACGATCGAGTCTCGACCGGCGCATGGGCTCGCACATATGGCATGAGGAAGAACGCGAAAACAAAGCTCAGGGGGATGATCACCAAGAAGAAAGGTAGGATCTGCCTGACCGAGCTTCCCAGCAACGAATAGGCGATCCCAAAATCCAAACTATCTGGGCTTAGGCTTTCGATCGCCTTGCGCGTAATGGTCAGACGACCGTTGTACGAGACGATACTGACCCGCTGAGACTGATCGCGCGGTTCGATCAAGTCGACTCCGCCGCACAAGCACTTGGACTCCCGAGCAATGCGCAGCGCGCGCTCCACGATCGGATCTCCTGTCTGGGCCGGGATCTTCCTGGCCGTGAATTTTGCGCTCATGTATCCCGACAGGGGAATTCCACCGAACATGACCACCGTGCCAATCAAGCGTATCGTCGAGCGGGAAGCCTGCTGTTTGGGCAAGCTCGACGAGTAGGCGGTCATCCCGAACCCGACAATGAAGAAGGCCAGCATCAGGCCGATGGGGGTGTACTTGGACGAAGGAGTCAAGTTGACCGTCTTCGAGCCCTGGAAATCCGGCTTGTCGGCGTTGTCGGAAAACAGTCGATTCTCGACGCCCGACATCGGGATCAGCAGGAGCATCGGAATCGGCATGCTTAGAAACAGGAACGGGATCAACGCCGTGGCCACGCTCGACGTGCCGAACCAGAGGTCGGCGATCGGGATCAGAAAGCCCCCCAGAATTCCCAGCATCGAGATCGGGATGCAAAGCCCAATCGCCCAGTAAATGGGCTTGATCGCGCAGGACTTGTAGAGCGCTCGACGTCGCGTCAACTCGATATCGGTACGCTTGGCAACGATCACCGCAACCGAGAAACCACCGATCAGGGCAAGAAGAGGGCCAAAAACCACCACAAAAGGCAGGAGCCAAAGAACGACGCTCATCCTTGCCTGGAGATGAATCGGCCGGTCGATCAGGGGTTCGATCGGGAATGTCGCGATCGAATTCGAATGGGTCACTTCGGTTGCCGGGATCCCATCGGATGCATCCCTTGTAACACTTACCCCGCCAAAGACCGTCCAGCCATCCTCTCGAAGCACCCTAACGACGGCGCCAAGATCAAAATCCCACGCATGTTCACGGCTAAGCAACCTGCCCCGCGAGAAGTTCGCCACGGCCGCCGCGTAATCGTCTTCTTGCGAGTAGGCCACATCGGCTGCTCCAAATCCCCGTCGCAAATCCTCCGCCAGCGCTTTGGCATTTTCGTTCGGGTTCGCCGCGACGATGACCTGAGCGAACGCGGCGCCCGTTCGGGCAATCAGATATAACTGCTTCCTTTCCAAGACTTCCGGGCCAAGTTGGTGCTTCCGGATCGTCGCGATGAAGTTGTGCTCCCGGGTTTTGATCAACCATTCCGCTGATTCGGTGACCTGAGCCGGACAAACAGAAGCTGCCAGCCACATAAGAACGCAAGCGATGCCGGGGAATAACTTCAGTCCCATGTAATCATCAATCTTACTGTAACGACTGCAAAGGAGGAAGCGCTGCAGCGATCTGAGTTGAAATTGGGCGGTTCAGTTCGGTAGGGACTCTATGCCGGACGCTTCATCTTGTAGTGGGTTGCGCTCTCGGCAAATCCCAGACCTCGATAGAAGGCTCCGGCGCGTCGCGTCGGAACCACGACCTCAACGCATCCTTTTGTCCATGCTTCGGTCAACGCCGAATCAACCAGTTGTTTCCCGAGACCCTTGCCCCGGCAAGCTTCATCAACCACCAACTCCACGATCTCCAACACGGGACCGTTCGCGAACAGAGTCGGCAGAACGTAGCCCAGTAGGTAACCGACGACCGTACTCTCTTCCTCAACGACCAGGAACAAGGATTTGTTCACATCGACAAGGTGAGGATAGGTCGACTGAAATGCGATCCAGTCCGGCGAATACGAGACCGCGAACTGGCGGAGAAGCCGCCATACATCCGGAGCATCCGACAACGTTGCGATTCGTATGGCGTGGTTCATACGCACAGATTACTGTGCAGTAGCCCGCCTGTCGTTGTTTCGGGATGTGAACCTGCCACCGGACGGTGGCTTTGCTTCCCAACGTGCCTTGGCTGCCATTCGTATGAGGGGAGTTGACTCGTCTTGCTGTGGTGAAATCGTCCTCCCTAAGGTTGAGATATCTGGATCGGAATAGCCTTGGCGAACGACTCGAAATTCATGTCCTCATCGTCTCAGTTTGCGTAGACTAAGTCGTCCGGGCCGTGGGCTCGACAGAACTAACATCCATGAAAGCACTCCGATTTCACGAATACGGCGGACCAGAGGTCCTCAGAGTTGAAGACGCACCCATTCCCGAACCAGGCGAAGGCCAGATCCAAGTCAAAGTGGCCGGGGCCGGCGTGAACCCGGTCGACTGGAAGATCTGGGGTGGTCACGTGCAAGCCTACTTCCCGGTCGAGTTTCCAGCGATCGTTGGACGCGAGTTCTCCGGTACCGTCTCCAAACTGGGCACCGGCGTCACCGATTTCGAAATCGGCGACGAGGTCTATGGAATCGCGACGGAGTCTATGGCCGAGTATGTGGTCGCCATGACTTCGGCGACGGCCCGAAAGCCGGTCAGCATGGATCTGCCCGATGCGGCGGCGGTGCCTCTGGCGGCTATGACGGCGTGGCAAGCCCTTTTCGATGCCGCAGACCTACGGTCCGGCCAGCGTGTGCTGATTCAGGCGGCGTCCGGTGGCGTCGGCACCTTTGCGGTTCAACTTGCGAAGTGGAAAGGCGCTTACGTAATCGGTACTGCTTCGGCAAAGAACCACCACTTGCTCCAGCAGCTTGGGGCCGACGAACTGATCGACTATCGCACGACTGACTACTCCCAGGCCGTCAAGGACGTCGATGTGGTGCTGGAGGGGGTCGGCGGCGAAGAGAATATGCGCAAGTCCCTTTCCGTACTCAAGAAAGGCGGGATCCTTGTCTCGATCACCAGCGCCGAGCCGACCGAAGCGGCGGAAGCCCAAGGCAAACGGGCCGTCTATCGCTTCATGCAGCCGGACTCGGCTCAACTTAGCCAGATCGCGTACCTGATCCAAGACCTGAAAGTCCGCCCCATCATTAGCTCGGTCGTCCCATTCCGGGAAGCGATCGAGGCACAGATGGAGAGCCAATCCGGCAGAGTCGTCGGAAAGCTCGTCGTCGACGTAACACGATAAAGGCAGCTAATGCTTGCCGACCAAGACGATTTCATCGACATAGTAGGTCGGCAGGCTGCTTCCGTCGGCAGAGCGCAAGACGAAGCTCTTCACATTCTCCTTGCCCGCGATGCCCAGGTCCCTGAAGGTAACCATCACGTGCGTCCATACGCCGGCCCTCAATTCGGGGAGTTTGACCGGCTTCTGGCCGGCATCCATGACGTTGGCAAACAGCACCAAACGCTGGCCCCCCGCCGTCCCCCCGTTCAAATACATCGAGATTCCGGCATAGGGATTGCCATCGAACGGAACATTGCCTAGCTGAACCTGCTGACCGGCGTTGGCATCGACCTGGATCGATCGTTGCCCTCGCTTAACCGTCGTCGACTGGAAGTCGACCTTGGCCGAACCCCACGACTGGTATCCGAGCTTCAATCCGTCTTGATAGATCGTTTTGTTGTCGATCTTCGTTAGGCGCGGCGGAATCGGGACGGATTTCCCCTTCAATGCGTCCATGACCAGACTTCCGAAATAGGGTGTGGGCTTGTAGGTCCAGTCGGCGATCAAGCACGGGGAGGCAGCGGGATGCATACACCAAGCACACCAGTTCCAGTCGTGCTTCTTCAGGACCGCGAGCACTTGGGCGGCCCGGCGCTTTGGATAGTCGAGCGGTAGCGACTGTGGATCGGCGCCAAATTCGCCGACCAAAACCGGAAGTTGCTTCGTCGCCACGATCATCCGCTTCTCCCAGCTATCGGTCGACTCCCAACCCGGATAGAAGTGATTGGAATAAACGATCCCGTTGCCCGACTTGTCGACGAGGCGATTCGTGATCAAGCCATCCATCCGAGACGCGTACCCCAAGCCACCCGCAACGATAACGTTCTTGGCTCCGACGCCCCTGATCGCCTCAACAAGCGTCTGCATACCGATTGCCTGGTAGCTGAGCGTTTGGCCGTTGAACTGCTCCGTGATTGGGCCGCCGTTTCTCCAAACTGTCCAGGGGGCGTCGATCGGCTCGTTATACAAGTCGAACAGCACCGCCGGCTTGTTGGCATATCGCTTGGCACAGTCCTTCCAAAACGCCAGGCTTCCTATGTCGGGCAGCTTGTGCTGGGCGATATTTTGCCCCCAGACGCCGCAATTGGACCAATGGAGATCCAACAGGATGTACTTTCCACGGCGTGTGGATTCGGAAACGAGCCGATCGACGATTTTGCGGTAATTCGTTCCGTCGCCTTTGCTATCCGGCCCCTTGCCGAACCAACGGTCCTCCGAAAGCGGCACGCGGATCAAGTTGGCGCCCCATTTGTCGAAGGCGACGGGTAGGGACTGCTCGATGTGGTCTCCTTTGGCGTCCCACTCAAGGCTGCAGATGTCGATTCCGTGGAATCGCATCGTGGAGCCGGCAGGCGTGACCACTCGGGTTCCGCTCACATGGAGTTGAACCGAACTCAATCCGACAATCGACAGAAGGATTGTTACCGCGTTAACCATGCCCCTATTGTGGGCGATCCGGAAGGCGCAACATATCACCCGCCGGATCGGATCCTAGGTTTAGAATCGGATCTGGTACTGCAAGTACCCAAAGATCATCTGATTCGATTGTCCGCTAACGTTCTGCACGAAGTTGCCCGGTTCGAAGAAGGCGATCCCGCCCGAGAAGATTCCTGCGTGCTTCACTGTGTAGGCCGCCTCTAAGTCGAACTCCTTTCCGATGTCCCGCCCGCTCAGACCCGTTGGGTCGCTAAGCGTTCCGCCACCGGCCTTCGGGTTCGCCGCCCCAACAGCGTTGTACCAGGCGTCGGACGCATCCCTTAGCGAGAACGCGTGGGCCGAAGCCTTCAAGGTCAGGTTGGGAATTGACCGGTTCTCGACCCGAATACCCAGGTGATTCATATTCTTCCACCCCTGCATGTCGGCCAGCCCATACAGATTGTGGTTCGACGGATAGAGGTTGTCGAACGTGTGGGAGGTCGTGGCGTTGCCGCCTCCGCTGGCCGCATCATTCTCCAAACTGAACGTCGTCTTTGGCAGAAGCTCCTGGCTGACCGCGAGGTGGTAAGCCCAGGCCCGTTGATCCCGACCGTTGCTGCTTCCATACTGGACGGCGCCTTCGCCGAAAAGCATCGTCTTGCCGACCTTCACCTTTGCCAAGTGGTCCAGGGTCTGAATATCAGTGCCAGATATCGTGCCGAGATCGTGCTTGAGAATCAGGCTTGTGGTCCCCCAATCCCGATCGGAGTGGCTCAACCCTTCAACGCGCACCGCCTGTGGCTTGTTGTTGGCGACGCCGAGCCGTCCCGCCCAGGCGTCCCACTGACCGGCCATCGCCCGCGCCGCGTCGAATGACCGGGCAAGATTCAGCCACTCAGTGGAACCGATCAACCGCTGATCGCCCAACTCGATTTTCTGGCGTCCGCCAATCGCGGTCACCGAAGGGCCGCTGTACTTAACATAGGCCAGCGACAGATCGCTGGCATCGACGGCTCCGTTCGAGTGCTGGTCCCAGTAGAGGTCGTGGGAATACTGATATTCGATCCGTCCAGACCATGCGGCGTTTGCTTTGGCATCGAGGCCAACGCGATAGCGGGAGAATAGATCGGATCGGTTCTTCCCCGCCGCATCAGAGAACGATGGGTTGATATGGCGCTGGAATTGCTCCCGAAGGTCGACGGTGACCTTGACGATGGACGTCGAGTCCGTTGTTGATGGAGGTGGAGGCGTAAATATGAAGAACATGGCTTGAACCCAAATCGCTGGCAATTCTAACAGAAGCCTCGAGATTGCGGTGGACCTCGATGCGGCCGCGACACCCATACGTGCTTGAATACAGCAAAAGAGCCTTAGTCGAGGCTATTGGTCTTCAGCGACGATCAGGTCGTATACATGCCACACGTGGGAGGTCGCGATCCTCATCCCGATTCCGGACGCAAGCTCCTTCACGCGATTCCAATCGGTCTGCACATGCGCGCTTTCCAGTTCCGGTCCCCGATCCTTCGAACCGATTCGGCGATGGAGAAACCACTGGTGGATCGGTTTTGGCTTCGGTTTCGCATCGGCTCCCGCCGTCTGGCCGACCAATTCGACATGAACGCCAGTCCGGTCTGCGAAGACCTTTGTCAACCCCGCCTCGTCGATCCACACATCCGCTCCGTGGATAGCCAAGAGGGCCACCGGGATCTGCACTAGAGAATCGGCATTGAGCGTCGCCCATTGAACTACCCAAGTAGGCAGGTTTCCAGCCAAGATGCCGCTGCAGATCATCGCCCCATCGAAATCGCCGGGCTGGATCATCCAAAGGTCGTCAGACGATTCAACGACGAACACCCGGACGTACGCCTCGAATTCGCTCAGAACCGTTCGAATGCACTCGGCGATATTGAGGTACTGCTCGGTTCGACTGGAAATGACAACGGCGACTTTTTGCATGGCTCGGTCTCGAAAAAGCCCGCTAGGACATATCTATTCTTGTCTGTCGGACCGATTATTTCTAGTCGAAACTTAAGTGTCCAAGGAAACAAGGACAACTGAAATTTTACGCACTCAGATATCACATACAAAAACATACCTTACGGCAGTACCTGCAGCTGCTAACATCTGAATAAAGCGCATTGCTTCACACGTGACGCAGAAGTAGCACCGGATACCGCTCATGCAACACCTCATGTAGCGACGTGCTGCCGACCATCACGCGATCGAGAAAGCTATGCCCCTGCGAACACACGATGAGTAGGTCCGCTCGTTGTTCTAGCATCACCCGGTGGATTGTCTCTTCAATCCCTCCCGGCGCCACGAGCGACTCGCTTGGAATGCCGCCTTCCGATAGCCTCTCAGCCACCGCCCCTCCGCTCGCCGTCAAATGATCGAAAGCTTTGTCCGGGTCCACCTTTGGTCCCGAACCGACGTGCGGAAACGCGTGGTGCTTCGCGCAATGAATGGTAAGAACCGTCAAATGGGCGATTCCTCGCGGTCGAAACCGGATGAGTTGGTCAATACACTGCTCGCAGTATTGAGAGTGATCGATCGCAAAAACCGCCCGGATCGGTCCCTCCGAAGGAACGTCTTCCCTTGCCACAAGCAGTGACTGCTTTGCAGAAAGCACCAGGCCTCTAGCGACGCTGCCGCCAAGCACAGATTCGATGGTCCCAGTCACTGTCGACGTCACCGAAACGAGATCTGCCCTCACTTGATCGGCAAAATCGGTCAGGCACCGGATGGGAAACCCTTCGACCATCGACGTCGACGGCCTCAAAAGTAGATCTGCCGCCTGAAACCGGGCTGCCTCAAGCGCTCTTTTGCCCGATTCACGGATCTCATTCATGACCTCGTCGGTTTCGACGAGCAAGCCGTATGCGCTGAACGGCACTGTTGACGACATGGGTTCGGAGACATGGAGAAGGCATGTCTCCTCCATGCTGAAACCGAGCCGGCCCAGAAGCGCGAGACTGGACCGGTAGCGGCCCTCGAGATCGATTCCGACGACTGACTTCATTGACGATCCTCGATTGATTCGATAACATCAAGGTATCGCAGGTCAGCCTAAGATGACAGTCCACCATTCTACGTCAAGGGAATTCAGGACGGTTGAATCATGGCAGACACGACAGACACAGCAATTTGCAGTTAGCCTCACTGGAACTCATCCCTTAGCTTGAAACGCCCTCTACTCGGCGGCTGGGTCACTCTTTCGCGATAACGTCTTCCACCCAAGTCATTGCCTTCATCATGTTCGCAAAGCCGAGCGTCGTAAGCGACTGAAGCACCGCGTGCCTTAGCTCGTCGGGCGTGGCGCCCGCCTCAATGGCCTTGCGGGCTTGGCTGTGAGTGCCGCCCTCGGATCCGCTCCCAATCGACAAGCCGAGCTTCACCAAAGCACGCGTCTTTTCATCCAGAGGACCGGCATCCGCAACGGCTTGACTCAAATCGTTGTACGCTCTACCGATCTCAGGGTAGGTTTCGATAAAGGCAGTAAATCGATTCGGAAGTTTGGACATGTACGGCACCCATATCTATTATCGCTCGCTCCAAGAGCGCCGTTACCTGCTACTTTGGGCAACCCATGAGGATTGAGGCGGTCCTCCTGACCGGCGGAGCAAGTTCACGGATGGGCATCGACAAGGCGGACTTACTCGTGGACGGAGTCCCCCTTGGACACAAGATCGCCTTGGCCCTCTCCTCCGCAGGCTATCCGGTCACGGTGTTGGGCCGGCAACCGCTCGCGGGGTTCCCATTTCAGAAGGACATCGAGGAATTTGGAGGGCCTTTGATCCCACTTTCCGAATACAGACCGACCAGAGAGTCCGTATTCGTCTGTGCATGCGACCTTCCTCAATTCGATGAGCGAATCGTGTCGCTGCTATCGGTCAAGATCGGTCGATCGGATGTAGCCGCACCGGAAGTGAATGGTCGCCTACAGCCGCTCTGTGGGCTCTATCGAAGCGCTGCATTTGACGTGGCGCGTTCCCTCGCGTCTGAAGGGCGACGATCGATGATGGCCTGGCTCGAACGGCTAGCCGTCGTGCGAGTGAACGAGACGGATTTCCAGTCCGCCGGTCTCGATCCGGAGATCGCCCTTGGGGTCAATACTCGTGCCGAGTTGGACGAGGCGTTGCACCGGCGTAAAGGCTGACGCTCAGGAGGCAGCGTCGGTCAGCGAATCGGTCAGATCCTGGAGAATACACGTGATGATAAGGCCGTTCGGCGTTTCGGCGCCGCTGAGCGAAACGGCCATGGGCAACTCCGAGCCATCTTTTCGGAGCGCGTAGGTCGCCATGTGACCACCCATCTGCCTCTTGACCGGATTCTCGACGTAACTGGCGCGGCTGATAGTGTGGTCGAGCCGAAATCGATCCGGCACTATCTGTTCGACATTCACGCCTTCCAGTTCTCCGCGTCCATAGCCGAGGATTCGCTCCGCCTGTTCGTTCGCCAACTGGATCTCACCGGACTCCTGCACGAGCAAGATCGCGTGCGGCGCCGATTCCACTAGGTTCCGGAAGAACTCGAGCGTGCCGCGGAGCGCTTCCTCGGCTCGTGTCTTCTCTTCGAGCGCTTGAACGAGCCCTTGATTCTCCGCCTTTAGAGCTTCCACGATGCTTGCGGCATGCTCCTGAAGGAACACGGCGACCAGTTCGGTGCGATTGAGTGGGCCGAATTTGATTCGAACCCTTCCCCAGTAGGTGCCTACGGTCGCAAGGCTAATTCCCAGCTTATGAGCTATGGCTGTGTCCGTAAGGCCCTTCGATGCGAGCACGACCAACTGTCGCTCCCGATCGGAAAGGGACTCCGTCATGGCCAAGGCACGCTGATCCATATTCCCTCACTATACAGCCTCGGTGTCATTGGATTCTATGACATGAGTTTTCTGACATATCTTTGACGACTTGGACTAAATCTGAACTTAAACGAAAATTCAAGGATCGAATTCTGACTAATGGAGTTGACTGTCGTGACCAATGACCCGCTTCCAAAAATTTCTGACGTTATCCGCACGGCTGTCACCGAAGCCGTGAAGTTCGATTGCTCCGGCAGTGACGAAAATCACTTTGCCTTCCACCCCCCTGTCGATGTGAAGGAGACCCCAACCGAGGTCGTCGTGTACGTCGACTTGCCCGGGGTCGACGAGGATGAACTCCAGTTTTGCTGGAGAGAAAGAGAGTTATGCATCTGCGGGATGCGTGACTTCAACCACGACACGGAGGATGCGGAGGAATTCACGAGGATCGAACGCACCTTCGGAAGTTTCAAATGTCAGATCCCGCTTGACGCCACCGTCGACATCGATCGAACAACCGCCAAATACCGACGTGGAGTGTTGAAGGTCATTCTCCCGCGATTCAAACCTCTACCAAAGCCGCGGCCAGCCAAGCGCACCCAACTGAAGCAAGCGGATAAAGGCTGATCGAATCAGGCTACTCGCCTAGAAGGTAGGCAATCACATCGGCCGCGCTGTAAGTGTTCTGCCCGGCCGGGATCACTTTGGACAGGTTTTCGATGTCGTCGCCGGCCGTAATGAGGGCTGGCTCAAACTTGCCGTCCTTTCTGCGCTGCGGATAACCGACCGTCGAAAACAAACCATTGCACACACATTTGCGCGAATCGGTCTCCTCGATTTTGCCGCCCTTTGCGACGTAGTCCTCCAAAGGCTCAGCCGGACAGCGGTAGCCGATCGTGCCATCCTCCTTGCGGTAGGACTGACGCAGATAGCCGAGGTCGCAGATACGGTCGCGCTGTTCAAAGACATCCGCGTCCGCAAGAGAACCTTCCAACTGAAGCACCTTGAATGGAAAACCAGTAGGGGAGGCAAGCGGGTCGGTAAAGACGGATAATTTGCCGGTGAGGCTCTGTTCGATGACTTGGCGTTTGATTTCGGCATCGATGCCAGATTCGTTGCAGAATGCAAAGACCGTTCCTGCTTGAATCCCGGCCGCGCCCAGTGCAAGTGCTTCCTTCAGCTTATGGGGTTCGGCATAGGAGCCGGCCAGCCAGAACGGAAGGCCGAGATCGGCGATCTCCTTGAGGTCCGGAACGTCTCTTGGCCCATAGACCGGCTCTCCAGAATCGCTCAAATGCATCGCCCCTCTCGGCGGAGCGTTATGGCCACCTGCCGTCGGCCCCTCAACGACGAACCCATCGACGCGACCTGATCCCTTCTTGACGAGAGTGATCGCTAGGGTCGCCGATGCAATGATCGCAAGGAACTTCGGTCGGAGCAACTCCATCGTTCCTTCCGGAACGAAATCTTTCGGATGAAACTCGACGAGGAACTCCTCGCCTGCCTTGGCGCCCACGACGTCCAATTTCTGATGCGCCGGCTGAAGCGTGGCAAAACGATCGAGAATGCCAGGAATCGCGCGGGGGATGCCCGCACCCATCAATACATAGTCGACCTTTGCGAGCATGGCGCCGAAAAGCGAAGGCAAGGTCGGTAGCTGGATCTTCTCCAGCAGATTGATGCCGACCGGTCCGTTGTGACCGTGCTTGGCAAGGAAGATCTCGACGAAGTTCGCAACGACAGTGAGTTCAAGAAGCGCCTTCGGGGAATGCTGAGACGCGACCGGCTTGCTCTTGAACGCCTTGTTGATCTTCTTGCCGCCTTCGACAAAGTAGCGCTCCCAGACCCGTTCCGCCATCTCTTTGATGGGGAAATGATCGAGGGCAAAACGCATCTGCCCGTCCGGGTCACCCGACTGAAGTCGGCGGGTTAAAACGGCATCCAGACCAGTCCCGGAAACGACTCCGAGTTGTCCGCTAAGAGACACTGCGCGCGCCAGTCGCCAGTTCGACACGGCAACGCCCATGCCACCTTGAATAATAAGCGGAAAGCCCATACTATCGGAATACCTGCCGACGGCACGTCAACGCTGTACTTACTTTCATTGACGCATCGTCCGCAGCTTCCCTCATTTATGACACATACCGACCGTTTTCTGCTTCAATGAACTAGATTCCTCATTCCATACTGCCACGATACCAGACTGAGAACCTCGGCATTTTCCATCTGGAATCTTGACCTCACCAGCGTATCTGCGGAGGGAAATACTCGTTAATCAGCTCTTCGTAGTAAGGTCGGAGCTTCTCCACATCGGGCCTTACATCCACCTTGGAGTAGAGGTCATATCGGTTGAACTCCTTGATCCAATTGAGCATTTCGCGGTCCTGCTCCGAAGCCAAGTGAGTGTACGCTCCCTCTCGATGCCAAGGATAGAACGAGTGGTACCGGATCATGTAGAGCGACTCGAGCGGCATGTAGTCCTTCACCACGTGGTACAAGTACTCGTCGTGTCCGAATGACAGGTCGACCTTGTCGAAGCCGCAGCCAGGCTCGTAGACGCCGCAGTCCGTCTGATATTCGGCCACTTTCGAGTCCGGATTCGCTTCGAAGAACTCCGAGAACACGACCTTGTCCGAATAGCGGCATCCGGTGGCGAACGTATCGCCGACTACCGCCCACTGAGGCTCCCCATAGAGGCATAGGACCTTGCCGAGATCGTGGAGCAAACCGGTCAAGATGAACCAGCGAGGATGTCCGTCGGCGCGAATCGCTTCCGATGTCTGCATCAGGTGCTCGATCTGCGTCGCATCGGTATCGGGGTCGCTGTCGTCCACGAGCGTGTTCAAGAACTCCATCGCCTCCCAGACGCTCATTTTGCGCGTTTCCAGTTGGCAATACTGCTCCTTCTTGGCCCGCACGAATTCGCGCGTCTGATACGTGTGATTGAGCCGGTAGAACTCCTTCACCGTGGGGCGCACTTCAGCCGCGTAGTCGCGGAAAACATGCTCTTTCGTGGGATAACGCTCAAGAAGATCCTCTTCCCATTCGTCCAGCGATTGCAGGGGCGCCGATTCCTGCTTTTCGACGTTAACGTCCATCCCAATAATATAACCAGCTATGACGAAAGTTGGAAACGTCTTGGCGCGGCGATCCCTAGCCCAACTTCCGCAGTTATCTGCCACCGTGCGTGGATTTTGAACCTACGATGGCTGGTGATCAGGGTCGAGTCTTCACTACATTTTTCGACACAGATGTCTTTTGGGGCAGGTCGAGCTTGAGCTTGTGCAGCTACCGCCCAGTATCCGTGCTCAGATCCACTCTTGCGGCGGGCAATGCGACGAAGATACACGCAACTATTCTAGGCTCCAAAATCCGAAAGGCGGTCTTCACTACATTGACTTCGACGACTGAACTGAACCTAACACACACAGGACTCTGCGTGCGGCTGAACCTGTGAAAAAACTCGAAATCTCAATTCGGCCGAATAACTGCGGAAGTTGGGCTAGAACGCCCGCAGAAAAGACCGTTACGCCTTGGCGCGCTGTACGTATCAAGAGGTAATGTTGGCATCCTTCTGCTTCATGCCTCTCCTCACGAAATCGCCGTCGCTCGACAAGCCAAAGGCCGATATCGCAATCGCCGCGCGCATCTACACAAGCCCATCCAGTAAGCGCAAATCCCATCTGGCTCTCTACCTCTGCGGTATTCACGGTGAGCACCTGCACCGGCTCACTCAGCCATCGGGCGACGTCATCCTCGTTCGCTGGAAGGATGCGAATCACCTTCAATGGCTTTCGACCGATCCGAAAAAAAACAGTTCGAACATGGAGCAGGGACAGTTGGATTTGAGTTCCGGACAGGTCGTCCGGACTCAGGTCCAGACAATTGATGGAGCCATTTGGCACGCGTCTGAAGTGCAGTTCCGCGCGGAACAGAAGTCTTACGACTCGATGGACCCCAAGCACCCAGGCCGATTCGGGTTCACGGAGGACCAGCAAGCTTGGGTCTACCGATCGAACGGCAAGGAGCAAACATTCCCAACTTCCGATGGCTCTCCCCACGGAATTGTCTTCGATGGAATGACGAACCGGCTTTGGACGATCCAGTGGACCCACAGCCCGGACGGCAGCCATTTCGGCCTCTCCCGTTTCGACTGGACCAAGCATAAACTGATCCCGATCTTCGAAGAGGCTGAGTCTTTCGACTTCAATCCGAACCGACCGCTCTATGCGGCGGTGGCGACGCGCGGCCTCGCCGACTATCCAGGGAAACGAACCGTATGGGTCGCCAAGGCATGGGTTGGCGAATGGGAGTCCGGAAAGCGGTGGACCATGCTCGACGGCCTCGCCTATGCGACCTCGATCGCAATCCGTCCCTCTGCCGCATTAAAGACTAGTGCGGCAAAGACTGCACCGTCAGCCGGCCGCTAAGTCCCTCCGGAGTAAGTGCCCGCACGAGAATTCGCCCGGGCGTACTCCCCGCCCTCATCAGAACGGCAGCGGTACCCGCCTCTGCGTGGACACTAGACTCGCCCAGGAAGACGCCGGTGGAACTCGAAAACGAAACCGGCCCGTTGTACGGGGTGACAACCGCCCCGTCGGCATCGACGAGGCCGGCATAGACAAACACCGAATCCGATCCATCGGCGCGTAGCGGTCTACCCGATAGGTCGACCCGGAGTTTGAGAGCGACTGCCTTGCCTGGCGTTCGAACGGACGATCGGGTCACCACCTTGCCACGAATCTTGCCAAGTGCCTCCAGCGAACCTGCTTTGAACGGCACATCGGTGAAGGTAAATACCGGATGCGACAGATGCCGACAATTCCCGCCGTCCCATGGATTCCCACCCTTGTCGTAGTCGCCGTAGGGTGTGTCAGGCCCGTCGTCAGGCTTACGTTCTTCGATTTTCTGTCCGTTCAACCGAAGTTCGACAGTCTCGCAGTTTGAAAAGACAACGACTTTCGCGGGAGACGAACGAGGAGTCCAGTAGTTGGCAATGAATACCATCGGCCCTCTGCCTGGAGCAAACGGATCGACTTGGGATTGGAAGAAACGGTAGGAGAACCTGGGCAGCCGCATGTTGTCGGCGATCCCGCTCCGCTCCAGCCAGGGGTTGCAGCCCCGATTGTAGTCGTACATCACCCACGTGCCGTCGCCGATCGTCCACGGATAGTGCCCCCGGTTCAAGTTGTGCGACCAAGCGAAGTTCCACGCCGCTTGCAGTTCCGCCTTCTCCCCTTGCGATCGGCTGATGCGCGTGGTTGAACCTTCGCCGCCGAACTCATAGTCGCCGTACTCGCGGATATAGCCCGGCTTATCCGGCATGTTGCTTTGCGGGCGAGAGTGGGTGGCATCGTCCCACCCGTTGTAAGCCATGTCCCATGGCTGGCCGGCGCCTGAATCTCCAACCGTGTAGAAGTTGCCGCCGATGAACTCGGCATGGGCTGCATCGTTCCATCGCCGGGCGATCTTGGGGCCCACGTACGTCTCATTGAGCGACGCCTCCCACATCAGCACGCACGGGTGATTTCGGTGCCAACGGACCAACTCGTGAATATCCTGGTCGACCCGCTTCATGAATCGCTCGTCATAGTTGACGATCTGCCATCCGGCGATCGGTGGAATCGTCAGAATCCCAAGTTCGTCGCACGCGTCCATGACGGCCGGATCTTGGGGATAGTGGGAAAGCCGAACGCAGTTAAAACCGGCGTCCTTGATCTTCCACATGTCGCGATAGCTCATGTCTCGCGACAGCGCGTTTCCGATATACGGGTATTCCTGATGCCGGTTCGTCCCCACAAGGCGAAGCGGCCTCCCGTTCAACAAAAGTCCCTCGGCCCGAGTGAAACGGATCGAGCGTATGCCGATGCGAGTGTCTACGCGGTCCACCACTCGATTGCCGATCCGTAGGGTGGTCACGAGCCTATACAGGTTCGGGTGCTCGGGACTCCAAAGCCGGGGATGCTCAACCGTTAGGGATTGCCTGGCCTGATGAGAGGTCCATCCAGCAAGAGTAATCGCCTGAACGTTGGCAGCGACCTTACTTCCACCGGAGTCGAACAACTCCTGGTCCACTCGGATATCCGCTTCATCCAAGGCCGACTCGTTCGCGACATGGGTGCGAACGGCGATCTGTGCCTTGTCGGCTGCCACTTGCGGGAACGTGACGTAGATTCCTCCGCTCTTGGGCAAGTCGGCGAGCATCGGATCGGTGACGTGGACCGCGGGCGTGACCGTGAGGAAGGAATCTCGGTACAGCCCGCTGTAGTAGCTGAAATCGAGGTTACGCCACGGCTTGCCAGGCGGGACGAGTGGGTTGTCACGGCAATCCAATCGCACAAGGAGGGCATTCGTTGCACCAAGGCGGAGTTTGCCGGTCAAATCGACGACGACCGGCAGATAGCCACCTCTCCGTCCGCCGATGTACTTGCCGTTCAGCCACAGATCCGATACTTGCATCGCGCCGTTGAGCGTCAGAACGACGCGCTTATTCCTCCAATTCCTTGGGGCGGCGATGTCACGACGGTAGAAGCACACACCCTGCCACATCGTCTTGGCGTCTCTTGCTTCGATGTGAGCCGTATGGGGCAGCGTCACCGTTTCCCATTGCTTCGACTCCAGATTGCGGAGATCGGCGTTCTTTACCTTCTCCAGCAAGTCTCCGGATAGGTCATACTTTGCTCCGCCCAAATTGATGTTTTCGATGTTGTACTGCGATGCCCACGACCGTTTCTCCACCTTGCTCATCGGCCGGGCCAGGCCGATTTCGGATAGGACGCAGTACTCGTCGTGTCCGCTCAGGGCCCGAAAACGCAGGTACCGACCCTTGACCGTGCGATGAAACGGCACGTCCAGGGTCGAGAAGTCTTCACCGAAGTCACCCGTCACGGTCGGCGCCCCCCATTGGTCGGGCGAATCGCCGAGCGTAACATCAAATTGCTTGGGCAGGCCGTTACGGGCGCCGGTCTGCCTCGGAGTCGCACGGAACCCGGTGGCCGAAATCTCGCTGCCGAGGTCGACGACCAACTCGTGCGGGTACTTGGCCGGGTCCCGGCTCCAGCGCGTGTGCCAGAAAGTCTGCGGACTCCCGTCAAACACGTTCGAAACACGCCCGTCCTCGCGTTCGGTCTCCTCGCTGCTCACACGGACAACCTTCCAATTCGTCGTCGGCATCGCGTCTGGGAACTGTGCGAACGACGGCTCCTGCTTCACCCGGACGAATTGCCAACCGTGATCCAAGTCGACGATTTGTCTGGGAGTGGATGAAGCCATCAATGTCATGAGCATAAGGGGCGCCAGCACACCCTAACCTTAGCATGGAGGCTCCGAATCGAACTAAATCGGCACTTAACTCACGACCGATGCCATAGCCGCAGTTCGATACGATCCACATCGGGATCGCTTGACGTGCATTCGAAGCGATAGACGCCGACCTCGTCCGCCGAGACATCCACGCATCGCCACGAGGCTCCGCTCCAGATCTTGCGCGCGCAATGATCGTCCACACTAAATGCCCCCGCCTCTAGGGACACGGCAATGCTTAGCGAGAGAACCGGATTGTCGGCGGGCGGGAAGTTCCTAACCAATCCGTCCGACTTGTCCCGAATCGCCGCGACGATCCGCATATCCTTGCCGGCCGCTTCGGCCACCAGTTTCCCCTTGGATTGCTCGACAATCTCAAACGCTGCTGGAGACATTTCGACGATCATGCAATCGTTTTGAACGCCCAAGTCCACCGGATCGCGGCTCAGCAGGGCCATCTGAAATGGACCAAGGACAATCTGTTCCGGATAGACCTCCGGAACAAGTCCGACATCGCAGAACGCAAGCGACCATTGGCCGGCCGGAATCGGAACGAGCGCCCTCTCCGGTCGCGGGTTCACCACCGCGCATAGCCTTTCGCCAACGAGCCAACCGTACGGTTCGATCGCTCCGGGAATGCCACCAAAACTCGAAGAGGGTCCGGCGGCATAAGCAACTTCAAAGAGGGCCTGAACCGATGCCATCCATCGACCATCCTCATCGTCGAACAGACTGAGATCACCGTAGAAAACGGTCAGATCCCCGCCCCGGGCGAGCGTCAGAATCAACATCCCCTTCCACATCGCCTTGCCGCGCCAGTAGCAGGTTCCGGTTGGTCCGGCCATGAACCCACAGCTATCGATCCGGTTCAGGGGCAACCCGGCCTCCTCGAGAACGCGCGTCGTGTGATCGCCGTAAATGTCGACCGATCGCCAGAACGGAGCGGTAGGCACGTCCGCCGGTCGAGGGTCGCCGCTGTAGATCGAATCGAACGCAGCCAGCCAATTGGGGTCGACGAGTTGAAGCCCTTCGTCGACCGCTTCCTGCCATTCCAAGCCTGGCAAGTGCGCCAGCGGCCGGTCGGTGCGGTTCATGTACTCGACCCATTCAAAGCCGTTGAACGCCATAAAGAGGGCATCGGGATGGTTGGCACGAAAACCCACGATCGCCGACCGGAATGCGTCGACGTTTCGGCGGCGAATAGCGTATTCCGACATCTCGGCCTTTACCGATGCGGGCGCTGCCCCGAAGCTGGCGAAATCGATCTTGAAGATCCGAACGCCTCGGGCGTACCAGTTGTCGAGAACCTCAAGATAATCGGCCATGAAGCCGCCCGTGAAGCAACACAGCCCCCACTGGTCTTCATCGGCCGAATCGGACCATTGGGACGCCGGTTCGAGATGACAGAGCGTGTTCGCGGTGAACCAAAGTCCGGGCAGAATCCCGTTGGCCCGGCACCGATCCAGCCACCGATCCGGTCCCTCCGGCCAGTTGGGAGTGCGCCATTGGCGGTACCCGCCGTCGGGGGCAAACCAGAAGGCATCCATCAGATAGGCATCGAACCGCGCGCCGAGACCTCGCAGACGCAACATCTCGTCGAACTGCCGCATGGCAAGTTCTTCGGTCAATGGGACGCCGTCTGAGAGTTCGTCGTACGCCGACCAGTTCCCGTAGATCGAGAGTCTCTTGCCCTTCGCCATGTTGTCCTAGAACCGAGCGCATAACGGAAACCGCTCTGGTCAGGCGGTTTCCGTAAGCACCGCCACGCCGAAGGGTCCCAGTTCCAGACTTTCGCTCAGGACATCACCGCTCAGAAGTTCCGTATACGTCGCGGGCAACGCGATCCAGTGAGTGTCTTGAGTCGAGTTCAGCACGAACAGAAACTCGCCCTTGTCGTTAACTCGCTTGGTCGCCGACACGCCCTCCGGAAGTTGGAACGGGGTCGCCGGCTCGATATCGAGCTTTGAGACAAGGCAGCGGATGAGCGCGGCCGTGAAATCAGGGTCGTTTCGCGACGCAACGTAGATAGCCTTGCCCTCTCCCACCGAATTTACGGTGATCGCCGGTTCAAACGCATACCAGACGTTGCCGTACTGGGCGATCACGTCCGCGGTGGTGGGATGGATGCGCTCGCAGAACGTGTGCGCCTGGAAGATCCCATCCAATCCCAGTTCGTTGTAACCCAAGACGACGTCGACGGTCTCCGAATCGAATTTGGCGTCGATCTCCTCCGTCTCGACGCCGAATAGCTCGCGAAGCGGACCCAAGAAGCCGTTCCCGAAGATGAGATCGTTCTCGTCCACATAGCCGGTCAAATAGGTCGACACCAACGTGCCGCCGTCCTGAACATATTGGGTCAGGCGTTCCGCAACCCCCGGCTTCACCATGTACAGCATCGGAGCGATCACGAGTTTGTAACCGCTCAGGTCGCAATCGGAAGATAGGACGTCGACCGATATGCCGGACTCCCAAAGGGGCAGGTAGTGGTCGAGGCAGGTCGTGAAGTAGCCCTTATCCTTCTGCACCGGGCCACAGGCATGCTCGATCGCCCATGCGACTTCCCAGTCGTAGATGATCGCCACCTGAGACGGGGACACCGCTCCGACCACGTCCCCGAGCAGCGCCAGATCGGCGCCGACCGAGGCAACATCTCGGAACACGCGTGAGTACTCACCCTGGTTGATCCCGACGACCGCCCCGTGGAACTTCTCCTGGCAGCCCCTGGACTGACGCCACTGGAAGTACATCACGCTGTCCGAGCCGTGAGCAACCGCCTGCATGCCCTCCAAGTGATGCATTCCCGGCGGTTTGAGGCTCATCACCGGGTACCAGTTCGAGGAACTCGGAGTGCTCTCCATCAGTAGGAACGGCTTGCCCCGTTTGAGCGACCGGTTGAGATCGTGCGTCATCGCCACCTTGGCCCAGGACCGGTCGTTCATCGGCTCCAGCGAGAACTGCGGGTAGCTGTCCCACGCGATGACGTCGAGGTGCGGCACCATCTTCCACGGGTCCAATCCGCCGTAGAAGCCCATCAAGTTGGTCGCGATCGGCACGTCCGGCGTGATACGCCGGAAGGGCTCGGATTCATTCAGGAAGAAGTCGACGATCTCGTCGGTCACGAACCGGTCCCAGTCGACCGATAGACCATGAATCGCGGTCTCTCCATACGGTTGACCTGGAATCTCGATCTGGTCCCACTCCGTGAATGTATGTCCCCAGAAGCTCGTCCAGTACGCCGCGTTCAGCTTGTCCAGATCGCCGCCGAACTTGTTCTGGAGCCAGCGAACAAACGCCTGCCGGGAGGCCTCCGAATAGGAAGCGCCACCGTACTCGTTGCTCAAGTGCCACATTAGCAGAGCGGGATGGCTCCCGTACCGCTCGGCGAGCACCGTCGCCATCTTTCGCACCTTCTCGCGGTAGACCGGCGACGACCAATCGAAATTTACGCGGTTGCCATGCAAACGCCGGACTCGATCCGGCCCGACACGCAGGATCTCGGGGTACTTTTGCGACATCCACGCGGGAGGCGCTGCGCTTGGGGTCGCCAGGACGGCGAACCGCCCCGACTGATAGAGCAAATCCATCACCTCGTCGAGCCACTCGAACTGGTAACAGCCTTCTTCCGGCTCCAGGGAGACCCATGAGAAGACGCCGATGGTGGCCACATTGACCTGGGCCAAATCCATCAGCCGCATGTCCTCCGGCCAGACGGCCTTTGGCCATTGCTCGGGGTTATAGTCGCCTCCATGCCAAAGGACAGGGAGTTTGGGGCTGATCGGTTTGTATGAGTTCATGGCTGATAATTGCTAGAGTTCGGTTGACCGGACTATTCGGACAGCGGTTTCGAACAGGCCCACCGAATCGAGTAGGCGCGCGAACGTGTTTGCAGGGAAACGTTGAAGCGAAGCTTCTGGTTCGAAGCCGGTGTCGTCAGTCCAAGTGCTTTGGCGGATATGCGAATAATGGCGGTATTCCTAACCCCCATTTTGAGCGAAACGAGTTCGGCTAGACCACCCACCGCCGGCTTTCCTTCGACAAGGCGTAGGCTTGCCAAACCGGTAGGCAAACCGATGGTTGCGATCGGTTCGTCCTCGGTCGGTACCCTGCCGCTTCGGTAGAACGCCTCGGGGAACCGATCCTCGTTCCAGTAAATCGCGAGATAGGCTGATCCCGCGCTCCAAGCCACAAACGCATCGCCACGTTCCGAATCGCGGGAGGGCTTTAGGTACGCCTCCGCTCGGGGCCACTTTTCCAGATCTTTGACGTCGGATAGCGTGATCGAAGGTACCGAAGGCGATATAACGGCATCCAAGGGCTTCCGGTCGGCGAGCGCGAGTCTAGAGGCGGTTCCGGTGAGATCTTCATACGGATCGTTGTACACGTCAACTAGACCCATGTTGTAATTTTCTCCGTCGCCCCGTCCGTTCTTGGGTTCGTCGTAGTACTGGAACCAGTGGGCGCCCACCACGTACGGCGTCTGGAGAAGCACTCGTGTCGTCGTCAAGAACCCCTGGGCACGTTCGGCTTGGGTTTGCACCAACGGAAAGCCGGACGAGTCGTTCTTGTTACCGGTCCGGTTCTCTTTGGCGCACATGTAGTACTCGGTGATCATCAGCGGTTTGCCCGCGATCCGATGCAAACTCGGCAGATAGAACGGAGTCACCGTGCCGTCGTTCCAATCCGCATTGAGGTTCGTCGAGACGACATCGGCGTACTTACCGGCTGCCTTCGCGACTTCTGGATAGAAGTTCGAGATGAACCGGTCGCCCAGATAGAGCGCCTTTGGGTCGTACTTCTTGATGAGCGAGTTGCAGAGCGAGTAGTACCGATCGGCGAGCGCTCCGATGTAGGCATGAACGGCCGCGATCCCGTTACTGCCCGGACGAAGGAAAAGCCGGCCGGCTCGCTTCAATTCAGTAAAGCTGCGGGCGCTGGCGGGTTCGAAATCGCCGAGCAAGGCGGCCCACGATTTGTAGCGACTCTCCAACTGACCGACGAGCAGTTTCCGGGTTCCCGCCCCTTTCCAAGCCCACTCGAACAGTGCCCCGTTCCACCAGCCCTGCTCGTTGTCCGAGAAGTAGCCGATGACACGCGATTCCGATTTGAGATCCTTGATCTGGTCGCGAGCGATGTCCGACATCATTGACACCACGGTACGATCCCACATGTCCTTCCATGGCGCCCCCGCGCCGGAACCCATGTGGAGAATCGGCGTGAATTTGAGCTCGGGCGCAATAACCTGGCGTAAGGTTTTCGCATCGCTCCATGCCCCGATAGTGTTGAACCCCCACGATTGCAGCCGCTGTACGACGTCATCGGCCCACTGCTGCTTGCCTTCGGCATAGTATTTGAAGGCGGCATAGCTCGGGTTCTTCGGATCGTAGTCGGCGTAGGAAGTGCCGGTATCGACACAGCAGACGCCCAGCGAGAAGAACGGCTTGCCGTCCGGCCCTTGAAGGTACATGCTTCCGTGGTCGTCGACGACTCGGAACCTGCTGGGCGGCCCCACTTCCCTCCCACGAAGCTGCGCAGCCGTCGACCCACTCGTCGCTGGACCTTGCGGATACGACACCGAAAACCCGGTCGCCCCCGCTCCCAACGAGCCAACGACGATGGACGATAGAAAGATCAACATACCGGCTGCCCCTTCACCGTTTCACTCCTGTCAACGTGGCCTTCCACTCCATGTGCTCACCCCGACCGTGGGAATCGAGCGAGGAGCCAAACTCTACCGGTCCAGATTTGCGAATCATCGCCTTTGGAACCCGAATCATAACCGTGTACTTCAGACCTCCCGATTCCTTGATGTCGATCCCAGGCATGCTGGTCGAAGCCTTCCGCCCCTTGCCGCCGAAACGAATGTCGATGGGTTTCGATAGCCCGTTCAGCCGGATCTGCCAACGTGCCCGATCCACTTCTGGAACGTGACCGTCTGCATACACGCCTTCATCCATGTAGTCCATCGCATACAGGCCGAGATATAGATTGCCCGCATCTTGGGCGACAAAGGCATCGCCGAAGGGAGTTCCTTCCGATGTGGGCAGCACTCCTTCTTGCCGTGGCCATTGCTTGAGGCCCGTCATCGGATCCCCGGTCACCGTCGGAACGGTCAGGTTCGTTGAAGGCAGACGGTCCTTTGCCTCGCTTCGGAGCTTGGACAAGTCGAGGGATTCCGAGGCTCGGACCATCTCATCGTACGGTCGACCTTCGACGTCGAGAAACCCAAAGTCAAAGTCCTCCCCGTCGCCCCTACCGTGTGCCGGCTCGTCCGTGAACTGGAACCAGTGCGCCCCGACAACATACGGCAGTGAAGCCAGCGCACGGACGTACTTCGTATAGGCGGCTGCCCGTTCCTGTTGCGTTTCGACGACCGGAAACGCCGATCCAGAGTTCTTGTTCCCGCTCCGGTTTTCGGTCGCGGCCAAATAGAACTCGGTCACAATCGCCGGCTTCTTCGTGATCGAATTCAAAGTTCGCAGAAAGAACGGCGCAATCGATCCGTCGTTCCAATCCGCCCCGTAATTCGTCGAGACGACGTCCACATACTTGGATGCGGCTCGAACTATCGGCAGCGTGTAGTACTGGCAGTAGCGGTCCCCCAAGATCAGATGCCGCTTGTCATACCTCCGGATCGTGTCGCGCATCAGCGAGTAATATCGCTCGCCGAGAACCTGGGTCCAGGCGTCGACCGCCTTTCGCCCGTTTCTCCCCGGCCGTTGATGCAGCGAACGAATCGTTTCAAACGACGTCCCGTTAACAAACCAGTCGAGTTTGAGATGCTCGAACGATCCTTGGTAGAACGAACGAAGGGTACCGATCAACTTACGATGGCCGGGAGCGGTTGGCTTCATCCCCAAGTAGGATAGAAACAAGGTCTCGTCCCACCAGCCCAACTCGTTATCGGTGAAGTAGCCGACGAGCTTCGGATCGTTCGCGATAGGAGGGATCTGCTTCTGAGCCGCGACGTTGACCCAGTGCTCCATTGCCGAGTCGAACAGATCGTGCCAAGGCGCCTGGTCCCATGCACCCAGGTGGAGACACACAAAGTAGGCCAACCGGTCCTTGCCGGCATACTGCCGAAATAGATCATCGTTCGACCAGGCTCCCGTGGAATTGAATCCCCACGACTTGAGACGCGATAGCGTATCGTCGACCCATTCCGAATTGCTAACAAACAGCCGGTAGGAAGCATAAGACGGGTTGGACTTCTTGAAACTCGTGCGGCTCGTGCCAGTGTCCACGCAATCGACACCGTACGACCAGAAGCTTCTGCCAGCAGGATCGACAAACGACCAAGCTGCCCCCGGGCGGTGCACCGTGAACACCGAACTTACGGCGAATCCGAGGCTCGCGACAAGCAGGCCGATCATCCTAGATCCCATTTCATACGGTTGCCGGGGAAAGGTGCCCGGCAACCTAGACTATTTTCCACCTGGACGCGCTGGTCTTGCGGGAGGTCCGAGAAGCATGCGTGCAGTCTGCTCGCTGCCATGAGCCAGATCGTTGATCAAGTAGTTCTTGTCCGCGTCCGACAGCTTGCTCCAATCGCTCCCTGTCTTTTGCTGGATCTCGTTCAGGCGCGACGATTGCTCTTGCGTCTTGGCGGATGGGGCCGAATCGTCGTGCCCACAACCACCAACCGCCAAAGCCGCCAGAACCCCCGCGAGAAGCAGTAGTTTCCTCATCTTCCTAGTTACCCGTATAGTTGGCGAGCCAGTGCTTTGGTGTATCCATTTCATCCGGATGGTGGAACTTGGCGCTCGTATCGGCCATCACGAAGTTGGAACCACCGCTGAACTTACGCCAGGCGTTGTACATCGCTTTCCAGAACGAGTTCGTCGACTGCGGAGTCGCTAAACGAATGCCGGTCGGAATCCAGTCGCCGTAGATGCCCGGGAACACGTAGCAGTAATCAACTTCGTTGTTCAGCCACTCTCCACAACCGTAGGCATAGTTGTAGTACTCGTCCAGACCGTTCGCCAACATGACAACATCGGAAGGTGAGCCGACCATCGTCGCAGTAGTCGCGCCCGAAGCGGAGTTCGTGAAGTTGCCTGGGACTGTGAACAGGCCGGTCGGGTTGTTGACGCCCCAGTTGGCATAGCCGAAGTCCGAAACCGCGTTCGGCCAGTACGACATGACCTTGGTCGGTCTGCTGGTGGGCAAGCCGTAGTAGGCGTCGCCGTCAATGGTTGGGAACTGGTCGATCGGACACTTAATCAGGTCGGTGTTCTTGATGTAGGGTTGGGTGACAAGTTGGCTCGACCACAGGGCAGTGCTTACTGGCCAGTTCGTAAAGTCGCCCTGAACGAGACGCGGGAACGTGTCATCGAAATCGTTCAGGTAAATCGTCACCCCCGTAGCAATCTGCTTCAGATTGGAGAGGTCGGCGGTTTTCTTTGCGGCTGCCTTGGCCTGGGCAAAAACCGGGAAAAGTATAGAGGCCAAAATCGCGATAATCGCGATGACGACCAGGAGTTCGATGAGCGTGAATGCTCGATTATTGCGCTGCATGGATAATTTCCTCATTGACTTGAGACATGGGACGACATCGTCCCGCCGACGAAATGCGAAGCATCGGCTCCGCATGAATGACGAATCGTTAGCGAAACCGGCAGAACCGGTTGTGGGTCGATGCCGTTCTGCCCTTCCAGGCGGGCGATCAGCATGCGTGCCGCCATCTCTCCCATCTCCTCGATCGGCATATGAACGGTCGTGAGCGGCGGCTGGGTGAGCGTCGCATACCAGGTGTCGTCGTATCCGACAACGGCGATATCGTCCGGCACGGACATACCTGCGGATCGAATGGCCCGTATCGCGCCCTCTGCGCACAGATCGTTGGCGGCAAAAATCGCAGTTGGCCTGGTACGTGCGCTTCGCTCGAGCAGCAGTCTTGTGGATTCCAAGCCCAACCTCCAGTCGAATCCAGACTGAACGATCAGATCCTCGACAACCTCGATGCCCGCCTCCTTCAGCGCGTCACGGAAGCCGCGCTCTCTCGGCACGGACGTCACGACGCCAGGCGAACCCACGAGATGGGCGATTCGGCGATGACCCAAGGTGATCAGATGCTCGGCCGCGATGCGCCCCCCGGTGTAATCGTCCGAGTTGACCGTCCAGCTCCCGACGGTGGGCGTGTCCAGGATCGATACATACGGAATCCCTCGCTTCTTACACTTCAGAAAGATCGCGCTATCTTCCGGGGGCATGACGAGCAGCAGTCCCTCGATGCGTGAGTCGACGAGCATCGCTGCACGGTCCAGCTGAATTCCGCTGGTGGCGGTGTACAGCATCAGGTTGTAGTGCTGATGCACCACCTCCCGCATGATGCCGGACATCACCTGATTGCAGAACGGATTCTGGTCGACGAACGCGTTCGCGTAGGGGAGCATGAGCCCTAGAACCTTGGTCTTACCGGTAGCAAGGCTCTTGGCAATCGGGTTGGACACGTACCCAAGTTGGGCCGCCGCCTCATAGATCCTCTCCCGCGTTGCCTGACCTACTCGGATCGTGCCTCCGGTCGAACCATTCAGCGTCGCAGAAACGGCGGTGACCGACGTTCCCGCCAATTTCGCTACATCTCGGATCGTGACTGCCATGTCGTTGTGATTCGATGAGCGGATGATAAACCGCTTCATCAACAGACCTATTGTATAGCAGAAGACGGGCCAAACGGAACGATATGTTGTTCGAGATGTGATAAAAACGCCGATGTCGAACAGGTTTTTGGCAGAAAACTCTGAGGATGAGAGAGACCGAACCGCGAAAGAATGCCTGGTTCATCACTTGCTTGGCGTTGTATGATGAAGCGGTTCATCAATGCGGACGTTCCTCCTTGTCTCGATCGCGGTCCTTGTAGCGTCGTCGCTATTGGTCTGGAAACTCCAGCCTTCCTCGTCCGAGGATGGGCGGATCGTATTGACTTGGGTCAGCGACGAGAACCCTGCCCGTAAAGCCCAGGCCGCGCTGTTCGAGAAGCTGCACCCCAACATCAAAGTCAATATCGATCCCGCCAACTCGGGCGTAGAGAAGGTCATCGTCCAGTGCCTCGCCGGCGTCGGACCGGACGTGTTCGATGCGTTCGACGTCTTCCAGTTGTCGGCGTTCGCCCGATCCGGCGTGGCCATGGACGTGACCGATGAACTTCATCGTCACGGTATCGACCTCAAAGCGCAGGTGTTTTCGGGCATTTTGGGAACCTGCGTCTTTGAAGGCCGAACGTACGGAATCCCGAACAACATCGCGGCAGACGGCCTTTGGTATCACGCAGACATGCTCCGCAATGCAGGCGTTTCACTCCCGCAAGGGGCTTGGACATGGAGCGAGATGATCCCGATCGCTCAGAAGTTGACGTTGAAGAGCCCGGACGGGCGCATTGCTCGATACGGCCTCATGTTCGAATGGTGGAATTGGCGCCATTTCTTCGCTGGGTTCGGCGCCCACGTTTTCAACTCCGACGGCACCCGATGCACACTGGACTCTCCTTCCGCTGTCGCCGCCGTCCAGATGATGTACGACCTCGTGTACAAGTACCATGTGTCGCCAACCCCGGTCGAAGAGACGTCGATGGTCACCCAAGGAGGCTTCGGATCTGGATACATCTCACTCTTCGCCGCCAAGCGTGGGGCGATGGCGATCGGCGGCCGGTGGTGGCTCGAGCAATTGAGACAGGCCAAGGGTCTCGACCTCGATGTCGCTGAGTCGCCCTACGGCACTACCCACGCTACCCACGCCTACGGACGAGGACTCCTCGTCAACAAGGACTCGCGACACCTCCAAGAAGCCTTGGAGTTTCAGCGGTTCTTGGCGTCCGAGGAGTACCTGGATCTCATCAACGAACAGGCGGATGGCGCAGCGGCGTTCAAGGCGGCCGATGAAAAGCCGTCCTTCTTTCACGACCCTCATCACCCCGAAGAGCGGTACAACGCCGCGTGGCTTCACATCTTGGAGATCGGTAAAGGGGACGACGTTAGCCCCTATGTCGACTCCAACACGGTCGCCCGGTTACTTCAGGTTCAGCTGGATCTGATCCAAGCCGGCCAAAAGGCCCCCGCCGCGGGCATGCGCGACGCCGCCGCCAACATCAACGACGCGATCGAGAAATCGGTGGCAGAGGATCCTTCGCTGAAGGAGCGCTTCCATGCGACCGTGGAGTCAACGCCGCGATGAGGGCCAATCGAAGCCGGACGATTGCAGCGCTCGCCTTCCTCGCACCCAATCTCGTCGGCTTCCTCGTCTTCACGGCCGGTCCCGTGATCTTCTCGCTAGGAGCCAGTTTTACTAACTGGAATCTGCAGCAGACGGTGCCCACACGGGTGAACGGGTTCGCCAACTATTCCGAACTCCTGGGCGACCACTACTTCTGGCTCTTCTTCGTCAACACGCTCTACATGATGCTCGGACTCCCGTTCGCGTTGTTCGGAGCGCTATGGCTAGCGATTCTTCTCAATCGAAAGGTTCGGGGACTTGGCGCCTATCGAACCCTGCTTTATCTGCCGAGCTTTGCGTCGGGCGTTGCGATCATGATCCTGTGGAAGGCGCTATACAACCCAGACTTCGGCCCGATCAACGAGACGATTCGGCACCTCTTCACGGCAGTGGGCGTGCATGCGGACACGCCTCAATGGCTCCAATCCACCCACAATTTGGCCGCCCTCGATGTCGAGAAGGTCGGACTGAGCACCAAGCAGTTCGGTATCGGCGCACGCGATGCCCTGATCTTGATGGGTATCTGGATCGCGATCGGCGGGAACAACATGCTGCTCTATCTGGCGGCGCTTACCAACGTGCCCGAAGAGTTGATCGAAGCAGCCCAGCTGGATGGGGCATCGCCATGGAAATGCTTCGCCAACGTCACTTGGCCCCAGCTTGCTCCTACCACCTTCTTCATCCTCGTCATGTCCATCATCGGGGGGCTTCAAGGCGGATTCGAGACCGCTCGGGTAATGACGTCGGGCGGTCCGGCTGGCACCACCACCACCCTCGCCTACTTCATCTACAGCCTGGCATTCGAGCAATTTCGCATCGGATATGCCTCGGCCGTCGCCTGGGTCCTGTTCGCGTTCGTCTTCGTGGCGACCCTGATCAACTGGAGGTTCGGCAATCGTGCAGCGGAGTTCTAGAACGCCCTTGTTGCCCATTTGCTCCAGACAAGCAAACCAGCAGCCTTGGTATGAACTTGTCGCCGCGTCTCCTCTCCCTCGGCGGACGGAAGGAGAAGAAGCGCTGCCGGTCGGGCTTGGCAAACTCATGGGTTGGCGCGAATCCGGCAATCACGCTCCCTGTCCCTCCGCGTTTCGAACAGGGTGTTGGAGGAATGAATGAAGCGTAACTACGTGACCGGAGTGAAGAACGGAGCAGTAGTTGCGTTGCTCACCGTGTTCGCCCTCTCAACCGTTGCGCCGTTGCTTTGGATGCTGTTCACAAGCTTCAAGCCGATGCAGGAGGTGGAGAGCGGGAACCTTCTGCCCAAGGTTTGGCACCGCGAGAACTACGGCGCGGTGTTCGAGCAGGTCCCGTTCGCCCGATACTACATGAATTCGGTTTTCGTGGCCGCCTGGGTTACATTCCTTACTTGCCTCACGAGCGCAATGGGGGCTTTCGCATTTGCCCGCATGGAGTGGAAGGGGCGCGACGCCCTGTTCCGACTCTATCTCGCCACGATGATGATTCCGGGTGTTGTGACGATGATTCCGAATTACACGCTCATGGTGAAGCTGCACATGCTCGACTCCTTCACCGGGCTGATCGTCCCCTCCTCCTTCGGCGCTTTCGGAACATTCCTGCTTCGCCAATTCATGCTCACGATCCCAAAGGCTCTCGATGAAGCGGCCACTATCGACGGCGCGGGCTATTGGAGCATCTTCGTCGACGTGGTGCTTCCCTTGGCCCGGCCCGGGCTGATCGCGCTTGCGATCTTTACCTTCCTCGGCAACTACGGCTCCTTCTATTGGCCGTTGGTGCTCATCAAGTCGGAGAGCCTGCGGACCTTGCCGATCGGGCTTATGTACTTCGACTCTACTTACGGGCAGCAAACGAACCTGCTGATGGCGGCAAGCGTCATGAGCCTGCTACCGCCGATTCTGCTCTTTCTGGTGGGTCAGAAGCACCTGGTCAAGGGCATCGCTTTCGGCGCGGTCAAGGGCTAACGCGCAAGGTTATCAAGAAGCCAGAGTGCGCAAGCGAGCTTGCTTCGCCTACCGCTCATGACCGGAGCAACGTCGCGTCGGATCAGCGCGATGTCGTTATCCTCTGCGTCGAAGCCGGTGCCGGGGGCGCTCACATCGTTGGCCGCGATCGCAAACAGACCTTTCCGAACGAGCTTCTCCATGGCGACCGAGAGGTCGGACGTCGGTTCGGCAGCAAATCCGACTACGCAAGCACTCGGGTAGCTCCGCGCCACCTGAGCGATGATATCGGGGTTGGGAACGAGCGTCAGCGTGATGTTGTCCTTGCCACGGCGCATCTTGCCCGCGACCGGATCGGCGGGACGGTAGTCCGCGACTGCCGCGGCACCGATCACGATGTCGGCCCCGGCCGATTCATTAATCGTGGCCTCCAACATCTGAACGGCGTCTCCCACCCGGACCACCTTGGCCTGCAGCGGATACGCGATTTGCACCGGCCCGCTAACGATCGTCACCTCCGCACCCATTAATAGAGCCGCACGCGCGATCGCCGATCCCATCTTCCCGCTGGACCGATTGCTGAGGAATCGCACTTCGTCGATCGGCTCCTGGGTGGGCCCGCTGGTGATCACGACCCGCTTTCCGGCTAACAGACGAGACGATGCGAGCACCGCCTGCACCGTGTCGACGATCTGGCTGTTGGGCGCCAGTTTGCCTTGGCCATGTTCGCCGCACGCTACGTCCCCCTCTTGCGGTTCGACGATCGCCACCGCGCGAGCCGACAACGTCTTTAGCGAACGCTGGGTGATCTCGTTGGCGTACATCTGCGGGTTCATCGCGGGGGCGACAACCAGCGGGCAGGTGGCGGCAAGAACGAGGGTCGTCAGCATGTCGTCGCCGATCCCCGCCGCAAGCTTGTTGATCGTGTTCGCGGTCGCCGGCGCCACGAGGATCAGGTCCGCCTGCCTGGCCCAGTCGATATGGGCCATCCGACCGGTTTCCGGTTCGTCGAAAGCGTCGATCAGGCATGGGTTCCCGGTCAGCGTCTCGAAGAGGGTCGGCGTCACGAACTGCTGCGCCGCATCGGTCAGACAGGCGCGGATCGTATGGCCTTGCCGCATCAACTCGCGGGCCAGATCCGCCGCCCGATACGCTGCGATCGACCCACTTACGCCGAGAACGATGTTCATTCCGAGGTCAGCTCCCTCAACTTCTGCACCGCTAGATCGACGACGTCATTCACGATCTGATGCTGGTACTCGCCAGCATGAGACATTTCTTCGACCGCTTTGGCAAGCCTCTTTTTCTTCACTTCCGGGGAATCCAAATCACGGAGATTGATCCTGTCTCGGAGGGCCTCCTCCGAGGGGGGCATTAGAAATACTGTGATTGCATCTGGGCGGAGTTTCATGACGTCCAGCGCCCCTTGCACGTCGATCTTCAGCACCGCGATCCTGCCTTCTTCCAACGCCCGATCCATCAACGTGCGCGGCGTTCCGTAGAAATTGTCGAAGACCGGTTTGTACTCGAGGAAGAAATCCTCATCGATCAGCTTCCTGAACTGCTCAACCGTAAGGAAAACATAGTCTCTGCCATCGACCTCTCCCGGCCGCGGATCTCGCGTCGTTCGTGCGACGATGCGTTCGACCGAGGGGTCAAGTTCCTTCCATCGATCGATCACCGAGTCTTTCCCTACCGCACTCGGGCCACTGAGTATAACGAGCCGTCCCGCTGCCATCGCTATCGACCCACCAAACTCATCAAACGCGACACCACTTTGATTGGGTCGTGCCGCACGAAATCGGTATCACTCATGTAGTTCCCCTGTAGCACCTTGAGACCCAACACCTTGATCCGGTCGATATCGGGCTCGACCACATACTGCCCCACGTTGGAGTATCGGCCCAAGAGCGATTCGTTTGGAGTTCCGGTGTTGACCATCACATAGTCGAACACCTTCCGTTCGGTGTTATTCAAGATCGTCGTGACGTGTTCGGAAGCGCTGAACGTATCGCTCTCGCCCGGTTGGGTCATGACGTTGCAGATATAGACTTTGGGCGCCTTGCTGAGGCGGATCGCCTCCGCGATCTCCGGCACGAGCAGGTTCGGGATCACGCTTGTGTACACGCTCCCTGGTCCGATGCAAATCAGATCTGCTTCCTGGATCGCCTCCACCGCCGCCTTGTACCCGATGCAGTTTGGCGGATCCAAGTGAATGCGCCGGATGCGCCGGCCCGCCGATACGATGGCCGTCTCCCCGCAAATCTCCTCGCCGTCTTCCAGTACCGCGCGCAACCCTACCGTCTCAAGGGTGGAAGGTACGACCCGTCCACGAATCGCAAGAACGTCGGAGGCGATTTCGATCGCTCGCTCGAAGTCGCCTTTCGCCTGATCCACAAGCGCCGCAATGAGCAGGTTTCCGATTGCGTGGCCGCTGAGCGATCCGCTATCGTCCTTGAACCGGTGCTGGAAAAGATCGGTCATCGACTTTTCCGCGTCAGCCAGGGCAACGAGGCAGTTCCGGATGTCGCCGGGCGGGATCATGCCCTTGTCTTGAATCAGTTTCCCCGAGCTTCCGCCGTCGTCAGTCACGGTGACGATTGCGGTGATGTTGCTCGAATGGTGCTTCAAGCCTCTGAGCAACGTGCTGAGGCCGGTTCCCCCTCCCATCGCGACGATCCGTGGGCCCTGGGCAAGCTGGCGTCGCCGCACGTAGACGTCCACCTTGCCGGCGGTCAGACCGGGGTTGAGCGTCTCGACGATGTGGTTGATAACCGCTCGAATGGCGCGGAACGTGAGGTAGATGCCAAACAGCAGGAAAACCAGGCCTAGGGCCCATTCGGTGGTGTCCAGGCGATCTCGAGGTACCAGCCGCTCCAACCCCAGGTGGGTCATCGTCGCAAACCAGTTGGCCAGCGGCTTGACGATCGGCTTGAAGCCAAGCCCGATGCCGAGAAGGAGCGAGATGATCCCAAGGACCATCATGCCCGCAGCCTTTTGGAGGCCGACAGTCGGAGCAAGCAGCTTCCGCAGCCGGTAGCTCTTAATCATCCTTGTCGTCGGGCAGGAATACCCCTAAAACTCCATTGATGAATGAAATCAAAAGGCTGGCGACGAACGCGGCGATAAACGCCTTGGGTCCCGAATCGCTGATCTTGAAGCCAAGGTTCAGCGAAGCAGCAACCCAAAGCACGACCGCATTGATCACTAGCGAAAACAGGCCGAGCGTAATGCAGCTGAGTGGGATTGTAATCAGCTTGAGAATCTTGCCCAGCGTCGCGTTGAGGAAGCTGAGCACGGCTACGCCGATCAGCAGTTTCAGAGCCCCGTCGATCGAGCTGACGTCGACTTGGAAACCCAGTTGTAGTGCGTGAGTCACCAACGATGCCGCAAAGACCGATATCGCGAGAACGATCCAACGTAAAAGTAACTTCCTCATACTTCGCCCCCTATCCCATTATGATGTCATACGGTCTTGGGCGCTCATTTTGGTGCAAAACGTGCGCGCCAATGAGCGGCGTCCGAACGCATACTAAATGGGTGACCGGACGCACGCCCATGATGCAGCAGTATTTCGCCGCCAAGGCGGAACATCCTGGTGTGCTGCTGGCGATGCGCGTCGGAGATTTTTACGAGTTTTACGGTCACGATGCCGAACTGGCCGCCGAGGCACTAGAGATCACGTTGACCGGACGCGAAGACGGTTCGAACGGACGGATTCCGATGGCGGGAGTGCCGTTCCACTCGGTGGAGAAATACCTTGCCCGGCTCCTTCAGAAAGGAATGAAAGTCGCGCTCTGCGACCAACTTGAGGACCCCAAGACCGCCAAGGGTCTCGTCAAGCGAGGCGTGACCCGGGTTCTGACTCCCGGCACGCTCGTGGAAGATTCGATGCTCAGCGCGGCCAAAAACAACTACCTGGCCGCCATCTGCGTTCAGGATAGCAAAGCCGGCCTCGCGATCCTCGACCCGAGTACCGGCGAGTTCGCGGTGACCGAGCTAATCGGTAACAGCGCCCAGGAACTGCTGCTTCAGGAGTTGGCTCGTCTACGCCCGTCGGAACTGCTCGTCGGACCGAACGCCGAGCCATACGGGGAGGTCGCTTCGAGTGCACTGGGCGCCGCCGTCACCGCATCGCCTACATTGAGCGTCGACCGAGCGACGCGTAAGTTGATCGAGCGCTTCGAAGTGGCGAATCTCCAGGGATTTGGCTGCGAAGACAAGCCCAGCGCGGTCGTCGCCGCATCGATGATCCTGGCATATGCTGAAAGGAACCAGCTTCCCCTCTCTCACGTCGACGCCATTGCGACCTACTCGGTCGACGGGTTCATGAGCTTGGACCTTGCGACTCGAAAGAGCTTGGAACTCAGCCAGAACATGCTCGACGGCGGCCGCCGATACACTCTTCTGAGCGTCCTGGACGAAACCGTTACCGCGATGGGATCGCGCCTGATACGCCGCTGGATCGAGCAGCCTCTTCTCGATCTTGGCCTGATCCGGTCTCGGCAGAATGCGGTGGAGCGATTCTTCGGACAGGCGATGGTTCGCGGCGACCTACGCGACGCCCTACGCAAGCTCTCGGACCTGGAGCGGCTTGTTTCCCGCGCCGCCACCGGTTTGGCTGGCCCGCGCGACCTTGCCGCGCTGCGCACCTCGCTCCTTGCTCTGCCCCAACTGTCTGACCCACTACGCAAAGTCGGCCTCGGCCGCATTCAGGAGTTGCGCGAGCAGATCTCGGATCATGCTGAGACCGCGCTTCTGCTTGATCGGGCACTGGTCTCCGAACCGCCTCACAGCGTGCGTGACGGCGGCGTGATGCGCGAAGGACACGACCTGGAACTCGACAAGCTGCGCGATCTGAGCCGGAACGGCAAGGGCTATATCGCCAGCCTCGAAAAGGAGGAGCGCGAGCGTACCGGGATCAACAACTTGAAAGTCGGCTACAACGCGGTTTTTGGCTACTATATCGAAGTATCCAAACTCCACTCCGGCAAGGTCCCCGACCACTACATCCGAAAACAGACAACGGCAGGCGCCGAGCGTTATATCACCGCCGAACTGAAAGATCATGAGTCGCTCGTGCTTGGCGCCGAAGAGAAGGCCACCGCTCTGGAGACCGATCTCTTCAATCGGCTTCGCCTAAGAGTCGCCGAGCACTCACGCTCCCTGCTTCAGACGGCACGCGCGCTCGCCGAGGTCGACACGCTTGCCGGTCTGGCCGAAGCCGCCTCCAAGCGGGGGTACGTGAAGCCGGATGTCGTAGAGGACGACGTTCTGGAGGTGGCTTCGGGCCGCCACCCGGTCGTCGAGGCAAGCGCGTCGGGATTCGTACCGAACGACACCGCGCTCGGAGTCGGAGAAAGCCCTACCCGCATCGTTATTCTGACCGGCCCGAACATGGCCGGAAAATCCACGTACCTGCGCCAGAACGCTTTGATCGTTCTAATGGCGCAAATCGGTTCGTTTGTTTCGGCAAAGAGCGCGCGGATCGGACTCTGCGACCGGATCTTCGCTCGAATCGGGGCCAAGGACGAACTGGCCCTGGGGCAAAGCACCTTCATGGTCGAAATGGTGGAGTCGGCAAACATCCTCAACCACGCCCGGGAACGATCGCTCGTTATCTTGGACGAGGTGGGCCGAGGAACCTCGACCTATGACGGACTGGCGATCGCCTGGGCGATGGTCGAGCACTTGGCGGATGTCGGTGCAAAGACGATGTTCGCTACCCACTATCACCAGCTCAACGCCCTTGCCGATCAGATCCCCGGCATTGCTAACTTCCGGGTCGCGGTCGAGGAGTTCGGAGACGACATCGTCTGGACCCACCGGGTTCTGGCGGGCGGCACCGATCGGAGTTACGGCATTCATGTCGCCCGAATGGCGGGGGTTCCTCAGCCGGTCCTCGAGCGAGCCACCGATATTTTGATCGAGTTGGAGGACCGCGCCGACGGCCCGAGGGCGGCGCCCGCCACCACGCAGAGGCTCCAACTCACCCTCTTCGACATTGAGGACTCCCCGGTCGAGAAGGAGCTCAAGAAGGTCGATGTGAATCAACTGACCCCGATCGAGGCGCTCCGCCTCCTCGATGCGTGGAAGCGGAAATTCCTCAAGGGCGGGTAGAGGGTTCGTTACACGCGGTACTTGCGGCAGGTTCACTCCTTGGGTTGGGCGCCGGTCATATAGAAGGCATCTCGGTGGATCGAATCGAGTCGACCGTTCAGGATGTCCGCGAAGACTCGTCGCGCCTCATCAGGTTTCACGAAGACTCCCGGACGCTTCGTATAGGGCTCGGCCACGTAGAACGGTTGTGACAGGTACCGTAGCGCCTTTCGAGCACGTTGGACACGCTCCAGGGCGTCCGGCGAAAGTGCATGCCTCTCCGACGAGTTCACCGAAAACTGAAGCGCCATGTATTCTCTGAGCAGGTTACAAATACTCCGAGGCAATTCCTCCCCTCCATTGGGCTCGAGTCGTTTCGATCGGGACGCCAAGGGGTCGACACAGGGCCAGATCGCCTGTTCTGCCAGATAGCGGCCCAGGACGATTCGAGCATCGAGTTTGCTCGTCGAGTCGATGAAGCCGCCGTCAACCGGATCGTCCACGGGCAAGTAGGTGATCTGGATATCGTTGGTCCCCACTGACGCTTCGTCGACGAATTCGGACCACTGCCGTTCATCGCGCATGGGCGGCGCAAACACGAGAAGGCTCTGGCGCGCTGCCGCATTCTCCAAGCGATAGACAAGTTCGGGTAGGAGCACCAGTACTCCAAGGCCCCATTCGCAGAAGATCCCACTGACGCCAGATTGGGAAAGCGGCGAGAACAGGTCGACCGTCTTCACGCCGGTTGTCACCGGCTGTCCCGAATGAGCGGTTGCCGATTGAGACACGATCTGGGAAACCACATGGGTGTCGAGTGAACCGGCAAAGGCTAGCCTCTCATCCAGCACTTCCTGGCCCGGCAGCCAGATCGATCCGGCTCGCCTAGGAGCGGCGATAACGCGTCCCGCCGAATGATGCCGTATGACGCATAGGCGTTCCTCTCCCATGCCCCTGATGCTCGATAGGATCGGTGGAACGGAATTGGGGGCGAACTGCACTGTCAAAATGGGACCCCGGACATCTTGGATGCGCCCGGAATTCGGTAGGTGGGATGTGTTGTCAGACATGGTCGTCAGTCTCCTTCTGAGTCGTTTTCGAGCGGCGTGGAGGCGCATGTTGACCGCATGGACGGTTACTCCCATCTGCGTCGCAATCTCGCTCTGAGACAGCCCACACTCATAGAAGAGTAGGATTGCTTCCCTCTGTTCAAGTTCGAGGGCGTCAATCGCGTCTCGTACCTGCGACGAGATCGCAGGTCTGAGGGTGTCGTATCGGGACGACGGCGCCTCGAGATCAGAATCGACGATTTCGTCCCAGGAATCGGTCGGCAATTGGGTTCTGATGGCTCGAAACGCCTGGTGACGAACAATCCCTCGGAGCCAAACCCCGAACGCTCGTGGGTCTCGAAGACGATCCAGATTCTGGTAAGCAGCTAGGAAAGACTCCTGGACGACATCCTCTGCCATCTGGTCCCGCCCGACAAGCGTCAGAGCATAACCGAATGCCATGTCGCGATAGCACATGACCAAGCCACTAAACGCCTGAACGTCTCCGCTGTAGGTTCGGTCGATGATCTCTTCAAGATCCATGGTTCTTCCAGTGCCTAGAGGGCCAGGCGTCGGTTGCCTTTGCTCTCTGTGAACGGTCTCACCCTAACGTGCCTTTTATGAGAGGTTCTCTTTCGACTTTTTCGGTTTGAGTCTATCGCCTTGATTGCCGACGCCCTGACTTTCCGGGCATATAGGCGCGCCCTGTTTCCCTCTGCGGCAATCAACGAGGATCGGATGGAAGTCCACGAAGGGCTTGCTCAATACACGGGCATCCGCATGATGGGACTCTCAGATTGGAGCCGACGGCATGGTGTTTCCCAACACACAAATCTCCGATGACTGGGGGAATTCTGGAGGTGACAGGCGGCGCTAGGGTGAGTAAGGGCTTTGACACTGCCTACATGCCGGCGCCCACGGCCGGGAATCTGCTGCAAGGCGATGGATGGAAACTCACTTTGAAACCAGGCTGGAGGCTCGTCCCGGCCTCGCGCAGGGGGACTACACCGTGGCCAAGGATTTGTGAACGGGGGCTGCCCAACAGGCGCAAAGTTCGAACACTCGATCATAGTGATCGCTTCGTCGTTTGGCGACCGATCCACCAAACGACCGGGCCGGATGCGAGTGCCACCGCGGACAGCCAAATGGCAACTTGTCCCTTGTCCTGGAATCGGCTGATGCACGCGAAGACCACCAAGGCAGCGGGCGCTGTCAGAACAAGGACGAGTGCCGGCCAGCCCCCCGGTATGCGAAATGGGCGCATTAGGTCCGGCTCCTTGAACCTCAGAACCGCCAGCGCGATGAACTCGAACACGAGCGCGGAGCTATAAAGGACGACGTCGACGACAGTCAGATCGTTGAACCGCTCGTAACTGAGTGCGGTGTAGAACACCGCGCTGACCAGAATCGCGACCGTCGGCGTGCCCCACTTTGGGTGGAGCTTGGTCAGTCGGGCGGGGAGCCAACGGTCTCGGGCCAGCACGAACGGGATTCGTGAACTGGACAGCAAGGTCGCCGAGAACAACCCCGCGCTCGAAACGATGCCGGCGGCGGCGACCGCGATGCCCAGCCACCTTCCGCCAACGAGAGAAGCGACTTGAACCCAAGCGCCATCTTTCCAGGCGTCCGTCCCCCGAAGAACCGTCAAACCCACAAGCACAGGGAAGAGGTAGGAGGCGGTGACGATCAACACACCGACCCCCAACGCTCTAGGAAGATTCCGCTGGGGCTCGACGATCTCGCCCGACACCGTCGAGATCGAATCCCAACCGAGGTAGTTCCACATCACCGAAAAGAGGCCGACCCCAACCGCTCCGGTTGCGCCCTGCGACTGCCACACGAAGGGATGGACGGTCGCCGAAAGATCGGTCACAACTTTCGACATCCCGAACGCGAGCAACACGGCGAACGGCACGAGGAGCAGCACAAAGAACGAAACTGAACCAACTCCAACGATCTTCGTACCTCGCATATTCAGCCAGGTGAGGGGCACAATGATCGCCAGACCAACCAGCCATTTAGTCCAGGGATTGCTGTCGATCGCCGTCGAGTAACCGACCAACTCCAGAAACCGAGCCACATAGGCGGCAAACAAAGTCGGATAGATCGCCGTGTCGACCCAAGAGTAAATCCACGTCCACCAGCCGCAGAGGAATGCGCATGGCTGTCCGAGCGCCCGTTTGACCCAAACGTAATAGCCACCCTCGTCCGGCATCGCGCTGCCCAATTCCGCCGTCAGTAGCGCAACCGGCGCGCTCCAGATGATCGGGGTCACGATCAGCAGAAGCACCGCCAACCCCGCTCCCGCCTGCACCATCGGCTCTAGTCCGAACGCGCCACCGCTCACGCAGAAGTAAATCGTCGCCAACAGCGGCCAAAACCGAAGCGTGCGCTTCACGGGAGGATTCTATCCTCTGGCGCTTCGACATACGAGGAGGCAAAGAGGCGAGGGATGGCAACTGCCAGGTCACTGCGAATCCTCTGGCTCTCGGCGAACGTGCCGCCTACCTTCGCCTCCACCAGAACTGCAGTTCACGACTGCAAAACAGATACGAAGCTATAGGTCAAGCCGCCTGCGGTACGCTCCATCCATGCTCTCGTCGCATGCCGAACTGGCCAAAGCGCTACAGTCGGTTCTTACTCCCGACGCCGTTCTCAGCGGAGACGCGGCCGAGCGCGCCTATGACTGCGACGCCTACACCGTCGACCGGAATAACCCATCTGCCGTCGTCCTTCCCCGATCCACCGAGGACGTCGCCAAGGTCGTTCGATGGTGCAACAAGAACGACGTGCCATTTACCGCCCGGGGAGCCGGAACCGGCCTGAGCGGAGGCGTCCTTCCTGCCATGGGCGGGGTCGTGCTTTCCACCAAGAGGATGACCAAGATCCTCGAGATCGACTACGATAACCGTTGCCTTCTCGCCCAAGCGGGCATCCCAAACAAACGGCTATCGGACGCGGTGAAAGACCGGGGCCTCTACTTCGCACCCGACCCATCGTCCCAGTCAGTGTCGACGATAGGCGGAAACATCGGTGAGAATGCGGGCGGGCCGCACACGCTGAAATACGGAGTCACCGTCCAGCACATTCTGGGCTTAACGATGGTCGACCCGCTGGGGGAGATCCTCCACCTCGGGGGCAAACTGCCCGGCGCACCCGGATACGACTTTGTGGGGATCGTAGTGGGAAGCGAGGGCACGATGGGGATCGTGACCGAAGCCTGGGTCAAGCTTTGCCCGATACCCAAGGCTGTCGCCACCGCGCTCATCTCCTATCGAAACGTTGCCGACGCCTGTCGGACCGTGGCCGAGATCATCGCCCAAGGCACCATTCCCGCGGCCCTCGAGATGATGGACCACGGCATTCTGCGCGCGGTCCGGGCTGCATTCGGCCTCGAGTACCCGGAAGGGACGCTCGCCATGCTGCTCATCGAATGCGACGGCGAGCCGGATCGCGTCGCCCACGAAATGGAGTCGGTACAGAAGGTGTGTAAGAAGAACGGTGCCCTCCAGATCCGACTGGCCGAGGATGAAGCCGAGCGAGCCAAGCTCTGGACGGCCCGGAAGAAGGGCATCGGCGCGATGGGTCGGATCGCTCCAAGCATCGTCACCCACGACGGGGTCATTCCCCGCTCCAAACTGCCCGAGATGCTCGAATTCGTCTACGACGTCTCGTGGCGATACCAGATCGGCGTGGCGAATCTTTTCCACGCCGGTGACGGCAACCTGCACCCGTGCTTCTACTTCAACGACCGCGATCCCGAGCAGGTAAAGAGCGTCGTTGCAGCAGGAGAAGAGATCATCCGGCGGTGCGTCGAACTGGGCGGCAGCGTCAGCGGGGAGCACGGAATCGGCATCGAGAAGGTCGATCTGATGCCGCTCATGTTCACTCCGGAGGACATGGAGTTCCAGGCGACCGCCAAGAGGATCTTCAACGACGGGTCTTTGTGCAACCCGTGCAAGGTCCTCCCCAGCCAAAAGGGATGCGTCGAGCACCGACGGAGATGGAGAGGCACCGCATGGTAATCCCGGAAACCCTCGAAGAAATCGCCAACATCGTTAGGGACGCCAAGGGGACCGTCATCTTTCACGCACGGCCCCAACCCCATCCGTTTGCCATCTCGGGCCCGACTGGTCCCGACGTCGTAGCTATCTCAATGAGCTCTTACGAGGGCATCATCGAGCACGACGTTGCCGACCAGGTCGTGGTCGTTCGAGCAGGCACGACACTGACCCAGCTTCAGTCCCATTTGGCCATAACCGGCCAGTGCCTCCCGCTTCCCCGATTCGATGCGAACTACGAATTGGCAACCGCCACGATCCACGGCCCGCTGATCGACAAGATCGCCTTCAATCTTCCCCACGGGTTACAATTCCAGTGCGGATCCTGGCGCGACTGGATCATCGGGATGAAGATCGTGCGAGCCGATGGGACCATCGTGAAGTGCGGTAGCAAGGCAGTCAAAAATGTCGCCGGCTTCGACGTGCAAAAGCTTATGATCGGAGCGCGAAACACTCTCGGATTGGTTGCGGAAGTGACGCTCAAGACGTACCCAATTGAGGCCTTGCCCCTATCGGAAGTTCAAATCGTGCCAACCATGGCCGGACGGGCGCCGAACTTCATTCAGCGTGTGCTTCCGACCGATCTCAATGCCGCGATCCGATCGTTGGGACAGCAACTGATCGCCTGTGACCGCCCCTCGTCGACGCTATGGGCCGAAGTAAGGCCCATGGAGTCGCCCCGGCGATTCAACGGCGACTGGATCATGCGAGCAGGCGCCGGACCGCGAAACCTGGAGTTTCCCGATGCCGCGCTCGTCAAGCTAATGCGTCGCACCAAAGAGCTCTTCGATCCTGGCTACAAACTAAACCCGGGGGCGATGGGCATCTTCTAATCGACATGGATCGTCGGTCCGGAGTCATCGGTTACGTGGATGATCGAACCGGCGAACGGCTAAACTTCACATTGCCATTATCAACCAGGATTGGACCGGTAATGGTCGAAACCGTATCCCGCGTTTCGGCTCAAAACATGAACGACATCCTCGAACTGACGACTCATTGCATCCGATGCGGGTTCTGCCTCGAGTCTTGTCCAACATTTGTCACGACCGCGAACGAGATCGAGTCGCCAAGAGGCCGGATCTACCTGGTTCGCAGCGCAGTCGAAGGATTGCTTGACTGGCAGAAAGACGTCCGGCCGCACATCGAGCTATGTCTAGGTTGCCGGGCATGTGAGACCGCATGTCCAAGTGGGGTCGAGTACGGTCGGATTCTCGAAGGTGCGAAGGAAAAGCTGGAGCAGGATCGACCCCAGTTCTCCAAGCTAGCGCTTCTCAACGCAACGACAAGGCCCTCGACGCTCAAAGCTCAGCTCGCAATGGGCAAGCTCCTGCCTGGAAAGCGCATACCTACTCCGATTTCTATGCTCTTGAGCAAACAGAAGCCGGAAGTCGACCAGCCGACCCCTCAGAAACTGAGTCCGCTTCCGCCTCTGATCCATTCGCAACTCAAGCCGGTCCAGGGCCAAGTCTATCTGCTCGAAGGATGCGCGATGCGCGTGCTGTTTCCTAGAGTGCATGAAGCCACTCGCCGCCTTCTCCGACGAATTGGCTACGAGGTTCTCGAAACAGCCCAAGGCTGCTGCGGCGCCATGCATGCCCACAACGGATACATCGATACCACGAAGTCGGTGGGCCGCGAGTTGCTGATCGCGATGTCCCGTGAGATTCCTGTCATCGTCAACTCTGCCGGATGCGGTAGCACGATGAAGGACTACGGCAATATTCTCGAGGACACCGCCGGCGCCACCAAGTTCGCAAAGCGGACCTTTGATGCCTCTGAGTTCCTATTCGCCAACGGGCTGATGGAGGAGTTGGCCTCCGCCAGTGGGTTGCCCGTAACTGCCACCTATCACGACGCGTGCCACCTGGCCCATGGACAAAAGATCACGAGTCAGCCTCGCGAGTTGATTCAAGCCATTCCCCGCCTGACCTACGTACCCCTGCAAGAAGCCGACATGTGCTGTGGCAGCGCCGGCGTCTATAACGTGCTTCAACCCAAAATGGCTCGATCGCTGGTGGAGCGCAAGTACGCAAACATCGAAGAGACCGGCGCCCGGATTGTGGCGACCGGGAACCCCGGTTGCCATGCCTGGATCGCTCAGGCCGCGCAAGAGCACGGCAAGAAGATCAGCGTCTTGCACACCATGGAATTGCTCGAAGCGGCTTTTTGCGGGCTCGAACCGTTCATGAACTAGGGATTCGAGAGGCAGTCATAACTGAAAACGTAGTAACGAAAGCAATGAGTGTAAACAGTCCCGAACTCAAGACGAAGAGGATTGACGATGCGAGCCCTCTGGTGGATGTCCAGAGTTCGCCCGATGCGCGCGATATCCCGATCGACAAGGTCGGCGTCCGCAACGTCAAATACCCAATCCTGATCGAAAACTCTGGCGGCGGCCAACAGCAAACCGTGGGCAGCTTCACCCTCACCGTCGATCTTCCCCGCCATTTCAAAGGCACCCACATGAGCCGATTCATGGAGGTCCTTGGCAACTTCAACCACGAAATCAGCGGGAAGACAATTCCAATCATCCTGTCCCGACTAAGGGAAAAACTAAAGGCAAGGACCGCCCATCTCGAAGTCAGGTTCACTCTGTTCCGAGAGAAAGCGGCGCCCGTTTCGGGCAAAGTCGCCATGATGGGCTACGAGTGCGGCTTTATCGCCTCCGGCGGCGAGACGAACGAGTTTCTGATCTACGCCAACGTCCCGGTCACCACCCTCTGTCCGTGCTCCAAGGAGATCTCCGAATACGGCGCCCACAACCAACGAGGCTACGTGACGGTTCGAGTCGAAACAAAAGGGCTTCTGTGGTTGGAGGACGTGATCGACATGATCGAGGCTTCCGCTAGCTCTCAACTCTATCCGGTTCTTAAGCGGCCCGACGAGAAATTCGTGACGGAGCACGCCTACGAAAACCCGCGATTCGTGGAGGACATGGTCCGTGAGGTCTCACTTGCATTCGACAAACACCCCAACGTCGGAACGTACGAGATCGAAGTCGAGAATCACGAGTCGATCCACGATCACAACGCCTACGCCTTCGTTCGCCGTCAGAAAGCGACCTGAAGCAGCTGCCTCGCGCCCGAGTGGTCACGGGCGCGAGGCATACTGAACACCCTATGGATAGCCCGAAAGCACGACGCCTCGCACGAGCGACTCGATCAGCGACCCTTGTATTGATCGCCCTTTCGAGTGCGGCCTGTTCCAAGCCAAAGACGACGCCGATCGTGAATGCCGAGGACGGATGGTCCTTTGCTCTTCCGGAGGGCTTCGTCAAACGATCAGTCAGGCTTCCCGCGTATGTGCAGCAATTCGTCGGACCGACCGAGGAGGGCAACACGATCAATATCGTGATCGAGTCGCTGCCCGGCAAGGACTCGGCCGAAGCCGTTGGAAAGGCGGTCGCCAAAGATCCGGGAAAGGATGCCGTCCTCCAAGACAGCGGCAAATACGACCTGCCTGGAACAGACGCTTTTTCAGTGAAAGTCACCAAGTCCAAGGGCATTCTGGGACAGCGACAGGTCTACCTAAGCCATGATGGTGTTTGCGTTATTTTTACTCTAACTGCTCCTTCCACGTCCTTCGATAACTGGGACCAAGTTTTTCGGAATAGTTTGGAGTCGTTCCGATGGATTCAGAAGTCAAAACCGAAGCCGGAGTCCACCTGATCGCGTATACAATCATCGATCAAACGGGAGAACAAAATGGATCATCTCTTGAGCAGACGTCAGATTCTCGTGTTTGCGCTAGCCGGAACCATCGCTTTTGCGGCAGTTACGGCAATTGGATGCGGTTCGAGCCACCCGAGCAACGCTGGCGACTGGACCTACAATCCGCCCGAAGGTTTTCAGCAGCAGGATCAGCAGGATCGAGGCGACACCGTGTTCAAGGGTCCCATAGAGGACGGTTTTCAGACCAATCTCCGTGTTAAGTCAGGCACGAACCAGAACCAGTCGGCGGAACAGATCGGAAAGGATGCGGTGAGCAAGATCGCGTCCCAGCCTAAGGTGTCGGTGAAAGAGCAGGAGCCCTATACGCTTGCCGATTCCGACTGCTACACCTGGCTTGTCACTAAAGAGGGCAAGAGCGGGCTGCTGGCCAGCCAGCGGCAGTTCATCGTCAAGAAGAATGGCGTAGTCGTGCAGTTCACTCTGACCGCCCCTGACAAGTCGATGTCGAAGTGGGACCAAGCGCTTGCCGACAGCCTCCAATCGTTCAAATGGGGCCGCTGACGGCGCAATCCACGTAGGGATTATCCACCTCAAAACGCGCGATTCCGCCTCGTTGGAGGACCAAACCCCGGAATTGAAAGGGCGACAACGAGTAGGATAGAGCTTAGTAATGGCTGCTCAACGAACCGTCGTCGTTGTGGGAGGAGGCCTCGCAGGCCTCATGACCACCATGAAACTCGCGGAGGCTGGAAACAAGGTCAAACTGTTTAGCCTTGTCCCCGTGAAGAGATCGCACTCCGTGTGTGCGCAAGGTGGCATCAACGGTGCGGTGAACCTCCGGGGTGAAGGGGACTCTCCTTACCTGCACTTCGAAGACACGATCACTGGCGGCGACTTCCTGAACCACCAACCGCCCGTCATGCGAATGGCCGAGCGCGCGCCGGCGATGATCTACCTTTTGGACCGCATGGGCGTTCCGTTCAACCGAACAAGCGAGGGCATGCTCTCGTTCCGGCGATTCGGTGGCACCCTACTGCACCGCACCGCCTATGCCGGCGCCACTACCGGTCAACAGCTTCTATATGCCTTAGACGAGCAGGTGCGCCGATTCGAGACCACCGGCAACGTCGAGAAGTACGAGGGCTGGGAGTTCCTCGGCGTCATCAAGGATAGCGACGGCGCCTGCCGCGGCATTACCGCCCAGAATCTTCGCACGATGGAGGTCGAGGCGTTCGCGAGCGATGCGACCGTCATCTGCACCGGCGGCAACGGCCTGATCTTCGGCCTCAGCACGAACTCCATTATCAACACCGGCAGCCCAGTGAGCATCTGCTACCAGCAGGGCGTCCACTACGGCAACCCGGAGATGGTGCAAATCCACCCAACCGCGATCCCCGGCGAAGACAAGTGCCGGCTTATCTCCGAGTCAGTACGCGGCGAAGGCGGACGCATTTGGGTACCGCGCGACCCGATGGATTCGCGCAAAGCGGTCGAAATCCCCGAGGCAGATCGCTGGTACGTCTGCGAAGAGATGGATCCGGTCTACAAGAACCTCCTAAGCCGTGACATCGTCAGTTTCATCATCTACTGCGTGTGCCGAACCGGGAAGGGTATCAAGGGCGGGCAGCAGGTCTACCTCGACATCACCCAACTCCACAAGGACCGGGGCGGCCCGTATACGCGGGATCAGATCAACGACAAGCTGGAAGGCGTGCTCGAAATCTACGAGAAATTCATGCGCGAGGATCCGATCGAGATGCCGATGCGTATCTATCCGGCGGTGCACTACACGATGGGCGGCCTGTGGGTCGACTATGAACTGAACGGAGACGGAAGCTGGGCGGTCGATTCGCACCGCAACCAGATGACGAATATCCCCGGTCTCTACGCTGCGGGCGAGTGCGAGTTCCAGTACCACGGCGCCAACCGACTCGGAGCCAACGCTCTCTTGAGCTGCCTTGTCGGTGGCGAAATCGCTGCCCAAGGCGTATCTTCCTATCTTAAGTCGATGGCGACAAGCGGAGAAGCCGCCCCGTCGGCCCTGATTTCCGAAGCCAAGCGCGACAAGCAGGCCGAGTACAACGACCTCAAGAAGAGCAACGGCATCGAGAACCCGTATCGCTTACACGCCGAACTCGGCAACTTGATGTGGAATAACTGCGGTATCTGGCGAGTCCAGAAGGACCTGCTTACGACCAAGACCAAGCTCGACGACCTCGCGGCACGTGCCAAGCAGTGCAACCTGCTGGACGACGGCGGCTGGAGCAACCAAGCAGTGCCGTTCACCCGAGCCCTAACCCACATGATCGAGAACGCAAAAGCGATTGTCGGCGGCGCGATTGTCCGCGACGAGAGCCGAGGCGCCCACTTCAAGATGGACACGCCCGACCGCGACGACACGGGTTGGCTGAGAACGACGCTCGCGACCTACACGCCGCAAGGACCGACCTTCTCGTTCGAGCCGATCGACACCCGATACATCGCCCCCCGACCTCGAAAGTACAAGATCAATCAGATCAAGATCGTCAAAGAGATCATGGGCGAGGACTACCTCAAGAGCCTCAGCAGCACCGACTGACGCTTCTGAAATCTCTTGGGCTGTCAGATTCAAACCCCCGATAGTGTCATAACGACACTATCGGGTGTTAGATTTTGACAACATACTTCCCACGTGAGATCAGGGCAAGGCTGGAGAGTTCCATGAGGCAGCTACCGGTCGTCGTGCTTTCCGGCCTGCGACAGAGTGGAAAGAGCACCTTCCTCAAGAACGAGAAGGACCTCCTGGGTAGCCACAAATATCGACCCCTCGATGATTTCGCGATGCTGGCTGCCGCCCGTGCCAACCCCGAGTCCCTTCTTGAGGGACCCACGATCATTGACAAAGCCCAACGCGCTCCCGAACTCCTCGCCGTGATCAAGAAACTGGTCGATGAAGACCGTCGTCCCGGGCAGTACATCCTCTCGGGTTCGGCGAACCTCCTGCTGCTCAACCATGTAAGCGATACGCACGCAGGGCGAGCAGTTTACTTGCCTTTCGAACCGATGACGTTACGGGAGATCCTCGGCAACACGTCGGAAGTGCCTTTCCTTGTCGAGTTCATGAAGCGACCGCATGTTCGATCCGAGAGCCGCCCTCCGATCGAAAAGTCGTCTATCCTCGCCGGGGGTATGCCTCCAGTCTGTCTGAGATAGCGTGGTCACACCGGTGAGTGGTTTCGGGGTTACATCCAGCCCTATGTCGAGCGTGACGTGCGTCTGTTGTCTCAGGTGACAGACCTCATCGCATTTCGCAACTTGACACAGCTTGCCGCCCTAAGGACATCTCAAGTGCAGTCCATCAGCAGCATTGCTCGAGATGCCGGGATGAACTCAATGACAACGACCCGGTACCTGAATCTGCTCGAAACCTCGTTCCTGATCAGCCGCATGCCCCCGTTCATGCGGAATCGGAGCAGTCGCTTGGTCAAATCGCCGAAACTGTTCTTCACGGACAGCGGCCTGGCGGCCCACCTCGCTTCCGTCGCCTCGCTTGAATCCGACGAAGATGATCGAATGAGGGGGCCCCTATTCGAGACGTTCATGCGCCAGAACCTCGCGGCCATCCTTGGAGCCCATGTACCCGACGCCCGGCTCTGCTATTGGAACGAGCAGGGCAGGCAAGAAGTCGATTTTGTCGTTGAAAACGGTCGCAGTAATTATGCGATTCAGGTCAAGGCAGCCTCCCAGTGGAGCTAGCACGACCTACGAGGCCTGCGAGCCTATCTCGGCCGAACGCCGGATTGCCAGGCGGCAATTCTCGCCTACAACGGGCCGGAATCGGTGAGCTTGGGCGAAAGGCTCTACGCGATTCCCATCGCGACTCTCCTGTCGTGATTCTGTGCGCCACCTACCAAGTAGTATCCGGAGATGGCGCAAATTGGGATCAGCGTGTTGGCGACGGACCGGACCGGGCTGCTTCGAGACTTGGCAGGATGCGTGGCCGAGTTCGGGGCAAACATCGAGGCGGTCCACCACGACCCGGGAGCCCATACCGAAATCCACCTGGAGATAGACGGCGAGTTCGACGTCGAGGCGCTTCGGGCCAGCCTTACCGCCATCGACAGCGTCAAGCGGGTAGAGGTCACCGACTCGGCGGGGACGATCTTCGGGAAGCGGGTCATCGTGATGGGGGGCGGAGCGCAAGTCGCCCAAGTGGTCCTCGGCGCGGTATCGGAAGCAGATCGCCACAATATCCGGGGCGAACGGATCAGCGTCGACACGATCCCTTTGGTCGGCGAGGCTATGCTCGCCGATGCGGTGCGGGCGGTCGGACGCTTGCCCCGAGCCCGGATTCTCGTTCTTGCCGGAAGTCTGATGGGAGGCGAGATCACCAAGGCGGTTCGGGAGCTTCGGCAGCAGTACGGCATCCCGGTGATCTCGCTGGCCATGGCGGGAACAGTTCCGGGCGCCGCCGATTTCGTCGTCACCGACCCGGTTCAAGCCGGAACGATGGCGGTCATGGCGATCGCGAAAACCGCCCAATTCAGCGTCGACCGGGTTCGCGGTCAGCGATTCTAGGCCCTCCGCAATATTACCGAGTACAGTAATGGCTCTCCATCCCCCATACAGATCGTGTAGGTCGCACGACTGGTGTATTGTGCGGCGGGAGGGTGACGTATGAAATCACTCGAAGTTGGGGTTCCTCCGTTCAATTGCACGTTTATGGGCATGATGAGGGGTGTAGCCGACGCCTTCGGCAACCCGATATCGAATCCGATGCTCTATGGAGGGAGCGGGCACGCCTTTGTGATCCATATCCACAAAGAGCTCTGCCCAAGCGGACCCTATTGCTGGGACCGATCGCCGGTCTTCGGCCTGTTGCGTAATATTGGGCTGGTGACCGAAGACCTCGGCTTCTTTGGCGGAGACGCCCCGGCATCCCGTCGCGAAGCCGTTGAGGCACGGTTGCGAGCCGAAATCGACGCGGGACGTCCGGCAGGTCTGGTGAATATGGAGTTCCAGTTGATCACCGGTTACGACGAAACCGGCTTCCTGACCAGTCAACCTTGGCCGGGTCACGACTTTCCGCCTCGGCACCTGACGTTCGGCACCTGGAGCGAACTGGGACACGAGGTGCACGTAAACTTCTTCGCGCTCGCGCCATGCGACCCAATCGACACAAGACGCGCTATCGCCGAAAGTCTTCGGTTCGCGATCGGCCTCTACGACGAGCCGGGCACGTATGCCGGTCCTCACTACGGCATGGGGCCCGAGGCGTATCACCTGTGGAAGGACGCCCTTGCCCAGCACGGCATCAGCCACGGCAACTGGTGGAACGCAACCGTCTACGCGGAGTGCCGGAGACGCGCCGGCGAGTATTTCTTGGAGGTCGCCCGCCTAACCGGCTTGGCAGCAGCGGAGGAACTCACCGAGACCTATGCAAGAGTCTCGGCCGCCCTATGCAACGCGTCGGAGCGAGACGCCTCCGTCGAATCGAAGCGCCATTGGGTAGAGCTTGCCGAAGCGACGGAGCAAGAGGCAATCGTCAAGGTTCGCATCTTGCTCAAGGCACTTGACGCGACTCAGTAGTACGACCACTTCGCCTGGTTGGAGTAGTCGTAGTGGTTTGTCTTGCGGTCCTTCTCCTCTTCGGCGAACGCCTGCCGATCGGACTCCCGCCTCTCGACGAAGACGCGCACATACTTCCGCGCCTTTGCCGAGAGTTGGGGGTCCGGCGATCGCTTGGCCATGCTCATTAAGTTGACCGCCCGTCCCATCAGGTCCCGCTCGCGTCCCTGCCATCGCCAGTAGGGGTTCATATGGGACAAGTGCTCTGCCGCGCAACCTGCCCGATAGGCGACCCGATAGCGAACCGACGCGTGGGGATACTTCTTCAGGATCTTCTCGCACAAGGTAAGGGCCCTTGCGTAGCAGTCGTGGTCCCAATGGTGTTTTTCGAGCGCCTGGTAATCCTCCTTGGTGGCGACCGTCGCATCCCAGAACGTGCCGATACCGACCGCTCGGACATGATGCCAAAGCGCCGGATTATAGAGCAGCAGATCGTGGCGATCGTAGTAGTAGTCGGCAATGAAGGTCAGCACTTTCGCCTTCGACTCCGATGTGCGAGCCCGACTGAACTGGCGGTAAAGCCTTCCCAGTTGGCGAGCGGTCTGGAGGGGGTCCTGAATGAGTTCCGGGTCGATGTCCTTGCTGCCGATTTCCGACTGATAGAGGACCGGGCAGAACTTCGTCCGTTGGGCGTCTGAAAGGCGAGAAAGCTCGCGCTCGGCATCGTCGAAGCGGTCGGCTCTCAGGTACCGGACGCCGAGGCTGAACCGCAGGAGGTCGATCTCCTTGTCCTTCGGATGAGCCGCGACGTAGGTCGCGACTTGCTCGGGAGTCATGCGAATGTCCAACAGATACGCCATGTCGAACACGTAGCCAAGCTTTCGGTACAGGTCGAGTGCGTCGGCGAAGCGGTGGGCGCGCTCGTACAGGATGGCGAGATTCTCCCGGGCGCCTCCTGACATCAAGTCGCCCGGATAGTGGGCGAGAATCGCCTCGTACCGCTTCGTGGCATCCGCATACCTCCCCTCGCGCCGGTCGATCGAGGCCAGCACGAATGTGGCGAGAGCGTCGTCGGCCTTGTCGTGGGTCGCTGCCAGGGCACGATTCGCGTATCGCACCGCCGCCGAGTTCTTCTTGAGCACATAGGCAGCTTGGGCCAATCTGGCAAGGATGTGGCCGCCGTAGGACGATGCAAAGGCGCTGGCTCCTCCATTGGCGGATAGCTTGAGCAGGTCCGGAGTCGGCTCTGTCATCTCCATTCGGTAGTCGAGATAGAGCCCAAGCAGCTTGGGGCTGTCGTGGAGGCGGCGCCAGAACCGGTTGGCCTGGGCGCCGTTGAAGCGGCCGAGGGTTTGTTGAATGAGGGCGAACGCCGACCCCTTGAGCGTGAGATCGGTCTCCGCGCCGTACACCTCGAGCGCCGTGGTGGCCACCGCCGGAAAGTTCCCCGCCTCCCGTTCGCACAGCACGAGCGAAGCATAGACGGTCGCCCGCTTGCGCCATGTGGGGGCCAAGGCGAATTGCCGCCGGTAGATCGCGATAGCCTCGGCATAGCGCCCGGCGAGATAGGCGATGCGTCCCCGCCAACCCACCACATCGAACCGGAATCGACTATGCGGATAGCGCTTGGCGAGGTCGTCGATCGCGAGGCGACTCAGTGCCACCTCTTCCGGCACAATCTTGTTGACAGGAGCCGCAAGAAGGGTTCGTGGGACGCTGATTAGCGCCGGTTCGGCCATCGGCGATTGCGGATAGTCGTTGGCAACTTGCATGAGTCGCCTGGCGACATTGATCGGCTTCGCCCGGCCATCGTCGGCGAGCCGAAAGGCGGCAAATGGACGAATCGCCGACGCCAAGGACGCCGGTTGGGGCACTATGCCGGAAGGCTTGAATGCGGCAGTCGCGCGCAGATATTCGGCCGCGCCGGAGAGCTTCGGCGACCCCGCGAGAATCCGAAGCAGATCGATTCGCTCCCGAACGATCGCCTGATTTCCAACGCCATGCGTCCATCCCCATCGCCACGTCTTGAGCGCCTGTCGGTATTTGCCTTCCGACTCAAGCTGCGTCGCCTTGTGATAGAGGTGGGTTGGGTCAACCTCACCGGAATCGTCTCCATCGCGGTAGCGTTCCAGAAACACCATCCCCGGCCGCCACGGGCTTTGCCCGGACACGTCGTGCGACGAATCATACAGGGCATAGCGGCTGGGAGGCTCACCGAAGTCGACCGTTCCCCCGCGAAAGTGGATGGTCTTCTCCTCAAACCAGATGTGGGCGAGAGCCGCCGGAACGACGACGGTGGTCAGCCCGGCCAAGGACAGCAAAATGCGCGAACGAAGTTTCACAGCAGTTCCAGACAGACGGTAAACGTCTAGCCGGCTCCGAGTACCGCGCGCTCCTTCGGAGGGTGGGTTCGGAGCGACTAGATGCCCAATTTGGGCGCCATGTTCACCTCCTATCATAGCGCCGTTTCAGCGTGTTTTGGATGAGCAATTTACAGGCGTTCACTCGCCCTAATATGGGTTGCTAACCTGGGGATTCGAGCTTCGATCGCGGCTTCAAGAACACGGCGAGAAGGCCTGCGGCCAGCAGGCTTGCGCTTAGGAACCACATGCCGGACTGGAAGGAGCCGGTGCGCGTCGTTAGTTCGCCGACGATTTTCGGGCCAAAGAAGCCGCCGAGGTTGCCGAACGAGTTGATCAGCCCGACTGCCGC
>JARLGV010000012.1 GCA_031292555.1 Fimbriimonas sp.
CCTCACGATCAACCCTCCGGCCCTAACCGGGATCACGCTTTCGCCAACGACCCTGTTGGGCGGTGGGAGTGCAGGCGGCGCCGTGACGATCAGTCCGGCTGCTCCTGTGGGTGGATTGACGATTGCTCTGTCGAGCAGCAATTCCGCCGCAAGCGTTCCCGCCTCGCTGAACGTTGCGGCCGGCGCCACGAGCGCTCAGTTCACGGTCACCACTCTGGCCGTTGCTCAGCAAGTGACCGCAACGGTGTCGGCGAGCTTGGCTAGCAGTTCGTTAGGGGTGGGTTTGACGATCACACCGCCTGTTCTCTCCGCGATTTCGCTTAATCCGGCCAGCCTGAGCGGAGGAACATCCTCGGTCGCGACTGTCACATTAAGCGGGCCAGCTCCGGCCAGTGGCTTCACGATCACGTTGAGCAGCGATCAGAAGGCAGCGACCGTCCCCGGGACCGTTAAGGTCGGTGCGGGGGCAAGCTCGGCGACATTTACGATTACGACGACCGGCGTCGGATCTCAAACGGTGGCGACCATATCAGGCGCCGATCCAAACGGCCAAATGGCCTCTGCCCAACTGACGATCAAATCGAGTTCCATGATCGTCGTTCAGGTTCCCGTGAGCGACATTACGTTTGACCCGATCTCGGGCAACATCTGGGCGGCGGTGCAGAGCACGGGAGGCAAATATGCAAACTGCGTGGTGTCGATCGATCCCGCCTCCGGTTCGATCGGAACCTCGATCAACATCGGCGCGACACCAAACCACGTGCGAGTGACCGACAACGGCGCCTACGCATACGTCGACGTGCCTGCCGACGGTTCGGTTCGGCGAGCCAACTTGAAGACTGGCCTCGTGGACGGTATCTATTCGATTCATATGGGCGGCGTTTTCGATTTGGAGACGGTTCCGGGTTCGCCCAACGCCTACGTTATCGTGCAGGATCCGACTGGAGGAGTGAACACTACGGTGTGGGACGGAGCGACGCCGCGTAACAACACGGGCGCCGGGGGCTACCGCGTGCAGTTCGCGGGCAATGGCTCGCTTCTCTACGGCGACGGACGGGGCTCACTATTCATCAACACGCTGAGTTCGACTCAGATCGACTGGACTCAGCAGCTATCGCTCAACGTCTCCGGGTTCCAGTATGCGAACGGGTTGCTCTATACGGCAGTGCCGACGGTGGTCGATCCAGTGGGCCAATATGTCGTCCAATCTCTTCCTACGACCGACTTCTATTTGCTGAACGTCGAAGTGGCCGTCAACTCCTCGGAGAACCGAATCTACTACGTCAGTTGGGATGCCGACCACAGCAAGCGCATCCTTGACTTCGATATGACGACGTATGAGGAGAAGCCCTTCTTCGACGACTCGTCGGGCCTGCCCGGTGGGTGCAGCGACCTCATCGCCTGTGGTAACCATACGGTGGCGTTCTACTTGTATGGTTCGGGAGTCACGCGTAACGTCGTGATCGTCCACGGTCTCCAGTAAATCTATACGGCGATGCCGTCCGAGCCTCATTGCCGGACGGCCAACTTCGCTTAAACTATAGGGATGCACCTCGAATTCTCGAACGAGGAGTCCCTGCGTTATAGCCGGCATTTCGTATTGCCGGAAGTCGGATTGGAAGGCCAACGGAGGCTCAAGGCGGCGAAGGTCGTCCTCGTTGGCGCCGGAGGGCTCGGCTCGCCGACTGCCTTGTACCTGGCCGCTTCAGGGGTTGGCCGGATCGGCCTTGTCGATTTCGACAAAGTCGACCTGACCAATCTCCATCGGCAGATCATTCACGGGACCTCAGATGTCGGGCGGAGCAAACTCGATTCGGCAGAAGATTCGATCCGTGCGGTGAATCCCCACGTGGATGTCGTCAAGCACGAGACGCGCCTAACCAGCGAGAACGCACTGCAAATACTCGCCGATTACGACTATGTCGTGGATGGCGCCGATAATTTTCCCACGCGCTACCTGGTGAACGATGCCTGCGTTCTGCTGGGGAAGCGGAACATGTACGGCTCGATCTTTCGATTCGACGGGCAGGCGACGGTCTTCTGTGCTCCCGATGGACCTTGCTATCGCTGTCTGTACCCGGAACCTCCACCACCGGGCACGGTGCCCAGTTGTGCGGAAGGCGGCGTCCTCGGAGTGCTGCCCGGCTTGGTGGGGTTGATCCAGGCGACCGAGACGGTAAAGGCGATCCTCGGCGTAGGGGATTCGCTTGTCGGCCGGTTGCTGATGGTCGATGCCCTCGGCATGCGGTTCCGCGAGATTCGTATTAGGAAGGACCCTGATTGCCCGATCTGCGGTGAGCGCCGAACCATCACGGGGCTCATAGACTACGAGTCATTCTGCGGATTGGCCCCAATCTCGGAGGCTCCGAGCTTGCGCGAGATCGAAGCAGCGGAGTTGCGCGAGATGCTCCTAGCCCAGGCGGCGTTCACGCTGCTCGATGTTCGCGAACCGGACGAGTTTGCGGCGACGCGCATACCTGGGTCTGTTTTGATTCCGCTGGGAGAACTGCCGGATCGAATTGGGGAGGTCGACAGTTCGTTGCCGGTCGTCGTTCATTGCCATTCCGGTATGCGCAGCGAGAAAGCCTGCGCAGTTTTGGAGGAACTCGGCTTTAGTCGGGTCACAAATCTGAAAGGAGGAATCGTGGAGTGGCTGAAGCTGGGAGTCTAGCCGCCCGCGATCGCGCCGACGACCATGAACGGTTCGCGTCCCGCTACGATGCTCTCGGGAAGAGGCAGATCGGGGGATTCGGTCGAGATGTCCTCGCCGGCCGCAAAGAACCTCAGAAATGCCCGTCGCTTGTGCGAAACGTGCTCGCGAATCGTCCCCTTTAGCACCGGGTATTGGGCCTCAAGCGCATCGAGGGTCGAACGGACGCAGACCGGTTCGTCGACACGCAACTCGACCTCGTTGCCGACATGGGCCAAATTGCGCAGGTGAAAGGGAAGGGTTACTCGGATCATCGCGATGTTGCTTGCATACCGACGCCAAGCAGACTGGTCGCCAGCCTGCTTGGCGTCGTCGGATTATCTTACGGTAGGGTCTGGACCTCAACCGAGAGAACTGAAGGGAAGTGCTCCCCGATCGCCGACCAATGATCTCCGCCGTCCGGAGAGACGTAAACCTGGCCGCCGGTCGTGCCGAAGTAGACGCCACAGTCGTCCATCTGGTCGACCGCCATCGCGTCTCGGAGGACGTTGCAGTAGCAGTTCTCCTGGGGAAGTCCGTTAGTGAGTGCCTCCCACTCGTTGCCTCCCGTACGGCTCCGATAGACGCGAAGCTTGCCCTCCGGTGGGTAGTGCTCGCCATCGCTCTTGATCGGAACGACGTAAACGGTCTCAGGCTCGTGGGCATGGACGTCGATGGGGAAGCCGAAGTCGCTTGGCAGGTTTCCGCTCACTTCGCGCCATGAATCGCCGGCGTCGTCGCTGCGCATGACGTCCCAGTGCTTCTGCATGAACAGCGTATTGGGCTTCGAAGGATGAAGCGCGATCCGGTGGACGCAGTGTCCGACTTCCGCCTCGGGAGACGGCATGAAACTCGAAACCAAACCCTTGTTTGTCGGCTTCCACGTCTTGCCGCCGTCGTCGGTGCGGAAGCAGCCGGCGGCGGAAATCGCGACCCAAATGCGGTCCGGCGATGTCGGGTCGATGAGGATCGTGTGAAGACACATGCCTCCCGCGCCCGGTTGCCAATCCTTGCCCGTCGTATGCTGTCGCAGGCCGGAAAGCTCTTGCCAAGTCTTGCCTGCGTCGTCGCTTCGGAACATCGCAGCATCCTCGACGCCGGCGTAGACGACGTTGGCGTCGGTTAGAGACGGCTCCAGGTGCCAGACCCGCTTGAACTCCCACGGATGGGGCGTGCCGTCGTACCAGAGATGGGTACCTGCCTCGCCGTCGTACACAAACTTGTTGCTTTCGCCCTGCGGCCAGCCTTGAGGCGAAACCAATTCCTCGGGACTGCTCCCGGGAGGAGACCATGTCTTACCGCCATCGTCCGATCGTTGAATAATCTGGCCAAACCAACCGTTCGACTGGGAGGCGAAGATTCGATCTGGGTCGACAGGCGAACCCTTGATGTGATACATCTCCCAACCCCCGAAGTGCGGACCTTCGATCTGCCAATTCTTACGCTGCCCGTCCGCCGTGCAGACGAAAGCGCCCTTTTTCGTGCCTACTAGAACTCTTACCCGGCTCATTTTGCTCACCCTGATTCACAAAACTATGAGTCGCCATGTTACCAGCAGGTATTTATCATGGCCATCTATTATCCGACGATTTTGGTAAGATGCTCCAGTCGTCGTAGGGAACTAGGGCTCCAATTTCACAATCGTGATCGAGAAAGGCGGTAGAAGCCGGCTCGAAGACGTCGAGGTAGTGTAGTCGGGCGTCCCCGCAATCTCAGGGTTCTCATCTTCACTAACGTGTGTCCATCGGAATTGGCTCGAGCCATAGGTCCATATCTCCTTTCGCGCGGATCCTCCAGGTATTCGAACTGCTCTAGGTTTCCGGCTGCGGTTGAGCAGGGCGAGACGAACCGAACCGTCCGGGTTCTTGACCGCGTATGCTCCCAGGGATTCGTCTCCTCCGGAGACCGCAAGAAGGAAATGGCGACCGGCTTGAGAGCAGAGGCGATGGGTCAGGAGCCAACTGCCCCAATAGCAAGGCAGCCTATAGACGCCGTCTTCCCTCGATAGGATCGCTAGAAGGTTGCCCCATGCGCCGGGAATCTCTTGGATCACGTCGTCTGGCTCGTATCCATACAGGTACGAGGTCTCGCAACCGAGCGCCAAGGCCGTCAAGGCGACCTCGAAGTCGAAGATCCCACCGGGCAGATCGACCTCGGCCGGCGCCGCATAGGCGGACCAGCCATATTCGGTAATGAACCACGGCATGCCTGACATGCCCAATCGGTTGAGTCGATCGACGCTTTTGCGCAGCAATCGGGTCGCCTTCCGTAACCCAATCTCCGGGTCCGCCAGCACGTTGTCGAACGGATACCACTCGAATGAGCAGAAGCTGAAGTCCTTCATGCGATGGTGGCGGGCGAGGCTTGCGCGGAACTGGGTAAGCCAGGCGCCACCCCGGCGTGGCCATTCGTGATAGTCTTCGAACACTGTCTGGAACGATGGCCCCCCCAAACGGGCGTCGGGATAGACCGACCGGACTTTGCTGGCCACCTGCATGTAGAGTTCCGCGAACTGCGTCGGGTCGCCCCAGTTGCCGTCGGGTTCTTCGCCTAACTCAATCCCTCGGAGGGGGATGTGCCGGGATCGAAGCCATCGGATTTCGTTTGCCACGTTGTCTGGCGTGTCGTATAGACAGCCGGTAGACATGAGGACCGGCTGTCCTTGGTCAAGCCCGCGCTGCAAGACGAGGTCGAATCCCGGTTGCTCGACTCGGTCGTCTTGGTCGATCGCCCGGTGCCATGGGTCGGTGGACGATACAAATGCGATCGTCTGGGCCATGTTGTTCGTTCCGTGCTTGACCTCGTCGTGGAAGCGACCGTCAGGCGTCGTGAGACCGGCAGATACCTCGGCGACCGCAAATCCCATTCCATCGCGCCTGTCATGCGAGTCCGCCGGCGCCTTTTCAGAACTTGCGATCAAATCTATCCGGATCTTTTGGGCACTAAATGGCGCGAAACGAATGATGTTCGTTCCGGGGTGCTGCTTCGCGTGGGTGATTTGGTGAGCAGACCTCCAAACACCGTCGACTCGGTCGCTTTCGACGTACTCGACCCGAAAACGGGTGGCATAGGGCTCCATCCACTGGATCCTCAACTCGTTGAGCCGTTTCGGGACTTTGAGATCGAGAACGATCCACTGAGGGCTCTTCTTGTAGGAAACGCCGGTAAAGGCTGGATCCAGGTATGGATTGCTCTTCCAAAACGTGTGCGGGTCGCCGTCGTCCAAACGCGAGTAGCTATCGCGATTTGCCTGGTCGAGCGAGTTGCCTCTGCGAGGCAGCCGGTAACCATAGGTCAGTAAGATAGGCTTCGAACTGGTTGGCGATGAGACCCAATACCCTTGCTGGTGC
>JARLGV010000120.1 GCA_031292555.1 Fimbriimonas sp.
CACGCACATCTCACATCGGTCTAGCTTCTCGTGCCAATGGGCGCGTGTCATGAAGAACTCTCCGCCGACCGAGCCAGGCATCAAGACGGTATTTCCCCAAAGGATGGCTCCTTCGACTCCGTCCTCGGCGGGCATCCAGGTTTGAGTCACGTAGAGGAGTGCGTCCCCACCCTGGCGAGCCGCATCCGGGTCGGACCAGTATCCTACAAGGTCGCCGACAGTACGTCTCGACTCGGCGATCCGCTCGCCTACAAGCGTGCCGGTAGTGAGGTTGGTGAGAATCGGGGGGATCTGGGAGGCGGACATCTGCGCTCAAGCCTACTCGACTGCCATACTGAACGTTATGCTGAAGGTCGATCGGCTGGGCAAGAAATATCTGGGGCGGTGGATCTTTCGCGGGCTCAGTTTCGAGCTTGGCGCAGGCGACCGGCTGGTGATTCTCGGCCACAACGGTTCGGGAAAGTCCACACTGCTGCGGACGATCGCCGGGTTGACGGCAAAGACGGAGGGAACGGTGACATTGCCGGACGGCGATCCGCGCTGGACGCTCGGGCTCTGCGCATTGGAGCAGGCGTTGTATGGGCAGTTGACCGTGGCCGAGCACCTTGAACTCACGGCGGATCTGCGCGGTTGCCCAGCACGAGTAGACGAACTGCTGGAGAAGGTGAATCTCGGGTACGCGAGTGCAGTTCCGGCATCCCAGCTCTCGACCGGAATGAAGGCGAGACTCAAGTTGGCGATGGCGATTCAGCCCGAACCGAAAGCGCTCCTGCTGGACGAGCCAGGCGCCGGTCTGGACGAGGAAGGGAGAAACTTGGTCGATCGGATCACGTCCGAGCAGTCAGCGCGCGGTTGTCTGATCGTCGCGACGAACGATCCTTTGGAGAGGAGGTTGGCGAATCTTGAACTCCAGTTGGCGTAGAGAGGTCGAAGCGATCTTCCGAAAGGAGTGGCGGACCGAGATGCGGTCGCAGAGCGGTCTGGTTACCGGCCTGCTGTTCAGCGTCGTAACCGTTTACGCGATCTCTTTCGCTTCGCTCAATGCGACGATGACGAGCACGGTCGTCTCTGGCATGCTTTGGGTGGCGCTGTTGTTCTCGTCTTCGGCGTCCTTGCCACGGATCTTTCTGTCGGAAGAAGAGCTCGGTACGGGAGATCTATTGCGCCTGACTGCCCGACCTCATGCGATTTTTTGGGGAAAATCGCTGTTTAACTGTTTTCAGTGCGTTGTGACGGGAACAATTCTTAGCGTCCTCTATCTAGGATTTACAAGCAAGGCAATCGCCGTTCCGTGGCTATTTGCGGTCTCCCTGGTTGCGGGATGCCTCTCATTGGCGGGCGCGGTAACCTTATGCGGGGCGATCGCTTCTCAGGCAGCAAATAGAGCGGTACTTTCGGCTGCGATCGCGGTGCCGCTGTTGCTGCCGTTGGTTTCGCTCGGAGTCAGCGCGGTGAGAGTCTCGCTCGGTTTGCATGTCCGGCACGAAGACGTCGGCTCGCTTACCGAGGGCATTGGTGCGGCGATCGGATTGGTTGGCTATGCAGGGGTCACGCTTGCGACTGGCCCATGGATTTACTCGGCGGTGTGGAGAAGTTGAAGACAGGCCTTAGAGCGTTGTTCGTGCTGTTGATGGGGGTTGCGACCGTCTGGAGCTTCTTTGTTCCGGATGCGGAAGCGTTCCAGAAGCCGGGAATGGCGCGGATCTTCTTGTGGCACTTTCCTTGCCCGATGCTGGCCGTGTTCCTGCTGCTCTACGGCGCCTGGTGCAGTTTCCGCATTTTCCAACGCGTAAAGCTAAGTCCCTTTGAACTGGGACCGGAGACCGACCACGACGAGAAAACGATGTGGGACCTCCGATCGGTCGCCTCGATGGAACTGGGATACCTCTTCTGTATTTTGACGATGGCGTCCGGCATTCTCTTTTCGGAGATCCAGTGGGGCGCCTGGTGGTCGTGGGATCCGCGGCAAACGAGCTTCCTCATCGTGCTCCTGATCTATGCCGCCTATTTCGCGCTTCGGTTCGCCTATACCGACCCAGGGAAGCGCGCCGCCTATTCCGGAGCCTATTCGCTCTTTACGATTCTGCCATCCCTCTTTCTATTCTTCGTCTTCCCCCGCCTTCCGTACATCAAGAGCCTGTCGCTGCATCCGACCGACAGCATCCTTCAGGGCCAGATCAAGGGGCAATACGCTGAAGCGGTGATTCTGATCCTCGTGTTGGTCCTCATACTCACGATCTATCTGTTCAAGATGCGGATTCGCGCCGGACTCTTGGAAATCAACTTGGAGAAAAACATTGGACAATTGGAAAATCTGGGCGTCAATACCACCCCTACTGGTGTGGTTCGTCCTGTATCTGTATCTAAGCCGGATTGACAAGCGAATCCGGTCGGTGGAGGAGAAGCTCAAGGGCTGATCCTGCATGCTCGTGATCGGCAACACCACCGGAACTCAGTCGACCGTCTTGGACCGTCAGCTTGCCTTCTGTTTGCATGAGGCGAGTGGGCAGTGAACCCCGCTCAATCATCGTTCGGCCCGGTCGCGCCCTATTACGACGAACTGATGAGGTTCGTTCCTTACCGGATGTGGATTGGCTACTACTTCCTGCTGTTGGCGCAACAGGACATTCACCCGAAGAAAATCCTCGACGTGTGTTGCGGCACTGGCACGATGTGCCAGATGCTGACGCGCGAGGGGTTTGACGTTTCAGGCTTCGATCTCTCGCCCGGCATGATCGAGGCGGCTCGTGAGAAGGCGGCATCCAAGAAACTGGCTATTCGCTATGAAGTGATGGATGCGGCGGAGCTGAGCATGGGGGAGACCTACGATTCGGCTTACTCGTTCTTCGACAGCCTGAACAACATCCTCGACCCTGCGCGACTGCAACTTGCCTTCGAGCGAATCGGGGCGCACCTCGTACCGGGCGGATCGTTCATTTTCGACCTCAACACATCCGTGGCGTTCGAGGAACGGATGTTCGACCAAGAGAACCTGCGATCTAACGCCAAGCTTCGCTATAAGTGGGTCGGAGACTGGAACAATCAGACTCGTTTGATCACGGTCGACATGCGGTTCTGGCACGGTGGCGCGGAGTTCCGGGAAACCCACGTCCAACGCGCCTACGAAATGGAAGAGATCTTCGAGATGCTGAGGCTCGCCGGATTCGAGCAGGTTCACGCCTATCACAGCTACACGTTGAATCCTCCCCGCCCGATGAGCGACCGGCTGCACTATACCGCGGTGCGATCATAGCGACCCAATATTGGCCGCAAGCGTCGCCCTGCCCGCTCATCTAGAGTAGGCGCCGATATGTTGATCGCAATTGGCACGTTAAAACATTCTCACCCCTCTCCAATCTCCAATTAAGGATTGGAAATCACACTTACGTGAGGTAGGGGGGCTGTTCATTACCGCCCCAAAGTGGTCTAATTGAACCGTTGAACGTACTAATAGTTGAAGACGATGAAAGCGTCGCTCGCTTTTTGAGGCAGGCGATGCTTGAGGCTGGCTACGCCCCGCAAGTCGCGGAGGATGGGCTTACTGGGTATCACCTGGCCAAGAGCAACCCGTTCGACCTGATCCTGCTGGACGTCATGTTGCCCGGGCTGACCGGGTTTGAAGTCTGTCGACGCCTGCGGGGGGACGGCATCTCGACCCCAATCCTAATTCTTACCGCAAAGGACCTTTTGGACGACAAGGTCATGGGCCTCGACAGCGGCGCCGACGACTATCTCGTGAAACCGTTCCAGATCGCAGAGTTGCTGGCCCGAGTCAGGGCATTGCTGCGTCGCCGGAATCTGGGTACGACGAGCCTAAAGGTTGGAGACCTAACGCTGGAACCCACATCGCGTCAAATAGTTAGGGGAGGCAAGGCGATCTCGCTGTCTGCGACCGAATACGCCCTCTTGGAGTATTTGATGCGAAACGCCGGACGCGTTCTGACCCGAGCAATGATTCTTCAGCACGTCTGGCAATACGATTTCGACGGAAACGATAAGGTCCTCGACGTGTACATTAGCTACCTGCGCCGAAAGATCGATCGCGGGCATCCAAACTCTCTCATCCAGACGGTCCGAGGCGTCGGCTACTGTATGGAGAACATCGATGCTTAAATCGATGCGCAGCCGCATGACCCTGCGGTTCGTGCTTTTGCTCATCCCGTTTCTCCTCGGTACCTCCTACATGGTGGTGATGATCAGTTCGAACGCCGCCGAGCGCGAAGCACGTGAAAATGTCGTGCAGTTGAAGAACCGTGCGATCGCCCGGATCAAGGGTCCGGATGGTGCGATCAAACAGGACTGGAAAATCCAGCTCGACGAGCTCGCCTCCGGCACGACATTCCGCCAGAATCAGGCCGGAATTCTGGTTCGAGAAGGGAGCGAGGTCATCTGGTCGTCCTCGGGGTCGAACAAACCGCCTTCGTTCATGAACCAGCCAATCGACAAATGGCCGAAGGACTGGTTCGATAAGTGGCGAGTCGTGCGCGATCGGATTGATCCCTACCGGATTTCAGTGGTCACCAAACGCAAGCCGATCGATTCTCCGCTCCCGATGACGCTCACCGGCTTGGGCGTGATCATCGTAACTGCAGCGGCGGTGGGAACCTGGTTCATGGTCGGTCGAGTCCTTTCGCCGATCCGTCTTCTCGCTCGCCAGACGAGTACGGCTACCGCAAATCATCAGACGGTTCGGCTGCAATCTCCATCTCAAGACGCGGAGATGACCGACCTCGTCGACACGCTGAACGGTCTTCTGGATCGGATCTATCAGGAAGCTGAACTCAAGGGCCGTTTCTATGCCGCGGCATCGCATGAGTTGCGGACCCCTCTGCAGGCGCTATCCGGCCACCTCGAACTTTCTTTGAGCCGGAAGCGAACGGTCGAGGAGTACGAAGAGGTCGTCAAGGAATCCTATACGCAGGCACGCCGGCTGATCTCCTTGACGCAGAGCCTTCTCTTTCTTCACCAGGTCGACAGCCGCACCGATGCCAACCAGCAGGCGGTCAGCCTCTCCGAGGCTTGCGAGAGTGCATTGGAGATGACCTATTCGCAGATGTCCAAGCGCCACCTAAAGCTTGAGGAATCGATCCAACCAAATATCGAGGTGATGGCGGTTCCCAGCCACGCCGAAGTTCTCGCGAGAAACCTGATCGAGAACGCGTCGAAGTATGCGACCGAGGGCGGGGTCATCAGCATCGTGCTGAGAACGGTGGACGGTCAGGTCACGCTCGAAGTTGAAAACGAGTTTCCGGAATCTATCAAGATCGCCACCCAGAACATCTTTCAGCCCTTCTACCGGGACGACACGTCGCGAAACAGTAAGACGGGAGGCAACGGCTTGGGTCTGGCGATATGCCGCGCGATCACCGTCGCAAACGGTTGGGAAGTAGGCATCGCGCAAGAGGGCGGCAGGATCAAGGCGAAGGTGAATTTCGGCAGTTCCGAACCGAAGCTCGACCCGTCAGGCAAAAAGAAAGCTGCCGCCAAGGTCGGCAAAGCCGCAACCGCTTAACGGCTCCGACGATCGCGTCAAACGCATGAGCCCCGTCGCCAGAATTCTGGCGACGGGGCTCATTTGTCTGTTCGATAAACGCTTGCTCGGGTGTGCTTACGTTGAAATAAGGCACAAAGCGCCCATCGGCAGCAGACGGCTACGTTTTCCTCCGCCTCTGCTGGAATCGCGGCTTAGCCACACGATAGCGGCGAAGTCAAGGGTCAAGAGACTGACGATGGAGAACCAGGATGCGGACAAGCCGATCACGATCGAAGCCATCACCAGCAAAACGACGATGAATGTGAGTTTCGAGAAATGACGATATAGATGATTCATGAGATACCTGTGTAACTCGCGAGCGGGTCACAGCTGTACGACTTAGCCCTACCAATGATTTGTTGCCTCTGGAAGTTCCCGAGCTCCCAATTGAGGCTTTAGGCCAAGTCACTTGGTAGACGGATACCCCATGCCGGTAGTTCGTAGCACCCGATTTTTGCGGTCACATTGGGGTGATCTGCGAGGTCGACTCGCTGGCTAGCTTGGATGGTCTATGCTCTGTCAGGTATACGGAGTCAACCGAGTGGTCCCCTATGTTCTCTGTTCATACGCCCTGCACATGCTCATCTTGGGTGGCGCCACGATGACCGGACGTGGCGATCCGGCGATCGTTTCGTCCGAGTTCATCTATGAGAGCGCGCCATTTCCGTCGTGTCACGCATCGACGGTCGTAGAAACGGCGAGTGGAGAACTCGTTGCGGCCTGGTTTGGGGGAACCCATGAGAGCCATCCGGATGTGGCGATCTATGTGTCGCGACGGGAGCATGGCCGGTGGACTCCGCCGGCAATGGCTGCCGACGGAACCGCAGACGGTCGAAGATACGCTTGCTACAATCCCGTTCTATTTCAGCCGTCGCATGGGCCGCTTATGCTCTTCTACAAGCTGGGGACGGGACCGAGGACATGGTGGGGCAGGCTCTGCACCTCGCCGGATGACGGGCGAACTTGGTCAGCGCCAGAGGATCTCCCTCATGGGATTCTAGGTCCGATCAAGAATAAGCCGATCGAGGTCGCGGGCGCGATCCTCTGTCCAAGTAGCAGCGAAGACCTCGGCTGGCGAGTTCATTTCGAGTCGACGCGCGACTTGGGCAAGGCGTGGACTCGCACCGAGCCGGTGAACGACGGGCGTGAGATCGGGGCGATCCAGCCGAGCCTTCTACCCCTTGGAAACCACCGGATTCGAGCGATAGGAAGGACCCAACAAGGACGCATGTTCGCGGTGGACTCCCCGGACGATGGCGTTACGTGGGGGCCGATGCGCCTGATCGACGTGTCCAATCCAAACTCAGGGACCGATGCGGTCAGGCTTCGGGACGGACGATTCCTCTTGGTGTATAACGACAGCAGAACCCACCGTACTCCGCTCGACGTGGCGGTTTCGAAGGATGGAGAAACGTGGAGACCGGTGCTAAAGCTGGAAACAGAACCGGGAGAGTATTCGTATCCGGCGGTGATTCAGTCATCTGACGGATTGGTGCATGTGACCTACACCTGGCAACGCCGGCGTATCAGACATGTTGTGATCGATCCAAGCCGATTGCACTAACCGGACGTAGCTGGCACTAAGCTCTTGGCGGTTCGGTTGGCCAGGAAGGAAGACGACAGACGACGGTAGCGCCTGGCTCCTCGCCGGGAAGGATGAATATGTCGCCGCCGCGCGAGGTAACGATCTTCTTGCAGACCGCAAGACCGATGCCGGCGCCGCCGGAATCACGGTTTCGATCATGGTCGGACCGGACGAACCGGTCGAATACCCGTTGCGCCAGCTCGGGAGGAATTCCTGGCCCTTCGTCGGTGATCTTGAGGTCGATCCAGCCTTCGACATGTCCGAGTCGGAGGCGAACCGTCGATCCCTTCGGCGAGAACCGAAGGGCGTTTTCGAGAAGATTGTCTACGATGACCGTCATCTCCTCGACCCCGACGCGCGAAACGGCGGGACAGGTCTCCTCCTCGATGAAGACTCCCGCAGCCGTATAGGGATCCTGCCAGCGGGAGGCACTTGCTATGACGACCGGCTCGATATCGATCGGATCAACCTCCAAGGGCACTCTTCTCGCCGTGCGCAGGAGTGCCTCCACGATTCGGGTCAGGCGATCGACTTCGACAAGCATCGAACCATATGCGGCGACGTATTCCTTGGTAGATCGGCGGTTCAGCAGGGTCGTCTCGATCTGGGTTCTCAGGATCGCCAGCGGGGTTCGAAGTTCGTGGGCGGCGTCCGAAGCGAACTGATCTTCCCGTTGAAGGGTTTCCTCGATTCGGCCGAGCATCTGATTCAATTGCTGAGCAAAGCTGCCGAATTCGGCCGGGTCGTCGGTACTGAGCCGCTCATGCAGATTGGCTCCGCTGATGCGTGTCGCTTGTTCAGTGAGCCGTTCCAACGGCTCGAAGACTGATTTTGCGGCAATCCAAGCGACGATGCCGAAGAAGCACGTGAGGGGAAGCCACAACAGGCAGAGAATCCAAGCCAACCTCTGCTGGCCCCGGATCGACTCGCGTCCATCGATCCCAACGACGACATTGCTGGATCCATGCCGAATACCGTAGGCATACGTCGTGCCGATCGTCGCAAACCCTTGGCCAGGCGGTAGGTGAAGAGCGCCTTGATGAGCAACGAGGGCCCCTTGTTCATCGAACACGGCAAAGGACGCATTGGGATGGGACTCTCTGAAGTCTTCGATCTCAAGCGACTTCGGGTCCGCGGCTAGCGATCCCATCGCACCGCGCAGCTCAGTCTCCTGTTCTCCGGTGACGCCTCGCTGGGCAACCAAGAAGACGACGCCGAACAACAGAGCAAGCATAACGCCCGTCACAGCCGCCGCGCCGACCGTTAACCGAGCTTTATGACTCAGGTTCGCCATCGCTGATCATGTATCCAACGCCGCGAACGGTGTGAACGAGTCTAGTCCGCCCCATCATCTCCAATTTGTTTCGCAGGTACTTTATGTAGACCTCGACGACGTTGAAGTCGCGTCCACCCGACGAATCGTCCCATACTTCTTTCAGGATCACCTGCTTAGAAACGACTCTTCCGGCATGCCTTAGCAAGAGCATGAGAAGCGCATACTCGGTATTCGAAAGGTAGATGTTCGCAGCGCCCCTCCGGACCTTGTGGGTTTGGGTGTCCACCACGAGGTCACCCAATTCGACGATTTCGTCCGGTTCTTTGATTCGCCTGAGAAGTGCCCGTACCCGGGCAAGAAGCTCGCTGAGCTTGAACGGTTTGACAAGGTAATCGTCGGCGCCAAGATCGAGTCCCTTCACCCGGTCGTCGACGGAGTCGCGAGCCGTCAGCATGAGGACGGGGATCCGCAGACAACGAGCCCTCATTTGCCGGACCATTTCGAAGCCGTTCATCGACGGCATCATCACGTCGGCGATCACCAGATCCGCCTGCTCGGCAACGGCAAGACCTTGGCGGCCGTTTTCAGCCACTGTCACGACGTATCCCGACTCCCGAAGCGCTTGCTCCAAGAGCCGGGCCATCTCCGGCTCATCTTCCACAACTAGGATTCGGTTGGGCTTTGGAATGCCTTATTTTCCCGCAGTGGCTACCGCTTTCGCGAGGTCCGCCTTGAGTTCCTTGATCTCGGCATCTGGAGTCGTCGCCTCTGTCTCGTTAACCTTTCCTGTCGTCGGATCGATTTCGACCTCCAGAAGCTTGTGATTCTTGACGACCATCACGCCATAGATCCACTGTCCGTCGTCGAACTCGTAGGTGGCCTGGAGAGCCTTGCCGCCCGACGCCTTGGTCGCGATCTTCATCGCGTCCCATGGCGTGATCTTGCCGACCGTCGGGGTGTTGAAGGCGTTCTTGCCTTGGACGCCGATCGGATCGCCGTAGGCTTGGGCGGCGATGAAGGGAATGGCGAGAGCGATCGTTGCGACGATGCCAATGCCGATGGGCTTAACGGTGATTTGCTTCATGGATAGTTCCTTACACCCACAAGGTAACCCTCCGATCGGATCGAGCTATCTTACAAGGCTCTCAGAATCGCGAACCTAGAAGCCAACCGCCATCCCGTCCTTACGATGGTCGGAGCCCGCGACGAAACCAGAGTCAGTTTTCATGATCAACTGGGCTCCTCCAAACGACTGGTTCGTCGTGCCCGGCAGGACGCGGACGTCGTGCCCCATCTTTCCCAGATCGGTAACAACCGAATCGGTCATCCCCTCTTCGACGGCGATGTACCCGGCATCCATCACCTGCCACCTCGGCGCATCGCTTGCCATCTGGGGGTTCTGGCAATGCATGAGAACGCGTACGGCCATCTGAACGTGGCCCTGGGCTTGCATTGGCCCTCCCATAACACCGAAACTCATAATCGGCTTGCCATTCCGCATAACGAATCCGGGAATGATCGTGTGAAACGGTCGCTTAGAGGGACCGACAGAATTGGGGTGGCCGGGCTTGGAGCGAAAGCCGCTCCCCCGATTCTGCAAACTGATCCCGGTTCCGGGAACGACGATTCCCGAGCCAAAACCCATGTAGTTCGATTGGATAAGGGATACCATTCGACCGCCTGAATCTGCCGCAGTCAGATAGACGGTTCCCGTCCGCGAGGGAACACCGTGGATCGGGGCGCGAGCCTTTCGAGGGTCGATTAGTCCGGCCCTCGACCGGAGATACTCCCGATCAAGCAGCGCTTCGGGCGATATTTCCATCGTTGCCGGATCGGAGACGTACCGGTGGAGGTCGGCAAATGCGAGCTTCATCGCCTCAATCTGCACGTGTATGGACTGAGGCGAGTCCGGGTCAAGCTCGTCGAATCCGGCTACTTCTCTCAGGATGCCGAGGGCAATCAAGGCGGCAATGCCCTGCCCGTTCGGCGGAATCTCATGGAGGTCGTAGCCGTGCCACGACAGGGAAACCGTTCCGCACCAATCCGGCCGGTGGTTTGACAGGTCGTCGAGTGAAATCGCGCCGCCTTTCTGGTCCGAGCAGGCGACGATCCGTGAGGCCAATTCTCCCCGATAGAACGACTCGCCCCCGGTGTCGGCGATCTGCACCAAGCTGTCGGCCATCGCAGGCAAACGAAAGACCTGGCCGGCAACCGGAGCGGAGTGGTTTGGCATGAAAGCCTCGGCAAAACCGGGCTGATCGGATAGGGTGTGGGCGGCCTGCTTCCACGATCGAGCCACGATGGGAGATACCGGATAGCCGTGTCGCGCGTATTCGATGGCCGGCTCGAAAAGCTGCTCGAATGGAAGCCGCCCAAATCTCTGGGAAAGCACCTTCCATGCCGAGACCGCCCCCGGAACCGTTACCGAATCCCAACCGCGTATCGGCATCGTTTCGAGGTGAGCGAATCGGTCTTCGGTCCACCCGGCGGGAGAGCGCCCGGATGCGTTGAGCCCATGAAGGGACTCGCCGTCCCACACGATCGCAAATGCGTCGCTCCCTATGCCGTTGCTTGTCGGTTCGACTACTGTCAAGGCGATGGCAGTGGCAAGGGCGGCATCGACTGCGTTGCCTCCCGCGATCAACATCCTAAGTCCGGCTTGGGCGGCGAGGGGTTGGGATGTCGCCACGACGTTGGATGCGTAGAGCGGTTGTCGCACCGTTCGATAGGGGCTGTCCGGGTTCATTGATTCCACCAACCCAAGTAAGCTACCGCACAGACGGGCACAAAACGATTGAACCTCAAAGGTTCGGGGCGGCTCAGTAACCGTGTTCGAATCAAAGGCAATGACACCGACTCACGCGACCGACCTAGAATTGGCACACAGAATCGCTTCCGGCGACGCTGAGGCCACCGAGAGCTTTGTGCGGAAGCATTACGCTCGGCTGTACCGGTTCATGCACCACCTGACCCGGCATGTCGAAGACGCCCAAGACCTCACTCAACAGGCTTTCATCCAGGCCAAAAACCAGATTGCATCGTATCGCGGCAAAGCGTCTCTGCGCACCTGGCTCTATCGGATCGCACTTCACGAGTACACCCACTGGCGGCGCAAACGGCGAAAGACGGCGAGCCTCGATTCCGTCCCTCCCACGTATGACCCATCGTACGAAGCCTGTATCGAAGCCGAGATCCTTCTCGCCGCGATTACCAGGCTGCCGGAAAGATTGAAGGAGGCGTTTCTGCTCGCCGAAGTCGAAGAACTTCCTTTGGAAGAAGTCGCCAAGGTACTCCACGTCCCAGTTGGGACAATTAAGTCGCGCCTATTTCACGCGCGCCGACGGTTGTGCATGCTGCTGAACGAACGACAGGAGAACGAAATTGAAGCAAAACCCATACTTGAAGCCTGAAGACGAGGAGTTCATCCGTCGCGGAGTTTTGGCCCTGCGCAGCGTTGGCGAACATGATTCCGCTATCGGCGATTTGTCCGATCCAATTTCGCATCGAGCGCCGTCTGGCCGACCGCCGATCCGGGTCTCGCGGTACGTTCCAGTTTGCGCCGCCATCGGTGCCGTGGCGCTTGTCACGCTCTGGCCGAGGCCGCTGCATGCAGCCTCCATCCAGGAGGTTATCGACGCAGTCAACGGCCGAGAATCCCGCTACGAACAGGTCCTCGTGCCCGATTCCCATGGGCAACTGAACCTTCAAATGGAACGGTGGGGGGCGCCCGGCAAATTTGCCGAGCGATTCCGCGATGGGACAGAGAACCGGTTTAACGGCCACCTGAACTACCAGTTCCACCCTCAGAATCGCTACCAGGTCGTCGACGAAAGCAAGGGCTCGGACGCCTGGGATATCGATCCGGTTGGGATCAAGGCATTCGCCGGGTTCAAGTTGGAGCACGTCGAGGCGGAAGGAGCCAAGATGCGCTACTCGTTCAAAATGGCCCCCGGGCGACAGGATCTCGTATTCGACGCCAAGTCGAAACTGCCCCTGGAACGCGATGTCATCCGGACCGACGGAAGCCTCATGGAGGTCCATCGGTACTTTTTCCTGCAACAGGTCGAGCTGTCAGTCTTCGATCCCGAGATCAAGGCGGGAATCACTACCTACAACCTCCCGCAGCAACGCCTTGAAATGAGTCAGGCTCTTCGTGAGCCAGCCCAGAGCAAGGTCGTTGCCGGAATCCGAATTAACCTGCACGCAGTGGTAGTCGATCCGGTCGATGGCATGGTCGCCGTCGTGGTTTCCGGCGGGGATCCTCGCCCTCCGATTTCGGTCAAGCTGGCGGCGCCGATCGAGATTACAGGTATCTCGGGCGGTTTCGACAACACCGAAGTGGCATATACGACGTTGGCCGGCCGCGCGCCGGACGTGCACAACTCGTTGGTCGTCAAGGGAGAGCAGGCTCGAGTCGAGACCGTTCGCTTCCCCGACAAGCCGTTCATTCCAAACCGCTTCACGATTCGGGTCCCGGTTTGGAAGCTTGATCGTCGCATTCCGCTACTCGACTGGCAGACAAAGATGCGGATCAGAGACAACAGCCGGCAGGTCGGGGTTGCCGAGTTTCAGGTCGACCGAGCCATCCGAACCAGCTCGATTGACGCGATTCTGCCCAATCACGTAATACAGCGGCAGGCGGTCGGCAAAGCGACCACGGCAGCGCCGTCTCGCTGACGCAAATAGGGGTTTGACGGCTGGTAAAGTGAACCCGAGGGCCCCCGGAAGCGGGGCTCTCGGAAGTGCATGCAATGGCAGCCGCCCCAGTTGAACCCATCGTCGCCTTGTCCACCTCGTTACGCCGTTTCTATCCTCAATCAACGGTCTATCCCTGTTCCGAACTCTCGATCGATGCTGCTCGTGGCGAAAAGGTGTCGTTCCAGGTGGTCGTTAGGACCCAAGATGAGGCATCCGAAATCGAAGTTACGGTCCAGCCGTTGGCTGGCGTTGTCAGCCGGACGCGACGGGTTGGCTATGTGTCGGTCAAGCACCTGAATACCCATACTCCGCGTAGCGAGCTTGAGGGCGCGGAGTTCATTCCGGGCCTGGCGCCGGATCCGCTCTTTCCGGAATGCAAGTACACGGCGGGCGCCTGGGAAACCAATGCCTTCTGGGTCAACCTGACTCCGGATACTTCTATCGCACCCGGCGATTACCGTGTGCCGATCGAGGTGCGAGTCGGCGATTCGTTCGTGTCCTATTGCGTGGTGAACCTGACCGTCCATCGCGCGGTGCTTGGCGAACGAGCGGGTTTTCCGGTGACGCACTGGTTCTACTGCGACGCCCTGAGCGATTGGTATCGGCTCAAGCCGTTTGAAGAGAGCTTCTGGCCAATCCTGGAGATGTATGTCGCCAACTTGGTCGAGCATGGGAACGACGTCATGCACACGCCGATCTTCACGCCATCCACCGACGGCGTGAAGAAGCCGACCCAACTCGTGCGCGTTCGCAAAGACGGTGATCGATACGTATTTGAATGGAGCCTTGTTAAGCGTTTCGTCGAGATGGCGAAGGCATGCGGCGTCCAAGCATTCGAGTGGGCTCACTTCTTCACCCAATGGGGCTGCCGTTCGGCGATTCGCATCTACGAAGGCGAACCGGAAGACGAGAAGCTGTTGTGGCCGCCTGAAACTCCCGCTACATCGCCCGTCTATCGTGGCTTCCTGGAACAATTCCTTCCCGAGTTAAAGGCGTTCCTCCGCGAAGAAGGAATCTTGGAGGCATCGTACTTCCATATCAGCGATGAGCCTCACGGAGACGAGGCCCTCGAGAACTACCGGACGGCACGGCAAATGATGAGGGAACTCGCGCCCTGGATGAAGTTCATGGACGCACTGAGTCAATTGAGCTTTGCCCTGGAGGGCCTCGTGGACCTTCCTATTCCGATCCTCGACGAGGCGCCCGCGTTTGTGGCAGCGGGCTTTCCGGCTTGGTGCTATTTCTGTGGGGGGCCACGAGGCGATTATCTTAACCGGCTGATCGATACTCCGCTCGTGAAGATCCGAATGTCCGGATGGCTGTTCTATCGACTTGGATCGCGTGGGTTTCTCCACTGGGGCTACAACTACTGGCATCGAAGCCAGACTCGCGAATTGATCGACCCCTACACTGAGCAGTCCGGCGACTCGTGGCCGGGTTGGTCGTACGGCGATACGTTCGTTGTCTACCCCGGACCCGATGGTCCGATCGATTCGATTCGATGGGAATCGTTTGCGGAGAGCCTTCAGGACTTCACACTTCTTCGCTTGGCTGGCGTTTCGCGAGAAGATCCCTTCCTATCGGGCATTGAAGACTACGCCTCATTTCCAAAGTCTGAGGACTGGATTCTTTCGGCGCGCCGCAGCTTGCTGGCTCGACTCGACGCCATCACCGAACCGTAATTGCCATCTCCGCTCGCCCAAAGGCTGAGGGTGGAGGGCGGACCTCGATGGCGCCTATTCCGCAACTCAACTGCTTATCAGTGAATGTGTAACATAGGGTTACATGGAGACCATAGAATTTTATGCCAATAAATAGGCCGCAAACTGCGTGGCATTTTACCTAAAGGGCGCTAAGCTTAAGTACCAGGATCGCCTTGTTCGGTTTTTGGTCGCCTAAGTGGCGCGGACCCATCGGACGTCATTGGTCGAGTTAGCGTTTACAACGAAGGTGCCCGTATGACGAATAGCGAAACTCGCCTTTCAGTAGCCGCTTGTCTGGAGGCTACCGCTCTGATTTCGAGAGGCGGGTCGGTCCTTGAGTGGAATGGCCGTGCCGAGGCTCTCTTCGGATATGAGGCATCGGATGCGATTGGGCGGTCCCTTTTGGACCTCATCGCACCCTACGACGAGGCCGTCGGACAAGGGGAGTTTTCGCTTGGACCAGGCGAGCAGCCGGACACCACCTTCGAGATCGACCTCCGCAATCGAGATGGCTCGATTGTACATTCGGTGGTCTCCCGGCGCATCGTCGAGGGGTCTCCGGGCGAGAACTCGTGCTACCAATGCACATTCACCGATGTGACGGCAATGAAGGTCGCGAGGGTCGCCCGGGTTGTGGAAACCCGCTTTGGCGTTCTCCTCGAATCCACTCCGGACGCGATCGTTGTAGTCAATCGATCTGGACGTATCGTTCTTGCCAACAGCCATGCCGTCCAGCTCTTCCAGTACGAGACGGGCGAACTGATCACTCAGCCGGTAGAGGTCCTCCTGCCGACGCGCTTTCAGGCGGGCCACGCTGGGTTTCGAGCCGATTACTTCCGGAACCCACGACCGAGATCGATGGGAGCAGGCTTGGAATTGTTCGCGGTGAGAAAGGACGGCACCGAATTCCCGGTTGAGATCAGCCTGAGTCCCCTTGTTACCGATGAAGGGGTCTTGGCGATCAGCGCGATCCGGGACATCTCGGGTCGAAAGAGCGCGGAGACGATGTTTCGAGGCCTCTTGGAATCGGCTCCCGACGCGATGGTCATCGTTGACTCGACAGGGTCGATCGTGCTCGTGAACTCCCAAACCGAGCGGCTTTTCGGCTACTCGCGGGAAGAGATGTTGGGCAAGCGGGTGGAGTTGCTGGTCCCCGAGCGCTTTCGGTCGAATCACGGAGGGCATCGCCGCCATTTCTTTGGCGCCCCCCAATCCCGCTCGATGGGGGCCGGGCTCGAACTCTACGGGTTGCGAAAGGACGGAACCGAGTTTCCGGTGGAAATTAGCCTGAGTCCGCTTGAAACGGAAAGCGGGGTCTTAGTGTCAAGCGCGATTCGCGACAACACCTTTCGAAAGAGGATCGAGCAGGTGCTTCACGAGAAGAACATCGAGCTTCTTGGCGCCGCCCAGGCAAAGAACCGGTTCCTGGCCAATATGTCTCACGAACTCCGAACCCCGTTGAACGGGATTATCGGGTTTGCGGAATTCCTCGTGGACGGCAAGCCTGGAGTGGTCAACGACAAGCAGGCGGAGTACCTCAACGACATACTCAACAGCGGACGACACCTCCTCCAATTGATCAACGACGTCCTCGATCTCGCCAAGGTGGAGGCGGGGAAGATGGAACTCATGCCCGAGGCATTCTCACTCATGAATGCCGTGCAAGAAGTCTGCGCGATCGTACGGCCGATGGCAAGCAAGAAGTGCATCGTGATCCAGATCGACATTGCCGACGCTATCGGCGAGGTCTGTCTCGATCAGCAGCGGGTGAAGCAAGTACTCTACAACCTGATTTCCAACGCTGTCAAATTCACTCCAGAAGACGGTCATGTCGATGTCCGGGCCCGACCGAGCGGGGCAGGCGCCTTCTGTTTGGAGGTTGAGGACACTGGAATCGGAATCAGATCCCAAGACCTGGGACGCCTGTTCGCCGAGTTTGAGCAATTGGAAGCGGGCGCGGACCGAAGGTATGAAGGAACTGGACTTGGGTTGGCCCTGACGAAAAAGATCGTCGAGTTGCACGGTGGCCGGATCTACGTCAAGAGCAGCCTCGGTGAGGGCAGCACATTCACCATCGAACTGCCACTTCGAAGCAAGAGTGACCGGCAATGACGCCTTCCTGCATATTGGTGGTCGACGACAATCCAACCAACCTGAAGCTCGTCTCCGACATCCTGGAATTCGAGGGATACCAGGTTATCCGAGCGAACGACGCCGAATCGGCTCAAGAACTGATAGCAGCCAACTCGCCGGACTTGATCCTTATGGACATCGCACTCCCTGGCATGGACGGCTTGACCCTGACGCGTCGCCTCAAGTCAAATCCCGCGATCAAGCCGGTCGTTGTCGTGGCGCTGACCGCATTCGCAATGAAGGGCGATGAGGAACTCGCCCTCGAGGCGGGATGCGATGGCTACATCACCAAGCCGATCGACACGCGCAGGTTCCCTGAACAGGTCCGCTTTTACTTGTCGAGCAGGGGCTCCGAGCAGAACCGATGAATGCCATGAGAATCCTTGTCATCGACGACGAACCGAACGAACTGAAGCTCGCCGACCACGTGCTGTCGGCAGACGGCCACATCGTGAGCCGGCTGAATAGGGCCGAGTCTGCAATGCTTTCGATCGAGCGAGACCAGCCCGAGTTGATCCTGCTGGACATGTCTCTTCCGGGGATGGATGGATTGGCGCTCGTGAGGCTCCTTCGGTCCAACCCTTCGACCGCCGATCTCGTGATTGTCGCAGTTACGGGCTATCCGGAGAAGTACTCCCGAGTATTGGCGCTGCAAAGCGGGTGTGACGCCTATCTGTCAAAGCCGCTCAGCCCGCGAACGCTTTCGCAGGACCTAGCTCAGGTCGTTGTCGGCAGCCGAGAGAACAAGCGGTGACTACTTGCACGACTCCGAGCAAGGGATCTGCCTGCCTAGGGGGAGCGCATTGAAAGTCCTCATCGTAGACGACAACCGAACGAATCTCAAGCTTCTTCGCGCGATTCTGGAAGACGACGGCCACGACGTAGTCGAGGCCAACGATGGAGCTCAAGCCCTGGTGGCTCTTGAGTTGGCAGGCGCGGATGCCATCATCACGGACATCCTGATGCCGAAGGTCGATGGGTACCGCTTGTGCTACGAGGTCAGGCGTCATGAGCGGCATCGCTCGGTTCCGCTCATCGTCTATACGGCCACTTATACGTCGCCGGCAGACGAGAAGCTCTGCATGGATCTGGGCGCCGACCGCTATCTGCGGAAGCCGGTCTCGAACAGCGCGTTGCTTGCAGCTCTTAGGGAGACGGCCGAGAGTCCTTCTAGACTTGCGGTAGTAACCCTGAGTTCAAGCGACGTCCTCAAGGAATATAGCGAGCGGCTGGTCAACAAGCTGGAGGAGACGAATCAGCTTCTCCAACGACAATCCGCGGAGTTGGCTGAAGCCAACCTTCAGTTGCGTCAGCTTCTGGCCCATAGTCCTGCTGTGCTCTACTCGATCCAGATTGAGGACGGCATTCTGGTGCCTACCTTGGTTAGCGACAACATCGAGCGGCTTCTCGGAATCTCGGCGCAAATGGCAACTTACGATTGGTGGGTTTCCAGCCTGCATCCGGAGGATCGCGAGGAGGTTCTGGCTATTAAGAACAGGGCGCTGGCCGGTGCCGGATCGACGCACGAATACCGGTTGCGCCACACCGACGGTTCGTACCGGTGGGTCGAAGATAGCAACCGGGTGGCTTTGGACGACGACGGAACGCCGCTGAGAATCGTTGGAGTCTGGATGGACATCACCGATCGGAAGGATGCCGAAGAGCAGCTTCAGCAGGTGTTCGACCGGCTGGAGAGCCGCGTTCGGGAACGAACGGCGGAATTGGGGCTGGCAAACGAGCAACTTCTGGTGGCCAAGGAGATCGCCGAGGAGGCCAATCGATCCAAGAGCGATTTTCTATCTCGAATGAGCCATGAACTGAGAACACCGATGAACTCCATCCTCGGGTTCGGTCAACTCCTCGAATTCACCGATCTCGACACAAATCAGCGGGACAGCGTCGATCACATTCTTCGAGCCGGCCGACACCTCCTCAAGCTGATCAACGAGGTGCTGGAAATCTGCCGCATCGATGCCGGAGCCTTGACCGTGTCCCTTGAGCCCATCTCGGTTGCCGAACTGATCGAAGAGACGGTCGCTCTCATGGAGCCCGCTGCCAAGGAGCGCGGTATTCGCTTGGAGGTTGCCGGAGACCTGTCGATTTACGTTCTTGCCGATCACCATCGCCTGCGTCAGGTCATGCTCAATCTGGTTTCCAACGCAATCAAATACAACAAGGAGAATGGCAAGGTCACGGTTCGGGCCTCCGTCTACGGATCGGGAATCGGATACATCGAAATCGAGGACACTGGCATCGGCATCGAGGACACGATGATGCATCGGCTATTCACGCCGTTCGACCGGATGGCAGCAGAAATGACCGCTATCGAAGGCACTGGCCTGGGGCTCGCCCTTTCCAAATCGCTGATGGATGCGATGGATGGAGTGATGACGGTTCAGACCCAAGCAGGTGTCGGCACGACGTTCAAACTTGGGCTATCGCTTTGCCAGCCGGCCCTTGCACTCGACTCGGCTCAGGTAGCCACCCGCGAACTAGCGGCACCGAGACCGAATTTGGTGGGGTTGGTGTTGGCGATTGAGGACAATCCTACAAACCTCAAACTTTTGGCGAGAGTTCTGGAGAGGTACCCTGATATTAAGTTGATCACCGCGATGCAAGGGAGGCAAGGGCTGGACCTGGCACGGCACTTCATGCCGAATGTCATTCTTCTCGATCTTCACCTTCCCGACATGCACGGCCGCGACGTGCTCTTGGAGCTTCAGGGCAACCCCAAGCTAATGCATGTCCCGGTGATCGTCCTAACCGCGGATGCGTTTTCAGATCACTGGGATTCGATTGTCAAAACCCACTCATATCGATTTCTGACCAAGCCGTTTGTACTAGATGAACTGCTGGACGCAATTGCCGGAGCGCTCCAGGGAGGGCATTCGGCTTGAGCCGCACCAAGTCAGAGTTCAAACTGCTGGTCGTAGACGACGACCCCGCGAACGTGAGGTTCTTGGATCGCCTGCTGGCACTCGACGGATACACCCAGGTTTTTACGGCAACCTCCGGCATCGCTGCTATCGAACACACGGTCGTGAATTGCCCTGATCTTGTTCTGCTCGACCTGCAAATGCCGGGGATCGACGGGTACGAAGTGCTCGAAACGATCCGCGCCACAATCGGTCCAGAGGGTTTCTTACCGATCCTCGTTTTTACGGCCGACGCCACGATGCAGGCACGAAAGCGCGCACTGGAACTCGGGGCAAGCGACTTCTTGACCAAGCCCGGCGAGGCTCAAGAAATCCTCCTTCGGGTCAAGAACTTCCTGATTGTTCGTGACCTCCATCATCAGCTGACGGAGAAGAACCAGAACCTCGAAGAACTCGTGCGTGCCCGGACTCAGGAACTCGAAGCATCCCAGATGGAGATAATCGAGCGATTGGCGCTTGCCGGCGAGCGCCGGGACGACGATACTGGCGAGCATACGCGGCGAGTCAGCGAGCTTTCCGCTTCGATCGCGCTGCGCATGGGTTTGCCGGAACGCACCGTCGATCTGCTTCTGCTGACTGCACGGCTACACGACTTGGGGAAGATCGGCGTGCCGGATTCGGTACTCCTCAAACCCGGGAAGCTGACTGCAGCCGAATACAGCGAGATGCAGAGGCACTGCGTAGCCGGGGCCAACATACTTTCGAACGGCCAGACGCCACTGCTGCAAATGGCCGAGCGGATCGCCCGATCGCACCACGAGAAGTTCGACGGGACCGGATATCCAGAGGGCTTGAGCGGCGAGGATATTCCTATCGAGGCTCGCATCGTCGCGGTCGCCGACGTGTTCGACGCCCTTACTCACGCCCGACCCTACAAGCCGGCCTGGGAGATCTCTGCGGCAATTGCCGAGATCAAGAACCAGCGCGGCCGGCACTTCGATCCCGACATCGTCGACGCCTTTCTGTCCGTCATGGACTCGGTCGACGGTGCAGATTAGGGGAAGCGACTCTCGAAATCGACGAAAGCTCGCTCCAGTCTGAGCTGCACCCTAAGCTTGTCGGATCGTGCCATCAGCGCCTGAGCGCGACGACTCGGAACCCATCCCTTGCGGCGGCACCCGTGAAACGCCGGCTTTGGGCGCCGGTAGTCGCGTCCCTCGAAGAGCGACTCGCCCGAGAGGAACGAGTATTCGATGGCATTCCTTGCCATCCTCTTGAGGTCGGTGTAACTCAGGCCTTGCTCGAGCGCGCCTTTGACGTACTCAAGGGTGAGCGTGGACCGGCTCACTCCCTCGTCGTCCGTGTTCAGAAAGACGGGCACGCCATGGGCCATATATAAGTGCAACGGATGGTGGATTCCGGCGACGCCGAGGATGGATTCGTTGCTGGATAGGCAGATCTCGACGGCGATCCCTTCCTTCTTCATCTTCGCCATCAACCCCTCTGCGTCGTCCTCCCAGGCGATTGATACGCCATGACCGATTCGGCGAGCGTGCCCGACTTCGATTGTCTTGCGGATGCGGTCCTTCATTGTTTCGGGAGGCGAGATGGAAGGAGTGAGTTCCCCGGCGTGAAGAGTCAGGTTAGGACGGCCAAGTCTCTGCCAGAGGAAGTCGACGATCTTCATTTGGCGAGCGAAGTTCTGACGAGACAGAGGATGGTCTTCGGGAGCCACCATGTTCATCGCAACGATGCGCGGCTCGTGGGCCGCCAAGTAGATTCCGGCCGCCGCCTGGGCGAAGAACTCGTCGTTGGTGCTTAGTCGATTGCAGGACCAGATATATCGAATGGTCATTGGATTGGCGGGAGAGGTCAGCGAACTCTGCCCCAAGCGCTTCCCGAGCTTTTCCATCTGATCCAAGTACGGCTTGGCTTCTTGCAGCAGTTTGACCAAGCGAGGGCGCAATACGGATAGAGCATGAGGCATGTCAGTGCTGTCGGGCAGGTTCTGGAAGTAGGCGGTGTTCGCCTGACTAGGCGTTACGCCGGTCATCAACTCCATGTACTGCTCGTTCTGGCTCTTGGCGCGGGCGATGACTTCTTCGAGAACGTCCATGCGCTGTCGTGCCCCTAGGGCCGCGCCGAAGATCCCAAAAGTCTCGAAGAAGTGGTCGTGTCCAGACTGCCCCCCACCCATCCATCCACGCATGCTCGCCGCGTCGAGAAACCGGTATAGAAGCCCATTATCGGTCAGAAGCTGCTTCGCCGGGGTCTTGCTTGGATCGGTTCCGAATTGGGCGGTTGACGGGTCGAACGTCAGCCCCTTTGCGATCGCCGCGTCGAGCATGTAGTCGCTATAGGCTGCTCCGGACACGTGCACATGCAGGTCGCCACCCTTGGGCATGTGCTTCAGGAAGACGAATAGCTCGGGTTCGGTTCGCTTCGCGCGGTTGAAGGCTCGGACGGCTCCTGCCTCGTCGGCGAACGCCGCCGACATCGCGAAGCAGCCCGCCAGGGCGATGGCAAGTCCGCGACGGCAACGGCGCTGTTGATTCTGCGGCATGATTAGCAGTACTGACGAATCGGTCGGGAGAATCGGCGTTCGGTTATGAATGTACGTTGCCCGTTAGGGCAGTTGGATCGCCAACCCTCCCGATCGGACGGACCGAACCGATGCCAGCCCGGCCAGTCGGCTGAGAATGGAGTCAATCGCCTCGGGCCGTCCCGTTATCTGAGCGGTGAAGTGGTCGTCCTTGAGAGACACCAACTGACCGCCCGCCGATGCAAGCAGCGATGCCGCTTCGTCCTGGCGGTCCCCGCTTGCATCGACCGTGATGATTGCCAGTTCGAGGTGAGCGGCCGTTGCCTGATCGATCAGAATAGTCCGGCTGTCGAATGCCGACTCCGCTGCGATCTCGAAGACCTGCCGTCGATCTCCGGATAGGTCCACGATGAGACGGGTTTGTCCGGGCCATTCGGTAGAAGCCAGCCGCCACGAGCGCACGACTATCCCCGCTGAGGAGAGTCGGCGAAGGAGGGTCTCGGTCGACGAGAAATCGTCGTCGAGGGTCACGGAGAGCGTATAACGGCAAGTGGATGGTTGGGTGATGGATGACATGGCGGATGCTCGATAGAAAACTAAGAAGGGCCCTCCCGTTCGTCGGGAGAGCCCTTGTCTGGTCAGCGAAGGTGGTTCCCGGCGTTAGGTCGAGGACGTAAAAAACCACCAAAAGTACACCGACGAGCATCGGTTGGAAGAGGTCAGATTGCCGAGACCTGGGTGTACGGTTGACATAACGCTTCCATTATAACACGGCTCGCTATGACGGTCTCGGCGGGTACGACTCCTTCTTGGCGGCATTGCCGATGCCCGACTACTTACAATCTCATATGACCAGTCATGTGACTGGTCATATGACTGTATACTTTGATACATGACCATCACTGCAACCGAATTCAAGGCAAAGTGCCTTCAGATCCTCGATCAGGTCAACCGTACAGGCGAAGTGGTTACGATTACCAAGCGCGGCCAGGTAGTCGCCGAATTGCGAGCCCCGTACGAAGCAAAACCCGTTCGGAAGGGTCCGGGAATGGCAAAAGGCGAGATGGTCATTGTAGGCGACATCATGGAACCCATCGATGTGCAATGGGACGCTCTCAAGTGATCTTTCTGGATACGCACGTGTTCATCTGGTATGCCTTGGATGATCCGCGCCTGATTGTTACTGTCCGAGACCTGCTTGCCAGGGATCCAGAAGCCGTATACGTGCCGACGATTTGTATCTGGGAGGCGATGCTCCTTGCCGAAAAGGGCCGCATCCAGTTTAGAGAGGGAAGGCCTGAGCGCATGCTGCGGGGGTACCTGCAATCGAGCGGGTTCAACGAAGCGCCATTGACCGCCGAAATCGCCGCCCTAAGCCGCACGCTGCCCTTTGAGCACGAGGACCCGGCCGACCGCTTCATAGCGGCGACCGCCCATGCGATGAACGGGCTACTCGCTACTTCGGATCGAAACCTTCGAGCCTTGCCCTGGCTGCGCCTGGCTTACTGATCACCAGACGGAGCCGTTGCCGATCGTCACCAGGGCTTCCGCTACTTGGCCGAACGGCTTGCCATCCGCGACGAGGCTGACCGCGATCGGCTGTCGCCGGCAACGGGCGTTGGGAGTCATGGTCAACTGGCACCGGACTTCGCGCCTTGGACCGGCAAAGAGAGTCTCTTGAGTTGTTGACCACCCGATCGGTCCCTGCAACTCGACGGCTAGGGTTGCCGCATAGGGAAGAGGGTTCCGAACCGTCACCTCGACGGTGAAGGGTTCCAGCGAATCCTGAACAATTCGGTAGGGCCAGATCCAGCCTCCCCAACTGTCCAGGTTGAAATGGGTCTCATCGTCTCCCAACGGCATGACATCTCGGGCCAAATCGGCATAGTCGTGTGACCACTCCGCGATGTGACGGAAGAAGTGCTCGTCCGTGAACATCGGAGGCTGGTGCCCCTGAAGGACGATATCGGGACGCCAATCCAGCATCCACTTGCCGCTCTGTTCGTATCCGTCGAGCAGAGCGCCGTTTCGGTAAACGTGGTTCTGCATCCGTGAGTTCTTCTCGAACGACTCGACGCCTTCGCCGAAGAAGTATTGGTCGCCGGTATGGGCGAATCTCTTGCCGTCCGCTTCGAACCCGATGAGGGCTGAAAATCGGGTGTGGCCGCTCATCGGAGCGAGGTGGAAGACGAATCCCTCCCACTCGAACGTCTGGTCCAGGTCCAGTTTTCTCTGGACGGTGATCGGAAACGGCCACCCGCAGGGGAAGGTATGGGCCTCCGGATGCTCCAGCAACTCCGCGAAGTTCGCCGGTGCCCAGCACTCGGTTCCGTGCAGGCGCTGAAGGACCGGAATCCCGGCGACATGGTCGTCGTGAAAGTGGCTGACAAGCACCACGTCGATTCGTCTCGCGCCGACGCGGGCCTCCAGACTTTTGAGCCCGTGGAGCAGGGCACGTCGTCGATCCTTCTTCGGGTAGCCCGGCCAGCCTCCTGCCATGGCGATGTCGTAGCCGTAGTCGATCGCCATGACCTTGCCGGAATCCGCCACGAGGAACCAAGTGTTGGCCACGGATTTCCGGTCGAGCCAGACATGCTCGGTGACCTGCTCCAGGTCTTCGGCTTCGAACTCGCGGACCATGCCGGCGCCCCACGGCCGTACCGATACCATCGCTTCGATGTTCGTCCTGAGCCTGCTGAGCGCATCCTCGCAGTGGTCCAGCATCGGCTCGCCCAGGCTGGGGAGAAGCGCATCGACGTTTAGCTCGGAGAGCCTGCGCGCCGAGGCGTAGGCGCCGATCGCCCCGGAAAGGTCGTTGTAGTTGTATTGAAGCGGGGCGATGCGGGCCAAGCGGCCAGGCGAATGAATCGCCTCGGCACAGAATACGATCCGGCAGCCGTTGCTCAACGTGGTGGCGAGGCCGACCTGGCCGCACGTGACACCCGGCAGCGGGATCACCTCGAACTCGCGACCGGCAAGC
>JARLGV010000121.1 GCA_031292555.1 Fimbriimonas sp.
AAAGGGCGAACGTCTGGGGAACCCAGTTTCACCCTGAGAAGAGCAGCACCGTCGGCTTGCGTATCCTTAAGAACTTTCTGGAATGCTGATTCTTCCTGCCATCGACATACGAGGCGGCCTTTGCGTACGTCTCACCCAAGGGGACTATGCCCAAGAGCGGGTTTACAACTCAGATCCGGTGGAGGTGGCTCAATCCTTCGAGAGCGAGGGCGCGCAGTGGATTCACATTGTGGATCTCGATGGCGCCAAGTCCGGGGAGCCCACGAATTGGCCGATAATCTCCGAAATCGCCAAACGAGTCGGTATCCCGATTGAGGTCGGCGGAGGAGTGCGGAGTCTGGAAGCGGCGCGAAGGCTGCTCGATGCAGGCGCAAGCCGTGTAGTCGTCGGTACGAAACTGGTTCAGGACCCAAGTCTGGCCCAAACGATGTTCGATACTCTTGGAGAAGCGGTGGTCGCTGGAATCGACGCACGGGATGGGATGGTCGCCGTTTCGGGATGGACCGAGCAATCCCGGCGAAGCGCGGTCGAACTGGCGCAACAGATGGCAACGCTTGGGGCCAGGCGGATCATCTTGACGGACATTTCAAAGGACGGAATGCTTACCGGTCCGAACCTGATGCTTCTGGACGAGGTATCGAGCAGCGTTGCGATTCCGATCATCAACAGCGGCGGCATCGGCAGCTTCGCAGATCTGGAGCTGCTCTATCATCGAGCAATTAAGCGTCCCGAAGGCGTAATCGTGGGCCGTGCCATCTACGAGGGCCGTTTCACGGTGCGAGAAGCTGTAAACTTGGCTGCATCCTTTGGAGTGGATGCACGTAATTCCTAAGTACTTGCGCAGGGTGTGGAGATGTTGATTTACCTACCGTTAGCCGACTTGTTCAGCCCTGAGACGCTTGCCGTAATGATCCCTGTCGTGCTGGCATGTATTCCGATTGTGGCGATCCTGACCAAGCACCAACAGAAGATGGCCGAGATCATTCACGGATCTGGCAAGCGGCACGAGGCGGAAGTGGCCCAGCTGCGGAACGAAGTCTACGAACTAAAGCAGATGATCCATCAGCAAATGATCGCGATGGATACGCTTTCGACCAGCCAAAGACGACCCGTGGAGCCAGGTCTACAAGAAAGGCTGGAGAGAACGAGTAATGGCTGATTTCTTCATCTTCTTGATCGTCGCGATGGCCTTGTCCATACCGCTGACCCTTATCGGAACCTATCACGCCCGAAAGATGGCGGAGATTGCCAAGCGAGGATCCACCAACGAATCGGAGTTGCGGATGCAACACGAGATTGCCGAGTTGCGGCAGTTGATAGCCCAGCAGGCTATCGTCTTGGATGACGTGGCCACGATGCATCGACGGTTGCTCCAGCGAGCGGACGACGATCAGTCGCTAAAGAATCGCTTGGGACCTCAGGCTTAGGGGGGGCTCGTTAGCGCAAGGCGCATATAATCGGCGAGCGGCCCATATTGCCGGTAAATGGCGCTGATTTCTCAGAGCAGCTTATATTCGGCTTGTCAAGACATGGAATTCGTTGACTTCATAGGTGCGACAAGGTATGATGAAAGTTCGCGCACACACGTCCGGAGGCTTGATGAGAATTATTCAGCCGACCTCAAAGCGAATCGGCCGGTTCCTTGAGGTCCCTAATCTAATCGAACTACAGCTTAACTCATACAAGTGGTTTCTGGAAGAGGGACTCCCAGAACTATTCACAACTTTCAGCCCAATCTGGGATTTCACACAGACAAACTACATAGAACTCGTCAGCTTTACTCTTGGGGAACCCAAGTACTCGATCCAAGAGTGCCGGGACCGTGACATGACGTTTGAGGCGCCAATCAAAGCGATCGTTCGCTTTGGGGGCCGAGAGCGTGAGGTCATTGAGTCTGAGGTCTACCTTGGCGATTTGCCCTTGATGACGGATAAGGGCACGTTCATTATCAATGGCCGTGAGCGGGTCATCGTCAGTCAGCTCAGCCGGTCACCCGGTCTTTATTTCGAAGAAGGCGTCGACAGTTCGATGCAGGTCATTGTCTCGGCTCGGGTCATCCCGAACGAGGGGCCGTGGCTTGAAGTCGAATCGGATGCGAACTTCGTCGTTCGAACGCAGATCAGTCAGACTAAGAAGTTGCCGTTGACGCAGCTGATCAAGGCCCTCTATTATTTCGAGAAGGGTCGCGGCAGGTCGCACACACTGGTGAGTGCGGCAGCTGGTAAGCGAGCGGTGGAGCCGATCGTCGATACCGAGACCGGCGAAGTCCTGGTCGAGTCCGGAACTCTCCTGACCGCCGAAATCGTTGGGGCACTCCCTGACGCCATTCGCAGCACCAAGATTCTGGCCGAGACGCCTCTCGGTACGAACGAGGATATTCTTCGGGCCTTCAGCAAGGAGGTCACGTTGGAGGAACCCGACGTTGAGACGTTGATCGGCAAGCGAGTGCTTGAGGATCTCGTGGTCGGGGAAGAGCTCATCGTCAAGAAAGGCGACAAGATCGAGCGGGAAACCGCCAAGAAGATTGAGTCGCTCAAGCTTGGCTCGCTTCGCGTGCTCGATGTCTTGGGCCTCGTCGAGTCCACTTTGGATGCTGACCCAACCCACACCTCTCGTGAGGCGCTGCTCGACATTTACAAGCGGCTCAGGCCAGGCGAGGCGGCAAATGAGGAGGCGGCGAAGCAACTCGTCTACGGGTTGTTCTTTGACGTCAAGCGGTACGACCTCGGGAAGGTCGGTCGCCGATTCCTGAACCAAAAGCTCAAGATCGATGTGCCGCTCAACACGCGCAGCCTGACATCGGAGGATCTCGCCGGTATTTTGCAGGCGATGCTTCCGTACGTTCAGCGCGAAGCGGAGAGAGACGACATCGACGACCTGAAGAACAAGCGCGTCCGTAGCGTCGGCGAGCTTCTTCAGAGCCAGCTTCGTTTGGGCTTCGTCCGTATGGAGAAAGTTGCCCGCGAGCGCATGACGTCGACCGACCAGGAGAACCTCCTGCCCGGAATTATCCTTAGCGTCAAGCCGGTCAGCGCCTCGATCAAGAGCTTCTTCAGCAGCAACCAGCTGTCGACGTTCATGGATCAGACCAACCCACTGTCGGAGATTACGAACAAGCGTCGTCTATCCTCTCTCGGACCGGGAGGTCTGCAGAGAACGAGCGCCAAGCTCGAAGTTCGCGACGTTCACCGATCCCACTATGGTCGCATCTGCCCGATTGAAACACCTGAAGGTCCGAACATCGGTTTGATCTCGCAGCTCACGACTCATGCCCGTGTCGACGAATTCGGCTTCATCATGACGCCGTACCGAAAGGTGACCAACGGTCACGTGACGGACGATATCGTTTACTTGACCGCCCAGGAAGAGACCGGGCAGTTGGTTCTGCCGGCCGACGTCGAAACCGATGAAGTGGGCAAGATCGTAAACGAGCGCGTGCAGTGCCGTTGTGCGGGAGGAGACATTGGAGGCGCAAGCTATCCGTTGACTACTCGCGACAAGATCGACTACATGGACGTGTCCCCGGTCCAGATCATCTCCGTTGCCACCGCGTTGATTCCGTTCCTTGAGAACGATGACGCAAACCGAGCCCTTATGGGTGCGAACATGCAACGCCAGGCCGTTCCGACCCTTCGGTCAGAGCGCCCGTTGGTTGGCACTGGATACGAGAGGGTTGCGGCGGTCGACTCCGGAGCGGCGGTCGTCGCCCATAACTCCGGCGTGGTCGAGTTCGTCACATCCTTGGAGATCCGAGTTCGAAACGACGACGGCGGTCTGGATAAGTACCCGTTGATGCACATGGTGCAGAGCAACAAGTCGACCTGCTTTACGCATCGCCCGGTCGTTGATCTTGGGCAGCGTGTGCTGAAGGGAGACCCGCTTGCGGACGGCGCCTGCTGCGACAACGCCCAGTTGGCCCTTGGCAAGAACGTGCTTGTCGCGTTTATGCCCTGGAACGGCTACAACTATGAGGACGCGATCCTCATTTCGGAGCGCATGGTGAAGGACGATGTTTATACTTCGATCCACATCGAGCGCCACGAGACGGAAGCCGTTGACACCAAGCTGGGACCGGAAGAGATCACCCGAGACATTCCAAACGTTGGCGAGGACGCACTGAAGGACTTGGACGAGAACGGAATCATCCGAATCGGCGCTGAGGTTCGACCGGAAGACATTCTCGTTGGAAAGGTCGCTCCCAAGGGACAGGTCGAAATGACTGCCGAAGAAAGGCTGATCATCGCGATCTTCGGCAAGAAGGCGGAAGAGACGCGGGACGTCTCGCTTCGACTGCCTCATGGCGAGAAGGGAATCATCGTCGACGTCAAGGTCTTCAGTCGCTACAAGTACTTGAGCCCGTCGATTAACTACATCTATAAGGAAAGTAAGAAGCGCGAGCGACTTGTGTGCGATCGCACCGACGAGCCGTTGCTTCAGATCCCCGGAGACGAACTTCCCGCCGGCACTAACATGACGGTACAGGTCTATGTCGCTCAGAAGCGCAAGCTCATGGTCGGCGATAAAATGGCCGGACGCCATGGCAATAAGGGCGTCATCTCCAAGGTATTGGCAGCGGAAGACATGCCATTCCTCGCGGACGGAACTCCGGTCGACATCGTGCTTAACCCCTTGGGTGTTCCGAGCCGTATGAACATCGGCCAGATTCTCGAGACGCACCTTGGCTACGTCGGTAAGCACCTCGGAATCGAGTACCGCTGCCCGGCTTTCGAAGGAGCGACCGAGTTGGAGATCCTTGGCGAGATGGATCGCTTGGCCAACCACATGCGTGGTCAGGCTCTTGCGGCCTATATCAATGCCGAGCTACTTCTCGATATTCGCTTCGAGAAGGACGATACTTTCGACCAGATGATGGTGCGGGTCGAGAAGCGGCTGCAGCAGTTGGGCAAAAACGGTCTCGAGCGAATCTCTCGAATCGTGGGGGCTCAGCCGGTCAAGACGCTTGCCGAGCTTGGCGAAGTGGACCTTGAGACATTCGTTCCCGAGACTCCCGAGGACGAGGTTGGCGAAGAACCGATCGCTGCCGGTGCCGAGATCTACCAGGCGATCGCCCAGAAGATCGAGCGGAACGTGTTCAGCAGAGCCGGAATTGATCCGAGAACCTGCAAGAGTACGATCCGAGACGGACTTACGGGTGAGCAGCTTCCGAACAACATTACGGTCGGAATGATCTACATGTTGAAGCTGGAACACCTTGCGGACGAGAAGATCCATGCTCGTTCCATCGGCCCATACTCGCTCGTTACGCAGCAGCCCCTTGGCGGTAAAGCCCAGTTCGGCGGTCAGCGATTCGGCGAAATGGAGGTCTGGGCGCTTGAGGCTTATGGCGCCGCCTACACGCTGCAGGAACTGCTGACGATCAAGTCGGACGATGTCAACGGACGCGTCAAGGCATACGAAAGCATCGTTAAGGGCGAGACCCTTGCCGAACCGGGAATCCCCGAGTCGTTCAAGATTCTTGGCAACGAGCTTCGGTCTCTCTGTCTAAAGGTTGCGGTCGAAGACGTCGGCAACAAGGAACTGCCATTGAAGGACCTGGACGAGCTGAACGGCGGCGACGATATGCGCCTGGCCCGCTCGGTCGGATTCTTCAACTAACCGGTTGTGCCGTTTGGCCACGAGATGGTCGGACGGCACTCCGAATCGAGAGGAAAACCGAGTACTCGGCGGCTGCGCTCAATTTAGGAGCAGTTGCACGACTCCGGCAAGCTAAGTGTGAATCAGTTGGAACCCGTTCGCCTCGGGCGGGATTGAGGAGATAAGAAAGATATATGGCAGACGTCAGCCTGTTCGACAAGATCAGAATCGGAATCGCGAGCAGTGAAGACATCATGGGATGGTCTCACGGCGAAGTCAAGAAGCCCGAGACCATCAATTACCGCACGTTCAAGCCTGAGCGTGACGGTCTGTTTTGCGAGCGCATCTTCGGTCCCGTCAAGGACTGGGAGTGCGCCTGCGGACGATATAAGAAGATTAAGTACAAGGGAATCGTGTGCGAGCGTTGCGGCGTCGAAGTCACACGAAGCAAGGTGCGTCGCGAGCGGATGGGTCATGTCGAACTGGCCGCGCCCGTTTGCCATATTTGGTACCTAAAGGGCGTTCCCTCGCCTCTCTCGCTCATCCTCGATATCTCGCCGAGGCTGCTCGAGAAGGTCATCTACTTCGCCAGCTTCATCATCATCGACATCGAGAACGAAAAGATCCAGGAGATCCTGCCTGAGATCCGCGTTGCAGTAGAAGGCGAGAAGGCCAACCTGCAGATGCAGATGCGAGAACTGGAAGAGGAGTCCTTCCGCCGTTTCGCCGACGACCTCAACAACAACCGTGAGGAGTATGACGAGGTCTTCGCCCGAGAACGAGCCAAGGCGGTTAACGACCGAATCAAGGCTGAGTATCGCGATGCCGACGATAGGCTCAAGGACCTAGACCTTGCAGTCGACATCCTAGGTAAGTTAGAGCGCAATCAGCTCATCGACGAAGACAAGTATCGTGCGGTGTCCAAGCTCCTCGATAGCGTAGGTTACAGTCTTAAGAAGGACCTCCGAAGCCTAGTTCGCGCGAACATCGGCGCCGAAGCGATCAAGGAACTTCTCAATCGGGTCGACCTGGAGCGTCTTGCACGCGGACTACGCCAAGAGATTATCATGACGACGAGTCAGCGTCGCGCCCGTGCGATCAAACGACTGGAAGTCACCGAAGCTCTCATCAGTTCGAAGAGTCGGCCGGAGTGGATGATTCTCGACATCGTGCCCGTCATCTCGCCTGAGCTTCGCCCGATGGTCCAGTTGGACGGCGGCCGTTTCGCGACCTCCGACCTCAACGATCTGTACCGGCGCATCATCAACCGAAACAACCGGTTGAAGAAGATCATCGAGATTCATGCCCCTGAGTCGATCATCAATCACGAAAAGCGATTGCTTCAGGAAGCCGTGGATGCGCTAATCGATAACGGCCGTCGTGCTCGTCCGGTCGTAGGCTCTAACTCTCGTCCGCTAAAGTCGCTAAGCGATATGCTCAAGGGCAAGGAAGGACGCTTCCGAAAGAACCTCCTCGGTAAGCGCGTCGACTACTCTGGCCGTTCGGTTATCGTGGTTGGTCCGCATCTCAAGCTTCACCAGGCGGGTCTACCGAAGGAGATGGCGCTCGAGCTTTTCAAGCCCTTCGTGATGAAGAGCCTGGTCGAGAAGAAGATCACGCAGAACATCAAGACTGCTAAGCGAATGATCGACCGGATGCATCCAGCGGTCTGGGACGGCTTGGAAGAGGTTATTAAGGAGCATCCAATCCTCCTGAACCGTGCGCCAACCCTCCACCGGCTTGGAATTCAGGCGTTCGAGCCGATTCTAGTCGACGGAAAGGCGATCCAGGTTCATCCACTCGTTTGTAACGCCTATAACGCGGACTTCGACGGCGACCAGATGGCGGTTCACATTCCACTGAGCACTCAGGCTCAGGCGGAAGCTCGCGTTTTGATGCTGTCGACGCAGAATTTGTTCTCGCCGGCTGACGGAAGGCCGACATGTGCTCCCGTTCAGGACATTATTCTTGGCAACTATGCGTTGACTTTCGTGTCGGCCGAAGCAAGGGAAGCCATCAAGGAGCAGGACAGACTTCACAAGGAAGATCCGGAGAAGAATCCTGCACCGAAAGTGTACGGCAGCCCCGAGGAGGCGATCGCCGCGCTCGACACTCCGATCAAGGAGCAGCGCATCGCGACGAACTCGCCGCTCAAGTGTCGCATCACCCGTCCGGTGTATCGTCCTGACGCAGAGGTCGATTATCGCGACCCTCTGACGGGAGTAGAGTTCACGCGAGTGATCTCCAAAACGGAGGATGGCGAGGACTTCCAAGAACTCGTGGCGTCGCCGCAAGAGTTCGAGACCTTCGTCGCTACCGTGACGCCAGGCCAGCTCGTGCTCAATACGATCTTGCCCTATCCGCTTCGACATTCAGACGAGTTCCTCAAGGTAGAGCTCAACAAGAAGGCGCTGTCGGAGATGATTCTCACATGCCACCGAAGAGCGGGCGTCGGAGCGACGATCCGACTTCTGGACGACATGAAGGACATGGGCTTCAAGTGGGCGACTCGATACGGCCTCTCGGTTGCCATCACCGACATGGACCCGCCGGAGAGGCGCGAAGAGATGATCAAGGAAGCGGATGACCGCTCCACCAGGATCACTCAGCAGTTCCGCCGGGGAATGCTCACCTATAACGAAATGACCCAGACGCTGGTCAAACTCTGGACGGACACGTACGACGAGATTGGAAAGGAAATCGTGAACGGACTGAAGCAATTCAACCCGCTCGCGATTACCACGGTCTCCGGCGCTCGTGGTTCGGTCAAGCAGCTCGCTCAGCTCGCCGGGATGCGCGGCCTCATGTTTAACCAGTTCAACGAGGTTATCTATGAGCTGCCGGTCAAGAGCTCGTTCCACAAGGGACTGAGCATGCTTGAATATTTCGTTACGACTCACGGAGCCCGTAAAGGACTTGCCGATACTGCGCTTCGAACTGCGGACGCGGGCTACCTGACCCGACGTCTTTGCGACGTCGCCCAGGACGTGATCGTCAAGGCGTCCGACTGCCTTACAACTGATGGCATTCTCGCTCACCGCATCACCGATCAAGGTGAAGCGATCGAACAGATCTCGGACCGCATCTTCGGTCGGGCGGCTCTTTGCTCGATCACCGATCCGGATACCGGCGCTGCTTTGACTTCGTACCAGCAGTCGATTACTCGCGACAGCGCGAAACGGATTGCCGAGATCGAGAACCGATTCGTGGCTGAGTACTCGGCGACGGATAGCGATGCCGAACGTAATGCGATCGTCGATCGCTATCGAGGCTTTGGCTTCGAGATCGACGAGCACGGATACCTGAGCGTAATGATCCGCAGCCCGTTGACCTGCGAACTGGAGCAGGGAATCTGTTCGGTCTGCTACGGATGGGATCTGTCCACGAGCCGCAACGTCGAGGTCGGCGTATCGGTCGGGATCATCGCCGCGCAGTCCATCGGTGAACCTGGAACGCAGCTCACCATGCGTACGTTCCACACTGGAGGCGTCGCTGGATCGGCCACGATCGCTCGTACGAACCAGTACAAGACCGGTAAGTTCATCCGCCAGTTCATGGAGGACTTTGCGGTCGCTACCGACACCGACATGAAGCAGTTCGACCCCACTAAGCTCCTTGAGAATCAGGAGAGCGTGGTCAAGTCGTTCTTCCAGAATAAGGAAAGCGCCCCTCTGACGATCACTCAGTCGGATCCGGATTCTGCCGATCCCAAGGTGAAGCGAAAGACGGAGCGGGCTACGAAGGCAGCTCAAAAGGCGGCCGACAAAGCGGATAGCGACTCGAAGAAGCTCTGGGAGCGGTCTCGAAAGACGTTCTTCTATGCTTGGACGGGTGAGTCGTCCGGAATCGTCCGCGTCGAAGAGATCTTCGAGGCACGGCGGCAACCTCGTGGAAAGGCGATCATCTGTCCGGTCACTGGAGTAGTTCGCGATATTCGCGAATCTAGCTTCGGCCGTTGGGTTATCGTTGAAGCGACGGTGCCGGTCGCTGCCGCGATCAAGGATGCATATGTTGGCGACATTCAGGCTTGGCCGAAGAACGAGTTCGGAGAGTTCGACGGCGGTTTGCAGAAGATCGTCGGTCAGAAACTAGTAACTGCGACCCTCGCAGTGCTGCGAAAGGCCGAAGTCGACAAGGTCAACATCTTCTATCCGATCCTGGTACCGCCGCTTGGCAAGCTGCCGGTCAGCCGGGGAACCCGCGTCATCAAGGGCGACCCGCTTACCGAAGGTCCTCGCGATCCGCACGAGGTTTTGGAGCTTGCTGGCGCGGCTGCAGTTTACGATTACTTCGTCGAGAACCTGCAGAGCGTCTATAAGAGCCAAGGCGTCGACATCAACGACAAGCACATCGAGGTCATCATTCGGCAGATGCTTCGCAAGAGGCAGGTCAAGGAGCCAGGGGACACGCCGTTCTTGCCCGGACAGATCGTCGACCGGTTTAGCTATCAGCGCGCGAACGAAAACGTTCGTCAGTTGATTCAGGCCGGAAAGCGGATCAAGTATGTCGACCCGATCACGAGCGAGAATATCGAACGCGATCCCAAGGAATCGACGGCAACTTGGATTCTGCTTGGTATCACGGAAGCGTCCTTGGCGACGGACTCGTTCCTGTCGGCGGCATCCTTCCAGAAGACGACCCGCGTCCTCACCGAGGCAGCAGTTCGTGGAAAGAAAGATCACCTAGTGGGCCTGAAGGAGAACGTGATCATTGGTCGCCTGATTCCCTCGGGAACCGGCGTCAAGTACTACCGCGACGTTGCAGTCGACGTTCAGCGTGGGCCGACCTGGGCCGAGCAATCGCTTACCGCGCTTGTCGAGGCAGACGATCGAGGAATCGACGACAATATCAGTTCGCTCTCGTTCCCGTCGTTGGCCGACATGGCTGCCGACGAAGAAGCGCTAGACCAAGAATAGTAGGGAAGAATCCTCTAAGGTTCGGTTGGGGCAGGCTAACTTGTTAGCCTGCCCCAAAACCTTTTAGGTACCTAAAGTTGTCTAAGCTATGGCGGTTCGCGGCTGTCCCAAACTCAAGCCACGGACTGTGAAACTCCTGTGCGGCTCAACCCAGTAGTAGGTAATAACCCGCGCAGAGGTCGATCGATATGGAAATCAATCAAGCACATAGCGAAAATCCCCCAGAGTGGCTGATAGCGACGCTAGAGAACCACGACGGCGAACCCGGACGTTCCGAACCGACAAAGCCGCCGGAGAAACCTGCTGAGTCGGCGCCGCTTGGATTTGTATAGGCGCTAGAGTTCCAACTTTCGGAGCCGTATGTTGGGAACAGGCAAGAGGCGTTCATCTCTACGCACCGGTGTTTTGGGCGAGTCCATCATGTGCACAATACGCCTTTCGGCCTCAGTGACATATTCCTCCAACTGACGTTCCATATCCTTGCGCATATCCTCCATATCGTCCAGCAATCGGAGGATCAGTTCCACTCCCGCTAGATTGACGCCCATCTCCTGGGTCAATCTCTGGATGCGCTGGACCCGCTTGATGTCGGATTCACTGTATAGCCGATTCTTGGCTCCAGCTCTTGAAGGGATCACCAAACCGAGCCGCTCATATTGGCGCAGCGTCTGGGGGTGAACTCCGCAGAGGTTGGCGGCCACGCCGATCATGTAGACCGGCTGATTGTCCGTTCTCACGCCGTCACCCTTTCGAGTTCGGCAATCTTGCGAAGGAGCTCCTTCTCGCGGTCAGACGGCTTCTTCGGAATGACCACCTTTATTTTGGCGAAGAGGTCGCCCCGGGATCCCCTGAGGTTACTGATGCCCTGCCCGGCCAACCGGAAACTCTGCCCGTTTTGAGTACCTTCGGGGATCTTCATGTTGACGGCAGAGCGAAGGGTAGGCACGCGGATCTCTCCGCCGAGGGCGGCGGTTGTGTAGGGCACCGGTATCTCGACCTCCAGGCTTTCGCCGACCGGTTTGAACGTTGAATGTGGCGCCCACTTGACAGAGACGTATAGGTCGCCAGCCTTTCCATTCTGTCCGGCCGCGCCCTTGCCGGGCACCCGTAGCTTCTTGCCGTCCGAGATGCCGGCCGGGATCTTCACTTCGACCTTCTTTGTCGTTGGTTCGGACGTGAACCCCTCTCGCAGCCTCCTCGCGTCCATCGTTTGGTAAGTGAGGACGCGCTGAGTTCCGGTGTCGATCTCTTCGAGCGTGACCTCCACCGTTTTCTCGACGTCGCGAGGCTGCATCGTCTCGAGGTCGTTGAAGTTCATGTTCATGCGCGGCCCGCCGCCCCTTCCGCCCGCGAAGAGGTGCTCGAAGATCGACTCGAAGCCTCCGGCGCCACCGACATGCTGGAAATCGCCGAAGTCAGCGCCACTGCCTTGCGGATTGAAGTGCTGAGCGTGCTCCCAGTTCGCGCCGAACTGGTCGTACATCTGTCGCTTCTCGGGATCGCTGAGGACTTCGTACGCCTCGCTCATCTCCTTGAACTTCGCCTCTGCGGCCTTATCATTCGGGTTGACGTCGGGATGGTACTTGCGGGCCAGCTTTCGGTATGCGGATTTGATCTCCTTCTCATCCGCCTTCCTCGTCACACCCAATATCTGATAGTAGTCTTTCGCCATATCACTCTGCCGCTCAATTACATGAGTATATAACGCTCAAGTCCTTGCTAAGGTTTCAGGAAAGAGAAGATACTGTTCTCAATTCATGGGCCATGAGGGCAACGTGTGTTCTGCGGTGCGTGAGCTTTGGCTCAATTGCGTCCTTGAACGATAGGAATCCGTCATCGGATAATCGACTCCCGCCCGCTTCGAAGACAGCTTCCCAGTTCGGTAAGAGTGTCACGCAACGACGCAATGATCGCAAACAGGAGCGAAGCAATAGTCGTCGATAGGAGCCTCAACCATCGTGTGAGCTAGTTTGCCCTGCAATATTGGAAGGTGGCCGGTTCAAAGAACCGGCCACCATGTCTGGCGCACTTTCTACCGGGGATTAGTGATCTTCGCGTTCGGCACGCTGCTTGGCGTACTCGGTGACGAGGGCTTGCTGCTCTGGGAACGGCATCTCCTCGTAATGGGAGAGCGACTGGCGGAATCGGCCGCGGCCCTTTGTGATTGAGCGAAGGTCGAGTGCGTAGCGCATCATCGTTGCCATTGGGACGATCGCGCGGACTCTCGTCTTGCCGGGAGCAACCGGGTCCATGCCCTGCAGCCTGCCTCGGCGTCCGTTTAGGTCACCGACTACGTCGCCCACGCATTCGTCAGGAACGTCCACCTCTACGCCCATTTGGGGTTCGAGTATGACGGCCTGGGCCTTCTCTGCGGCGGCACGCAACGCGATTGCGCCAGCCATTTTGAAGGCGGCTTCGTTCGAGTCGACATCGTGATAGCTGCCGTCATAGACGGTGATCTTGAAGTCGGTGGCTGGATAGCCGGCGATCAGACCGCCGTCCATCGCCTCACGAATGCCCTTTTCGATGGCGGGGATGAAGTTCTTCGGAATGGCGCCACCGACGACCTTGTTGTCGAACTGGAAGCCTTGGCCTCTTTCGAGCGGCTCCATCTCGACCCAACAGTCGCCGAACTGACCCTTGCCGCCCGTCTGCCGCTTGTGCCGGCCCTGTGCCTTTGCCGAGCCTTTGACGGTCTCACGATAGGGAACTCGCGCTTCCTCGGTAATGACGCTGACACCGAACTTGGACTTCAGTTTTTCGATAACTGTGTCCAGATGGATGTCGCCCATGCCCTCAAGGATTTCTTGGTGCGTTGCGGCATCGCGGGTATGGCGGAAAGTCGGGTCCTCCTCAAGGAGACGCTGAATCGCACTTCCCAGTTTGTCTTCGTCCGACTTAGTTGCTGGCTTGACCGCGATCCGATAGATGGGTTCAGGGAACTCGATGCCGGGCAACTGGATTCGATCCTTGGCGGTCGTCAACGTATCGCCGGTGTGGGTATCGGCGAGCTTTGCGAGGGCGCCAATATCGCCGGCGCTTACCCCAACAGAGGCTTCCTGACCCTTGCCGTGCGGTGTAAAGAGGTTGTGAATCCGCTCCGAAATGTCGCGATTGACGTTGAGGACGGTCTGGTCTACCTTGATGGAGCCGCTGAAGATGCGTACGTAGTTGATCTTGCCTACGAACGGGTCAGCGGTCGTCTTGAAAATGAAGCCAGCCAAGGGACCGTTTGCATCTGGCGCCAACGGCTTGCCGTCGAACACCTTCGGTACGTCCACCGGAGAGGGCAGCTCTCCGCAGATGCGGTCAAGCAGCGTCGCGACTCCGATGCCGCTCATTGCCGATCCGACCAGTACCGGGATAACGCGACCGGTTTCGATTCCGACGAGTAGGCCGTGCTCGATCTCTTCCTCGGTCAACTGCTCGCCCTCAAGGTACTTGAGAGCCAGTTCGTCGTCGCCCTCGGCTGCCGCGTCCATCATCTTCTCGCGCCTTTCGGCTGCCTCGCTGGCATATCCGGATGGCGCTTCCTCGACGTCGACTCCGCGGTCTCGGCCCTTGTACACCTTCATATTCAGCAGGTCGAGCACGCCTGAGAAGGCCGCCTGGTGACCGATCGGAATCTGGGTGTTGACAACTTTGCGGCCATAAAGCTGATGAAGCGTGTCCATCAAGCCGTCGAAGTCGGCGTTGTCGCGTTCGAGCTTATTGACAAAAATGCATGTGGCGAGGCCGTGCGCCTGAGCGACTTCCATCGCGAGTTCGAATCCAACATCGATGTCTCGCTTTGCTTCGCACACGATAATCATCGATTCGACCACGCGCGCTACCCCGTGAAGGTCTCCGATAAAGTCGGGATAGCCGGGAACGTCGATGAGGTTGATCTTGCAACCATGCCATTCCATCGGCATGACGCTCGCGCTTAGCGATATCTTGCGCCGGATTTCCAGTGGGTCGTAGTCGCTCTGCGTGTTTCCGGCGTCCACGCTGCCGACTCGGTCGATCGCTCCGGCGGTGTAGAGCATGTGCTCAACGAGCATCGTCTTTCCAGAACCGCCATGGCCTACAATAGCAACGTTTCGTATTTTATCTGCGGTGTATTGCTTCACCTAAAACCCTCCTTTGGGCGATTTGGCGTCGTCACAGACCTCGCAGTGCCTGGACTGCAGCGGCGTCTTGTTAACAGCATACGCTTTTTTAACTTGCGGACGCTTGCCAACAAAAATCCCCCAGGCATAAGACCTGAGGGAATTTCTTTTGTTCGCCGGTTAAATCAGTACCGGCTGCCGCCGCGTCCGCCGCCGCCACCGCGACCGCCTTTTCCGCCGCCACGACCGCCGCCGCCGCCGCCACCACCACCGTAGCCGCCGCCACCGCCGCCGCCGTAGCCGCCACTGTCGCGACCGCCACCGCCACCACCGCCGTAGCCGCCGCCACCGCCGCCGAAGCTACGGCCGCCGCCGCCACCACCGCCGCCCTCACCGCGAGGTCGGGCTTCGTTAACGGTCAGGCGTCGACCGCCCATCTCCGAGTTGTTCTTGTCCGCGATAGCCGCTTCCAGGTGATCCGAGTCGATGTCAACGAACGCAAATCCTCGACCTTCAATAATCCGTGGATTCTTGCCGCCGTAAGCCGCAAAGTGCTGAACGAGTTCGTCTTCGTTCGCCGAGTAGGGAATGTTCCCTACATAGAGAGTCTTAATTGCCATATCTATCCTTGCCCACGCTCCCCGTGGGCGACCGTAACCGTTCTGCGTGAATCAAGGCTCTCTGACGTGGGAAATCCGTATCTGAGTGCGAAGCTTTTTGGCGCAAACTGTTCCGATGCCATCTATATTATAGCCAGTTACCACGGAGTTGGCTATAAACTTTGCGTTATGACGGTACCGATAGACAAAAGGCTCTTATTGTCTTGCACTAATTAATGGTTTTATCAAGGTAGTTCATCCGATTTGGACGACCAATGAGGACCCTGTCTCCTGTACCGAGACATTGAGAAAGTGGGGGATTCGGGCATCGGCGGCGGCAAGTTCGGGGCGCTCCGCTCCGCCCGTTACGGCGATCGCCTTCATACCTCCTGCATGGGCCGCCTGTACTCCGGCCGCGACATCCTCGAATACGAGACAGTCTTGAGGGGCGAAACCCAATCGCTTGGCAGCGAGCAAGAAGGGATCCGGATTCGGCTTGCCGCGTTCGACATCGTCCGCATAGACGGCGAACTTCGGCCTCAGGCCAACTGCGCCTAGGCGCGCGGTGGCAACTACTTTGGCGCCCGACGTCACGATGCTCCATCGGTCGGGATTGATCGAACCAACAAAGGCCTCGGCGCCGGGGTTGAACACGATCCCGTCCGTATCCTCCGCTTCGGCGTATCGAAGCCACGCGTCTTCCTCCTCGACGTTGCAGTCGGGGGCGAGCATGCGGATGGAGTCAATTGCCCTGCGTCCATGAATCCGAGGAACTACATATTCCGGGTCCATGCCCATCCGAACCGCCCATCGGGCCCAAGCCCTGTCGACAACCCTGATAGAGTCGATTAACGTCCCGTCCAAGTCAAAGAGGACGGCTTCACATTCAAATGTTTGCATGATTGGTTTTTGCGGGGTGCAGGGTGTACTTGGATTCTGCGTCTTTGGGGGTGGGTGTATGGCTATTAGGTTCGAGTCGAAGCTGGATGGTGTGAGGGAGGCCAAATTGGGGGGCATCCGCTGTTTGGAGTCCGACACTGACCCCTGATCCCAAATCTCCCTCGCTACACAATTGTCGACAACCCCTGCGCCATCGTGATTTCATGGGCGTGGTTGACGGTGAAGGCGATTCGGCTGGTTACGGACTCTAGAATTCCCTCGGCGCCGGGGTGGCCGTTTCCGCTTGCTTTGACGCCGCCGAAGGGAAGGTGGACCTCCGCTCCGATGCTCGGAAGGTTCACGTAGCCCAGGCCATACTCGGCGTGGTCGCGGACCCATCGCCACTTGCGATAGTCCTCCGTGATCACGGCCATCGAAAGGCCATAATCGGTATCGTTGTAGACGTCGACCGCTTGCTCCATACCGCTTACGGGGATGATCGCGACATGAGGACTGAACGCTTCCTCCCGAAGGCAGAAGCTGTTTGGCCGGTACTCCAATCGGTAGACGAACGGGCTGACGAAGTTGCCGTTGGCATAGGCGCCGCCAGTAAGGACCTTCCCATCGACGAGCACTTCAGCGCCCTCTTCGCGGGCTTTCTCATTGTGGAGTTGCCACTTGTGGAGGCCGGACGCTTCGATCAAGGGCCCCATGAACACGGATTCGTCAAGACCGTCTCCTACCCGAATACGGGTGACCTTCTCCAGGAAGCGTTCTGTAAAGGCGGTTTCGACCTTCCGGTCGATAATGATGCGGCTGGTGCTGACGCAGCGTTGGCCCGAAGTCTTGAAGGCGCCCAGGATGCAAGCGTTTACCGCGATGTCCAAGTCGGCGTCCTCCAGAATAATGGTGGCGTTCTTACCGCCCATCTCGGTTGCGACAAACTTGTAGAGATCGCCCGAGGCGACTTGCTGAATGTACTTGCCAACCGCTCGCGATCCGGTGAACAGGATGCCGGCGACGTCTTTGTGCCTTACAAGCGGATCACCGCAGGATTCGCCGTCGCCTTGGACCAAGTTGATGACGCCGGCAGGAAATCCTGCTTCCTCGAACAACTGAGTCAGTTTATAACCGCAGATTGGAGTCTGTTCGGCCGGCTTGAAGACGACGGTGTTTCCCGCTAGCACTGAGGGAAGAATGACCCACATCGGGATCGCGCTAGGGAAGTTCCAGGGCGCGATGCAGGCGATGACCCCCTTAGGGCGCCGTAAAATGAACGCGTCCTTCGCCGGGATCTCGGAACTGACGGTGTACCCGTTCGGCATGCGGCCCAGACCGGCCATGTACTGGGCCATGTGGAGCGCTTCGACCGCATCGGCCCGGCCTTCGTTGATCGGCTTTCCGCATTCGCGGGTGATCAGCGTCGCGATCTCGTCGATGTCGCGCTTCAATAGCTGGGCAAGGTTATCGATGTACTCGGCACGCTTAACCCACGTGAGGTCTCGCCACGTCTGATAGGCGGACTTTGCGGCTGCGACCGCTTCATCGACCTCTCCCTTACCAGAAGATGGCGCCGTGCCGACGACCTCTTTTGTGTTCGCCGGGTTGACGCTTTCAAACTGCTTGGCGGAGCCTGCCCATGCACCGTCGATGTAGTTCTTGGATTGAATCGGAGTCACCTCAAGAGTGTACCGGAGCGTTTGGGCGTTCCTGGGGACCAAGGAGTCCCCTAAGCCAAGCAGGTATCCTGTTCACCTGTCATGCGAGGCACGGCATGGATCAGTCTGAACCTTGGCCTGCTGTTGGCCCTCTCCCGTCTGGGATCTGCCGCAGAGGCACATGCGAAGGACGCAGTTGTTTTCGTAAACTCGGTTCCGGTTCTGGAACTCAAGTCAGGACACGACCGCCAGGAATTGGACAAGCGGGCTGCCTCAATCGCCCGATCGCTGAGGTTTGCCGGAGCCGACGACGAGGTCTCCGTGAAGACATCGGGCGCATCCGCGATCGTCAAAGTCGGAACGAGCACGTCCATCGCGGTGAGCGATGAAGAGGCACAGAGTCATCAGGTTTCGGCGACTCGACTTGCCACCAAATGGGCCGACGCGATACGGGACGCACTGAACCTGCCGACCCTAAAGTTCGGTGATGACTCCGAACGGCTTCCAACTAGTTCGTCGAAGATTGCGAGTCTCGTCGGAAGCCTCGCAATGGACGCTGTTGTGACGAGTTCAGACGATCATGTTGTGACGGTTAAGCACATCGACGGTGCGATCGTCCTATCGGCGCTTGGAGTAGGCGATGCGCAGATCGTTGCGGAATCGGGAAATTCGCAGCGAAGACTCAATGTCTCTGTTCGGCCATACGCTGCGGTCCTTCCGCAATCCCTGATCGTCGAGGTGGCGGGCACTCCCGCTTCGGCAAGCCTGGTGAACGATGCGGTTGCGGGAGCGTTGCGGACAAGGGTGACCCACATTCAGGGAGCTCGGGCCGGGTTTGCGGCTATTCACACGGAACAGCTTGCCGAGGGGAAGCAAGCTTCTTACGATGCGTGGGTACGCGTTCGTGCCAACGAGTCGTTCGATGGAGTTGGTACGGTTCACGTGACGGTGCGCAACGTGGCTCTGCCCGACGTGAGAGACACGGCGTTGTGGTACTCGAACAACCCGGAGGACGTGACGCAAACTGGCAACCTGTTCACCTCGTTCTTGAAGCCGGGCGAATCGGTTCGGTTCCTCTATCACCACATTAACGGAGCCTCTCAGCCTCTTATATTCAGAGTGGAAGCAGTCAACACTTCGGAAACGACCGCACGGCTGGCTTTACGTCCGGCCGACTCGAAACCGAACCAAAACCCGGTTGCCGCCGGAGTGTCGGTGGCGCGGCAATTCCTCAGCTCCCTCGCTTCGAATTCTTCTGAGGTCGTGTCGATTCCACCCCATTCGACCTTGCCAATCGCGTTTAGGATGCTGAGCCCGAAGGACACTACCAGCGGACTTTGCACGTTGCGCCTGATCGACGGGCCTTCCGAACTTCAAATTCGAACAGAAGCCCTACCGCCGTTCGACCTGAGCCCGGAGTGGTACAACGCCACATTCACGGCCGCGCCGTGGAGGGAAGCAGGCGTCCATGCGATCAACTCGTTCGATGCGGGAGCCTATGAGCCCTCCGACCACATCTACCCAAACCCGTACAAATCGGAGGAGATCCGGTATCGGGTTGGAGATCGATTCGCGGTGGCGACGATCGGGCAGAAGCCGATCGCCGGAGTCGATCACAGCCGAAACCTCGACGGGAACTATGGAGTGCTATATTCCTTCAAAGCGGTGCTTGAGAATCCGACATCGAGTTCCGCGGACGTTGAACTGCTCTTTGAGTCGAGCGCCGGATATACCGCCGGCCTCTTCCTCGTCGACGGAGAACTGGTCCAGACTCCTTACCTCGGTCCGAAGGGCCAGAGCCAAGTTCGTAAGTGGCGGCTGGGACCAGGCGTGACCCGAACCATCGATATCGAGACGCTCCCGGTAAGCGGAGGAGCCTATCCGGCCACGTTGACTTTTCGCCCCGCGCTGGGCGACAAATGATCTCCGAATCGTGAATACGTAGAAGAGGGGATGGGCACGAACCGATAGGCACATGCGTCTATCACGTAAGCGTAGACCGAAGCATCTTTTTAAGCACAAGCACATGGAACCAACATTCAAAGTGATCGCAGATCTTTTCCAAGTCCCTCAGCCGGGAGACGTGGAAATCGCGGAGAACGGCCGAAAGAAGCACGGCGACACCGCCGAAGAGAGTCGCCAACTTGGCGGGCAGTGCCTGAGTCAAGGGGACTACGCCAATGCGCTTCGGCATTTCAAAGAAGCGGTAGCCCAGCGCGATCCTGGTGACGTCGATCCGTTGATCGACTTGGCGGGAGCGTACGAATACGGAGACGACTATCCGCAGGCGTTACGCCAATACGAGAAAGCACTGAGAGCCAAGCAAGATGCCGCCGAGCCGGTGCTTGGAGTGGCCGAACTCTACAAGCGCTACGGGCGCTATCGAGATGCCATCGTGAAGTTGGAACAGGCGATTGAGCGGGAGCCTGGAAACGCCTTTTTCCGCATCAAGCTTTCAGAGACCCTCCGAGACGCCCGGGAAAGAACAAGGGCTTTGGCGGCAGCGCAGGCGGCCATCGCGGTAAAGCCGGACGACGCGTATAACCATTACTGGACGGGCGACCTGCTGATCGAGATGGGGCGCTACGACGAGGCGCTGGAATACCTCCGAGCGGCGATCGAGCTATCGCCAGGCGACGATTTCCTGTACTTGCGAGCCACCGTCGGTTTTTGGTGTGCAGGAAGACAAGTAGAAGCAATCAAGGCGCTACGTTTGGCGAGCGAACTTGATCCCGAAAAGCACATGTACCACGGACTGTTGGGCATCCTCCTTGAGGAAACGGAACAGAAAGAGGAAGCCGACCTGGAGTCGGCAAGAGCGAGCAAGATGGATCGGTACGATCACGACCTGCTCGGGCGCATCTTGGCCGAAATGAAGATCGAGCCCTGAGTTCTACTTCGGTCGGAAGTGAGCGGCTTTGACGGTCCGCCACTCGAATGGCCTCGACTGGAGTTCGATTCGGGCGACATCCTGCAGAGAACCTTGGAAGTAGTACTCCGTGACGACCTTTGGAGTCAGGCGCTTCACGAATCCGGAGGCAGTCAGTTCCTTTCCGCCGTGGTCGAGGACGACGAATCGTAAGGCATTCGATTGAACCCCTTCGGCTGCCGGGTCGGTCACCGCAATGCTCGGCTTTTCGAAATCTGTCTTCACTGGAGGGGTTCGCTGGGTGATGTCCAGCTTCGTCAGCGCGCCGTCCTTCTTGACCTGACGTATTCCGATTTTCGACTTCGCGTACGTGGCCGTACCGATTACTTTCCATGGCCCATCGGCAATTCCCACTGCTATGTCTTGCTGGGACGGTTGCCCCTTGGGCGCCACGAGGGCGCCGATCCAACGCTTTTCGTCTTTCGTGAGCCATGTGACCGACGCATCGAGTTGGTCGGTCATCGGGAGCTTGAACCTTACATTCGGTTGGTTCTGCAGCTTGTTCACCGGGTGGATCCAGGCGACCAGCACCAGGCCCGTTTCTTTGTCGAACATATGTTCGGGCAGGTTGCGCGCAATCACATTGGACTCGATCAGGCTCGTATCCGGCTTCCACGCCATCTTTTGGGACGGCTGAAAAAAGGCGAGCGACACCTGAGTGTCATCCTTGAGAGTCCACTGTCCGTCAGTCGGTCCTACGAGGCTCAGGAAAGCGGCAAGCGCGATCATAGTTGATCATTATGGGCCTGATTGTGGAGATACGTGTTTGGGTCTTTACCAGGATTGCTTTGCTCTTTCTCGCTAGAGACCAAGCTGAGCCATTTCGATAGCGCGTAACGCGGCCTTCGCCTTGTTACACGATTCGACGTACTCATTTTCGGGCACGGAATCGTAGACGACTCCGCCGCCTGCCTGCACATGGGCAACCCCGTCCTTGATATAGATCGTACGGATCGCGATACAACTATCCAGGTCGCCGGAGTGGCTGAAGAAGCCAACGCTCCCCGCATAAGATCCCCGTCGGGTGGGCTCTAGCTCGTCGATGATCTGCATGGCGCGAACCTTGGGCGCACCGGAAACCGTTCCTGCCGGGTGGCATGCGCGGAAGAGGTCGAAGCTGTCTTTGTCGGTGTCAAGAGTGCCGGTGACGTCGCTGACGATGTGCATAACATGGCTGTAGCGCTCGATCACCATCAGGTCGTTCACGACCACGGAGCCAAACTCGCAAACGCGCCCGAGGTCGTTTCGCCCGAGGTCGACGAGCATGATGTGTTCCGCTCGTTCCTTTTCGTCGGCAAGTAGCTCAACCGCAAGTGCCGCGTCTTCTTCCTCGGTCTTGCCCCGCCATCGGGTCCCGGCGATTGGTCGGACGCGGGTCTTGCGCCCATGGACGCTGACGAGCAACTCTGGCGATGCGCCGACCAGATCGAAATCGCCAAAGCGGAGAAGGAACATGTACGGTGACGGATTGATCGATCTTAACGCCCGATAGACGGTGAGCGGGTGGGCATCCACCTTGGTCGAGAAGCGTTGAGCGGGCACCATCTGAATGCCGTCTCCCGCCGTGATGTACTCGATCATCCGAGTCACCATCGACTCGAACTTCTCTTTCGTGACGTTCGACTGAACGGGATGCACGGGATAGGCGCCGGCGGGGAGTGCGGGAAGCTGTGCCGCCAGTCGGTGGAGAATCTGCTCGATCTCCGCCTCCGCCTCATCGTAGTTCTGAGGGCTGCCGTCGGTCATCACGATCACGCGGATGATGTTCTTGGCGTGATCGAACACGACCACGGTGTCGGCAAGCATCATCGCCATATCATCGACGCTCAAGTCGTCTTCGGTGCTGTCGCCGATATTCTCGAAGTACCGGACGATGTCGTAGCTCAAAAGGCCGGCCGCGCCGCCGGCAAACGTCGGCAGTCCCGGTACGTGGACGGGAACGTCCGATAGCATTGACTGCTTTAGCAAGTCCAAAGGGTCTTGGCCGTGCGGCAGCGTCTCCACTTCGGTATCGTCACCGCGAACTCGGCGCACCTGACCGTTCTTGGTTCGCAACACGAGTTTTGGCCGGACTCCGATGATCGAATACCGCGCGAGTTGCTCGCCTCCAGTCACTGACTCAAGCAGGAAGCTATAGGTTTGATCGTGTGCCAGCTTCCAATAGGCGCTCAAAGGAGTTTCAATGTCTGCCAAAACATCGCGGTAGACCGCCATCGAGCGTCGCCCACCCGTCTGAGCCAAAAACTGTTCCTTGTCCGGCACCAACATGGCTATGCATTATGGCGCTTACTGCTTCGCTAGGCGACGCGCTTCGCAAGGAGCTCTGTGTTGGGCGAAAAGGCGAGGAGGCAAGATTCACCCTAACGCGGTGCCAAATCTCGGGATGGGCCAACACTTGACTGGGCGCCTTCATCCAAGGGCCCTGCGTGTTGAGCCGTGGAATGGCTCATTGCCACAGTAGTCGCCGCCCCGCCGTTTCGTCTCATCTCCTAGCGATGCGATTCGCCTAGCGCGTAACGCGATTTGCCTTGTCTAGGCGTACAACGCGTAAACTACTCCCGTGGAAGCGTTTACCACCTATTCAGGGACCATGGCGGTTGTGCCGGGGGACAATATCGATACCGATCGGATCATTCCGGCTCGGTTTCTTTCTCGAGTGAGCCGGAGCGGCTATGGGGAGTTGCTGTTCAACGACGTTCGGGGGGCGGAGTTTGTGCTCGATCGACCGGAAGCGGCGGGAACTTCAGTTTTGGTGGTCGGCACTAACTTCGGTTGCGGTTCATCGCGCGAGCACGCGGTTTGGGCGATTCAACAGGCGGGATACCGGGCAGTAATTGCGCGTCGAACGGCAGACTCGCCAGGCTATGGAGACATCTTTAGGCAGAACGGCGCGAACTGCGGTCTGCTACTGGCGGAATGCGACGAAGAAAGCCATGCCAAACTAGTTCAAGCCGGCACCGGGGCAACAGTGGCGATCAACCTTCCGAACCAGACGGTTTTGGTCGGCGACGATATTGTTCGGTTCACGATCAACGAGGCAACTAAGCAGGCGTTAATCGAAGGTCTGGACCTCATTGGCCGGACCCTTGTGTACGAATCCCAGATAGACGGCTACGAGGCAACCCACGATTCGTTTGCGCCTACGCGGTAAGCGATGCACAATACTCCCTATGAAGCCGATCCATGGATTCTCCCTTCTAGTTCTCGCTGCGTTTGGCTGCAGCCCGCTTGCTTCGGCGTTTGGCCAAGCCAACAATCCGAGCCGCGTTCACCAGCTTAAATCGCTGAAAGTCACCGTGCTTGGCGCAGCCGGTCACAAGATCGATGCCTGGATCATGGACAATGAGCAGAAGAGGGAAGAGGGAATGATGTTTTTGACCGATAAGGAGGTCAAGTCCAATCAGGGGATGATCTTCGTGTTCAGCGCCCCTCAACCAGAGAGCGGCCGCTACGCTTTCTGGATGCACAACACGCTGATTCCACTTGACATCATCTATATCAGCGCGTCCAAAAAGGTCATCAACGTCGGCCTGGGGAAGAGACTTGATGATACGCCGGTCCTCCCTAAGGGAGACTACAAATTCGTTTTAGAACTTAAGCAAGGGACGGCGAAGAAGCTGGGGATCAAGCCGGGAATGAAGGTTTCGATTCCGGATTCGGTCGTTTCCATCGACTAACCTAACCGAACAGGCTCGCCTGTTTTGGCCGATTCGTAGATCGCTTGGACGATCCGAATATCGGTTAGCCCTTCCTCGCCAGGAGTGGCGGGCTTCTTGCCGCTTCGAACACATTCCGAAAAGTGATCCATTTGAGCGGCCCATTGGTTGTTCGCTTCGACTGCCACGACCCTGCCGTCGATCGTCAACGTGTCGCCGCCGTATGCGGTTGCCGGATTGGCCACCATCGTGCCTTTGGAACCCACTACCTCGAATTGGTTCTTGCCGGGGATCCATGAATACCCGCTTGTCCCATGCCCCACCAAGCCGCTCGGGAACGTCAACTTGAAGTCGACGGTGTCCTCGCAATCGACGAATCGTGGGTCGTCCGAGGGATTGGTGATCGTGGCGACGACTTCGACCGGCTCTTCGCCCGATAGGTACCGGAGGGCGTTCAGAGAGTAGATGCCGATGTCCATCATGGATCCGCCGCCGGCAAGAGCGCGTTCGGTTCGCCATTGCCCGCGCCCAATGTTGAAACCGTGATCGGATCGCATCGATGTAATCTTGCCAAGTTCGCCTGACCGGCATGCCTTGATGGCGCGAAGGTTGTGGGCCTCGTAGTGGCAGCGGTAGCCGATCTGAAGCAGGGTGCCCGCCAAGCTGCACGCACGAATCATCTTGCGGCACTCATCGACGGTAGGCGCCATGGGCTTTTCGCTGCACACATGCTTGCCAAGACCGGCGGCCCGGATGGCAAACGCGGGGTGGGTTGCCGGCGGGGTGATCACATAGACGACGTCGATGTCCGGGTTCGAACGAATAGCGTCCATCGAATCGTAGGTGTACCGGTGAGTGGCCGGGATCCCGTATCGGTCACCAAACCGGACCAGCTTGTCCGGATGTCCGCTGATAAGCGCGACAAGTTTGGATTGGCTGCAGTGCTCGAATGCCGGCATGATCTGGTTCGTTGCATAGCTCCCCAACCCCAAAACCGCCCATCCAACCGGATTTGCCTTAGGTGCCCTCGCCATCCCCAGTGGGGCAAAGGCAAGGGAGGTGAGCCCAAGAATGGCCTCGCGACGGGACAATTCGATCGACATAGATGTGTATTGTACGCCGACATCGTAATGTGACAGGATGCCCGTCGAGCCCACTTCCATCCGCTGTACGTGTGTCCCGTGGAGCGCATCGCTCGGACCTACTGGCTGGCACAAACCTCGGAGTCGGGTTCCCGCGAGCAGTGGCCCGCAACCGCGCCCTGCTCCCCGCAATGCGCACTTGCAACCCGCGAGGCTTGTTTGGAGTACAATATCTATAAAACTAGACATTGAGTGTCATGGACTCAATTGGATTGATTCCATGAACATAAAAAACAGGAGATACAGTGGGTAAGACAGTAGGAATCGACTTAGGAACGACGAACTCGGTCGTCGCCGTTATGGAGGGCGGAGAGCCAATCGTCATCAGCACCTCGGAGGGTTCGCGAACCATGCCGAGCGTCGTGGCGTTCAAGCAGAACGGCGAGCGTTTGGTAGGCGTCACCGCGAAGAGACAAGGCGTCGTGAACGCCGACAACACGATCTATTCGATAAAGCGCTTCATGGGCCACACCGTCAACGAGGTCCAGGAGGAGATCGGTCGAATTGGATACAAGATCAAGTCCGGCAAGAATGCCCAAGCGGTCGCGGTTGTTCCCGCGCTCGGTAAGGACCTAACGCCGGAGGAGGTTTCGGCGATGATCCTTCAGAAACTGAAGGCAGACGCAGAAGCCTATTTGGGCGAAACCGTCGATCAGGCGGTCATCACGGTTCCGGCGTACTTCAACGACGCCCAGCGGACCGCCACCAAAAACGCCGGCGAGATCGCGGGCATGAAGGTTTTGCGCATCATCAACGAGCCGACCGCCGCATCGCTCGCCTATGGCTTGGACAAGAAGGCCAACGAGACGATCCTCGTATTCGACCTGGGAGGCGGCACTTTCGACGTGTCGATCCTTGATGTCGGCGAGGGCGTGTTTGAGGTGCGCAGCACGGCGGGCGACAGTCATTTGGGCGGCGACGACTTCGATAATAAGATCGTGGAGCACCTGATAGTCGAATTCAAGAAAGATCAGGGTGTCGACTTGAGCAAGGATCGTGCGGCGATTCAACGGCTCCGCGAGGCTTCCGAGCGCGCTAAGATCGAGCTTTCGAACCAGATGTCGACTCAGATCAACCTGCCGTACCTCACGGCGGTCGACAACGAGCCGAAGCACATGGATTACAACCTGACTCGTGCCAAGTTCGAGGAACTGACGACCGATCTGATGACTCGGGTCAGGAAGCCGTTTAACCAGGCTCTCGAGGACGCGAAGCTCAAGCCGGGCGACATCAACGAGGTCATCCTCGTCGGTGGCTCAACGCGAATGCCTCAGGTTCAGGAACTGGTCAAGAAGCTCACCGGCAAGGAACCGAATCGCTCGGTGAACCCGGACGAGGTCGTTGCGGTTGGCGCCGCGATTCAGGCAGGCGTCTTGGGAGGCGAGGTCAAGAACATCGTTCTGCTCGACGTCACCCCGCTTTCGCTGGGCGTCGAAACGCAGGGCGGTATCTTCGACAAGCTTATCGACCGGAACACGACGATCCCGACGAAGAAGAGCCGGGTCTATACGACGGCGGCCGACAACCAGCCGGAAGTCGAGATCCACATCCTACAGGGCGAGCGCCCGATGGCGCGAGACAACAAGAGCCTAGGCCGATTCCACCTTGCCGGTATTCCGCCGGCGCCGGCGCGGGTTCCGCAGATCGAGGTCACGTTTGACATCGATGCGAACGGCATTCTCAACGTTAGCGCTCAGGAAAAGGGCACCGGGTCGAAGCAGAGCATCACGATCACGGGCAGCGGAAACCTAAATCGATCCGAGATCGACCGAATGGTCACCGAAGCGGAGATGAACGCCGACAGCGACCGCAAGCAGCAGGAGCTCATCGAGCTGAAGAACAAGTCGGAAAGCTTGGCCTACAGCACCGAGAAGACGATGCGGGAAGCCGGAGACAAAGTCGACGAAGCCACGCGACAAAGCGCGACCGAGAAGATCGAGGTTCTCCGAAAGGCGATTCAGAGCGACGACGAGGCTGAGATTCAGTCCGCATACAACGCGCTTGAAGCGGAAAGCCACGGTATCGCCGCGAAGCTCTACGAGAGCGTCAGCCAGGCCGCCGACGCGAGTGAGCAAGATTCCCACGGCGGAACGACGACTGGCCCGAACGGCGAAGAAGTCATCGACGCCGAGTTCAAAGAGGCCAAGTAGGCAGAATCCCTGCCTTTGCTCCCCCGTGCAATGCGGGGGAGCAAGGCTCTTAGCAGTTAAGGAGCCTCAGTTCCAGCCGTGCTGGACGACCGCCAGTCCGGAGGAACTCTGCAGTATCAGCGCAGTATGTGCGCCATTTAGCTGGAACATGCTGTACCAGTCTCCGGTTCGAAGCCCCGGCCAGTAGACCGACCCCATCGAGTGGTCGTGACAATAGGAACAGAGGCCGTTCACCGAGGCGATGGCGTTGTTGCCTTGGTCGCCCCCAAGGTAATTCCAACCCTCTCGCATGTCGGCGCCGAATTCGGTCAGGACCGTTCGGGAACTGTAGCCTCCGACCTCGCCCGAGAGTCCGTTGTACCAATTGGTGCTCGAAGTGTCTCCCGAATTCCAGAATCCGTAGGCGTGGCAAGAGAATAAACAGCCCGAAGTCACCTTGGACGAGGCAACTGCCGGGACGTTTTGGCAATATCCAGTGCCGCCGACAAAGACTCTTCCCCGGGGAACGGTAGGGTAGCGAGACAACCACTGGGAGACGTACGCCAGCCAGTCAGAAGCGCTGTAGCCATATGGCTCATTGAGAATCTCGAAGTACACGTTAGGGTTGAAGTTGTACGCGGTGACGACGATATCCCACATCTTGAAACAGGACGGCAGGTCGTTTGCGGTACCGGCATTTCCCGCCCCCGTCCAGTTGGCTACCAATACGCGAAACCCCATCGACGTCGCCTGGTCGATAACACCCTTGTACGTCTTCCACCACGTGCCGATGGCGGTGGCGGGGTTGACCGGGATTCGAATCGCATTGGCGCCCACACCACGGAACCGGGTCAATACTGTGGTGGTGATCAACTTGGCCGTTACGTAACTGTCGTCGATTGTGAGGCCACCGAGGAGCAAGGGGCCATCCACGTAGTTATCTCGGTTGTCAGCCCAGTTGAAGCCATGGAAGGTATGGGCTGGTTCGCCGCTTCCCTTTGATCCAGCACGTACGGTGCCCGTGACGTTCTCCGCGAGGAGTATCCACTTCTGTTTGGCCGTGTTCTGCCACGTGCCCTGGTCGATAGCCCCACCATCGGACAGGGAAGTACCGGCCACCTCCAAGGGAAGCCTACTGTTGGCGTTGGCGATCTCGTAAAGCCCGTCGCCGGCGGGAAGAAAGGACCACTTCTGGTTGGCGCCGCCCCAGTACGACCACTGATCGACGATTGCTCCGGTGCTCGCCGATTGCCCGAAGACTTCCAGAGCCAATCCGCTCTGTTTGTTGACGATCGAGTACTGCCCGTTGCCGGCGCTGGAGATCGTCCACCGTTGGTTGGTCCCTCCGTTGCCGGTCCATTGATCCATCGCCGTTCCGTTGCTGTTGGACGCGGCGGGATCGTCCAGCAGCATTCCGCTATTGGCGTTTACGATCTCGAATGTTCCGGAAATTTGCCCGATGGCCGACGGAAAGAGTCCGGCGGCCAGAAGAACGATCACTAGGTGCATTTTGTCACCGTCGATGCTCCTGAAACATGCTCAAATGTTTGAGCAGCCCTTGAGGTCGATTCTAGCACGCGAGGAGGCAGGCAAAGGGCTTCTCCCGAACGGAATCGGCGCGATGCAATTGCACTGAACACTTCGCGCCGGCATGGGTCGAGTATAAGGAGATCGTCCGATGAAGAAGTTGCCTGTTCGTGAGTCCTGGATTGTGTTGCTTGCCGCTGTTTCGGCGGCGCCTGCCTGCGCTCAGTTGGGCGGCGCTTGGATCGTCGTCGACCCACACGCAACACCAATTGAAAAGTTGGCGGCGCGAGAGGTGGCACGGTACATCTATCTCCGAACGGGCCTGTTGCCGCAGATCTCGTCCAAGGTCCCTGCTCGCGGCCTGTCGATTTTCATCGAAACGAAGGCGGAAGCGCGCGCCCATCGTCTTCGAGGCATTTCAGGAAGGGTGGCTAAGCTCGGAGACCAGGAGTTTGTGCTCCACAAGATCGGAAACCGGCTAGATATCGTCGGCGGTGCTCCGATCGGCGCCCTGTACGGCGCTTATCGGCTGGTCGAGAAGATGGGCGTTCGGTTTTACCTCGACGGCGACACGATTCCCGATCAGCACGTGGCGCTTCGACTTCCGGACGTCGACGAAGTGGGAAAGCCAATCTTCAACCTCCGAGGCATCCAGCCATTCCATGACTTTCCCGAAGGCCCTGATTGGTGGAACGAGAACGAGTACAAGGCGGTTATCGGCCAGCTTGCCAAGCTTCGGATGAACTTCATCGGATTGCATACCTATCCCGAGGGTGGGGTGGGGGCGGAGCCTCTGGTTTGGATCGGGCAGCCCAAGGATGTGCGCCCAGACGGAACCGTGGCCTACAGCTACCCGGCGCAATGGGCCTCGACGGCGCGGATCGACCGATGGGGCTATGCGGTAACCCCGACCGGTGAATTCACGAACGGCGGATCTCAGATCTTTCCGCAAGACGTTTTCGGGCCCGACGCTCAGACGGGAAACATGCCGATGGCAACGACACACGAGGGCGCAAACGCGGTCTTCAACGCATCGGGGCGAATGTTCCGCAATGCCTTCCGGTATGCCCACGAGCTTGGGATCAAGACCTGCGTCGGAACGGAGACTCCGCTCACGATTCCAGCCGCGGTGAGCGAGCGACTGAAGCTGGAGGGGAAGGACCCGACCAGCCAAGCAACGATTCGCGAGCTTTACCGAGGGATCTTCACCCGGATTCAGCGCGCATATCCAAGCGACTATTACTGGCTTTGGACCCCCGAGGATTGGACTTGGGGCGGGAACTCGCCCGTGCAATTCCAGCGAACGGTGTCGGATATGACGGCGGCCGAAGACGCGCTGAAGGACATCGGATCAACAATGAAGCTGGCGACATGCGGCTGGGTACTGGGTCCGCAAAATGACCGCGCCGCTCTCGACCGAGTTCTGCCGAAATCGGTCCCGGTGTCGACCATCAACCGTGAGGTCGGATATGCACCGGTCGAACCGGGATTTGCCGACGTGCACGGTCGTTCGAAGTGGGCGATCCCGTGGATGGAGAACGACCCTTCGCTCTCGGCGCCCCAAATGTGGGCCGGACGGATGAAGGCCGATGCGGCTGACGCGTTTCGTTACGGTTGCGACGGACTATTCGGCATCCATTGGCGGACGAAGGTTCTCGAACCGACGGTGGCCGCCCTCGCTGAATCGGGATGGGACGCTTCTTTGACCAAGATCGGCGCTACCGACCGGCTGCAGAAGGCAAATCCAAGCGGGGCCATCGGCGGAAGCCTGGCGAGTTTCAGCCAGCCGATTGCCGGGACCGAGGATCTGATCGTGTACCAAACGTGCCGATATGGCATGTCGGCGTACGACATCAAGGCGCCCAAGGGCCGCTATCGCGTCGTGCTGAAGTTCTGCGAGCCGTTCTACGACAAGGTTGGCGAGCGGGTGTTCAGCGTTTCGCTAAACGGCAAGCGCGTCATCGATGATCTCGATTCGTTGGCGCGAGTAGGGAAGAACCGTGCCCTCGATTTCACGTTCGACTCGGTGGACGTTTTTAGCGGTCGCTTGCGGATCGCATTCGAACCCAAAGTCGGGCTTCCGATGATCTGCGGCATCGTCGTAACCGGAAAAGGGTACGAGCGAAAGATCGACTGCGGCGGTCCGGCTTACAAGGACTACGTGGCCGATCAGGCGAACGACGCCTGGCAGGATCGTAATCGAGCGTTGCCGGTTCGGGACTTCTATTTGGACTTCGCCAACGCGAACTTCGGCGCGAACGTCGGCCACAGAATCGGAGCGATCCTCGCCCGGATCGACGGGGTCAACCTTCCGAAGCCGGCGGATTGGATTGACGGTCCCGGCGGCATTACGATCAACTCGACGCCTTGGAGCGAGGTCTCGCGGCAGTACGCCTTCGTCGATGAATTGGGAGCGATAGAGAAGGAGATTCAGGGCGCGGGGAACCTATCTCGCTTCCAATACTGGCTGGAAACTTTCCGATACATGCGTTCGATGGGAGAGACCGGCTGCCTACGAGGCCAGCTAGACGGTCTTGTCAAGCAGCTTGGCGCCGCAATGTCGGAAGAGGATCGGGCGAAGTTTGGGCAGGAGGCGGAAGACGTTCGGCAGCAGATGAGCCGCTCTTGGGATCAAATGATCCGTCACCTGCTGCAGACCATCAGCACACCCGGGGAACTGGGCACGGTTGCCAACCTGGAGCAGCACGTCCGGGTGAAGGACCAGTTCCTGACTTCTCATCTCAAGGAGATCGGATCCAACGCATTGCCGATCATCGGGAGCCTCGGCTTTCGCCCCTACGTCAAGCCGAGACTTACGGTGACGACCCTGCGGTCTTTGCTTGAACCTGGAGAGTCGCTGACCATTCCGATCCTCCTCCAGTACGGCGCAAGCGATCCTGTCGTTACCGTCCATTGGAGGATGCTGGGCAAGGGGGATTTTCACGCGGTAACGGCAGTGCACCTGGGTCGCGGAGTGTATCGGGCGACGGTCCCTCCCGTCACCGGCATCGGCCTCGAATACTACGTAACCGCCCCGGATCGTAACGGACACCCGCTGACATTCCCGGCCACCGCTCCGATGCTCAACCAAACGGCTATCGTCATGCCCAAGTAACGGAGCCTCTCGACCTCAAGGAGGGCGGACTTCAGTCCGCCCAAGTGTCCCGGGCTTCAGCCCGATCCGTATGAAGTTCAATGGTAAAGCGAGCCCCGCCTTGTGGTTTGCCATCAAAGCAGAGGTAGCTCGGACGAAGCCCTAAGTGAAGGCTTTCTGGTATTCAATTGCGTGAGAACGGCGCTGAATCGAAAGAGCGCCCAAGTTCCCCCTAATTCGGCAAAGGAGAGCATCGATAAATGAAAATTCTGCTAAGTCGAAGGAAGCAGCGGACGACATACCAGCAAGCCCTCAGATCTGATGCGCTCGGCCTTGGCACGTTGCCAATATGCCTTGATGCTTCGACACCGCGACTTTCGTCAGTGGCTGGGCGGGCGGTAGCCGAATTGCTGGCCGGCTGGCAGCTTCATTTGCTTGGTAGGCGCCTGGGTGGTGGCGGCAGGCTGCGAACAGCCTGCCAAAACGGCCAACACCACCAGAATCGCCGTAACGTTTTTGAATGCAGTCACTCCGTGCCGTCCCATTGATATCTCGCATCGTCGGTGATCTGGTTTAGATACACCGAACGCGCTCCGTTGTAGTTCGTGCCAACCGCCATCGCGCCGGGCGACTTCTTGGCGACGTGGCCGTCCCCGTAGGCGATCAGCATCATGCCGGTGCCGCGCTGGCTGACCAGGCCGGTGACATACCCGTCCGCCACATCTGGCTTGATTGGGACGAATCCGGGAGTGGCAAAGAAGCTGTCGGGCCCCCAGCAGTCGCCTGGCACAAGGGCGAGGAAGGTGGCCGGATCGCAAACAACCGGAAACACGATCTGCACCACGAAAGGCGACCTGTCACCGTCGTACAGCGACCAGAAACCGGGTACCTGGATCTCGCTGGCGCCGGTCTTGGCCGCAAACAGGACCGTCTCTGCCGGACGCGCGATCGAAGTCGCGCTACGCGGCATCGGGTTATGGGGTGCGACCTGTGGCTCGGGTGCCCAAGCGCGGACGTTGTATCCGTATTGCGTGTCGAAAAGTTGACTCCAAGGCGCCGGCCACAGGGGAGCCCCCGGGAAGCCGGGGAATGCCAGAAGCGCTGGTCCCTGCGGGTCGGCTAGGATATTCACGTTCTTCATATATGGCTGAACGATCTCGCTCCACGGCGCATAGTCCCCATCGGGATTCCCGGGATAAACGTTGTAGCCAGTTCCCGAGCCCCAAGTAGCGGGCAACATCGCCGTGTCGTCGAAGTCGCCTTCGTACATCAGGGCGGCAAGTGCGGTTTGCTTTGCGTTGCTCAAGCTGGACGTCTGCTTGGCAGCCTGCTTTGCTCGAGCGAACACGGGGAAGAGAATCGAGGCCAAGATCGCGATGATCGCAATCACAACCAAGAGTTCGATCAACGTAAATGCGGATTGCGGAGAGGTGCGACGAGTAAGTGGATCGTTGTGCATGATGATTTCGCCGGCCAGGTCTCGCCGGCCCGGACGCCTGCGTTCGGTCGGCCCAACCTGCCCAACCGATTAAACAACGGCTATTTTGCGTGGCCAATAGGACCGCCGATTGCCATCCGAAAACGTACAACAGAACCCCGGTATTTGTTGTACATTCCTCTATGAATGGAACCTCGTTCAGGGTCTGATGCAAAGGACCCAATTGTGTTCGGCCGGAACGTACGCGCGCTTCGTGGGTTGCGTGGTTGGAGCATCCGGGACCTATCGGTGCGCTGTGGGCTCTCCACGCGGACAATCGTCAAGATCGAAAGCGGACGAGGATGTTCGATCAAATCCGAACTGGAAGTCGCGCGAGGCTTGAATAGCTATGTCGGACGCTTGTGGGATCGATCGCTCATATCCGAAGCGCCGGAACGGGTCATCAAGAGGACAAGCGGACGGTGGTTCTTTTCGCACGTCGACGATGCCGCTCAATACCACTGCCGCATTCGGCGGACATCCTTCGACAACGCTACGTATCGCCTTCAGAGCGACCCTGACGAGATTCAAGATGAGATGGAGCGCCACCGCTTGGGGCGTTCGGGTCTGTCGCGAGCCTTTGTGAAGGCGAGCGGCGGCGCTATCACCGGAGGGTATTTCCAATTCAACGAGGGTGAAAGCTATGGTCCGGACCGAAAGCAAACGGACTTTACTTACATCACCTTCCTGATCGTCTGCACGAAAGGGACGATCGACTTCACGATCCGCGGCACGACACATCGGCTGGAGGAGGGGGAGTCGATCGTGTTCGTAGACGACGACGCGTCTACCCTTAGTCCCGCGCCCAGCATTCGGACCGAAGACCTGCCCTGCAAGTTCTACTTCCTGTGCCCCCGCCTCTTCCCGATCGAAACCCAAACCCGGTCGAAGGGTTCGAATTAGGCAGTCGCCCGAGTCCTATGGGAATTCCGCAAGGGGTTGCGGCGGTGTAGATCTGTTACTGCGCCGCACGACTGGTGGGCCACGTAGGACCGCGACTGCTGGGCCTACGCGCTGCAACAAGGCGTGATCGATGCTTGCGTGTGTCCAGCCCGCACGCCTGGGAATTGTGGGGCGGCAGTAGCCCGCGCTCCTTGACGGGCTAGAGGCGTTCGTAGCGGGTGTTTCGTCGGGCGGGTGTGTAGCCGGCGTCGGCGATGATTCGCTCGAACTCCTCGGCGCTTAGGATGAATTTGTTGCCGGCGGCGGAGACGACGTTTTCCTCGATCATCACGGAGCCGAAGTCGTTGGCGCCGTAGTTCAGCGCGGTCTGGGCGATCTTCGGACCTTGGGTGAGGATGGAGACCTGGAGGTTGTCGAAGTTGTCCAAGAACAAGCGCGAGACCGCGACCGTCTTGAGATAGTCCAGACCGCTTGCTTTGTGGGGGATCGGCAGGTTCGTGTCTTCCGGTTGGAAGTTCCACGTGATAAAGGCGCGGAACGGATTGCACTCGTCCTGGAGGTCCCGGATCCGGCCGAGGTGCTCGACCCGGTCTTCGATCGTCTCGACGTGGCCGAACATCATCGAGGCGGTGCTTCGAATACCGAGAGCGGACGCCGTGCGCATGCACTCCAACCACTCGTCGGTGGTGTCCTTATACGGTGCGATGATCTTGCGAACGCGATCGACGAGGATCTCTCCGCCGGCGCCCGGAATCGAATGCAGACCGGCGGCGTGAAGGCGCTGGAGCGTGTCGTGGAGAGTTAACCGCGAAATGTGGGCGATGTAGATGATCTCGGCAGGCGAGAGCGCGTGCAGGATGACTTCCGGATACGTTGCGTGAATCTTGGCGAAGATGCTCTCGTAGTAGTCGATTTTGAGTTTGGGGTTGAGTCCACCCTGGAAGAGGATCTCTACTCCGCCCTTCGAGACCGTGTCTCCTACTTTGTCGAGAATCTCCTGGTCGCTGTGAACGTAACCCTCGTCATGACCGGGCGCCCGGTAGAAGGCGCAGAACTTACAGCGCACCCAACACACGTTCGTGTAGTTAAGAATGCGTCCGATGATGTAGGTGACGGTCCGGCCAGGAACTTTGCGCTGCCGCTGGAAGTTCGCGAGGCTGGCGAGATCGAGTGGATTCGGGTGGTGGAACAGGAAGACCGCATCGTTGGCGCTCAGTCTTTCGCCGGCATATACCTTGTCAGCGATCGTGTCGATCGAAATGCCCTCAAGGCGGTCAGCCGCAACGGTAGCCATCTGCTCCATTGTACTTTCTTCCATTCCGAGATTTCACGTTTTCTTGAAAGTTGCCGCCGATTCGCCGCCGACATACCCGGTGGCGAACGCCGCCTGGAGGTTATAACCTCCAACCGGACCGGCCACATCCAACACCTCGCCGCACACGAACAACCCCTCAACTATTCGGGACTCCATCGTGTGGGGATCGACTTCGTCCAGCGAGATCCCGCCGGCGACGACCTCGCCCTTCTCAAGCGGAACGGCTCGGGCCTCGCCGAAGCTCCAACCCTTCATTGTCGTGACCAAGCGGTTTCTGGAGGACTTGTCCAAGCGAGCAGCTACGGTGTCGTTCGCGACTTTGGCGGCCCTCATCAACGGCTCGATTGCGTTCTTTGGCACGATATCGTCGAGATAGGTGGATACGAGTCGCTTGGGGTGGGTCTGAGCCCAAGACAAGATGGAAGCGGCCAGCGATTCGAAGGTGTCGTCGGGCAAAACATCTGCTTCGATCGTGACAGGACCTTCCACCATCCTCTCCGCGACGATGCGGCTGATTCCCAGTATTGTTGGTCCAGAAAGGCCGTGGTGGGTCAGGAGCATATCTCCCCGCCAACGGGAGATCTCCTTGCCGGCTAGGCGCGCCTTGACCACGCAATCTCGAATGGACAGCCCCGACAGGTCCGGAATCGGGCTGTTGAGATAGATTGGGGCAAGAGCCGCTCGAATCTTGGTGACCCGGTGGCCGATCGCACGGGCCCAGACCCAGCCGTCCCCGGTCGTTCCACTGTTCGGATACGAACTGCCCCCGACGCTGAGAACCACCGAATGGGCGAGGATGGACTCGTTCACTCCTACCTTCACGCCCTGCACCCGGCCCTCGGATACTTCGATGCCGCTTACCGGGCAGTTCAGGCGTACTTCGACACCGGCTTCGTCCAGGTAACCGGCAAGGATGCGAACGACGTCTTTGGCCGTGCTGTCCACTGGGAAAATTCGCCCGTCCGGGCGGGTGTAGACCTCCAGCCCTCGATCGGTCAGCATCTCGACGATCTGGAGATTCGTGAAGCGATAGCAAGCCGGTCGAATGAAGCGCGCCTCGTTGGGCCGAAACGCCTTGAGCACGGCTTCGAGCGGGCCGTCATGGGTGATATTGCACTTGCCGCCGCCCGAGATCAGAATCTTGGTTCCGATGCGCTCGGTCTTCTCCAGAAGCAGGACCGCCGCGCCCAAACTGGCGGCTCGCCATGCGGCAAGGATCCCAGCCGCTCCCGCCCCCACCACCACGACATCCGGCTTTCGCATGCGCCTGTATTGTGAAGCAAGGCTGGATTCAAGTGCTGAGGTGGAATAGGCGAGCGTCGACCATCGCAGGCGACCTGCAACGATGGAGATCGCCGACCGGGCATTGAGGCGGTGTGAAGCGCCGAAGGTGCGTTGGCATAAGGGCATTGGGTGAAGCCCAAGGAAACGGAACGTGCGATCCGGACGGGCCAAAGGCCTGTGGCATATAAACGTCCGAAGCGTGGACAAGGTAGTCCGCAAGTTCAATGTCAAATCGAGTTGAGATCGCCGGCGGCGCCCGTCCTCCTCCTTCGGTGGCGTTCGGCTGGGTAATCGATGGCACGGGCCGTTGGCCCGTTCGGGGTCGCGGACACCGTGCCTAGGGCTTGCCGCCCTAGGCTTCTATGGAACCGCACCTTAGGCGCTGTCGGAGGCGTGGACTCTTGGCGTAACGGATTCTCCCCCCTTTCTGTCGCTGCGCGACATCTTCTCCTCGGAGGCGGAAGAATGGACGTGTGACGGATCGAGGATGAGGTACCTGTCGATTCGGTACGATGCGGATAGCGATGAACTCCCTTACCGGTGAAAAACTGTCGCAGGCAGTCGGCTTGGTACAGGCTGCGGGATGCGACGTGTGGCTGACTTTCGTGCGCGAGACCTCGGTGAGCGGGGATCCGGTGCTCGACCTGATTTTGGATGGCGGGTTGACGTGGCAGAGCGCGTTGATGGTCGCGAAGACCGGTGAGAAGATCGCGATCGTGGGCAACTACGACGCCGACCCGTTGCGAGCTTCGGGGGATTGGGATCGCATCGTGCCCTACGTGCAGGGGATTGGAAGTCCGCTTCTAGATGAGCTGGACAGGCTCGTGTCACCAGGAGGGAAGATCGCGGTGAACTTCTCGGAGAACGACGTGCAGTCCGATGGCTTGGGGCACGGCATGTTTCTCGTGCTCCAAAACTACCTAAAGGGCTCCCGCTTTGAGGGCAGTCTCGTGAGCGCGGAGGGGATTCTCATGCCGCTGCGGGGAGTGAAGTCTCCGTCGGAGGTTGCACGAATGCGAGGGGCGATCGAGGAGACCGACCGCCTGTTCGACGAGATCGGCCGTTTTGCCCGGATTGGCGTCACCGAGTTGGCCGTATTCGAGCACGTACAGAAGTCAATCGCGGAGCGGGGCCTCGGCTATGCCTGGGACTCGACGGCCGACCCGATCGTGAACAGTGGGCCTCATTCGATGATCGGACACGGTTTGCCTTCCGCGAGCATCGCCCTTGAGCCGGGGCACGTGTTCCATATCGATCTTGGAGTCACGAAGGACGGCTATTCGTCGGATATCCAGCGATGCTGGTACGTCTCCGACGGCGAGGAGATCCCTTCCGACGCTCTCGAGGCTATCGATGCGGTGAACGGCGCCATCTCGGCTGCCGCCGACATTCTGAAGCCGGGCGCTCTTGGTCACGAAGTCGACGCCGCCGCCCGATCGTATCTGGTCGGTCGAGGATATCCGGAGTATCTCCATGCCCTTGGCCATCAGGTTGGCCGCACCGCTCACGACGGCGGGGCGGTCCTCGGTCCGAAGTGGGAGCGATACGGAGGTACGCCGAGCATCCCGATCCGCGCCGGCGAAGTCTACACCCTGGAGTTAGGAGTGATCATGGCATCGCGCGGCTACCTGGGCCTTGAGGAGATGGTCCTCGTCAAGGACGACGGTTTGGAGTGGCTGACCGATCGGCAACTCACGTTGCCGATCGTCGGTTATTCGTAGCCCTCGCGCCGCGCGATCTCGAAGGCGTACAACTCGGTCACTTCCTCCGAAGAAAGAGCTCCCAGCGAGTTCAGGTGGGATACCACTCTTGAGACGTCGGCTTCATCCGGCAACGCCAAGGCTCCGAGCAATCGGAACTTGTGACTGAGGATCGCGTCCAGATCGGCAACCGTGTTTCGCGAATGCCCGGCCGGGTACATGACCAGACCGCTATCGTAGACGCGATCATCGTCCATCGTGACCACCAGGGAAGTCGGTATTCCGTCCGGGTAGTTGGCATCGTATTCCGGGCCACCGTGCTCGAAAGTGATCTTCTCCATCAACTTGCGGGTCAAAGGATCGAAAATCGCGTTTCGGTGATAGTCGTAGGGCGAAAGCATCAGGGCCTGCCAGAGCTGATCGGTGGATCCGTATTGCGGCAACTCATCCTTCGCTGCGATCGCCTTTCGGAGCATCGTCGCCACGATGTAGACCATGGAATGGTCGGCGGACTGGCGGGTGTGTGGATCACGTTTGGCCGGGTCGCCGATGATGCCGAACGCGGGCTCATAGGCTTTGACCAGGATGCGGACGAGACGATCGGGGTCGAGGACGTCGGGATGGGCGGCGATGACGTCGAGTAGGCCCTGAAGGGCGCCGGCCGACTGGTGCTCATAGAGACCCATCTTGAAGTGCATGCCCATTACTGCGAAGTTGTCGCCGGAATGGGTGAAGACTAGGTCGAAGGGGGATTCGCCGTTTGTCGGTTCGAATTGACGGAACAGGCTCTCCGGATTTCGGAAGATGTCTTTCGGACCGACGAAGCCGGCCATCGATCGCTTCATGCTCAGAATGGCGGCTTCGGTGCTGATCGCCGCGCTGGCTCCCTTGGAATCGCTCAGTTGCTTGCCGGCCCGAATCGCTCGCCACGGGATGTAGTGGGCGACGAACATGCCGATCGCCGACTCGATCTGCTCGGCGGTTGCGCCCATCAACGCACCGTAGGTCGCGGCCGAGGCGATGGCGCCGTGAACCACGTGGTCGATCTTGTACGACTTGAGGCTGAACACTTCGGCGAGCCGGCCCCTAATCTCGTCAACCAACAACATTCCGCGAAGCGCAGCAGCGCCGTTCAATCGGCGCTGTTGGCACGCGGCGATGACGACGGAGTAGAAGTCGTTGTGGCCGAACTCGCCCGCGTTATGACCAAGCGCGGGGTTGTAGCCGAAGTTCGTTCCGTTACTGTCCCACTCCCGCATCGCGGAGGCGTTCGCGACGATCGCCTTTTCCGATTTCACGCGGATGGTCGACCCAAGCGGAGTCGCCCCGCTTGGGTCGAGATACTCGAGCGCCTCGTGGCGCAAGATCGTTGGCGCGTTGGTCCGAAGCGCCAGTGCGGAGGCGCCGCACAGGACGGCATCGGTATGCAGCAGGCGACCTCGGTCGAGGGCAGCTTGCGAAGGGCCGTCACCAAGTCGTCCCTGAACGAAGTCGATGGCGAACTGACCGATACCGAGAGCCTGGTTAGTGTCTCGTGGAAGCGTGGTGGTTTTCATAGATCCTGTTGTATTAGCAAACTTGAAATTCAGGAGCGGAGAACAGGAGACGTGCAACTGCGCTCAGGCTGCGTGACGCGCCGGACGGGGTCTTGAGCGACGCCAGTCCACCGGCCTTGTCGAATGCCTGGATCAGCAGGAACTGCTTCTCCGGTGGCAAGTCGGCATCGAAGATCTGGAGGAACTTGATCACCGAGTTATACGAAGTGATCGGATTCGAGTCGGTGACCTGCTTGGCCAGAAATGCGGCGAGGGGCTGTTCCGGCTCGCCGACGCCCAAGATCATGTCTGCGAACTGGACTCGTGCGAGCATGTTGTTCGGGGTGATCCAAGATTGACCCCAATCCCAGCCGCCAACATTGGGAGGGAAGAGCAGAGTCATGCCTTGCTTCGCCATTGGGCCGAGCACGATGCCGGACGCGTCGCGCAGGGGTTTGGCGAGGGGAGTGTCGGGCGACGGTATGGCGCCGTGCATTCCGGCAAGGATCGGATAGAGGCCGAACTGACGGAGGATGGGAACAACGAAGTCCAACGGGCTCTTTACACGCCTTCTGATGCAGCTTTCATCCCAGAATTCGTCTGTCTTGGCGATCTCGAACAGGATGTCACGAATGCTCCCGTTCGTTTTGATATAACGGTGTGCCAGTCGATTGGCAACTGGTGAGCTGATCTCGTCCGAAGCATAGAAATGCCATAGCTTCTGCGTGACGAAATAGGCGGTCTGTGGCTTGGCGGCGATCATCTCCAATAGCGAGTCAGTATCGTAGTTCGCCTGTTTGCCTAGGACCGATTTGACTCTATCGTCGTGGAGATCTGGACTGAAGCTGGACGTGACAAGCGGGACATTGCGGGTCAGGCAGCTTTGCAGCTTCGCCTGGAAGTCCTCCGCCGGCACTTCATATAGGAGGTACCGGTTGCCCCATCCGGTCAGCGATCGTGCCGCTTCCTGGATATCGTGTTCGGTGTAATTGCCCTTGCCAAGCGTAAAGAGCTCCATCAACTCGCGGGCAAAGTTCTCGTTGGGGTGGTTCCGGACGCTTGTGTCGCCATCTAGGTAGCGAAGCATGGCCGGGTCCTTTGCAACTGCCTTGAGGAGCGCGGGAAACTCGCCGGTTCCGTAGGTGCGAAGCGTTTCGAGATAGCCATAGAGCATTGGACCGAACTCGACCTTTTCTCCGCTCACCGCAAAGTGGTTGTGCCAAAAGAAGGTGAGCTTCTGTTCAGCCGGACGTTGCGTCATCAAAAGGCGCAGCGCCCACCAAGCGGCAAAGCGGTAGCCATCCAGGTAGATCTCGGTCTTACCGGGCTCTCGACAGATCTCCCAGGGAGAAACAGGGAAGCCCTCGTTCTCCTTCTCAAAGTTCAGAAGGTGATCGAGGGCTCCTTCAATGCCCATCGGTTCAAGATGGGCAAGTTCCCGTTCGGTGGCTCCCAAGCCGAAGCGTCGGAGCAAATGGGCGATTTTCTGTCGGTTGGTGAGATTCATACCGCCAATCTCTCAACCGACGAAATCATCCCCGGGCAAGTTCAACGATTTTCTTGGCGCCTTCCTGCACAGTTTCTGCGGGCACGATTCGCGAGCCGGCAAGAATCTTCCTGCCTTCCTCGACCGCGGTGCCTTCGATTCGGGCGACCACCGGAATGTCGGTATCGAGCGTTGCGAACGCAGCGAGCACGCCCTTGGCGACCTCGTCGACGCGCGTGATACCTCCAAAGATATTGATGAAAAGTCCCTTCACGGCGGGATCCATGAGAATGAGTTCCACGCAGCTTCGGACGCGGTCTTCTTTGGCGCCGCCTCCGACGTCCAGGAAGTTGGCCGGAGTCCCGCCGGCGGCGGTAATTTCGTCAAGCGACTGCATGACCAGGCCCGCGCCGTTTCCAATGATGCCGATCTCGCCGCCCAGCTTCACGTAGGCGATCCCGCGCCGGTTGGCTTCTGCTTCGATCGGGTCTTCCGCGCTGTCGCTGCTGGTGGCCTGATAGTCCTTGTGGCGGAACAGCGAGTTGTCGTCGATGGAAACCTTGGCGTCGGCGGCGATCAACTTGCCTTCGGGGGTCAAAGCACACGGGTTGATCTCGACCATCTCGGCGTCAGCTGCTTCATAGGCGCGGACGAGATTCTTGATCATCGAAACCATCTGGTTTCGGGCTTCCTTGGGGATATTCGCATCCTTGATCGCCTTTCGCAGTTGGAAGTCGGAAAGGCCCCAGGCCGGATCGATCGCGACTTTGACAATTGCCCCAGGATTGGTCTCCGCCACTTCCTCAATCTCCATCCCGCCTTCGGCGCTGATCATTACGATCGATTTCTGGATATTTCGATCGAGCAGCACAGCGACATAGAACTCTTTTGCGATGTCGACGGTTTCAGCGATCAGGATCTTCTCCACGACCATACCGGTCGGGTTCTGCTTGCTGATGAGTCGCTTTCCGATGAGATCCTTCGCAAAGGCTGCCGCGTCGTCCGCGGTATCGAATAGCTTGACGCCGCCGGCTTTGCCGCGGCCACCCATCAGAACCTGGGCCTTAACCACGACCTTTCCGCCGAGTCGTTCCGCGATCGCCTTGGCCTCGATTGGATCGGAGGTCACGTCCCCGGCCGGAACAGGCACGCCATAGCGCGCAAGCAACTCTTTCGATTGGTACTCGTGAAGCTTCATAGGGTTTCGTACAGGTTACCCGGCGAGTTGCCCGGAGTTGGCTGGCACATTCCTGCGCTCATATCGGCGCCATGTGGTTTTCGTTTATCTCAGCCGGCGTTGAGAAGGCGGATCCGATAGATGCCGTGAGCGGCCGAAATGTAGAGGGTCTTTCGATCAGAATCGCCGAAGCAGAAATTGGTGACGACGTCCTTGACAAAGATCAGGCCAAGGTATTTGCCGGAGGAATCGAAAACTTGAACTCCCCCCGGGCCAGCGCAGTAGACGTTTCCTTTGCGGTCAACCTTGAGGCCGGCGGCTGCCCCGGGTAGTTCGCCGGTGAGGTAGGCGAAGAGCGAACTGGATTGAAATGATCCGTCTGGAGCGACATCGTACGAGCGGATGCAGTGGCGAGTCGAGTCGGTCACATAGGCCTTTTTGCGATCGTTTGAGAAGCAGATGCCGTTCGGCATAGCCAGATCCCTCGCGACGACAGTGACCGCGCCGTCGGTTGAAAGGCGGAAAACGCCGCTGAAGTCCAACTCCGGCTTCGTTGGACCGCCTTTGAGCTGCGGATCCGTGAAATAGATGGTCCCATCCTGCCATACCACTAGGTCGAGTGGCCCATTCAGCCGCTTGCCTTGGTACGAGTCGACGAGAGTCTTGGTGCGGCCATCCGGCTCGGACCTCACGATAGAGTGGCTCTTCATCTCACACGCCAAGAGTCTCCCCTGCGCGTCGCATGTCCGGCCATACGGATGGTTTCCGCCCTTGGAGATCTGGGTGGTGACGCCCTTGCGCCACGAAGAGATCCCATTTCCGATCGGGTCACTCCAAGTCAGACCGATTTGCTCGATCCATACCGGTCCAACCGCGAATCGCGTTCCAAAAACGATCTGTTCGACGCGTGCGCCGTTCGCCAGGATATGCTCGGGCGGCCGGACTTGGCTGAAGGCGGCAATGAGAAACAGAAGGTGCGTCATAGAGTTCGATTCCGATGTGGCGCTTTGGTGCCGTGTTTGGAAGGATTACTACAGATTATCCGCGCATTGCCCAACCGGTCGGTTCTGGGAAGGGTAATACGCAGTCATGAGTCGAGCATCGCTTTGTTGTTTTCTCTCGGCATTTCTTGCCGCTTCCGCTTGTGCCGAAACGATTCGAATGACGATCACGTTTGCGGGTACGCCGGTTGGCGAGAATGTCTACGTGCTCAGCGAGGATGGCACATTCACCTCGAATACCAAGTTAGAGATTGGCGGCACTCAGATCAAGAGTGACATGGCCGGGAAGTTTGTGAGCAATCGACTCGTCGAGTTTCGGTGCGAAGTGATGACGCCGGCCCAATCGGGGCCTCTGCTTTTGACGCTGAAGAACGGCAAGTACCACGCCCACACCAGCAAGATGGATAAGGACTTGCCCCTATCGGTCAAGAACGAACCGTACTTCGGCAACCTTCATCCTCAATTCACCGCTTCGGTGCTTGGGATGCTCGATTTCAAGAAGAAGAGCGTGCAGGAAGTAAAGGCGTTTTGTCCGGATGCCGGTGCCTTCATGACTCCTCGCTGGACGCCCGAAGACGAGAGGGTTACTCCGATGGGAGTAGCCCGGATGTACGGAATGCAACTAGCGCCGGTTGCCGGCGAATATGCGATGGACTCGGCCGGACATGTAGTTGCCATGGATGTTCCAGGCCAGAAACTCCGCTTTATCGTCGCCGGATGGGATGCCCTCTTCAAGGATCCGCTGGCTGCATTTCCAGAGTTGAGCCAGGTGCGCTACAAGTACGTGATCGACAAGGGTGTTCACATGAAGACCCGCGATGGAGTCGACCTCGTGCAAGACGTGATTCGTCCGGACTCCCCCGGCAAGTACCCGGTCATTCTCGAACGGACCCCTTACGGCCGGACCGGCGCAGGCGTTGAGGGCCCCTTCTATGCGACGCGTGGATACGCATTCGTCGTACAAGACTGCCGAGGTCGGGACGACAGCGGTGGAGAATGGGACCCGTTCGTTCACGAGCGCAAGGACGGCTACGACACGGTCGAGTGGGTCGCCAAGCAGCCCTGGTGCGACGGCAACGTCGGCATGATCGGAGGCAGCTACGGCGGAATCGTCCAGTGGGAGGCGGCGGTGGAACGTCCTTCGGCGCTCAAGTGCATCGTGCCGCAGGTCTCCCCTCCGGACGCTTTTTTGAATCTCCCGTATGACAACGGCATCTTCTTCCTGTGGGGCGCCGTTTGGTGGGCCAAGATCGTGGCGGGAAAGAGCGCTGACCTATCGTCGTTCATGTCTGCACTGCCTCACCCGAATGCCTTCAAGACGCTCCCGCTGTCAAAGGTAGACGAAGCGGTCCTCGGTCATCATGTCGCGTTCTTCAGTAAGTGGCTAGAAAGGGACAAGGCGAACGATTGGGCCGGCTTCAACTACGAGGATGACCTGAAGAACGTAACGATACCGGCGCTTCACATAAGCGGCTGGTGGGATGGTGACGAGATCGGCACGATGCTGAACTGGCAGATCATGCGGGGCCTGGGAAGGAAGAACCAGTGGTTGGTCTATGGGCCATGGACTCACCTGTTCAACAGCTCCACGAAGATCGGCGACGAAGACTTCGGCCCTACGGCGGTGATCGACCTCGATTCGGTCTATTTGCGATGGTTCGACACGTGGCTCAAGCACCGGAGCGTGGGGATGGAGAAGATTCCTCACGTTCGAGCGTTCATTACCGGCGCCAACAAGTGGGTGGAATCAAGCGACTGGCCCCTGACGACCACGAAACCGGCGACGCTCTACCTGGGCGGTGACAAGAAGGAAGCCACGCTCATGCAGAAACCGGTCAGTTCCGGCTTGCCGCTCCACTATACGTACGATCCCAAGGTTGCCGAGGTGGACAAGAAGCTCGCCAATCCGGATCCTGATCACGCAAGTTTGGCGTTCAACCTGCCGAAGAAGGCGCCGGGAATCCTCATGTTCAGATCGAAGCCCCTGCCGAAGCCACTTGTCGTAGCAGGACCGATCGTAGTCGATCTGCACTTCTCGACCTCCGCAAGGGACACTGATTTCTTCGTGTCGTTGGTCGACATCGATGAGAAGGGGAACACCAAGGCCTACGGTCAGCCGGGCAAACTGCGTGCAAGCTATCTTTCCGGTCTGAGCAGCCCCAAACCGCTCGTGCCCGGCAAAATATACCAAGCCAAGATCCGCTTGTGGGACATCGCCCACGAGTTCGCCAAGGGACATCGCATCGGCCTGCTCTTGAGAAGCACGATGTTCCCGGTCTACGCGCGAAACTTGGGAACCGGCGAGCCGATTAAGGATGCGACCAAGATGATGGTCCAAGTGCAGTCGATCTACCAAGATCGAAAACACCCCAGCACCCTGGCGTTCCAAACACAATGATCGGCACTGCGTCTAGAAGTCGCCTAAAAGAAAACGAGGCCCCTCGCAAGGGGCCTCGTTCTGGGGGATGGGAGGTAATCCGCCTGGATTGCTATTCGGCGCGATAGTTGCTTGTTCCGAACTCGCGAATCACGTAGTCGCTTCCTTCGCGGACGAGGAAGTAGGAGTGGTACACGAACTTTCGCTCGCCCCACGGATCGTTGTACATATGCTTGGCCACCACTCGGGCGGTTCCATCCGGATTCGACTTGACGTCGAGAATCTCGTATCGATCTGTCTTGGTGCTTTCGATGCCATCCACGTAAGTGTCGTAGAAGTCGCTTGCTGCCAACGAGTAGCTGTACTTGCCATCCACGTAGATGTTCACATTGCCGTTCTGAGGAACAAGCCGATCGATCGCTTTCTTGTCGTCGCTCTGGAATGCGTCAACGATGTCGTCGATGGAGTAGTCAAGATCGCTCTTGGCCGGAGTGGCGTCTTGCGACGGCTGCCAGTCATAGTCTGATCCAGACCAGTTGGTGCTGGGCCAAGAGTCTACGATGATCACGCGAGGGGCTGCGATGTAGGCAGGCAGGCACGGGTAGTAGTACCACGGGCTGCAGTAGCAGACTTCCACGAACGGATCGAAGACGTAGAACGGATAGGCGAAGAAGCCGTCTCTCCATCCGGGCCAATAGCTATAGTAGCCATAGCGCCAACCCTCGTGAACGAGGCCGACGCCTTCATGGCCGAAAAGACCGCCGGTCAATCCGCCGGGTCCGCGCCGAGGCGGTTGGGCGATGTGAACGCCGTTGCGGCCGAGATGGGAGATACCGCCGCCGTTGTTTCGGTTGTAGCTTCCCGAGTAGGTCACCGTTCCGCTGCGCGAAGGACCGTAGTGGCGCAGGTTCTCGGAGCCCTGTCCGCCGTTGAATCGAGGATTCTCGGTGTATCCGTTCTGCCGGGTAAACCCGCCGCCCGAGCGCGTCGAGGTGTGGCCTTGAGTGTAGTCGCCTCGGCCCGTGCCCTGATTCTGGCCAAACCCGGATCCCCCGATCACTCGACCGCTTGTGCTGCCGCCCGCGGAGTGCGAGTATCGCGAAGTTGTGTTGTCCTGTGATCGCGTGGAGCGGTTATCCTGCGAATAGCGGCCGGAGTTCGATCGCGTGTTGTCTCGGCCGGAGGAACCATAAGAGCGCCCCGAACTGGAGTTGCCGCGATCATACGATCCGCCTGACCGCTGAGAATTGTTGTTGTAGAACCCACCGTTTCTCTGCGAACCGCCGTATGAGCCGCCGTTTCGCTGGTAGTTGCCGCCGGCCGAGCCGCCTCTCTGATTGTTTTCGCCATACGAACCACGGCTGGCGCCGTTTTCGTTTCCGCCGGAGCGAGACGAGGTGTTCCCACCGCTCGATCGGCCGCCTGAATTCGACGAGCTAGACGAGTTCGAGTTATTGGACCGGTTGTTTTGGTTCTGTTGGCCCAAGGCGAACGATGCAAGCAACGCAATTGCCGCGATGCCGATAATTCTAAAGTTTCCGTGGTTCATGTGGATCATCCCCTATTCGGTTCTACGGTTAGTGACGTATACAGTTACGGTAATTGTAGTTGGAAAAGTCGCTCCAGAACGAAGCTTAGAGCCATGCAAGGCGTTTACAGGAGTGCCAAGGTATGCAAGCACCAAAGTCTAGCTGGCGCAAGCCTAAAATCGCCCTATAGAGAAGTGAGAATGGCGAGCGAACCGGACTCCTCTTGGGTCACCATTACAACGATGGAAAAGCGTCGCATCGCACTCATCCCCGGGGATGGCATTGGACCGGAAATCATGTCCAGCACCGTCGCGATTTTGGAGGCGGCGGGCTTCACCCCTCAGTGGGAGTATCTCGAGGCGGGCCAGCCTGCGATCGACAAGGGCAGACCGGCAATGCCCAAGGAGACGTTGGATGCGGTCCGTGAGATCGGCATCGCGCTCAAGGGCCCGACGACGACGCCGATAGGCAAGGGGCACACAAGCGCGAATGTAGCGCTTCGAAAGGCGCTGGACCTGTTCGCAAACGTTCGACCGACGCGTTCGCTGCCGGGCCTTAAGGGCTTCTTCTCCGACATCAACATCGATCTGATCATCGTTCGCGAAAACACCGAGGACCTCTACGCCGGAATCGAGTTTCAGCCTCATCCGGACATGGCCCAGGCGATCAAAGTTATCACGCGTCCCGGTAGCCACCGTCTCTGCCGATATGCATTCGAAATGGTGAAGAAGCAGGGACGCAAGCGGATTACCGCCGTCCACAAGGCGAACATCATGAAGTTGACTGATGGGATGTTCCTTGAAGAGTTCTATAGCATCGCCGAGGAGTATCCGGAGATCGAAGCAAGCGACATCATCGTCGACAACTGCTGTATGCAGTTGGTCACCCACCCCGACAAGTTCGATGTGCTGGTTACCGAGAACCTTTACGGCGACATTGTAAGCGACTTGTGTGCAGGCTTGGTGGGGGGATTGGGATTTGCGGCAGGGGCGAACATCGGCGAGCGTTGCGCGGTATTTGAGGCCGTCCACGGATCGGCCCCCGATATCGCCGGCAAGGGCATCGCGAACCCTACCGCACTACTTTTTAGCGCATTGATGATGCTTCGGCACATAGGAGAAGGGGAGATCGCCGACCGAATCGGCGGAAGTGTCCTCAAGATGTTCTCCGAAGGCGAAGTCTTGATGCGAGACATGGGCGGGTCGGCGACCACCCTGGATTATCAGGCTGAGGTTATCCGGCGCGTCTCCGCATAGGGGGTAATTCGTGCATATATTGGTGGTAGGTGGGTCGGGAATGCTCGGCTCCGACGTGTGCGCCGAGGTGGCCGGTCGCGGCCACGTCTGTGAGGCGCCTTCCTCAACCGAATTGGACATCACCGATCCAACATCGGTGGCCTGGGTCGCGGGGAGGATGGGCAGGTTCGATTGGTGCATCAACTGCGCCGGGTATACGGCGGTGGACAAGGCCGAAAGCGAACCTCAGGCGGCCTCCGAAATCAATGCGATCGGTGCCGCCTATCTTGCCGACGCATGCGGAATGGCCGGGATCAAGCTGATCCATCTCAGTACTGATTTTGTGTTTGACGGTCGAGCCACCGAGCCGTACCGCGAAGACGCGCCGACGCACCCGTTAAGCGTGTATGGGAAGACCAAGCGGGACGGGGAATTGTCGGTGCGAAGTGCGAACCCGAACGCTTCGGTCGTTCGAGCGTCGTGGCTCTACGGGCCAAACGGACAGTCGTTCCCTCGGACGATGATCCGAGCTTGGGAGGCAGGGAAGTCCCTTCGGGTCGTCTCTGACCAGAAGGGCTGCCCGACGTATACGGGCGACCTGGCGAGGGTACTCGTGGATATGGCGGAGGCGAACGCATACCCTGACGTCTATCACGCTTGTGGGCCGGTGGCGACTACTTGGCACGGCTTTGCAGTGGCTACTTTGGAGGCATGGAGGCACGTGGTCGGGACAAAGCGATCGGTGGAGGTCGAAGCGATCCCGACAGAAGACTATCCGACTCCCGCGACCCGGCCGAAGTACAGTGTTCTGGCCACCAGCAAGGTCGCATCGCTCGGAATCGTACCGATGAGGTCGCTCGACTGTGCCCTGGCGCGGTTCGTAAGCCGACTGGCGGAGATCGGCGCCTAACGGTCGCCGGCAAACTCGACTATAATAGAAGAGTAAGAGACGCCCGCAGGGGGAGCCGAAAGGCTGAGAGTTCCAAGGCACGGTGTGCACAGGATTACCCCTTGAACCTGATCCGGTTAGTACCGGTGTAGGGATTGTGGAAGAGATCTCTCCTGTTTGAGAGCCACCTTCGCAATCGCGATCGGTGGCTCTTCGCATAAAGGGAGAATCTCATGAAGCTGAACGACTCCGGATGGAAGACTGAACGTACTCAGAGCGCTTTTACGCTCATCGAATTACTCGTTGTGATCGCGATCATCGCCATCCTCGCTGCCATTCTATTTCCTGTTTTTTCGCAGGCAAAGCAATCCGCCAAGGCGATGGTGGAGCTAAGCAACGCCAAGGAGATCGGCCTAGCTTACAAGCTATATCTCAATGATACGGACGACACGATGCCCATCTTCTACGCTTACAACAGCGCACCTCCCAGCGGCGTGGCCGGGCACAAGGGAACCGAGCTGCTCCTTTTGACCTACACTGCGAACAAGCAGATCTTCGACAGCCCACTCGATACTGGGGGACCCTATCTCGCTGCAGACCCCGGTTTGCTGTCGGCAGGAGGATCGTACACGTCCTACTGGCAAGCCTACGGCACGTCCTTCCGGTTTGACCACTGCATGTTCTCGACGGTTGCCGGCGAATCCAGTCAGAACAACATAACCTACACCACGACAGATATCGTAAACGAGGGATCGGTCGAATATCCGTCCGACACGCGCGTCATTCGGATCGAGATGTTTCCTTTCTTTGCCGCCCAATACGATCCAGGTTGTGCCATTTACGGCTACGATTGCAGTCCGGTCAGCTACTACAAGCAATGGGACTCGGTTGGCGGTTCCATGATCTTCAGTGACAGCCATGCCAAGAAGATCACTACCTCGGGTCAGTTCAACAACGCGATGGTCGACCCCGCGGGACACCGATCCGGCGACCCAAGTAGCGATCCGAACGCATGGTCCGGAACCTGGTACAGCCTGTGTGATTGACAAGTGAATACGGCACGCAACCAGTGAATGGCTGCGTGCCGTATGGCTCCATTGGGACTTACTGAGCCTTTGGTGCGTCGATGGCGGCCGGGTCTTTCGTATGGTCGGCGCCCTTTGCCGAGTAGGTAGCCGGATCGGCTTTCAACTTGGCGAGGCAGTTGGCGCAGCAGGTGTAATATCGAGTCGTACCGATGTCGACATAGCCTCCTGCTGAAGCGTAGTTCTTGATCGCTTCGCCGGCGACAACGCAATACAGCACTTCCTTCGTCGGCTTCTGCTTGACGAAATCCTTGGGATTGGCTTCAAACTTGGCTTTCTCGTCCGCGGTGGCGAACAAGTAGCGGGTGCCCTTGTAGTCGCTTGAACCGCCAGCCGCGTTCTTGGGCTCGATTCGCTTGTTGCTGACTGGATCGAATAGGAAGATGCCGACCGTCTTGCCTTTCAGCTTGTCGCTCTTGAGAGCGGCAGCGGGATCCTTCTTGAAACCATCGGGGCAGCCGCCGCAGCACATCGAATAGCGCGTGCCGGCAAAGTCGATGCTGGCAAACGGAACGCTAACCTCTTCGGCAGTCATGGGACACACAACTGGCTTCGCATCCTGACCGGACGTCACGATCGCAAAGCCCAATGCTAGGGAAAGAATCATTTGGAGGCCTCCTAATACCTAAGTTAATCTACACTATTTTGTATGGGATTGAGGAGGGTTTTGACCTTATAGAAGGTCTTGGCGTCTCACTATCCAACCTAGAGAATCACGGACGCGGAGACAATATGGGGTCCTTGGGCCTATTCGACGACGGCGCCGAACTTTCGGGTTCGCCGTTGATACGTCAATACGGCGCAGAGTAACTCAGGGGCAGAGAACTCTGGCCAAGGGACCTCGGTGACGAATAATTCGCAGTAGGCGGATTGCCAGATTAGGAAGTTGCTCCAGCGCATTTCACCTGCGGTACGGATCATCAGGTCCGGTTCCGGATGGTTCGGATTGTACAGGTGCTGGGATATCAGATTCTCCGTAACTTCGTCAGTGGATGTTCCGGCGGCAATCAGTGCCTTGACCGCATCGACGATCTCTGCCCTACCGCCGTAATTGACGGCGAGGGTGAAGGTTATGCCGGTGTTGTTTTGCGTCGTTTCGATACCATGCTCCAGCGCCTTCTGAAGGCCCGACGGAACTTGGTCGGTGCGCCCAGCGACGCATACACGCACATTGTTGTGGTGCATGGCGCGAAGTTCGTCTCTTGCCGCCGTCTCGATCAGCTTCATGAGGCCGGCAACTTCGTCTTCCGGACGCCGCCAATTCTCGGCCGAGAAGGCATAGACGGTGAGATAACGGATACCCAGCTCACTGGCATCGAGAAGGACCCTGCGCAACGTCTTGTACCCTTCGCGGTGACCGAGAAGGCGCGCCAGCCCTTTTTTTCTTGCCCATCGTCCATTGCCGTCCATGATGATAGCGACATGGGCAGGTAAGGCGTCGAGGTTGATTCCCAGCTCCAGTGCCTTCGTTTGAATGGCGTTTGCCGGACGTCGGCCAGCCGCAGGTTCGAGCGGGGATGCTATCCGGGCGCGGGCCGGGCTGGATTGATCGTTTTTTGGCAAGTTCAGATTTCCTTTAGGTTGGTTTGGACATTCCTTTGGCGATTACTTGTTCGATCACCCTGGGCGTCGTCTTTGGCGGGCCCGCTCCAGCACTTCGGCCCGACCTTTTGGGATATGTTCCGCCAGAATCGGACTCTGATATGGTGTTGGCGGCCGGTTGTTGTCAACCGGCCGCATTTTCGTTCGGACGAAGTCTAGACGGCCATCAATTCGGCCTCTTTGGCCTTTCCAAGATCTTCCGCCTTCGTGATGCTGCTATCCGTAATCTTCTGGATCTTCGCTTCGTTGGCTTTCACGTCGTCCTCGGTGATTTCCTTCTTCTTCTCAAGCGCCTTCAGATGCTCGATCGCATCACGGCGAACATTCCGGATGGCGACCCGGCCGAGTTCGGTTCGGCTGTGGACTTGCTTCACCATGTCCTTGCGCCGCTCTTCCGTCATCTGGGGAAAGGTCAAGCGAATCCCGCTGCCATCGTTGACCGGATTGATGCCGAGATCGCTTTTGAGGATGGCTCGTTCGATCGTCGGGGTCATATGTTTGTCGTAAGGCTGAATGAGTAGCTGACGAGGCTCAGGGATGCTAACGTTGGCGATCTGGCTGATCGGGGTCTCGACGCCGTAGTATTCGACGTGGACCCGCTCCAGCACCGCCGGAGACGCACGTCCGGTCCGGTAAGTGGAGAAATCGTGCTTCATCGCATCGAGGGCAGATTGCATCCGATGCTCGGCGTCGTTGAGAATATCTTGAACTGCCATGTTATTCGCCTCCTACTAGTGTGCCCGTCGCACCACCGACTGCCGCGTCGACGAGGCTGCCGGGCTGGTTGAAATCTAAGACAATAATTGGGAGTTTATGTTCGCGACACATTGTGAACGCGGTTTGATCCATGACTCCCAACCGCTGTTCGATTGCTTCGCTGAACTCCAGGGTGTCGTACCGTACCGCATCTGAGTTCTTGTTCGGGTCTTTGTTATAGACCCCATCCACTTTGGTTGCTTTGATCAGCACCTCGGCGTCGATCTCCAGTGCCCGCAGAACTGCGGCGGTATCGGTCGTGAAATAGGGATTGCCCGTTCCAGCGGCAAAGACGACGACTCGTCCTTTTTCCAGGTGACGGATTGCCCGCCGCCGGATGAACGATTCGGCGACTTGGGCAACGTTTACTGCGCTTTGAACCCGAGTCGCAACGCCCGAGCTTTCAAGTGCCGATTGGAGCGCAAGGGCGTTCATTAGAGTGCCCAACATTCCCATTTGGTCGGCAACGGTTCGATCGATACCGCCTTCGGCGGAGAATGTCTCACCGCGAATGAAATTGCCGCCTCCAACCACGATCGCCACCGCGACCCCCGCATTGATCACCTTCGCGATTTCCTCCGCGATGAAACGGAACGTCTTGGGATCGAGACCTTGCTCGTAAGAACCCGCCAGGGCCTCTCCGCTCAGTTTGATGAGTACGCGTTTGTAGGGTCTGCGTTGGATATTCATGGTTGTGGGGAGATGCGTGCCTCTCTAGATTACCGACTGAATCCGAAGGATGTGGATTCTAGCAGCCGGTAACCGCCGATTCGAGAGCGGAGAACAGATTTGGAGGAGTCCCTTCCAGTTGGATGGAACTCCTGGTTTCGCTTAGGCTTGGCCGACCGCGAGGTAGGCAAACCCGGTGAGTTGGGTGCCCTTGGCTTCTTCGGCAAGGAACTGAGCGACGCTCTTGGACGGATCGACGTAGTAGGGCTGCTCGACGAGCACGGCTCGCTTGATGAACTCCTTGTTGACGCGGCCTTTGGCGATGTTGCGGGCCAGATTCTCGTCTTTGCCCTCGTTGATCGCGCGCTGAGTCTCGATCTCGATCTCCTGGTCCAACTTGTCCTGGGACAGGTCTTCCTTCTTGAGAACGTCGGGCGGGAAGGCAACGACCTGCACGGCGACTTTGTGGACCGCATCGCTGACGGCGCCTTCGCTCGTTACGACCGAACCCTTGGTCTTGTCGTGGTGGACGTAGGTCGCGATCGGGTTGGCCGAGGTAAATCGTACGCCCTTGGAAAGCTTGATGTTCTCGCGGATCTTGCCGACGGCGGCTTCCACGATCTCTTTCACCTTCGCGGGATCGACTACCTCGTTGTCGCGATAGATCTCAGCGAGGCCCTGAGCGATTGCGATGAAATCTTCGTTTCGAGCGACGAAGTCAGTCTCGCTCTCAAGCACGATCGCGCCGACCGTCTTGCCGTCCTCAGACGACGCAATTGCGACCACGCCGGCCGCAGTGGAACGGTCGGATCGCTTGGCAGCGGCTGCCTTGCCCTTCTCGCGCAAAATGTTCTTTGCCTTATCGAAGTCTCCCTCGGATTCGTCCAGCGCGGCCTTGCACTCCATCATGGGTGCATCGGTGTCCTCACGCAGTTTTTTGACGTCCTGTGCAGAGTAATTCGCCATGTGATTTGTTCTCCTGTTGTTTGGGTCCGGCATTCGAAGTCAGGGCTCGGGATCGTAACGACCCGAACCCTAGTCCCTTCGAATTCGGATGTTATTCTTCTTCGGCGCCGAAGGCTCGAAGAAGCTCCGCGTCGAGCGGAGTGGCGGCGTAGTCGAGGTTCGATTCCACTTCGGAGATATCTTCGCCTTCGGTAATCGTGCCCTCAGTTATGGCATCGCTCAGCGGGCGGGCTTCGAGGATGACGTCGCTCACCTTTTGAGTCACAAGCCGAATGGCACGGATCGCGTCGTCGTTGCCGGGAATCACCACGTCGGCCAAGTCGGGGTCGCAGTTGGTATCGACGATCGCCACGATCGGGATGCCGAGCTTGCGAGCTTCCTTGACGGCGATCGATTCCTTGTTCAGGTCTACGATGAACATGATCGTGGGCGCCGCCGACATGTTGCGGATGCCGCCGAGGAACTTCTGGAGCTCATCTCGCTCTTCGCGACGCTTCAGAGCCTCTTTCTTGGGCAGACGGTCGAAGTAACCCTCGACCTCCATGCGATCGAGTTCCTTGAGGCGACCCACGCGTCCCTGAATGGTCTTCCAGTTGGTGAGGGTTCCGCCAAGCCATCTCTCGCTGATGAAATACTGTCCGCTGCGCTCGGCTGCTTCTTTAACCGCTGCTTGAGCTTGCTTCTTGGTACCCACGAAGAGGACGGTTCCGCCGTCTTCGACTACTTTCTTGACGTAGTTGAGGGCATCCTCAAACAGCTTGATCGTCTGATGCAGATCGATGATGTAAATGCCGTTGCGAGCGCCGTAAATGTAGCGCTTCATTTTCGGATTCCAACGCCGCGTCTGGTGTCCGAAGTGGACGCCGGATTCCAACAGCTCCTTCATGCTGAGCTGAGCCATAATTTGCCTCCAGGTTTTTCCGCCGAGCCGGTTTGGTTTTTGCGCTGACAACCCCTCCAAGAAGGGACCCGGCCGCGCAACCGAACTCGTGTGTATTGGGTTTGCGGGATCGATTATACCCGCAGCGGGGAAATAGCGACTTAACGCCAATTTCCAGAGCGGCATCGCCTCTTGCGGACCTTCGCGGCCCGTTGCCACTCTTTGCGAAAGAGTAGAGGCTTACTCAAAGGAGAGGCAAGGAGGCGAAGGCACGCAAAGGAGCGGCGGGTCAGTGGTTGTAGATGCTGTAAGGGTTCCAGGACGGATCGACGGCAATTCGAATCAGCGCGATCTGGCCGACGTGGTACGCATCGTGATTCACGATGAAGCCTGAGCCTTCCATGATCGTCTTCTCATCGTCCGACGTCTGCACAATGACGATCGCCTTGGCGCGCAAATCCTTGAAAAGCGCCGTTAGGCTTGGCCAGGAAGTGTCTTCCACCTTGTATGTGCCCCATTCGTGGGAAACGCCACGTGACATCTCTTCCAGCGCGGTGTACACCTCGCACAGATGTTCGACCTGTTCGCGAATCGACATGGCGGTTGGGACCACCTTGTGATCCAAGTGGGCTTCGTCGACGCCTTCCAGCACCATTGTCAGTTGGTACGTCACATCGTCGATCTGTTTGTCCAGTAGTGCGCGCGCAGTCATGATGGCCACAATCTACCCATAATTGGACCAATGATCATTCAATTGGAGATGGCCTAATCAGCATGCGGGGAGAGGAATTGACTCCGTGGATGATTCGCTATGGCTACGAGCGTGGCGCGTTCCCGATGACGATGGAAAACGGGCTCGTCGAATGGTTCCAACCGCGCAAGCGTTGCCTCTTTCCAATCGAAGGAATCCACGTGAGCCGGAGCTTGGCGAAGAAGATCGAACGCGACCCTTTCGACATCCGGTTCGATACCGCCTTCGAGCAAGTCATGCGCAGTTGCTTCCGCCCAGAAGATAACTGGCTGAGCGAAGACTTTGTTCGTGCCTATGGCGAGATCCACCGGCAAGGTTGGGGGCACTGTGCCGAGTGCTGGCTGGACGGCGAACTGGTAGGCGGGGTTTACGGCATTGCCCTTGGATCCTGCTTCTGCGCCGAATCGATGTTCCACCGAGCGACCGACGCCAGCAAGATCGCTCTGTGGGCCATGATCAACCGGTGCCGCGAACTCGGGTTCACGATTTTCGACGCCCAGATCATGAATCCCCACCTCGACTCGCTTGGCGCCTATGAGGTCCCGCACCTTGCCTTCGAAATCATGTTGAGTGACGCACTCAAGCGGGCAACGCAGTGGTCGGCCCTTCCGTCCAAGTAACGAATTATGGATCCGAAGTTCGAAGGAAGGGGGGAAGGATTCGGCAGGTACGCGGGGCTGACGATCGCCGAGATCCGCACGCGATTCGACGCCTGTGTCGAAGACCCCACCATGCGCTCGATTTCGGCCGTTTTACGGATCACCCGGGAGCAGCTGGACGCACGCGGCCAGCTTGGCGTCTATCCGGTCTTCGCATGGATCGCTGCCGCCTTCGCGGTGGTGGGGCTGATCGGGCGATATGTGGCTCCTTCCGCACTACACGAATGGGCGACCAAACTGGCGATCGGCGCGTCCTGTGCATTTGTCCTTCTACTGATCAGCGTCGTGCCGACCCGGCATGCCCGTAGAGGAAACTTGCTTCAGGAGCAAGCGATCCGCGAGGCCGCCACTGCCGCTCTCGTGCAAATCCTCAATGAAGGGCCGGTTCTCAAAGAGCTGACCTTTGACCAGGAGATGACGGTAAAGATCCTGATGAAAAAGACGGCCGGTTCAGAGAAGCTTCAGGTTCTCCTGCAAGGCAACGTCAGCCCATAGCGGGATAGGCCGATTTGCGGTCCTTGCGCCGTCTGACCTCGCCGGCGTATCTGCGGCCGATCTGGTTCGAATGCTGGGCGACCCACTCGGAAAGCATCGTTTCGCCGGCGGACGGAGAATCGGTCAAAAGCAGGCCCTGCATCAAGCCTTCAATCTCCTCGCGGGTGATCATTACGTCCCCGACCAGCTTGCCAATGATGCATCCGATGGCGTACCCCAGAGCGGGCGGGACCGAGACGATCTTTCGCGGTTTTCCGATAAGCCGGCCAATGGTCTCCACCAACTCCCGGTACGTGAAGGTCTCGGGACCGATCGCGTCGACGATCGCATTCTCGCTTCCAGACCCTTGCTCGATCGCGAGCTTGGCCATGTCGTCGACGTATATCGGCTGAAGCGAGTAACTCCCGTCGCCGAACACACCGAAGATGGGCAGTCGCCTTAACGTCCAGGCGATGTTGTTGACGAGGATGTCCTCTAAGCCGAAGATGACGGTCGGTCTCAGAATGGCGTAGGCAAGGCCGGATTGCATGAGCGCCTTTTCTAGCCGAGCCTTGCCGTTGAAGTACTCGAGGCGAGAGCTTTCGGATGGGTTGGTGATACTCACATGCACCACTCGGCGAATGCCAGCTTGCTTGGCGGCTTCGAAGAGCTTCAGCGAATTCTCTACCGCAACCGAGTGTTGGAAATCGACGGTGTTGAACCGGACCCAGTATGTGTTGTAAAGGACATCGGCTCCACGAAGCGAGTCGGCAAGTAGGCGGGGTTCATCGAAATGGAACGGGTAGGCCTCCACTCGACCAGCGAAGGGGTTTGCTCTATCGGGCGAATTCGTGACCGTCCGAACTCGAATGCCCGAATCGAGCAGGCGGCTGGCGATATAACGGCCCGTGTATCCGAATGCGCCGGTGACTACATGGAGAGGAGAGTCGCTCATGGGGTCCTCGCTCGCAGTATAGGCTGTTGGGCGACATCAGGCCAGACTATCTTTCCAGTCATCGAATGCATCCCGCGCTTGAGACAGTTTCCACTCACGCTTGACCTGCTTGTCCCGGATAGCCGTTTCGGGATCGGGGAACAGGCCCCAGTTGATATTCATGGGGGCGAACTCGCGGGGTGTGTCGTCCTGGAGGTGAGACACAAGCGATCCGTAGGCACAGGGTCTCGGAGGGGCGACCTGCTGTTGCCCGCGTAAACGGCGAAGCGCCGCGATGCCGGCGTAGATCCCCATCGCCGCCGACTCCACATATCCTTCGACACCCGTGATTTGTCCGGCGATGAACAAGCCAGGCGCATCGCGCATCTCCATCCAAGGCGTCAGGACCTTGGGCGAATCGATATAGGTGTTCCGGTGGATCACACCGAACCGGACGAACTCGGCATTCTCCAAGCCGGGAACCATATGGAAAACCCGTTTTTGCTCGCCCCACTTTAGGCGGTTCTGACAGGCGACGAGGGAGTAGAGGGTCTTCTCCTTGTTCTCCGGTCGAAGCTGTAATACGGCGTAGGGACGGCGACCAGTGCGCGGGTCGGTCAGTCCGACAGGCTTGAAATTGCCGAACGCGAGCGACCGCTCTCCGCCTTCGGCGATCGCCTCAATCGGCGTGCATCCTGCGAAGTACTTGATCTTTTCTAGAGTCTCCTCTTCGGCGGCGACCCCGTGCGGCAGTGCCCGTTCGGCATGAACCAGTTCGTGAACGAAGGCAAGATAGGAGTCCTTCTCGAACGGGCAATTCAAGTAATCGTCTCCACCCTTGTCGTAGCGGCTCTGGGCGAAGACGATGTTCCGGTCGATCGTTGAGGCGTCGACGGTCGGGCTGACCGCATCATAGAAGTAAAGGTGCTTGCGTCCGGTCAGCTCCGCGAGCCACTCCCCGAGGGGCCGGCTGGTCAGGGGACCGGTCGCGATTACGAGGCATTCGCCTGCTGCGAGCAGGCCCTGCGCCATTTCGGGGGTGAACTCCTCGCGTACGACCTCGATTAGAGGATGCCCTTCGATTGTCGCCGTGATATCCGTCGCGAATGCGTCGCGATCCACGCACAGCGCTTCGCCTCCGGGAACGGAGTGCCTTTCACCGGTTGGCAGAACGATCGATCCGAGGCCGATCATCTCCGCCTTCAACTGCCCTGCCGGAGAGGTCGCGAGTCGCGATTTGAAGGAGTTGGAGCAGACCAGTTCGGCCAAAAGCGACGTCTTGTGGGCGCCGGTTTCCTTGAGCGGACGCATCTCAAAAAGGCGGACTCTTTCGCCTCGGGAGGCGATGGCCCAGGCGGCCTCGACTCCGGCGAATCCGCCGCCTACCACGGTGATCATTCGTTCATTGTGATCGATAGCCAGACCGGGCCATACTCAGCCGTGCATTTGGAACCTTGGCAGTACGCGTGGGGAGCGGTCGCCGCGCTGATCATCGGCTTTTCCAAGACCGGGGTTCCCGGCACCGGGATCTTGATGGTTCCGATCATGGCGTCGGTTTTCGGCGGACGTCTATCGGTGGGCGCTACGGTTCCGATGCTGGTGCTTGCCGACTGCTTCGCCGTCGCCTTTTACCGGACTCATGCGCAATGGGATCGGCTGCGGCAGCTTGCCCCGTGGGTGGTCGGCGGACTGCTTACGGGAACCGTATTCCTGAAGGTGCTAGGAGACGGAAACAGCAAGAAGGACATTCTTAACCCAGTCATCGGGGTCCTCGTGCTGATCATGCTTGGACTCAGCCTGTTGCGAGGGAAATGGGGCGACCGGTTGGTACCTCACTCGAAAGAGGGAACAGCTGTTACTGGCGTTGTCGCCGGATTCAGCACGATGGTTTCCAATGCGGCCGGCCCGATCATGGGGATCTACATGACGGCGACCGGGATGCCCAAAGAGCAGCTAATGGGCACGAGCGCCTGGTACTTCTTCATCTTTAACCTGTCGAAAGTGCCGCTACTGCTTTATCTTACGATGGACAATCCGGGCAAACCGATGATCACTTTGCCTACATTGGTGTTCAACCTGGAGATGTTTCCAGTCATTGTATTCGGAGCGCTCCTGGGTCGGTGGATTCTGAAATACATCCCGCAGAAGCCGTTCAACGCGACTGTTTTGGTGCTTGCCGCAGTTGCTGCTGTAAAGCTTCTCTTCTAGTGGACCGGCAAGTGATGAGACCTCTGGATTCACGCTTCAGGGATACACGTAAAAACCTGGTAATTGGAGGGGCAGCTCAGGTTCTTCCACATTACTTCGAGGGAACCTATCGCGGGTAAACAGAGGATGTGAGCAGCGCATCATCATCACCCGAGAGCATCGATGCCGCCCTTGAAGAACAAAAGGCGTACTACCGGGCCAGGGCAGCCGAATACGACGAGTGGTTTCTGCGGAGAGGTCGCTACGCGCGTGGCTCCGAGCACTCCGAACGCTGGTTCCGAGAAGTGGAAAGGGTGGTTGCCGATCTCGAGCAATTTGCTCCATATGGTCAGGCACTCGAACTTGCGGGAGGGACCGGCCTATGGACATTGCGTTTGGCTCCCCATGCGGAACAGGTGACCGTAGTCGATGCCTCCAGGGAGATGATCGAGATCAACAAGGAGCGCCTGGAAGGTCATGCGGTTCGTTACCTGGAGCAAGATATCTTTTCATTCGAACCGGATCGGCGATACGACTTCATGTTCTTCAGTTTCTGGATTTCCCACGTCCCGAGCGACCTGTTCGACGAATTCTGGGCCATGGTGAAGAGATGCCTCAAGCCGGACGGCAAGGTCTTTTTTCTGGATTCGCTCAAGGAACCGCAATCGACTGCCGTCGATCATGTGCTTCCCGGCGAAGATCATAGTGAAACGCTCGTGCGTCGATTGAACGACGGTCGAGAGTTTAGGATTTTCAAGCTTTTCTACAAGCCGGACGAGTTGCGTGAGCGACTGGATGGTCTTGGCCTCGATACCACCGTGTTGGCGACAGAAAACTTCTTTCTGTATGGATACGGCGGCTTGAAACAGGGTTAGCGAAATCGAAAGGGAGTAGCGATCGGATCTTATGGAATATACAATGCTCGGCCGTACCGGCCTAAAAGTCAGCCGCCTCTGCCTCGGAACCATGAACTTCGGCCCCAGGACGACCGAGGAGGACAGCTACGCGGTCATGGATCGCGCGCTGGAACACGAAATCAACTTCTTCGACACCGCGGACGTTTACGGTTGGAAGATGGGCGAGGGAGTCACAGAGCAGATCATCGGACGATGGTTCGCGCTAGGCGGTGGCCGGCGGGACAAAGTCGTGCTTGCCACCAAGTGCTACGGCAACATGGGCGAGTGGCCCAATGCCTCCGGTCTCAGCGCGCTGCACATTCGTAAGGCGTGCGACGCTTCGCTTAAGCGACTGCAAACGGACTATATCGACATCTTGCAGATGCACCACGTCTTTCGAGCCGCTCCGTGGGACGAGATCTGGCAGGCTTTCGAGGTTCTGGTACAGCAAGGGAAGGTGTTGTATGTCGGCAGCAGCAATTTCGGCGGCTACCACATCGCGAAAGCGAACGAAGCGGCCAAAGCTCGCCACTTCCTGGGTCTCGTATCTGAGCAGTCGCTCTACAACTTGAACGCGCGCACGATCGAGATGGAGGTCATCCCGGCGTGCGAGGAGTACGGTCTCGGCATCATTCCTTGGAGCCCTCTCGGCGGCGGACTGCTTGGCGGAGTGCTTTCCGGCGAGCACACGGGCCGCCGAGGCGACGATCGGATGAAGGAATCCATCGAGAAGAACCGGGACAAGCTTGAGAAGTGGGAAGCCTTTTGCGGCGAACTCGGTGAGCGACCGGCAGATGTCGCCTTGGCTTGGCTGCTGCACCAAAAGGCGGTGACCGCCCCGATCATCGGGCCGCGTACGAACCAACAACTCGACGAGTCGCTCCGAGCCTTGGAGATCAAGCTATCGGAAGAGACGCTGAAGAAGCTCGACGAGATCTTCCCCGGCTACCGAACTGCGCCAGAGCATTACGCTTGGTAGTTGAGCCAAGCGGGCGTCCAACTGGACGCCCGTTTGACTCGTAGGCCGAGTCTGTGCCTTCAAACGGCTGGAAGCGGTTTGGCAATTCCATCGCGGGTGGATACGACGCCTTTCACTGGGCTCTCGTACGAGGGCCCCTTGGCCCATATTTGGAGTGAATGAAAGCTGCAGAGAAACAGAATAACTGTTTTCAGCGGGAGGATTATGTCAGGATAGACGACTAGTTGACTCAGTGAGGAGCATAAATGTCCTGTAGTCGTTATATTCTTTTGTTGTTACTTTCCTTTGCACTCATTCTCTCGTCCTTTGGCCAATCGCCCAGAGTGAGCCAGCCCCAGTCGGGGCCGAATCACGTAACTCGGCAGTCTCCGATTCATATCTCCGAGGCAGTATCGCGAGGGCACCGTAAGGCGTATATGCCCGGTTCGCCGTGGCCGAAGTTCCAGCAGAACAACGCCAATAGCGGTGTAGGAATTGGAGGCGGTTCGAACGGTCAAACGCGTTGGTCGTACCAGACAAATGGCAGCGTCGGATATTCCACCCCAGTCATAGGCTCAGACGGCACCGTCTATGTCGGCAGCTACGACCATAGCCTCTATGCCCTTTCGCCCACCGGTGGCGTCCTATGGTCCTACCAAACAGGTGCGAGCATCGACACGACTGCTGCTTTGGGCACCGACGGCACCATCTATCTGTCGTCGGAGGATGGCTACCTTTATGCCATCCATCCCAACGGAAACTTGTTCTGGCGCACCTACACCGGCGGACCAAGCTACTGGTCGTCGCCTGCGATCGACGCCAATGGGATGATCTACGTCGGCTCGAGCGATCATAACCTATACGCGATCGACTCGACAGGCGTAATCAAGTGGACCTACCTCACGAGCCCGACCGGACCGGGAATCGAGTCTTCTCCGGCCATCGGCTCGGACGGAACGATTTACGTCGCCGACCAACCTGGAAATCTGTATGCCCTCAGTGCTACAGGACAGCTGAAGTGGTCGGTCAAGCCTGGCGGGACAATACTGATCGCGTCGCCGGCAATCGGGCCCGACGGAAGCGTCTACGTGGGGTCAGCCGACGGCTATCTCTACGCGGTTTCTTCCAACGGTACGGTGGAGTGGTCCTATCAGACAGGAGCGATGGTGTATTCGACTCCGGCAATCGGTTCGGATGGTTCGATCTACTTCGGCTCGAGCGACTACTATGTCAGGGCACTTACGGCGACCGGCATCTTGAAGTGGTCTTGGTACACCGGAAACGTCGTCTCGGCATCGCCTTGCATAGGCGCCGACGGCACCATTTACGTTGGCTCGTTCAATGGCGCATTCTATGCCTTCTCACCTACCGGGGCAATTAACTGGAACGTGTTTCTGGGAACGATCACGGCCGGAGCTTCCATTGGGTCGGACGGTGCGCTTTATGTCGGATCCGGTAACAGCTGCTATGCGATCGGCACCGAGGTAAATACGGTTGCTGTCGATACGGTTAGCGTTGACCCCACTACGGTTCCGGGGAGCACCTATGCTTCAGGCTCAGTTGCTTTAACCTTGGCTGCACCTAGTGGAGGAGCCGAGGTTAGCTTGGTATCGAGCGATCCAACGGTTACCGTTCCACCATTCGTAATCGTCCCAAGCGGAGCTACGACGGCAAGCTTTAGTGTCTTGACAACCCAGGTTGCCGTGCCTCTCAGCGCAACGATAACTGCCTCCTCGGGCGGTTCTAACGCGACTGCGTTCTTGACCGTGACCCCTGCTCAAATCCCCTGGCCGATGGTTCACCAAAACGCTCTGGCCAACGGAGTCGGATTGGCAGGCGGTTCGAACGGCATCGAGATGTGGGCATTCACTCTCGGCGCCCAACCGAACTTCACCTCTCCGACAGTTGGAGCCGACGGGACGACCTATTTTTCCGCATGGATCATCGACCGATGGATCCTTTATGCTGTCAATCCAGACGGAACTCTGCGATGGTACAACCGGAACGTCGACGACGAAACTTCGCCGACGATCGGCTCAGACGGCACCCTGTACTGCGTCGGCAACCAACTTTCTGCGGTGAATGCCGACGGTACGACGAAGTGGGCCTATCCTATCTTGAATGGATCGGACTTCGTTTCACCGGCGACGATCGGAGCCGACGGGACGATCTACGTTACTGGGCGGTTCCTTTATGCGATCAACCCGAACGGGACGCTGAAGTGGGCAATCAATCCGACGGGCGCCGCAATCATGGTCGGCACACCGGCCATCGATTCTGCCGGGAACATCTACGCCAAGGAGGCAAGCGGTGACCTGTGGTCCATCTCGCCTACCGGCGCTCTTAACTGGAACCTCGCGGCCGGTGGGTTCGGGATTGGTCCTCGCTCGTCATCGCCGGCAATCGCTCCCGACGGAACGATCTTTGTCGGTGGACCGAACGGAAACCTGTACGCAGTAAAGCCGGACGGTACGCCCAAATGGGTGTTTCCAGCCGACGGCCCACTTTCGGCCACACCCTCGGTCGATTCCATCGGGAACGTTTATTGCGTATCGCGGGATACGCTTTACTGCGTTTCGCCGAGTGGCGGGCTCCTCTGGTCCTATGCGAGTACGGGCCAAGCTGATTCTTCCCCGATTATCGATTCCAACGGAACGATTTATGCCGCGTTCTCTTGGAGCGCAAGCGCCAGTGCGAACGGCCTCTTTGCGTTCAATCCTGACGGTTCCATCAAGTGGACGGTCCAGGACCAGAGCTACCAGATCCCCTCCCAAGCGATTGGACCTGATGGCACCGTGTACGCCTTGATGAGCAACAGCCTTGTCGCGATTGGGACTTCCGGTGGAAAGACGCCGATCTCGAGTGTGGTCATTACGCCGAATTCGGTAATCGGCGGAAGCTGGGCCACGGGCACCGTGACACTTGCCTCGCCTGCTCCCGCAACCGGTAACGCCGTGATGCTGTCCAGCAGCGACCCGTCGACAATCGTGCCTCCCGGAGTCTTTGTGCCCGCAGGTCAGGCCACGGCAGACTTCGCGGTTTCCACGAATTCGGTAATGGCGAGCACTCCCGTTACAGTGACCGGCACGTCGGGTAGCGTGTCCGCACTTGGGGCATTCACGGTGAACCCAACCCTGGTTACCTCTGTGACTCTGAATCCATCGTCCATCCCTGGTGGTGGATCATCGGCGGGGATGGTCACCCTGAATGGGCCGGCCGGCCCGTCAGGGACAACGATCACCCTATCAAGCAATCTGCCGAGCTTAGCTAAGGCGCCTCCGACGGTGAAGGTCTTCCCAGGACAGAGCTCGGCCAATTTCTCACTCAGCGCGGGCGCCACGGCTACGACGCAGATCGCGACGATAACTGCGAGCTTCGGAGCGAGCAACAGCTCGGCCGGCCTGACGGTCACCCCGGGCGGCTTGGGAACTTTCACCTGCTCTCCGTCTTCCATCGTTGGCGGTGATTTCCCGACGGGAACGATTACGTTGGTCGCCCCCGCTCCGGTCGGGGGTGCGATGGTCTTTCTTTCGTCGTCCGACGCCAGCGGGATGCCGCCTGGAACGGTGACGATCCCAGCCGGATCATCGACCGCTACTTTCCCCATTCCCAATCTTGGAGTGGACTCGAATACTTCGATGACCCTTTCGGCGAATCTCGGCGCCACGACGAAGACGTGTAGCCTGACGCTCTTGCCCGCTTGGGTGATGTCGGTTACGGTGTCTCCCACTTCGGTGCTTGGTGGGTCGGCAATTACAGTAACCGGAACGATCAACCTGAACGGCAAGGCTGGGCCGTCTGGCACGACCGTCACGTTGACGAGTTCCAACCCTGCCGCCGCCTCCGTTCCGTCAACCGCGACGGTGACAGGCGGCACGGCGCACGGCACGTTTGCGGTCACAACATATGGCGTATCGACTGCCCAGGTTGTGACCTTGACAGCAACGGTACTCGGTAAGTCTTCGACGACCACCCTTACGGTCAATCCGGCCGCCCTATCGAGCGTATCCGTATCGCCGTCGTCGATCGTCGGAGGCGACTATCCGACTGGTACGGTCACGCTTAGTGCTCCCGCGCCTGTCGGTGGTACGGTAGTGGCGCTTAGCTCGAACTCGCCGAGCCTGGTACCGCCAGCCACCGTGACGGTGCCCAGTGGAGCTACATCCACGACGTTCCCGGTGCCGAACCTGGGCGTCGACGCGAATACCATAACGACACTGACCGCGACGCTTGGACCAACGTCGAAAAACTGCACCCTGACGCTTCTGCCAGCCGGTGTTCTATCGATAACGGTCGCACCGACCAGCGTAGTCGGCGGTTCGTCCACGACCGTGACCGGTACCATCAACTTGAACGGAAAGTCGGGACCCTCCGGAACAATCGTCAATCTGACGAGTTCCAATTCGGGCGCTGCGTCCGTTCTGGCGACGGCAATGGTGCCGGGAGGCACTTCGCACGGCACGTTCTCGGTAACGACCTATTCGGTTGCGTCAGCACAAGGCGTGACCCTTACGGCGAAAGCGCAGGGAACGACGGCAACGACGATCCTGACTGTCAATCCGCCTGTGTTGACCGGTTTCACGATCTCGCCACCTTCGATTGTCGGCGGCGACTATCCCACCGGGAGCGTCACTATTTCGGCGCCCGCTCCTGTCGGAGGGGTGACCGTGAATCTCTCATCGAACAGCGCTTACGTCGTACCACCGGTATCGGTCACGGTTCTGGCTGGGGCCACTTCGGTGAGCTTCCTTGTTCCGACCAAGGGCGTGGATTCGAATACGCCGACAACGGTCACGGCCACCCTAGGAGCCGTTTCAAAGGTGGCGAATCTGACGCTTCTACCTGCGGGCGTTTTGTCCGTGACGGTATCGCCGACTACTGTTGTTGGCGGTTCCGCAACGGTGGTAACTGGAACGGTCAACCTGAACGGTAAGGCAGGACCCTCCGGGCTTGTCGTAACATTGGCGAGTTCCAACACAGGGGCCGCCTCGGTGCCCATTTCAGTCCCCGTACCGGGGGGAACGGCTCACGGAACGTTCACGATCACGACGCACTTGGTCGGCTCGACTCAGGTCGTGACGATCAGCGCCACCGGCGGCGGGCTGTCCGCGAACACCACGCTCACCGTTACCCCGTAAGGGGTGGCGGCAAGGGCCAAAATCAGGCTGCCTCGCTCTCCACGGAGTTGAGGCAGCCAAATTCCTCGTAGGCTTGGTTCGTCTGTTTCTCAGACGACGCAGGGCTTCATTTCAACTCGAGAACGTTCACACTCATCGCCGGGATCTTGAGTGACCAGTCGGCTCCCGACCGGCTCGCGAAGTGGCTTGGTTGGAGCGTTGACTTGGCGCTCGTAAGCGTGAATTCACGGTCGGACTTGGGCTTGGCGCCGGCAATCTCTAGCGAGCAAGAGCGTTCGCCGTCAGACTGGTTGACGATCACGCAGACTAACTTAGATCCTTGCTTACTCGCATAGATGCTGAGGTGGCTGGGATCGGGCGAAATCGCCTTCAAAGCCAGTTCTCCGAATTGAGCTCCGCGGCCATCGTAGTTACGGAACGCATCGAAGGCCGCGTGAACGTAGTTGGCTGGACCGCCATAGGGCCACAGTGCGGCAGCGAACACTCCTTCACGACCGAAGATGCCAAGCGCGTCCGCTTGGGCGATCGCACCGGAGATATCGTTCTGGCCGCCGTATTGGTATTCCGTAAATGCCAGCTTCGTGCCGGGATAACATTTTGCGATTTTGGCTCTAACGCGTGGAAGTAAGTCGATCGGCTTTCCTCCCAGACTCTGGGTGATCCAACTGTCCTCCACGTAGCTCGCATCCCACAGCGACCGTGTCGCCTGCATGCGCGCGTGAACGATTCCGGGAGTGGCGGCGGCTTCGGTAATCCGCTTGTTGTCCCCCTTTGCCTCGGGATACCAGTGGAGATCCAGCACGTCGAGCAGCCGTTCGCCGGTAGTGTTTCCTGCCCGCTTCATCTGCGCGAGGTAGAACTCCAAAAAGTCGCGATTGTGCGCATCGGGCGGATCCTGGAAGCGGACATAACCCTCCCAGCCATAGCTCGCGGGTCCAAAGATGAGTGTCTTCGGGGCGACCGCCTTGATGGCCTTTGACATCGCAACCGATTTCTGGATGATCTCCGCGTAAGTTGTCTTGTCGGGGTGGATGCGAGAGTGGGTGCCAGACCAGATATCCGGCTCGTTGTCCAGGCTGTACCAGATATCGGCGCCATTCTGTCGGTGAGGAAACTTGTGCTCTAGCCAATTGACGAATTCGTCTTGATACACCTTGCCATCATGGAGATCGGGCGGGTAAACGAATGGGCTGCTCTTGTGAGGTAGCGAGACAACGAATCGCTTGTGGAGGTAGTCCGGCGTCTTGTTGACGTCGCCTCCGGCTAACTTGTCGGCCGCCACATAGCCCGCCATCGGAATTGTCACTAGGAAAGTTGCATGGTGGGCGAGCGCATCGGCGACCGCCTTGCGGGGCACCTCACCTGGGGTGTTCCCGCCGCCAAGGAAGTCATCGTTCTGATTCTGCCAGTCGCTGCCGGCATTGCTGGCGTTGTTCTCCCAGTTGTAAGCGGTCATCCGATTGCCGCCTTGTCGCCCGAAGGTGAGGTACTTACCGCTTCGAGCCCAATCGTCCTCGTTCGAGCCGTACACGTAGGGCGAGATCTTGCATAGGACCTTGGATGCATCAACCTTCAAGACAAGTGCCCTGCCTTGGGTAGCCACCGAGTGACCTGAAAGGGGATATGCCGCATAGAGAAGCAACGTTGCTAACATGCCTTCATTATATGGTGTACGCGTTAACTGACAAGCGCCATTCTGGGACGAAGCACCGCGGAGTTTCCCATTCAGTGGTAACTGGTGCGCCTGCCCGCAAGGCTAGCAAGAAGCCATAATCTCTTGATGGCTGAATCTCCCAACCCTCGCGTCCTCCGAATTGGCATTCTTGGCTTTGGAACCGTCGGATCGGGCGCGTACCGCATGCTCCACGATAATCGCGAGGAGATCACAAGAAAGATCGGCCTATCGTACGAAGTTGTGCGAATCGGAATCCGAGATTCGGAGAAGACCAGGGCCCTGCCCAAGACGATGTTCACGACGGATCTGCTTTCGATCGTCGATGATCCCGAGATCGACGTCGTCCTTGAACTCATGGGCGGAGTTGAGCCCGCCGGCGACCTCGTTGAACGGGCAATTATGAACGGCAAGCATGTCGTTACCGCGAACAAGGAACTGATAGCCAAGCACGGATCGCGCTTGGTTGCGCTTGCGAAAAGCCAGTCACTCGACCTGCACTATGAAGCGGCGGTCGGCGGTGGCATCCCGCTGGTACAGCCGCTCAAGCACCAGTTGGCAGGCAATGACGTGCTGAAGATGATGGGCATATTGAACGGGACGACCAACTACATTCTTTCGAAGATGAAGTCGGAGGGGTCCGACTTTAGCGTCGCTCTTGCCGAAGCCCAGGCTAAAGGATATGCGGAAGCAGATCCGACCAACGACGTCGATGGGTTCGACACCGCCTACAAGATCTCGATCCTTGCGAGCATTGCTTTCGGGAAGCAGGTCCCGGTCGCCGGCGTCTATCGGGAGGGGATTCGAACGATCACCAAGATAGACATGCAGTACGCCGACCTGCTTGGCTATTGCATCAAGCTGCTCGGCGTAGTCGAACCGCGTGGACAGGGTTGCGTTCTCGCGCGCGTCCATCCGACGTTGTTGCCCAACGCGCATCCATTGGCAAGCGTGAATGGCGTCTATAACGCTCTCTGGCTGCACGGAGACTTTGTGGGCGATGTAATGTTCTCGGGGCGCGGCGCCGGTTCGGACCCGACTGCTTCGGCCGTTATTGGCGACTTCATCGACGTGGGTCGCAATATGTTGGCGGGCGGCTGCGGGAGCGCGATCCCTTACGGAATCGGTATCGAGACCGCGCCGATCAGCGAGTTGGTGACCTCGTATTACCTGCGCATCCAGGTTCAGGACCGGCCGAAGGTGCTTGGGGCGATCGCCACCGTATTTGGCGAGTTCGATGTCTCGCTAGCGGCTATGGAGATGAAGACGCTCGACGGAGGGCGGGGAGAGATCGTCTTCTTGACTCACCCTTGTGTGGAGAAGAGCTTCTGCGACGCGCTTCACCAACTCGAGAGTTCCGGCACGATTGAGGTTGTCTGCAATTGGTTCCGGGTCGAAGGCTAGGCTCCTTGGCCCCGCCAACTACCGCCTCCAAGCCATAATCCTCGGTATGCGAATCGCATGCGTTCAATCCAAGGTAGTGTTCGGCGACAGTCTGGCCAATGCCGACCGGGCGGCTTCCAAGCTGCACGAACTCAAGAAGCAAGGTGTCGATTTTGCGGTTTTTCCAGAGGCGTATCTCACCGGATATTGCGTCGGAAACGGCGAAGCGGCCGCGAGCATTGCGATCGCAAAGGACGGGGAAGCGATTTGCCGCCTTCGAGCGGTGTGCGACGAACTGGACATGTTGCTTGTCGCGGGATTCGCCGAGCAAGACGGCGACGAACTCTATAACACGGCAGTCTTGCTTGAACCCGGCAAGGCCCCGCGATTCTATCGGAAGACCCACCTACCGTATCTAGGACTAGATCGGTTCGTTTGTGCGGGAAGCGCACTCGATGTGTTCGACACGCGTTTGGGACGGATCGGGATCCTCATTTGCTTCGACCTGAGGCCCCCGGAAGCGGCCCGGGTTTTGGCACTTCAAGGCGCCGATCTCATCGTGTTGCCAACGAATTGGCCGGTCGGGGCGGAGATCTCCGCCGACCATATCGCAATCACTCGGGCAGCGGAAAATCGTGTGTTCATCGCGACGTGCAACCGAGTTGGCCTCGAGAACGGCTTTACCTTTATCGGGCGGAGCAAACTCATAGGGGTGACCGGCAACGTCCTCGCTGCCGCTGGCGGGGAAGAGGAGACGATCGTCGCCGATTTCGATCTTGAACAAGCCCGATCGAAACGGACGGTGACGATTCCCGGTGAATATGAAACCGAGGTGTTCGCCTCGCGAAATCCCGGCCTGTACCGGCCCATAGCCGCTACCCCGTAAAAAAACGGGGAAGATTCCTAAAATTTACCGAACATGGCATGAAGTGTCGTCGTCTACCGTATCGACGAGCATGCTGATGTTCTTGCTGCTTCAAGCGCAAAAACACGGCTACTCGATACCGGAGAGTTTGCTATGCACGGTCGTTCTCAATTCTGTTCCATGTCGGTTTGCACCGCCCTAACGGTGTCGATTCTTGCAGTCGGACTTCTTGCCATCGGCTGTGGCGGAGGCGGAGGAGGAGGCACTGGAACCGGAACTGGGACGGGAACCGGTACAGGTACTGGCACAGGAATTCCGCCTGCCGGCGTCCTCCCGTCGAACATGATCTTGTTCAGCGACGTGTCAGGGGATCTATCGTCGGTGAACGTGAACCAGATCAAGCCGGACGGCACTTCAGAAAAGACACTGTTCTCAGTTCCGTTTGCGAACTATCAGGGATTTGCCTACAATCCGACGGTCAAGGGCCAAGTTCTTTTTGGCTTCGCTCCGGCAGGAGGATCCAATCCGTCATACGGGATCTATTCCAATACCTCCATCTCAGGTTCGAATGCGAAGCAGATCGTCGCTCCTCAATACTCCTACATTGCCTCGATCCAGGTGTCGAGCGACGGAAAGACGGTGTACTTTGTCGCCTCGCTTGGCGCTGATTACTCCCACATCTTCAAAGTGCCGATTGGAGGGGGAACGGTTACGCCGTTGGCCTACGCCTACACGGCCCATGTGAGAGATGCCGGTGACATGCTCACCTACGACTTCAACCCATCGGGAAGCAGCGAATCGGCGGTTTACGTTCTTCCCACGAGCGGCTCGGGCTCTCCTACGCTGCTTACCACGGATGCAAACCATAACTATGAATATCCGCAGTGGAGCAAAGACGGGAAGAGCATCGTGCTCGTATCGGACAAGGACAATCCGTCGTTCGAGGTCTACGTGATGCCTGCGACGGCGGGAGCAGCCCTCACTCAGGTCACGAACCTTCCGAACGTCGAAAAGGACAGCGGCGTTACGTTCAGCGCCGATGGAACGATGGTTTCGTTCGTGGGCACGATTGCCGGATCTGGCTCGCTTTCCGATCAAGGGGTCTACCGTTCCACGGTGATCGGTACGACGCCCGGTCAGACACTGATCTGGCAAGACAATCAGATCGAAGGCGGAATTTATTGGACGGGAAGCAACGGCCGTTCGCTAGGCGGGAACGCTACCTATCTTGCGAGGCGAAGGCGTCACGCTATCGTGCCATAGCGAGACGGGCGCACATCGGACGGTAACCATGGCGGCATGAAGGTTTACGGGCCCCTACGGCGGTCTTGGCTCTTCTTGAGAAAGGGCTCGAGGACTTAGGGGCCGCGTCGAGGAGTGTGAAGCTATGGCAACAATTGGCTTCGCGCCGGGACGATCATCCGTCGCCTACCGGCCCTGAGAGAAGGGCTCGATCTACCTGGCCTCAGACTTCAGGCATCAACAGCATGAAACGTGGATTGGCCACGTCACATCTACAGAGTCTCGGTGACTTTGTGGATGTATTGCGGAACATCGGGGTTGAGGCCCCGGGCCCTTGCACTGATAAGCGCTAGCCACTGGCCGAAAATGATGTCCCAAACCGGGTTTAGGATTCGGTCTATTCCGTCGACGTCGAGGTTCGGAGGTTCCGGCGCGACGACGATCTCGCAACCTTGGGCATGTAGATCGGGCATCGGGCCGTCGAAGCTGACAATCGTGCTGCCATGTCCGGCAAGCGCCTTGGGACCGTGCTCGAAGTCGGCCGACGAGTACGATTTGCAGGGGATCAGAGCACACTCCATCATCTTGAGTGCGGTCTCCTGGGCAGTCGAGAATCCAAATCCGCGTCCGAGCGCGAAGCTCGGAGAATTGCGCACCATCGAGCCGCTTGCGATCTGAGCCGCCTCAAACGCATGGTCGACCCATTTGTCGTTCGGCAAATGGGCGCTCGGAGCGGGCAATTTGCCGCCCATCACGCGCACGATCTCGTACAGCGCAAGTAGTGAAGCAGTGTACGTCTTGGTTGCGGCGACCGACTTTTCGACGCCGGCATCGAGAAACAAGGAGTGTTCGGCAACAGTGGTGATGCGCGAACCGGGCGTGTTCGTGATTGCCAATGTGGTCTGCCCCTCGTCGCGAAGCGAGGAGAGGACCTCGGATATATCGGGCGCCGCGCCACTCTGCGATATGCCGATGGCCAAGCAGTTCGTATAGCGCACCTGTCGGTGATAGCGGGTAAGTACCGACGGGGCAGCAAGGCAAACCGGAATGCCGAGGAAGACCTCGATCAGGTACCGGCCATAAAGCGCCGCATTGTCGGAAGATCCACGGGCGGCGAGCAGGACCTGGTCGAACTTCCTGCCCTCCAATGCGTTACTCAGAACTCCTCTGTACGAGGCAGCCCCTCTCCTAAGGATCTCTGGCTGCTGCCTAACTTCTGACTCCATCCATTCGCCAAGCATCTGTCCTCATTATGCTTGCCTGATCCCTTGTTACGCTTGGCAACGAGATGTTCCAGTGAGTTGGGAGTACCGTCGGGGCTTCTTGGTTCGTATGAACAATAAGCGCCGATCGGTCGCCTTGGAACCATAATGGAAGGATTCGAATGAAACTCGCCTTACTCGCAACAGCCGTCGCGCTCATGATAGGGCAACAGGACTCGACGACAAAGACGTTCACCGAGCAGTACTTGGGCATCCAGTTCAACTATCCAAAGACCTGGACGATCGAAAAGACTACAAAGCCCACGCTCACCACTGCTCCCAGCAAGTCGAAAAGAAAGCCAAGAATTGACAAGAGCACAACACTCTTTTCGATTCCGATCGCGAACTCGATGCAAAAGGCTGAACTCGAAGTCGTCCGCACTGAGTATCACGCAAGCATCGACCTCTGGCAGACGATTCAGCTTCGAGAAAGCGAGTTGAATCGCACGCAAGTCGTCCGCCAATGGGAACAAGATATTCTCGGCGTGCCGATGCTCTTCTGCCGCATCGACTCCACGACCCGTGGAACGCAACTGACTTCGATCGTGGGACTGTTCTACACGAGGACCAGCCTCAAGCTGCTGCTACGCATGACCGCGCCATCCTCCCAGATCGACTCCGTTCAGTATGAGTTCAACAAGATGCTTGAAACGCTTCGATATGTCGATGGCACTCTGCCGCAGGAGGACGATCCGAGCATCAATTTGGAACCGGTTGCTAAGAAACTGCAGCCGGTCATGGCGACTCCGAAAGTGATCGACGCACCCCCAACCGGTCCGAAGGTCCCGATCAAAGCGCCGGTTGCTACCGATCTCGTCGTATCGACGCACAAGGTCGTCCTGAGACTTCCTGAGGGCTGGTCGGTGGCGAACGCGAATGGCAACACGATCGAACTTCACAGTGCCGACGTTGGTTCTCCCGTTCGCCTCCAGGCCTTTTCGACACTGGATAGCGATCCTGCCGGCGCCGCGTTGGAGAAGTTGGCGGCAAAGGACCTCGTGGACTTCGGAAAAGTCACGTCTAGAGAGGACACCGCTTCAAAGGTGAATGCGGCGGGATGTTCGGTGGCGGCGGTGTGGCGCACCGGACAGGCTAACGGCGGCGATCTCGTAACGGGTGAGGCTTACGGATCGATGGGTGACCTTTACTTCCTGATTCACTACCGGCAGACCGATGTGTCGAACTATAAGGCAGAGAGGAAGGCGATCGAACAGATGCTTCGGCAGGTCAGTATCGAGATGGCGCCTTGACGGTTGCGTTCAGCACGTCCAGTCCCTGGACAAGCGTGGCGCTGCTCGACGATGGCGGCGAGGTGAAATGGTCCGGGAGAAGGAACGCCCCGATGGCGGCCAGCGGTGCGTGCCTGGGCCTCCTCGAAGAGATGTCGGCCTCGACAGGGATTACGCTTGAATCTGTCGATATCTTTGCCGCCGATATCGGTCCCGGGAGCTTTACGGGCGTTCGTGTCGGCGTGACAATCGCCAAGACGTTCGGCTATCTGTATGGAAAACCGGTGGCGGGGGCGCCGAGCTTCGACCTGATTGCTGCCGATACGACGGTCGTGATGCCAAGCAAAAAGGGCGAGTTCTTCGTTCGTCGCGTCGGATGCGATCCAGTTCGGTCGGTCACACTGCCAGAAGAGTACTACCAAGGATTCGGACCCGGAGTCGAGGATCCTCGATGGCCGGATGCAGCCGGCTTCGCGCCCTTGCTCGAGGACATCAAGCCCGTCGCTGCCATGAGTTTCGAGCCCGCCTACTTGATCGAGCCGAGTATTTCGATTCCGAACAAACCATTCCCAAAACAACGGCAGGTGGGAGGTTAGGTTGGTTCGTCCCGTCGAATATTGCGTGTCGTTGAAGCCCTACACGACTCTGAGGGCAGGGGGGGCAGCCGAACAATTCGTCGTCGCTCGGTCAGCAGACGATATGGCATCCATCTCTGAATATGCCCATCGGCATGATTTGCCGGTGACTTATTTGGGCTATGGAAGCAACGTGCTTCCGTCGGACGACGGCGTTCCCGGTTTGACGGTTTTGAACCGTTCTTCGCGGATCGAGATCGATCGAAATGGGACAGTTCGTGCCGAAACGGGATGCAGCTTCCAGGATCTCTTCTTGAAGTCGGTTCAGTCAGGCTTGCGTGGCCTCGAATTCGCAGTAGGCATTCCGGGCTCACTGGGCGGCGCACTTGTGAGCAATGCGGGCGCCTATCGAAGCTGCGTTTCCGAGTTCCTGACCGAGCTCGAGATCGTTCTCGATGGCACTCGCCAAACGGTTTCCCCATCGTGGATGGAGTTCTCCTATCGGAACAGCATTCTCCGGCGAGCCAAGCCGCCTCGATGCGCCCTGCTGAGCGTGACGATGAAGCTACCAAAGGGCGATCCGAAGCGCAGTTACGACGAAGCGCGGGAATACCAAAGGCAGCGGATCGGAAAGCAGCCGCCTTCACCCAGTGCGGGGAGTTTCTTCAAGAACGTGAACGACTCTGTTCTAGCTGAATCGCTGGAAACTCTTCCTCCGGCACTAAAGGTGGCCGGCGTGGTTCCCGCCGGTTACCTTATCGAGCAGGCCGGTATGAAGGGATATCGCTTTGGCGGGGCGATGATGGGACGCCGGCACGCGAACTTCGTTTTGAACGTGAAGAACGCAACCGCCGCCGAGATCTACCACTTGGCGGAGAGCGTGAAGAAGCGCGTGGCTCGTCGTTTCGGCGTTTGCCTGGAAGAGGAAGTACTCTACCTCGGTGACTGGAGCCGAGTTGGGCGCTCCCACGATTAACCATGCAGACGCCTGATACCGGACTGTTTCATTGGATCAACCATTGGCCGGATGAGTGGTCGCCCTTCCTCACGTTCTTCAGCGTCGCAATGAACCAGCTTTGGGTGAAGGCGGTGCTTGGACTGCTGGTGATCGGTATGGCGGCGGCAAACGAGCGGACGAGACGAACCGTGCTGCAGGCGCTGATTGCAGTCGCGATCGCCAACCCGATCACCGACATCTGGAAGCACCTGATCCCCATGCATCGCCCGTACCAGGATTTGCATGACGTGATCAATCGGGTGGGCACCAGTGCGATGTCGAGCCATGGGACTGTTTCGGCCCACAGCGCGAACATGGCAGCAGTTGCGTTCGTCTTCGTCTACCACTTGCGATGGTGGGGATCGCCTTGGGTGCTGGTCGCCGTCCTGTCCGGATTTTCGCGCGTGTATGTGGGCGCCCACTATCCCTATCAGGTGTTGCTCGGCTGGCTGTGCGGGTCTCTTGCCGCATTCGCGGTCTCGTTTGGTTGGAATCGTTTCCGAACGAAGGCAAAGCCGGAAACGCCCCTGTCGCCTACGGTGTAATTACTCAATAACGGCATGAGTTCTCGCACCCGGATGAAACCCCATCAGTCCTCTCTGCTCATCGCGGGAGGGGTTACCCTTGCGGCCTACGTAGTGCCCGGCGTGCGGTTGTTGCTGCTGCCGCTGTTGTATCTCAATACCCACTTGCACGAGATGAGCCATGCGCTCGCGGCGGTGCTGACCGGGGCGGACGTTGAGCGGATCGTTGTGAATACGGACGGCAGCGGCATGACGCCAGTACAGGGAGGAAACATCCTCGTCGTTGCCTCAGCCGGCTACCTTGGCGCCTCCATGTTCGGCGCCGCGATGATCTACGCGGGACGCACCGAGAAGGGGGCGAAGTCGATGCTCTGGGCCCTGTCGGCCTTGCTGATTGTGTCGATGCTTCTGTGGGTCCGTGGCGATGCAGTTGGTGAGGCCGCCGGGATTGGCTGGATCGTGCTCCTTGGGATTTTGGCGGCGACTCTCAAAGGTAAGTGGGCCATGTTCGGCGCCCAGTTTTTCGGTCTGCAACAGTGCCTGAACGCGGTCACGTCCGTTTTCACCCTCGTCCAGCTGAGCGTAGGTACGGAGGTCCACTCGGATGCGACCATCCTCTACGACGCAACCGGCTTGCCGCCCGTGCTATGGGCGGTTGGGTGGACCGCATTTAGTCTTGGCTTGGTTGGTTGGACGCTTCGGGAGACGTGGAACCCGAAGTTGCGCCGGGCCGGATGACGTCCACCGGACTGGTCAGGTCGATGTTGCCGAGCGTTTCGATCGGTTTGCCCTCGACGATGATCTGGAACTTCTCGATCGCCTTGAACTGACCGAGCGCGAGTTGGAGCGCCTTGATGAGATTGCCCTCCTCGATCGTCCCATAGCCCTTCATGAGCGACGGGTTGAAGTCCATCATTGCGACGCCCGAGTGGATGTCGACGCCGGTCGCTCTCGCCTTGTCTATCCCGAGGGAAGCCAAGGTCTGATTCACGACGAACACCTCAGGCTGGATACCCTCGGGGACCTTACCGGCTGGCGTCGAAAGCTTTACCTCGTTGTTGACGACGGCTGGCACGAGATAGGCGTCGGTTTGGTCGATTGAATCTCCATTGGACGACGAATGCTCCGGCTTCGCGTCTATGGTGACTTCCGGTTGGTTCCGCCTCAAATCGTCCGCAACGTGGGCGGCCTTCGGCGCGAACTTAACATAGCCGGCAAAGCCGATCGCGCCGCAAAACGCCACCGTCATCACAATGAGGATGAACTTGTTTCCGGATGATTTGTTACTTCGCTTTCGCATCGCCTAGATACACCTTCAAACCTCGGACGACCGCTCTCGTCACTGCGTCTTGGAACTGCTCCGTACTCATCCGTTTTCGATCATGGGCATTGTTGAGAAATCCGAACTCGATAAGTACTCCAACCATCTTGATGTTTCGGAGCACCGAAAAGCCACCTTGTGAATAGATACGACCGTCGCTCCATACTCCAATGTTCGGCAATTCGCTTACGGCGCCAATTTGTTGTTGGATGCACTCGGCCAAGACCTTGCTGATCGCGTTTCCTTTGTGGTGGAAAGTGATCGATCCGGACATCGATCCGCTGCCGCCGGTATCGTTGATATGGCAGCTGATAAACATATCGGCATGGTTGTCGTTCGCGATGTTCGACCGGGTCATTAGCGGGATGTAGACGTCCGACTTGCGGGTCATGATGACGGTGACCCCTTCCTCGATCAGCCGTGCGGACAGCAATTTGGCGATCGATAGGGTGAAATCCTTCTCATGGAGACCACCGCCGGACGCCCCTCCGTCCCAGCCGCCGTGACCGGCGTCGACCACCACGACCTTGTTCATCAGTTTGCCGTCGCCGATGCTTGGCTTGTAGAGCTGAATCGAAACGGCCGAACCTTCCGAGTACACCTCCGCCCCGAGCGGACGAACCATTGTAAGGGTCACGACCGTGCCCTTGCCGTTCTTCTCGCTGGTCGCCGAGATCACGCTTGCCGATTCGATTTTGAAATCGGGGGGGAGATCCATGAAGACGCCCGGCAACGTGATGTTCAGAACGGTCGGCGACAGCTTGTCGAACTGGGCAAGGACTTTGACGCCCGGTTTGAAATGAATGCTCAGCGAAGCGGTCCTCTCGTCCTCTTTGTCCAAAGTCAATGGCAGGAAACCGGTGGTCGTCGCCTGAGCCGACCCGTCGATGATGCCGCCGTCCGCCGTGTTGTTCGTGATCGTCACGGTAGTCGGAGGCGTCGTAGGAACCGTGGTTGTCGGAACCGTGGTTGTCGGAACCGTGGTCGTTGGAACAGTCGTGGTTGGGATTGGAGGCGGAGTGGTTCCCGTCGGCGGAGTTGTTACGGGGTCCCTCGGCTTCTTTTCGGGTTGCACCGGCTTGGATGGTTCGACCGGTTTGGGATCCTCAGCGGGCTGTCCAACCGAGAACTCCATCTCGGCGCTGCGTGTCGGGGCGGTTGACACGCGGGAGACGTCCACCGAGCCTTGGGTCTGAATAATGAGGCGAACGGTGTTCGGTTTGTATTGGGTTAGGCGAACTCCGCCCTCCAAGCTCTGGGTGGTCTTGGATCCGATCCGTGCGCCAAGGAAGTCGATCACGACGCGCGGAGGATTGGAGAGGGTCGAAGCCTTCGTCTTGAAGAGCATGGGACCGGTGACCTTGACGCGTCCCGAATCGACGCTGACGGATTTGAGCTCGCCCGTGACCTGAAGCGTGTCGGTATCTCCGACCCATTCGGCGGATCCGCCAAGCTTGGCGATTGCGGCGCGCAAGGGAATGACGGTGCGCCCCGAGACGTTACGAAGCGGGATGTTGAAGGCGATGCTTTCCGCAACGATATCGGCGGAATCCGGGCGGGTGTTTAGGGTCCAACCCCATTTGGCCACCTCCTCAACCGGCACGAAACATTCGTCGCTTACCCGGAAGCCGGGAACGGCGCCATCGTTGAAATAGGTGTACAAAACGTCGGCCGAGCGGGTCTGCCCGTACGCTGCCGTCGTCATTGCCATCCATGGAACCAGACAGATCAGTGTGCGCTTCATCCTGAAGGTTGCCATCAGTGTAACACCAATTTCTGAAAACCAGAGAAGTTCCTGGGACTGGCTTCAGTCATGGCGCGAGATTGTCTTGTCCGGATTGGGGCAGGGAACCAGGTCGTAGCTGTAGAACAGAACGGTTGTCAGGAGCCAAGCGAACACGATTCCTTCGCCGATCAAGACTGATGGATAGAGCAGCGGCAGTTCGCATGGGCCAAAGATAGCGCCCGTCGCCGCCAAAATGGCCAAGAAGATCGCAACATCTCTCCAAAACAACGGCTGCCGGCCCAGGGTGATTCGCTGTTTGCATCCTCGACACCGCATCCACCAGGGTAGCGCGCTGAACAGGGATTCCAATGGGCGAACGCGACGATGACAGATCGGGCACAGCATGGACAGTCTTATAGACGCCGAATCGACCCGTTATGTCTGCGGCACGCAGGGAAGTCGATTTAGGTACAATCGACTCTCCAGTTGTGCGGGCGGTTAGCTCAGTTGGTAGAGCACCTCGTTTACACCGAGGCTGTCGGGGGTTCGAGTCCCTCACCGCCCACACGTGGTGACCAAGTCTGGAGCCACAAACGTCCTCGCGATAAAAGCCCTGAAGAGCCCCTTGCCAGGAGACATGCATGATACAAGGGACCGCTCTACGCCATTTGAGACTCTTGCCAGAAGACATGCGGCTGTACGCCATTCGTTGGGGGCACCCTCCTCTTTTGACCGGCTCTACGCCATTACGGCCCCAGCCTATACCAATAGAACCGAAGTTGCAAGCCCCGTTCGAGCGGCGCGAATGTCCTGCGTTGACATACCGACTGCCCCTAAGATGCTAAACGAGGAAAGCTGGCTCTGTAGCCCTCTCGAAGCCAGGTGCGCTTCCCAATATCTTGGCTCGTCTGAATCCTGATTCATTTGAGATTGCGGTGTTGCGATTTGGAACTCGGATCGTGACGGACCCATTTCTCACCGATAGTTCGAGTACTTGTCCGTCGGCTTTGAACATAGAGAAACCGTCGACCGACTAATCGGCCATCCGGGCGACTAGTCTTTTCCAGTTCTTGCACGACCAGGACAGGGAGGGAGGAAGATCGATCTTTTGGCTCGTCCGGCAGATTTCGGCAAGTCGCTTGGCCGCGTCCGACGCCTGACGAGGGAACTTGATTCGGGGGCCTTCTCTTTCTTCCTTGGTCGCCCCGGTCTCAAGGAACTCGATCCAATTCTCAATTCGATCCTTGGCAAAGACGAAGACGACGTTGTCGAACTCCTGCCGGGAGACGCCCGATGCTTTCGCGGTGTTCCACATGTCGGCAACGAGGGAATCTCCGTCGGCCATGTCGTCGTCAAGGTCGGCCCATACCATCAACGTGGTCTTGCTTCCCATGGCGGCGCAAGCGCTGATTTCGCTGGCAACCTGCTTGCCCAATTCGGACCGGCCGCCGCACGCTACCGTGCGAACCACATTGCTGCCCTCCCATGGCCGAATCCAGGCCGGATCGAGCGCCTTGATCAGCGCCCTAATGAACAGCGGGTCGATGCTCCGTCCGTCTTTGCCTTCGTGGAGGCACACAATCTGCGTGCGGCTAGGCATGCACCCATCCTCGCGCAACGGCCTCCGCGCTGCTCATTCCGGCAGGTATCTCAAGCGGGCCGATCCGAGTCGGGGACGTGTGGCTATCCCGCCAAAGGTATCGACCGAACTGGCTGCCCGCGAGGGCCAGTATCTCGGGATGATGAGAGATGATGATCGCCTGGCGCTCGGAGTCGAGCAATTCCATCATCGAAAGAACCCAGGGCTGAAGCTCGGGCAACCCGACGAAGTTGTCGGGCTCGTCGACAAAGACAGTGCTGGCCGCTCCGGTCGAGAGCGCGCTCCTCACCATATAGAGCCCTACCAGCGTTTTCTCGCCGTCTGAGAGCTGATCGAAGAAGAGCGTCCCGGCTTCGCGTCCATAGCTCGAGTCGAATCTCAGTTGCAGCGCCTTGCTTTGTAGGCCGACGTCGACCAGGCGAAATGACGAGAAATCGGGCCACACGCCGCGTAGCGAGTCCCGGAGTTCGTCGGACCAATCCTGCTCCTGGTAGAGCGATCGGTACCACGAGGTCAGGTTCGTCAGGTATAGGTCCGGCCGGGCGTTCTCGCCCCGGCTTTCCGTTTCCATTTCGCGCGGGCTCGGCCGCAGAATCAGGAGGCCGGATAGGGCGCTTTGGAGAAGCTCGATCTCCCTCCGGTCGCTCGCCGGCTGGATGGAGCCAAGGGCAGCCTTTCGCCAGTCGAGGGGGAAGCTCTTCTGAATTCCGCTCGCCTTTTGGAACCGCACACCGTCCAGATCACGGTCGAACAATTCGCGCTTGTCGCATATCGCCCTTTCCCGAGTGATTCGAGGTTTGAGGTCAGTCGCAGCCTGCTCCAGATGAAGGAGGTACTCAAACGAATGGCCATTGAGGTCCAAGGCCAGCTCGAACTCCTGAATACCGTGTTGGACGCCCTTGGCACTCGAATCGAGCCAACTCGTGAACTCAAGTTTGGGTACGTCGATGTCTCGGTCCCCTCCGAGGGTAGCGTCCCCTGACGCCAGGTCCTTGAGGAGCTTCAGGGCGTCGAATACAGAGCTCTTGCCCGCTCCATTAGGGCCGCATAGGACGCCGAACGATTCGAACTTGGCTTCAAACGCGACCAGGCAACGGAAGTTGTTGGCATAGAGTCTGGTGATCATGACGAGTTATGTTCCGGGTGTCGTGCCCTTATTGAGTCTCAATCTACCTTGCGGACGTCACGTTGATCAGCCAGGGCCCACCTAATGTCTTCGTTCGGCACACTGCGGCGAAGCTAGGCATGAGATTTCACGCGTTCTCTGTGGACAAGAGGTCTGCCATTCGTAGATGACCAAACCGGGACGTCCCTTGTGACTTCCAATTCACACTTCTCTTCGCAGTCTTTCGAACTGAGCTTTTAGGATCAGGCAATCATCTGCCAATCACGCCGCCTGCCAGCCGTGGCATAGCTCTTCGGTTTGCTCCAGTATCGTCTCGGTGGCTTTCGGGGCTTTGTCCGGCGGATATCCGTGCTTCTTTAGGATGCGTTTGATGATCACGCGCATGTTGGCGCGGACGTTGTCCCGAACGCTCCAGTCGATCGTCACGTTGCTCTTCACTGCCTTCACCAACTCCTGGGCGATCAGTTTGAGCTTGTCGTCGCCGAGGACCTGGACGGCGCTGTCGTTGGTTTCCAGCGCGTCGTAGAACGCGACTTCATCGGAGGTCAGGCCCAAAGCTTCGCCTCGGCGGTCGGCTTCGCGGACGTGCCGGGCTAGCTCGATCAGCTCCTCGATGACCTGGGCGGTTTCGATGGCCCGGTTTTGGTACTTCAGGATCGACCGCTCCAGCAGTTCCGCGAACGAGCGGGCTTGCACGACGTTCGTCCGGCCCTTCGACTTGATCTCCCCCTCCAGCAGTTTGCGCAGCATCTCCACCGCCAGATTCTTCTGGGGCATCTTGGAGATCTCGTCCAGAAACTCCTCGGAGAGAATCGAGATGTCCGGCTTGCTCAGCCCGGCGGCGGAGAAGATGTCGACCACCTCGTCGGATGCCACCGCGCGGGAGACGATCTGTCGGATCGCGTGGTCGATGTCGCTCTGCGTCTTTCGACCGCTGCTGTCCGCGCTCTTGATCAGGACCGACTTTACGGCTTGGAAGAAGCCCACGTCGTCCCGAATCACGATCGCCTCGTCCTGCGGAACCGCCAACGCGAACGCCTTGGAGAGTTCCGCCACCGCGTCGCCGAAGCGCTCCTTTCCCTTCTCCTGGGCGAGCACGAACTCCTGGGCTCCCGGAAGGAGAGACAGCTTCTGCTGGGCGGTGCCCTGGGTCCACAGACTCCAGTCGAAGCCGTGGAAGATGCCGCAGCACACCTCGTACTTCTCCAGCATCACCGCCACCGCTTCGGCGGGGTCGATCGCGACTTGGCCGGTGCCACCCGATTCCGTGTAGGTGCCGATCGCGGACTTGAGTTGGTCGGCAAGGCCGAGGTAGTCCACGATCAGGCCGCCCGGTTTGTCCTTGAACACCCGGTTCACCCGGGCGATCGCCTGCATCAGCCCGTGCCCCTTCATCGGCTTGTCGACGTACATCGTGTGCAGGCACGGCGCGTCGAAGCCGGTGAGCCACATATCCCGGACGATCACCAGCTTGATCGGCGACCGGGGGTCTTTGAAGGTGATCGCCATCTCCTCCCGCTTGGTCTTTCCTCGAATGTGTTTCTGCCAGGCGGCGGGGTCGGAGGCCGAGCCGGTCATCACCACCTTGATCACACCGGCTTCGTCCTCGTCGGCGTGCCAGTCGGGGCGGATCTTGACGATCGCATCGTATAGCGCCACGCAGATCCGTCGGCTCATGCACACGATCATGCCCTTGCCGTCGAGCCCGCTCAGGCGGTCCTCGAAGTGGTGAACCAGGTCCTCGGCGATCAGGTCGAGGCGCTTCTCGGTGCCCACCAACGCTTCCAATGCGGCCCACTTGGTCTTCAGCTTCTCCTTGGCATCCGATTCTTGCCCTTCGGTCACCTCGTCGAACTCGGAATCCAGCTTGGGCTTCTCGGTCTCTTTGAGGGCGAGTTTGGCCAGGCGGCTCTCATAGAAGATGCTGACGGTCGCGCCGTCTGCCACCGCCCGGGCGATGTCGTACACGCTGATGTAGTCGCCGAACACCGCGCGGGTGCTAGCGTCAGCCTGCTCGATCGGGGTGCCGGTGAAGCCGATGAACGAGGCGTTTGGCAGGGCGTCCCGCATGTGGCGCGCAAACCCGTCGATGAAGTCGTACTGGCTTCGGTGCGCTTCGTCGGCGATGACGACGATGTTTCGCCGGTCCGAGAGGAGCGGGAAGCGCTCTTCGGTTTTGGTGGGAAAGAACTTATGGACGGTGGTGAACACCACGCCGCCGGAGGCCACCTGCAGCAACTCCCGCAGATGGGGCCGGTCCTGCGCCTGCTGGGGCTGCTGTCTCAAAATCTCGTGGCACTTGGCGAACGTGCCGAAGAGCTGTTCGTCCAGGTCGTTCCGGTCGGTCAGGACGACGACGGTGGGGTTCTTCATCTCCGGATGCAGCACCACCCGCCCTGCGTAGAACGCCATCGTCAGGCTCTTGCCGGAGCCTTGGGTGTGCCAGACCACACCGACCCGTTTATCGCCGGGCGCCGCGTTCTGCTGCCGACCCGACTTGTACGTGCCCACGATCTCGCGAATGATCTCGCGATTCTCCGACGACGCCCGGACGGTTTCTTCCACCGCCACGTTCACTGCGTGGAACTGGTGGTACCCCGCCACCTTCTTATGAACCACGCCGTCCTCTTGAAACTCGAACACCGTGAAGTAGCGGATCAGGTCGAGGAACCGCTGCTTTTCGAATACGCCGTGCAGTACGACCTGAAGTTGGGTGAACCGGTCGTCCACCACCTTGTCTCCTTCGATCGTCCGCCAGGGCATGAACCGCTCTTTGTTCGCGGTGAGGGTTCCGATCCGGGCATGCACGCCGTCCGAGATCACCAGCCCCTCGTTGAAATGGAACAGGGAAGGGATCTGCTCCTTGTATGTGTCGAGTTGTTGGAACGCCTTCCAGATGTCCGCGTTCGGGTCGGCCGCGTTCTTGAGTTCGATCACGACGAGTGGCAAGCCGTTGACGAACAGCACGATGTCCGGCCGCCGCTCGACCTTGTTCTCGACCACCGTGAACTGATTGATCGCGAGGAACTCGTTGTTCTCCGGATGCATGTAGTCGATCACCCTGACGAGGTCGCCGCCGATGCTTCCATCGGGGCGCTGGAATTCCACCGGAACGCCGTTGACGAGGTAGCGATGGAGGGCGTGGTTGTTGGTGATCAGGGAAGGATGGTCCAGAATCGTCAGCCGACGAACCGCTTCGTCCAACGCTTGCTTGGGCACCGTAGGGTTGAGGCGCGTGAGCGCACTCTTCAGGCGGTCCTGGAGGACGACGTCTGAGTAGGCTGCTCGCTCCGAACGCAGTTCGCCGGGAGCGATGTCGGGGCCGAAAAGAATGTCATAGCCCAGTTCTCGCAGCCATTCAAGAGCCGCCTTTTCGACAACCGATTCCGTGAATTTAGGCATCTACTTGGATCTCTCCTGAGATCAATTTGGGCAGGAGGGTGTCACGTGTGACTGAGAGAGTCTGGGATTCGGCCCTTGCCTGCCTGGACCGCTCCAAATGTCCAAATACGTTCTGCTTGAAAAGGCCCTGAACCGGGTCAGGTGGAACGACTAGCTGCGACACCATGAACTGAGATGGATCAATCCGTTGGTGACTATTTGACGTCCCATTAACCAGTGATTGCATTGCAAGTAGTGTTTCTGGGAGTAAGAAGAAGGTGTATACGAATGCAGTTGATGAGCGGGCAGAAGGCCTAAGAACCAGGAATTCTGTTGACGCAACGGATACCGACCCACCATACACCGATGGGTACCACACTCGAGGAATGTGCGGATTTAGCTTTGATACTAGGACGTCGCCGTCCAGAAGGCGGAACTTGTTGCTCTTGATGCTTGAGGCCGGTTCAACGGTAGGCAGTTTTGCAGAATCAAACGCTGGCAAACTGAAGTGGTGGAGTATCGCGTCACCCATCCTGTCTGGCCTAACTGAATCGCGTACAAGTTCGGCTATCTGAGATATGCAACCAGTCGTCCATGTTGTAGGAATTGGTCCCAGTTCGGAGTCCTCGAACCTGTCAGGGAAGAGCTTTGCTTGCTCCACCGGCAAGCCGAATGGGCGGCCTTCTGCTTCGGCTCGGGCTCTTGCTTCTTGTCGCCGTTTTGCTCGCTCTTGAAACTCCTCGGGAATGGGGTTGCCGGCGGCGAGGGCGTTGTCGATGACGGGATCGAAATCGACAAACCACGACCGAAAGATCGCCTGTGCCATCTCCTCCAGCGTCTTGGCCATCTTACGATTGAGTTCGATCTTGTCGTCGAGGGAACTGAGCATCGATGCAATCCTGCGTTGCTCATGAATCGGCGGCCGTAACACCTCAAGCCCGTGAAGATGGTTACGGTTTACACCGGGAACACTGCTCTTATCGCTTACGCTATAGTAGTCGACCGTCCTGAGTAAGTAGCTGACAAACAGCGGGTCATTTCCCTTGAAATCAACGACATAGAGCGAGGTGTTCAACGGCCAATAGGGCTCAGTCATGTAAAAGACCTTTCCCAGAGTTCCGTACCGTCCAGTTACGACCCCTGGGGGCTGAGCCTTAAATGACTCGTGGTGGCCCGAGACGCCCGAAGACGAAATGATCGGGTACGGCCCTGTCCTTCGGTCTTGGCTAGGGAGGTCGTGACCCCTTTGCAGGGTGCATACCTCGCCAAGATTGAGGCGCTTCCAGCCTGCGGCATTAGGCCCCATAGCCAAGACTCTCCATGTTCGCGAGGATCAGCCGATCCAATTCCTTGCCTTGGGCCATCTGCTCTCGCAGCTTGGCGCTAAGGGCGGCCATCTTCTCCTCGAAGATCTCGCCGTCGTCCTCTACCTCCTCGGTTCCGACGTAGCGACCGGGCGTCAGCACGAATCCGTTTTTCTGGATCAGGGCCAAGTCGGCCGAGGCACAGAACCCGGGCACATCCTGGTAGTCCCCCATACCGGCATCGCCACGCCAGGCATGGTAGGTTCCCGCGATCTTGGCGATGTCGTCTTGGGTGAGTTCGCGCTGTACGCGGTCGATCATCGTGCCCATCTTGCGAGCGTCGATGAACAGCGTCGTCCCTCGCCGGTCTCGGAACTTGCCGTTCTTCCGATCGCGGGCCAGGAACCATAGGCAAACCGGTATCTGGGTGGAGTAGAAAAGCTGGCCGGGCAAGGCCACCATGCAATCGACCAGATCGTTTTCGATCAGGCTTTGGCGAATCTGGCCTTCGCCCGAAGAATTCGTGGACATCGAGCCGTTCGCCAATACGAAGCCGGCGATCCCTTGGGGCGCGAGGTGGTACACCATGTGCTGCACCCATGCGAAGTTGGCGTTGCCGGGCGGCGGCGTGCCGTAGACCCATCGCTTGTCGTCCTTCAGCAGTTCGCCGCGCCAATCGCTGATGTTGAACGGGGGATTGGCGATCACGAAATCCGCCTTGAGGTCGGGATGGAGGTCGCGGTGGAACGTGTCGGCGTGCTCTGACCCCAGGTTGCCCTCGATGCCGCGGATCGCAAGGTTCATCTTGGCGAGCCGCCACGTCGTGTGGTTCGACTCCTGCCCATAGACGCTGATGTCGCCGATCCTTCCGCCGTGAGCCTCCACGAACTTCTCCGACTGAACGAACATGCCGCCCGACCCGCAGCACGGATCGTACACCCGCCCCTTGTACGGCGCCAGCATCTCGACGAGGAGTTGAACGACGTGCCGGGGCGTGTAGAACTGTCCGCCCAGCTTGCCCTCCGCGCTGGCGAAGCGGGCGAGGAAGTACTCGTACACTCGCCCGAGAACGTCCTTGGACCGGTTGGCCTTGTCGCCGATCGTGGCGGAACTGAACAGGTCGATGAGCTGACCCAACCGCGCTTTGTCCAGCCGGGCGTGGGCGTAGTCCTTGGGCAGAACGCCTTTGAGGGTGGGGTTCTCCCGCTCGATCGCGAGCATCGCGTCGTCCACCGTCTTGCCAATCGTCGGCTGTTTCGCCTGCGCCTGAACCAGCGACCACCGGCCCTCCGCCGGCACCCAGAAGATGTTCTTCGCCCGGTACTCGTCCGGGTCCTCCGGATCGGCCCCTTCGTCCACTTCCGCCTGGAGCTCGAGAAACCTCTCTTCAAACGCGTCGGAGATGTATTTGAGAAAGATCAGCCCAAGGACGATATGCTTGTACTCCGCCGCGTCCATATTGGACCGCAACGCATCCGCCGCCGCCCATAGCTTCTTCTCCAAATCCAGTACCCCTACGTCGATCATCGTCTGAGCATAGCCGATGACGAGCCGCCAAGGTAATGTTACGGTGTTGTGATATTGACGCAGCCAACCAATTCTTTTGGAACTGATGACTCGCGGCGACGCCCTAGCGGACAACAAGTCGAATGCCCTGGCCGGCTATGCATTTGCATTAATCGCTACTCGAGTGGATTTGTGTGCGCAAAGCCATTTTAGGAGGGTCTTCATCGGATCTTGGACGTGATACTCACATCGACGAAACTGACGTCGAGGGACCGATGTGAATGTCAGAGTCGCGCCAATGACGCCGATTGAGCGGCTCCTGCCTCGCCCCTTGGGCGACATGCAACTACCGAATGACGTGGGTCTGAAGCATGCCCAGCAGGATGAGGCCGAGGGCGATTCGGTAGACGATGAAGCCGGTGGTGCTGTGCTCTTTCATGTAGCCCAGGAACCAGTTCACGACTACGAAGGCGACGACTCCGGCGACGACGGCGGATAGAAGGTAGGGACCGAGTTGGCCGCCGAAACTGTGGGACTGCATGAGCACGCGGCCGATCTTGTAGAGTCCGGCGGCGGTGATGGCGGGAATGGAGAGGAGGAAGCTGAACCGGGCCGCGCTCTCTCGGTCCAGTCCGGCGAACAGACCGGCGGTGATCGTGACTCCCGACCGCGAGGCGCCGGGCACCAGCGCAAGCACCTGCGCCCAACCGATGATTTGGCTTCGCCGGAGATCGAGGACTTCCAGGTCATCTTTGCGCTTTCCGACCTTCTCTGCCCAGATCAGGACGAGGGCGAGGCCGATCAGGCTGATCGCCACCACATAGAGACTCCGGAACGTCGTATCCACCTTCTTTTCCAGCAGCACGCCGAAGACCATCAGGGGCAAGGTTCCGAGCACGGTGAACCACCCGAGTCGCGCGTCCAGATCCATGCCGGCCAGCTTGGAAGGCGATTTCGTCCGCATGATGCCGGCGGCATAGCGCGAAAGATCCTTGCGGAAGTAGGCGACGATCGCCACGATCGGGCCCAACTGGGCGATTGCGGAGAACGCCGCCCCCGCGTCGGCGCCGAACAGCAGCTGGGACGCGATCCGCATATGGGCGGTGCTGCTGACAGGTAGAAATTCGGTGATGCCCTGCAAGATTCCGAGAATGAGGGCTTGGAAATAGGAGATTACGGGATCGGGGGTCATAGGCAAAAGGGCAACCTGGCAATTGTGACAGACGCGCCGACATTTTCGGTACCGTTCAACCGGTCATTGCTCTAAGGAAGGCGTCGATGCGAATCGTTGGCCAAAACGAAGAACTCCGGAATCTCGCCGCAGTCTAGTAGTTGAACGAAAGGCGGGACGACCCGCCGGACGCTGCCTTCCGGGCATGGCCGCCTGAGGAGGCCTCTAACAATGTCGATAGAGGTAACTAAATTTGAGCCTTGACAAAGATTCTCTCGTCGCCGTCGCCGAGCCGACGGCCCCGACTTCCTCCACCCCTCCCGAACTCCTACTCCAACTCCTTCGCTTCATGCTGCTTGCCCGAGCGGGAGACCGACGCGAGGAGATCCTCGTCCGCGAGCAAAAGGGCGCCTTCCACATGGGCAGCAATGGGCATGAGGGGATTGCCGCAATGGCGTTCCACCTCGGTCCGGACGACATCCTCTTTCCTTACTACCGCGATCGAGCGCTGATGCATGCGCGAGGAATGGCGATCAGCGAGTTTGCGGACGACTTTCTCGCCTGCGCAAAGTCTAGCTCGTCCGGACGCAACCTGCCGAGCCACGTATCGAGTAAACGCCTCAACGCGTTCTCGATCACCTCGCCCGTCGGCACCCAGTGCCTTCCCGCCGTCGGAGCGGCTTGGGGGCTCAAGCGGTCCCATGCTCAAGCGATCGTAACTTGTCACGTAGGCGAAGCATCGACTCGGCAAGGGGAGTTCTACGAAGCAGTCTGCTTCGCCATCGAGAAGTCCCTGCCCGTCGTGTTCGTTGTCGAAGACAACCGATACGGTATCAGTACTCCAACGGCAGGGATTACCCCACGCGCATTGGACGTATTCGGACCGGATTTGCTCGAAGTGGTGGATGCACGCGATCCCGTGAGCTTCCTGAACGTCTCGGGAGACATCATCCGGCGGGTTCGGCACGGAGGCGGACCGAAGATCATGTGGTGTGAATTGGAGCGGCTGTGCGACCACACGATCTCGGACGACCAGCGCGTCTATCGGACCAAGGACGAGTTGGATGCGGCAAGGCGAGGGGATCCGATCGCGGTTCTGTCCAAGCGGCTCGTCGACGTTGGCGCACTGACGGACGACCAACTTGCCACCATGAACGAGCGGATTCAGGAAGAAGTTCTGAAGGCATACGATACGGAAGAGCAGGCGCAAAGGCCCCTTGCCCGGGACGTGCTTTCCCATCTGTATGATGATTCGCCAAACTCCTGTTTCCTACAACTGGGGCCGACCCCAAAGCCGGCCCCGAATACGATTCTTTCCGCGGTGAACTGGACGCTCGGGCGTATCTTGGACGAGGAGCCGAAGGCGATACTGTTTGGCGAGGATATCCAGGACCCGAAGGGCGGCGTCTTCGGAATCACCAAAGGGCTCTCGTCGACTCATCCCGGTCGAGTCGTGAATTCTCCACTTGCCGAAGCGACGATCGTCGGCGCCGGGGTCGGCCTCGCGGCAACTGGACACCGGCCAATCTTCGAACTACAGTTTGTCGACTTTATCGGGCCGGCCTATAACCAGCTAACCGCCCAGGTCTCGAACCTACGTTGGAGAACCTCGGGCGAGTGGACCTGTCCCTTGATCCTTTACGCAACGTATGGCGCCTATCTTCCGGGCGGAGGCATGTGGCACAGCCAAAGCAACGAAGGGTTGTTCGCCCACATTCCCGGCATACGCGTTGGAATTCCTAGCACGCCAGAGGATGCGGCAGGCCTGTTTTGGTCGGCAATCCAGGGAGAAGACCCCTGCGTGATCCTCTTGCCCAAACACGTTCTTCGCGTTCACCAAGACGTTTCGCCGGAAGGCTTCCGGCCGGTTCCGTTCGGCAAGGCACGGATCGTGCGAGAGGGAAGCGACTGCACGGTCGTTTCTTGGGGCAACTGCGTCTCGCTTGCGTCGGCGGCGGCTTCGAAACTGGCGGAGGAGAACGTATCTGTCGAGGTTCTGGACTTGCGGTCCATCGTTCCGTGCGATTGGGAAACAATCGAGGCGTCGGTAAGAAAGACGGGGCGGTTGGTCGTCGTTCAAGAGGACTCGAGAACATGCGGGTTCGGCCAGGCGGTCATCGCGGAGATGGCGGTCAACCGAGCCGGGTTCGACAGCTTCTATGCGTCGCCGGGCTTGGTTACGCGCGCCGACGTCCACATCCCGTACTGCAGCGACGTAGAGCTTTCGATCATGCCAACGGTGCGAGGAATCATCAGCGCGGTGAAGCAAACGCTGGAGTGAGGAATATCCCTTTGCGAGGTCGCTAGACCTCGCAAAGGGCACTGATTTAGGAGGTGAAGTCCAGTTCCATTGCGTTCATTGGGTCATTGCGTGACAATCGTCGGCCCATGTGGAGTCGATTCTCACTCGCTTAGGGGATGGCGGCCCGGTTGGGCAACACTGTCACGCAATGACGCATACGTTAGTAAAGAGGACTAGCCTTTTGTCAGGGTGAAGTCGACTTGGGCGACGACGATGCCGTTGGCGGCAGCTTCCGAGAGATTGCCCGTGAACAGACCGCCAGTGGTCGCCGCAAATAGACCGTACAACCTATCGGTGCCGCCCGAGCCGGGCGCTACGCTGAAGTAGGTAATCGTTCCTCGGAAGAAGCCGGCGTTTGTGAAACTCCCGTCGATGATCCCATTGCGGTCATAGGTTGTATTCGTGAACGTGCCATGGGCGGTCCCGTCGGTCGCGATATCGATGCTCACGGTACCCACTTGGTTGATTTCCGATGCGTTGGTCGTGAACGTGCCGTTCCATGTACCTACATATGGGTTGGGATTCTGGGGCCCTCCGCCTCCGCCGCATCCAAGGACCACGCAAGCGGCCACCGCCAAAACCAGGAACTTGTTCAAGGTTCTTCAATAGTATCCGTTGCACCAGCGATTGAGTCGGTGACTCCACGCTGCTTAGTCTGCATTTCGTCGGCCTGCACTTTCCCCATGAATTGTCGAAGCAACGGCTTCCAGATCGTGTTGTCCGCAGGCATATGGTAGTTTCGCCAGTGCACGGTGAGGAAGCCAGGTTCAGAGGAGAGACGCATCTCAACCAAGTCGACCTCCGAGTACTTCACGTGCATGAGTCGAACAAGGTCAGCTTCCGCGATCGGCAGCTTGGGTGTGACGAGGGTTCGGCGATTGTCGACGATCATCAGGAGCCGAATATAGAATTGTCCGGATTCATGGAGTACAAGGAGTGCGTTTCCATAGGGCAGAGCGATATCGAGGCGAACCATAGTAGAAGTATGTCTACTATACTCCAAGCTTTATCTTGGAACCATAACGGCCGGCCAGCGAACCTCGAAGCGCGCGCCGCCGGTGGGCCCGTCTGTCACGCGAATCGTGCCTCCTCTGGCTTCGACCAATCGCTTGGACACGGCGAGACCCACCCCGAATCCGCCCAGCGATCGGTTTCGACTCCGCTCCAGGCGGGTGAATCGCTCGAAAATTGCGTCCCGTTTGTCGGCTGGGACACCTTTGCCCTCATCGGTCACCGATACAAGCACAAACGAATCGTCGATTTCCATAGCAAGCGTACACGTCGAGCCCTGAGGGCTTGACCGCAAGGCATTTGAAACCAAATTGTCGATCACGCAGTCGACCTCTTCCTCCAGAGCAATCGTTTGTGCGGGAATCGTCTCGACCGCGAGAAACACGGCTGACTCGACGAATCGGTCGAGCCAACGAGCCTCCACTTTCTCAAGCGCCAATTCGATGTCAACCGGGGTCGTGACATCGGCAACCGGCAACGCCGACTGAAGCATCGCCTCAACCAGACGGGACATTCGCTCGGTCTCTCTAAGAGCCTGGTACAGCGCATCCCGATACTCCTCGTCGGATCGATTGATCATCAACGTCGTTTCAATCCGACCCCTTAGGATGGTCAACGGAGTACGCAACTCGTGAGCGGCATCTTCTACGAACCTCTTCTGGCGCTGCACCGAGTCCTCGAGCCGATCCAAGAAGCTATTGAGTCGAGCGGCAAACGCTCCGAACTCGTCACTCATTGGAACATCCAGTCGACGGGTCAAGTCGGATTCGCTGAACAGCTCGGCCTGTTGGGCCATGAGTGACAGAGGCTTGAAAGTCCTTTCCGACGCAAGCCAGGTGACTGCGCCGATCAACCCGACCAAGGGGAACCAAAGCAAAGCAAGAGCGAGTGCGGCTCGAGATATTGTCTTCTCACGCTCGTCAAAGGGAAGAACGCCGATGAGCAATCCGCCTCGCACCGATTTGCTCCCGGCGATGACTGTCACGTTGCCGATTTCGATCTCGCCCCATTGGACTCCGCTGCGATTCGTCTTCTTGCCGATCATCGATACGGCCCAACGAAATGAGGGTTCAAGGGATATCGCGCCTTCGCTGGCGACGAGATTCCCCTTCAAGTCGAAGGTGCCGAAACTGAGTTGAGGATTGGCCTCGACGACGATTCCGAGGTCGGGTGAGATTGAGTCCTGAGTCTCTGCATCGTGTTCTACCTGCAAAATCGCCGGGCGAAGGATGTCGTGTGCGCGGTTCACTTCTTCACGGCGAAACACGACAATCGACAAAAGGAACAGTCCGGCCAAAACCGCGCCGGAAACGGCCGAGATGGTTAGGGCGAGTCTTGCGCGGTGACTAGTCCTCATCGCGAGGCTTTCCCAACATGTAGCCTTGTCCACGGATTGTGTAGATTAGGCGACTCATGTTGCTTCGTTCCAATTTGTGCCGCAGATAGCTCACGTAAACTTCTACGACGTTAGGGTCGCGGTAGCCATTATCGTCCCAAACCTTTTCGAGAATTGTCTGCTTCGATACTGGCGATTCGGGGCTGCGGATGAGAATTTCGAGGAGTGCAAATTCGGTTGCCGACAGATATATCGGCCGAGAACCACGCGTGACTTTACGGCTCCCGGTGTCAACGACGAGATCGCCGTATTGCAAACGGCCAGTGTCCTGTTGGCTGCGTCGAAGCAACGCTCGCACTCTTGCTAGAAACTCCTCTAGCATGAAGGGCTTAGGCAGATAGTCGTCAGCGCCAGCGTCAAGCCCGGTTACCCGATCCTCCAGGCTCGTTCTTGCGGTCAGCATGAGGACGGGAACCTTGGACTCAAGTCGTACTTTACGAAGTACCTCGAACCCATCGATGTCCGGGAGCATCACATCCAATACGATCAGATCCGGTTCTGACTGCCTGAATTCGGCGATCGCCGATTCGCCAGTGGCGTGGCCGGAGATCTCGTACCCAAGCTGCTCAAGCGCTTGAGTTAGAAAGGCGAGAACTGCCTGTTCGTCTTCGACGAGCATGACTTTAGGGTTTTCCGTAATTTTATTGCCTCCCTGCCATCCGATAGTTTAGACGTCTTAAATAAATGACGTCACGCATAGTATCGTTTGCTGCCGTCTGCCATTTTACTTAGGATGTTCTAAGGGGTCATTATCCGACCGCCAAGACGGAGCGATTGAGCGAAGGTCGCAAAATCATCCGCCGTTTTGGGCGAATTCAAACTCGGCCGCTAGACTCCATTTGATGAAGCTTCAAATGAGAACTGCCTGGCCGGCGTGCCTCTGGATGGCAGTTATCTTCGGTACTTCGTGTGCATTCATATCGAGTCGGCAGTGGACGGAAGCAGTCACGACGAAAGGGCCGATTGCAATGAGTTCCGCACAGTTTGGGGGGTTCTGGGAGCATTGGTGGTGGCTGTTCGTAAAGGGCTACCATGTCGGCGAATTTGCGCTTCTCAGCCTGCTGCTACTACGCGCTTTCGGCGGAAGGCTCTGGCTCTCCTCTGCCGCTTCGTTCGCATACGCAGCAAGCGACGAATTCCACCAGACATTCGTTCCTTTTCGGGGCGGAAGATGGACGGACGTGGCCATCGACTCGATCGGCATCGCGTTGGTAGTCGCAGGCGTCCTGCTATTCAGGTGGACCGACCATCGCCGCCAACTCGGTCCTCACCCGAGCCTCGACCCGAAGAATTCGGCCAGTATAGGACATGAGCTACCAGATATGGGCTTTGTTTTCGGCGCTTTTCGCCGGGCTCACCGCGGTGTTGGCAAAGAAGGGCGTTGAAAACGTACCGTCGAATCTGGCGGTCGCCGTGCGAGTTGCGGTGGTCCTGGTCTTTGCGGTCGTCATCGCGATGGCGACAAAGCAGACGAAGATCGGAACGATCACGACGCGAGGCTGGATGTTTCTCACCGCCTCGGGTATTGCGACCGGCGCGTCTTGGCTGTGCTACTTCCGGGCGATCCAACTCGGGCCAGTATCGCGTGTAGCGCCGATCGACAAATTGAGCTTCGTCATTGCGGTAGTCATCGGCATTCTGGTGCTGGGCGAACGTCCGAGTTGGAACATCATCGGCGGGGCTGCTCTGATCTGCTGTGGCGTGCTCGTCACGCTTCGCTGAGTTGGCGTCACAATTGACCCGTGGTTGTCGCAACGATCGTCATGATGAGTTTGGCGCTTGGCACGGCGCCCCAGGCAAGAGGGAACTGGGATCTATATCCGGACCTGCGTTCGTCGACGCCGATCTTGACCTACCATGACGTGATCGAACGCCGCGAGGCGGATTCACTCTGGTTCGATTGCAGCGTCGACGAACTGGAGGGCCAACTTGATTGGCTGACCAAGCGCGGCGCCAACTTCGTAACCGTCGACCAAATTTTCGACCACCTGGCCAGCGGCAGAGTTCTGCCGAAGAACGCGATCGCAATATCGTTCGCTGACGGATACGAGGGTTTCTACCTTCGGGCAGTTCCGATCCTGCGACGGAAACATGTACCTGCCGCGATGTTCATTCATACCGACTATGTCGGGGACCGGCACGGACGCCCCAAGATGACGTGGCAACAAATCGAGGAACTGGATCGGGAAGGCCTGGTGACGATCTGCTCCCAAACCCGAACCCATCCGGCCGACTTGCGCACCCTGGACGACCGACGGCTGGCGGAAGAGATGGGCGGGTCCAAGCGGGTACTCGAGCATAAGCTCGGTCATTCTGTGCGCTACCTCGCCTATCCGAACGGGAAGTTCGACCTAAGGGTCGCGAAAGCCGCTCAAGCGGCCGGATACGCCATGGCATTCACGGAGCGCCTGACACCGGCGGAACGGTCACCGAACCGGTTCATGGTCAGCCGATACGTCCACACGAAATATCGGCTCGCCTGGTCCGATGCCGGAAGATGAGGCTTCCGGCAATCGAACGAGGCCCTAGAGAATAGTCTCGAGGATCAGGCGGCTTCTCTGATCGAGCGAGTGGGTGTCTACGATCTCGAATCGATTGCCATCCACGTCGATCAGCATCAGGTGCGTCGGAGAAAGCCACTGGGCGTTCTCTTGAAGGCTCTGAGTGACGAAATCCCTCTCGCCCCGGTCGGATTCGACGTGCCAGTAGGTCGCGCCGAACTCTCCCTTTGCACTGACGATCGACGAGATGGTCGCCGTGAGATAGCGCTTCGCGATCTCAGCCTTGACCGAGGCATACGAGGCGGCGTTCAGCTCCTTCTCCGGATCGACAATCGTCGTGATCTCTTCTCCCTTTCCGTTCATCAGTGACAGATAGCGCTGGGGATAAGAAAGGGGAGCCGCCCATGTCGGCTTCACCGTCACATAGCTTCGATCCTCGCCGATCGTGAGTCGAAGTCGATCCTTTGGCGCGTGGAACAGATGGTACGCGTCGGCGCTCGTTTGTTTTTGGATCATTTCAGTTCTCCTATTTCTCTCGCGTAGGGAGCCGGGGCGGCCTCAGCCGCCCGTTCCGACTCCGATGATCTCATTGATGGCGCACTGTGCTTCCACGAGCTTGTAGAAGACGCCTTGCTTCTCCATAAGCTCCGCGTGCGTTCCAATCTCGGCGATCTCGCCCTTGTCGAGGACGACCAAGCGTGAAGCGTTCCGCAGTGTGGACAGACGGTGGGCTATCGCGAACGTCGTACGTCCTTCGATCAGCCGGCCGATCGCCTCCTGGATCTGCTTCTCCGTCTCGACGTCGACCGAGGAGGTCGCCTCGTCCAAGATGAGGATGCGCGGGTTGTGCAGAATGGCGCGGGCGATGGAGACGCGCTGACGCTCGCCACCCGACAGTTTTGCACCGCGTTCGCCGACCATCGTGTCGTAACCGTCCGGCTTGGAGAGGACGAAATTGTGGGCGTTGGCAGCCTTCGCCGCAACCATCACCTCTTCGAACGTCGCTCCCGGCTTGCCGTACCGAATGTTCTCCGCGATCGTTCCGTTGAACAGGAACGGCTCCTGAAGCACGATGCCGATCTGGTGCCGCATATCCTGCAGAGCGATGTCCCGGTAGTCGATGCCGTCGATCTTGATCATGCCCGCATCCGGCTCGTAGAACCGGCAGATGAGGTTGATCGTGGTCGACTTGCCGGCACCGGACTTCCCAACCAGACCGATCATTTCTCCCGGCTTGGCGGTGAAAGTGATCCCTTTGAGAACCGGGTTCGATTTGTCGTACCCGAACCGGACGTTGTCGAACTCGACCTCGCCTAAGATGTGGTGGTGAGACTCTTGTACGCCGTACTTCTCCGACTCGGTGTCCATCACCTCGAAGATTCGGTCGGCCCCCGCCATCGCGCGCGAAAACCACTGGTTGACGGCTGCGAACCACTGCAAGGGTCCGTATAGCAGACCGAGCAGGGCGCTGACCTTCCAGAAACCGCCCAGCGTCATTTCATTCGCATAGACCATGTAGCCGCCAACCGTCCAGTTGATCAGGGTGCCGAGCGACGTGAAGAACGTCATGGCGCCGAAGATCGTGTACCAGCGTCCGTCCGCCGCCATGCCGGCGTCGCGAAGCTCGTTGTTCCGAGTTCGGAACTTGCCGTACTCCAGATCCTCCTTCGCAAAAGCCTTGACGACTCGGATGCCGCTCAGCGACTCGTTCAAATGCATGTGGAACCGGGCCCACTTCTGGCCGACGCGATGGAACATCTGCGACATCGGCCTCCAGAAGAACGCACCGATGCCCAGCACGAACGGGATCGGCGAAAGAATACAGGCCGCCAGAAGTGCATTCGTGTAGAAGAGGAAAATCATGATGCCAAAGAACATAAGCCCGTTCAGCAGCAGATAGGGAACACCCTCCACGAGAAAGCCCCACACGCGGTCGGTGTCCTGCGTGACGCGCGACGCGATCGCTCCGACCTGCTTCTTGTCGAAGAACGTCAGTTGCAGAAACTCGATCGACCGGTAGACGGACGAACGCAGATCGGCGGCGATGCTTCCGGCAAGGAACGCGATCAGGCGTCCGCTGAGGATCTGCAGCACGGAGTTCACCACCAGAACGCCCAACCAGCAGACCATCAGAATCCAGAGCGTATTGAGTTCGCGATGGTTCTTCAGAACCGTGTCAATCAACTTGCCTTGGATCAAGGGCGGGCAAAGGTTGAGCAGCGTCGTAACCAGCGACATCAATGCCAACAAGAGCGCTTGCTTGCGGTAGGGGTAGAGATACCGCCCGATCCGCATCATCGTCTTGGAGCGGTTGACGCATGCCGGACACACGCCGTCCTTTTCAGGCAGAAGCCGGTTGCATTGGGCGCAACGCAGCCTCTCCTCCTTCAAATTGATGAGGAGCGGTTCACCCTTCGCGAGTTGCTCGATGCCCCGAGCCGCTTCGCTGAATTTTGCGGCGATCGTGAGCGAATAGGAGACGATCGGCAAGATCTCTCCTTTGGCCGTCACGACTTCGAGGCGGCCGCCACCGACCAGCGGCTCGTTTCGGGCCGTCTTGATGTCGGAAATCGGTATGACAAAGCATGGCGCGCCACCCTTTTCCAGGATGCGCACATGAGTATTCGTAACTTCCAAGGTTCGGTGGCCAAACGAGCCGTCTTCGGCGAAGTCGGCCACCAAACGTATAAGTACGTCGTCGATGGGGTTGGGCGCCAATTGCGCGCCACTCCCGATTTGGGGTGCAGTTTCCATCTCAGTCCCTCCTCGAAGGAACGCATCAGGCCGAGTACGAAGGGGTACGAACACCACTCTTTGCGGTCAAAAGGACCGGCATCGAAGGACCATACGAACGTATTCGGTATCGACTTAGTCGGCGGACAGGACGGGTCGTCAATCCGTCAGCCAAGGATGTGATCTGGCAGGCTCGACCTAACTTGTCAGGGAACCCGGCACAACTTTGATGAGGAGACGCGGTCTAATGGCCCCGGCTGGCTAGCGCCTCGACTAGGCATCATACCGCATAATCTTAATTAAAGGATTAAGTTCGGGTGCAATTGACCCGATTTATAAATGGTCTGCTTAACTTGTCCTTTATAGGATAAGGAATAATGGAAGGGGCTACTTTAGGGAAATAAGAATCACTTGATGGAACTTAGCACGAACGAGGTCGAAAAGGCGTCTGTACGGCCACGGGTGTTGCTCGTCGAAGACGATCCGGTCTCTGCGTATCTGATTCAGCAGATGTTTCACGCACAGAACCTTCCCCTGGATCATGCAACCAATGGGGCGATCGCTCTCGACTTGCATCGTCAAAACCGCTATCGTCTCGTACTCTCTGACTGGATGATGCCGGAGATGAACGGCGTCGACCTGTGCCGCGCCTTCCGTCGGCTCGGCGGTCCCTACGTCTATTTCATCCTGTGCACGTCGAAGGGTCAGAAGTCGGACCGGGTCGAAGCGTATGATGCTGGTGTTGACGACTTCATGACGAAGCCCCTCGACCGAAACGAATTGAGCATCCGCCTGCGCGTTGCCTTGCGCATTTTGGAGGCGGAAGAGGTGGTGCAGAGGCAGAAGGCCGAACTCGAAGAGATGAACGAGAAGCTCAATCATCTCGCAGTCACCGACGCCTTGACCGGCCTCTACAACCGACGCCGGTTCCAAGAGATGTTGGACGAGGGGTTCGCCGAGCATATGCGCGTGGGAGATCAGCTATCGCTTGTACTGATGGATATTGATCGGTTCAAGAACCTGAACGACCACTTTGGCCATCAAGCGGGTGACGCGGCCCTGCAGCGGGTCGCCGATATTCTCAGGGAAAATTCGCGCCGCCACGAGCTTCCCGCCCGGTATGGAGGGGAGGAGTTCGCGATCATTCTGCAGCGATGCACCCGTTCGGACGCCCATATCGCTGCCGAGCGGTTCCGTGCCGCGATCGAAGTCGCCGACTGGCCGGATCGCCCGATCACTGCCAGCTTTGGCGTGGCTACCTGCGGGCACAACATTCTGACGCTCAACGAACTGATATCGGCCGCCGATCAGGCCCTCTACATGGCGAAGCAAAACGGCCGCAACCGGGTCGAGGTGTTTCCGGAATTCCAGCCGGTTCGCTCAGTCTCAGACAACTTTTAGATCAGCCGCCGACGATCGAGCCGTCGCGTAGGAACCTCAAGAACTCATCCGCATCGCGGGTCGACGATCCGAACGTCTTGAGGACCTTGCCTTCGGGCGACACACTCACGTAAATGGGCAAAGTGACTGTGCCAGTCAGCTTCTGCTGAAGTGCCTGGTTGAGTTCGTCTTCCTTCGACTGCTTGTCCGTATAGAGTTCGAGCAGAACGTATTTTTTGAGCGCCTGGGTCACGTCCTTCCGCGTGAACATGTTCTTCTCCATCCAGCGGCAGTTTGTGCAGGTGACGCCGGTGAAGTTGATGAAGATCGGCCGGTTCGAGCGCCGAGCCAAATCGACCGCGTCACGGTAGTTTTCCAACCAACCGCTCTTGCTGGGCGGCAGGTAAGCCTCAAGCTCGCCAAGCGAACCGCCGGTCATTCCGTAGCCCATCAAGCCGACGGTAAGAACCGTCAAGGCAAGGATCGCCATGCGTCCGGGTCCAAATTTCTTCGGCATTTCGACCTTCGGTAGCTTAACGATACCGGAGAGGAAGAGCGCGGCCACCGCGAATACGACGACCCATACGCCGAGAAACGCGGTTCGTGAGAGTATTCCTGTGCCCCAAACGAGGTCGGAGTTGCTGAAGAACTTTACGGCCGCCGCGACTTCGAGGAATCCCATAAAGCCTTTGACCGCCGCAAGCCAGGAGCCCGATTTCGGCAGCTTGGCGAGGTACTGGGGAAACAGCGCAAGCAGGAAGAACGGCAGTGCGAAGGCGGAGCTGAACGCCAGCATGCCCACGAAAGGATAGAGAACGTCGCCGTGCGTTGCATTCACCAGGATCGTGCCTACGAACGGCACCGTACAGGTGAATGAGGTCAGAGTGAAGGTGAGGCCCATCAGGATGGGACCGAGCAAGCCGCTCTTACCTCGGGGCGAAAAGCGGTTCTGGAGCGAAACCGGCAGCGAGATCTCGTAGACGCCGAAGAGGTTAAGCGCCAGGAAGATGAAGAGGGCGGCCAACACGAGGTTAACGATCGGGTTGGTCGCAAATTTCTGAATCCCGCTTGCCCCAAAAAGAATCGTGACGATGAGGCCAAAACCGGTGAACGCCGAGATAATGCCTAAACAGTAAGCAACCGGTTGGGCGATTCCCGGCCGATTGCCCTGCGCGTCTCGCTGCTTGGAGAAGTAGCTGACGGTGATCGGCACCATCGGGAAGACGCACGGCGTCAGCAAAGCAAGCAGGCCGGCGCCGAATGCGAAGAGGATGAACGACAAGAGACCCTTCTGCTGTTCGCCTTTGATCTGATCTTCAAGCGACAGTGAGCCGGTAGCCGCTGCGCTGGACGCGGACACGGCCGGCAAGACGCTTCCGCCGATTGGAACCGTGACGGTGGTTGGCGGCAAGCACATGCGGTCGTTGCATGCCTGGTACCGAACCTTCAGGTTTCCCTTTCCATCGGGACCGAGTACGACAGGCACGGTGAACTTGGCCGACGTCTCGAAAAACTCCACTTGGGCGGAGAAGTTGTTATCGAACTTCAGTTCCGGCTTGTCCTGGGTGACGGTCCCGTCGATTTTGGCGGGAGCTTCCGCATCGATCGTCGTGGGAATGTTGCTCGCCTTGGTGGGCGGAAGGGCGTATAGATGCCACTTCGGCTGGATGGCTGCATCCAGTTCAACGACGACCTTGGCGCCCGGTTTTGCGTCCCCGGAAAGGACCTTGCTGCTCCACGCGACCTTCTGCTGGGCGGAGCAGAGGGACACGATCAGCCCAAGTACGACGAGAAGCAGTGGTTTGAGCGCTCGAGAGTTCATCCTATTTCTTGTTTGAAGTCCACGTAAGGGACCGGCGACGGCACTTCCCATACTACGTATCCACTACAGTCAGTTCATTCCGCCTTTCTAACAAAGCTGATTATTGCCCGAATGGTTCCATGCAAGTTGCCGTCGGCGCCGCGCCGATCCCTGTGCGCTCTAGAGTGTGCCTCGAATCTCCTGCTCGCGCTCGATTGCTTCGAACAGCGCCTTGAAGTTGCCCTTGCCGAAGCTGCGGGCGCCCTTGCGCTCGATGATCTCGAAGAACAGGGTCGGACGATCGGTGATCGGCTTCGAGAAGATCTGAAGCAGATACCCCTCGTCGTCCCGGTCGACCAAGATTCCTAGATCCTGAATAGCGGCGAGATCCTCGTCGATCTTGCCGACGCGGTTCGGAAGTTCCTCATAGTAGGTTGGCGGTACTCGAAGGAACTGAAGCCCGCGGCGCCGGAGCTCGGTGACTGTCTCCACGATGTCCTCGGTTCGAAGCGCGATGTGCTGCAGCCCCGGTCCACCGAAGAACTCCAGAAATTCGTCGATCTGGGACTTCTTCTTTCCTTCCGCCGGTTCGTTGATAGGGAACTTGACGCGTCCGTCGCCGCCCGACATCACCTTCGACATGAGGGCGGTGTATTCGGTGGAGATATCCTTGTCGTCGAACGAGATGAGTTGGGTGAAACCGAGAACGTCTTCGTACCACTTCACCCATTTGTTCATCGCGCCGAGTTCGACGTTACCGACGCAGTGATCCACCTCGATGAGTCCGGTGGGTATGCCCGGCTCGTCTCGCTCGACGAATCGAGGGAGGAAACTCCCCTTGAACTTATCGCGGTTAATGAAGGTGTGGAGGGTGTCTCCGTACGTGTGAATGCTTGCGAGCCGGACTTCGCCGTCGTCGTCGCAAAGGCTGTATGGATGGCGAGCGGGAACCGCGCCACGATCGACGGCGGCTTTGAACGACCAGTCGACATCGTCGACTTCGAATGCGACGTCCTGCACGTGGTCGCCATGGACGGCCAATTGCTCGGCGATCGGATGCCCCGGTCGTACAGGCGCACTGAATAGGAAGCGAATCTTGTTCTGCTCGATCAGGTAGTCGACCTCGTGTTTGAGGCCCGTTTCCAAACCGTGGAACTGCTTCACGCTGAAACCGAAGAGGTGTCGGTAGAAGAAGGCAGACTGTCTGGCGTTACCCACATAGAAGCGGATATGGTCGATACGACGGATAGGGAAGGTGTCTTGCGGCATTGCGTAACCTCGGGTAGTTATTGCCCGAGATTATGGAAGATGCGCCGCCACCTGAACAGGTCCCCTATCTCGCCAAGGCAACACAACCGCCCGCGAAAAACGGACCTACAGGTTGCAGGGATGGTTCATGTGTGCGTCCCTTCCGTGTATCCCGAAGGGATATAGGACCATGGCCTTGGCAAGTCGTCGTACGCATCAGGGCTTGCCGACTGAAGAAGCCCATCCTTGTCGAGACCTGAAGCTAGCCCTGCTCAACTGCGGGGTCGAAGTGCCCGGTTTGAGTGCATTATTGTGTAGATAAGGATAGCGAACGCAAGTAACGTAAGCAAAACCGCGGTCCAGAAGTGAATGAGGGGGCTCGGGATAGCTTCGAGGACCAGCAGGAGCATGACGCAGACGTTGAAGACGATCTTGATCGTGCGGGCACGTGGATGCGTCCCGCATCGAGCGGAAAGACGCCAACCCAAACTTGGCGGACTGAAAACTTGAGCAGGAGCGCGCTTTTGGCTGACCGGGGCGAATGCGTAGGTCGGCTGCAAATGGGTGATCGCGTCCCAGCACCTCAGCGATGCTGACTGGATCGGCTATCCGTGCTCTCGGAACTCCTCGGTATGAATCGTCCACAATATCGTCGTGGCGGTTAGCGAAGTCGGCGGGCTGAAGGCGTTTCGGGTGTATCTCGAGATGATCAAGATCGAACACTCGGTGTTCGCGTTGCCGTTTGCCATGATCGGGATGATGTGGGGATCTCGCAGTCTGAACCACGGGCCGTGGCCTGGTTGGTGGGATTTCTGCTGGATCGTGGTGGCGATGGTGTCGTGCCGGAGCGCGGCGATGGCTTTTAACCGGATCGCCGATCGGAATATCGACGCGCTGAATCCGCGGACGAAGATGCGGGCGATTCCCGCCGGCATCCTCCAACTCAGGCACGCCAATCTGTTCTTCTTCGGAAGCTGCGTCCTGTTCTTCGTGGCCGCCGGCATGCTGAACCGGCTCGCGCTCGAATTGAGCCCGGTGGCGTTGGGCATCACGCTGTTATATTCGGTCACCAAGCGGTTCACGCCACTCTGCCACTTCGTGTTAGGAATGTCCTTGGGCATCGCTCCCGCCGCCGCATGGATCGCAGTGACCGGCAAGCTCGCGATGGCGATCGGACCGATCTCCCTCGCCGTGGTGCTATGGACGGCAGGCTTCGACATCATCTACGCGCTTCAGGACGACGAGTTCGATCGGGAGCACCGTCTCCGCTCGCTGCCCCAAACATTAGGGCGGCCAAAGGCGTTAGGAATCAGCCGTCTATGTCATTCACTCGCTGTCGTGAGCCTGATCGCGGGAGGACTGATGTCGGGAGCGGGAACGATCTGGTTCATGGGGGTAGGCGCCGCAGCCGGCTTGATGTTCTACGAACAGAGCCTCGTCAGTCCCAACGATCTCAGCCGGGTCAATATGGCGTTCTTCACTCTGAACGGATTTGTAAGCCTGGGCTTGTTCGTTTTTGCGCTTTTTGATCAGCGACTAGGCCGTTGATGGTCATTTCTTAACGAAGGCGTTCGGTATATGTCGTCTATGGATGGAATGCGGTCGTTCGTTCGCGGAGTCTTGGCGTCCGCTCTGGCGTTTGTCGCCACGGTTGCGAGTGCGACGCTGAGCATCGACAACTTTCAAGCCGCCGATCTCGTTCGATACCCGGTCGTCATCCTGCGCGGGATGGCTCAGGGGCCGGAGATGGCGGTCGGAACCTCATGGCCCGCCGCGATTCGATTTCCCGTTGTCAATCACCGGTACACCGCGATTGTGGAGTTGAAGCCGGGCGCGAATATGCTGCTTCTCCACTCCGGATCGGAGTCCTTGAAGTTTCGTCTCGACTATCGTCCGATGACTGGGCCGTACAAGGTGGCCACCGTCTTTGTAATGTCCTCCGACGGCACGGAGCGGTACGATTCGTCCATCCCGAACGATCGTTTTGCGATCCGGGATAAGCTCAACGTGGCGATGAAGCTGCTTCAATCCTTTACTGCCGACGCGATGCAGCGGGCAGGATACGGACGAAAGACGTTCGCCCTCGATTTCGACGACCAAGGACGCGTGAAAGTGCAGTTCCTGCGTTCCCCTAACACCACCGCCGAGCTTCAGTCGTTGGACCCCAACTCCATCTTCAACCACATCTGCGGTGTGCTCAACAACGCGTTCAAGGGCGATGTCGTCAAGTGCTGTGGCCTCCTGGGTTTCGCCGCTTTCGATCCGGCAACCAAGAAGAACTTAGGGCACATCGCCTTGGGAGGCGGGAGCCAGGCCCTGTTCGGAGCCGGCAGCATGCAGTACTGGCCTGCCACGTTCAAGGCGTTGCCCAAAGTCTTCCAGGATGCCTCATTTGTCGACGGCGCCAAGGCGTTCGAGGACAGCGGAAACCGGCATACCGTCTGGGCGAACGTCTCCACCGCATACGGCGCGATGCTCCACGAATTGGGCCACACCTTCGGCCTTCCGCACTCTCCCGACCGGTTCAGCATCATGTCCCGAGGCTTCGACTATTTCAGCCGTTCCTTGACTACAGTCGAAGCCCCGCTGCCGGATTCCAAGACTCCTGTCGCCTTCGGTCCGGAAGAACTGGCAAAGTGGGACCCGTTCTTCGCCGCTCGCCTGGCTTCCACAGCCTGGTTCCAACCCGATGGCGATAAGGGAGCCGAGTTCGAGTCCAAGGACAAGCCGACTGTCCGATTCGATGGCGACGACGTCATCGTAGAAGCCCCCTACGGCATCCGAGTCGTTGGCGCGGAAAGCGAGACCGTCCCTGCGTGGTTTGCCGAATACAAGGAAGAGAATCCCCCCAAGCAAGCCAAATATAGCCGCAAAGAGATCCGCGGCAAGATGCAGGATACAAAGTCCACCTACCGGATTGTGGTCGTAGACGCCCACGGCCTACAAGCCGACATCGAAGACAAAGTCGGTGAGTAGGTGGTGCCGAAGGCGCACCCTTCAGTAGATATCCAGGTCCTTCGCCTCGACAACCGGGCCCGGGTAAGCGGTGGCGACTTCCTTCAGGATCTCGCCTTCAGGTTGGCCGAACGGGAGTTCGTGGTAGAGGATGACCAGTTTGGGATGGACGGCGGCGGCGATTCGGCCAACGTCGGGGCCGGAGGTGTGGTACGTCGAGTGGTACGCCTGCCAGTCGGGGGTGCGCTTTTTGAGGCCGTCGGCGGAGTACGCCTCGTGGATGAGGATGTCGGCGCCCTTTGCATTGTCGATCACCTCTTGGCAGTAAGTGGTGTCCCCCGAAAGAACGATCACCCGGTCCGGGGTCTCGAACCGGAAGCCGAATGCGTGCTTCCATTTTCCGTGATGGACCCGGAACGCCTTCACGCGCACGTTGTCGTCCTGATAGATCCAGCCCTCCTTCACTTCATGGACGGTCACCTTATACGCTTCCGGGGCGGCGGGCTCCCCGCCATGGAAGCGAACCTCGTGATCCTCGGAGTAGGCCTCGCGAATATGATCGACCATTCGCTGCAAACCGGGGGGGCCAAAGATGTCCAAGCCGGTCTCCCGCCCGGTGACGGCGGGCGTGAGCATCAGATCAGGCAAGCCCAGGGTGTGATCGCTATGCAGGTGGGTGATGAACGCTTTGGTCAGATGAGCCATGTCCAGGCCATCGGCGCCTTTCGCCTTCGCTGCGCTTGCCTGCCGCACGACGCCCGGACCGCAGTCGACGATGTACGACTGGCCATGTACCACGATCGCCACGCTTGGGCCTTGATGATGGGGGTCCGGATTGGGCGTGCCGGTGCCCAGAAACACAACTTGAGTGATGACGCTCTTTGGGAGTGAGATGTCGGGAAGATCTTGGGTGGGCAGCATGGTGGTCAAGAATACGAACATCGGATTGTCACATGGGTTCGGGGAGGCTGGGCGAGGTGTCGATCTCCGGCTCCGGTAGGGCCGGCGACCCAAACGTCTGCAATGTTCTGGGAGCGGTCTCGACTTCGTCGGGGGGCTCGACCTCGTCACCGGTTCCCGCTCCGAATGCTCGCAACTGACGGGCCTTTGACAAGACGTTTCGTTCCATGCTCCCGACTGCCTTGTTATACGCCTTGGTCGCCTGGTCCAGCGACTTGCCGATCCCGCCGACGTGCCCGGAAAACACCCGAACTGCGTCGTACAGCTTCTCTCCGGTTGCGCGGATCTCCTCCGCGTTCTCTTGCACCCGCTGCTGGTTCATGCTGTATGCGACTGTCCGGAGGAGCGCCACCAGGGTCATCGGATTGGCGAGGACGACCCGCGATCGGAAGGCGGTTTCGAGGAGGTCGAGATCCTGCTCGATCGCCGCCTGATAGAGCGATTCGGCGGGCACGAACATCACGACGAAGTCGGGTGACCGGTCGAACTGATTCCAGTACGCCTTGGAACTGAGTTGTTGGACGTGTTTGCGAACCTGGAGGGCGTGGGCTTTGAGCCGTGCTGTTCGCGTCGCGTCGTCGGACGCCTCCATTGCGTCGAGATAGCTGTCGAGGGGCACCTTACTGTCCACTACGATGATGCCGTCGTTCGGGAGGCGCACCACCATGTCCGGCCGCAGGCGGCCATCGTCGGTATCGGTCGATACCTGCATGTCGAAGTCCTGCCCCTCCGTCAGTCCGGCGCTTTCCGCTGCCTTCTTGAGCGTCAGTTCGCCCCAACTGCCCCGGACATGAGGTTTGCGCAGAGCGCTCGATAGTTGGGAGGTCTCGACCATCAGGCGGTTGATGTGTTCGGTAACCCCCTCGTAAGCGGCAAGCCGCTTCTGCTCGATGTCCTGAGTCTGACGGTCAAGCTTCTCCAGGGAGTCCTTCAGCGGCTTGACTAGTTCCTCGATCGCCTGCTGGCGGCGCTTGAGTTCTCCTGACGCACCCTCGGTGTGTTTCTCGAAGTTCTGCTGGGCAAGCTGAAGAAACTGCTCGGACGAGTTGGCGAGCGCCTTCTGGGAGAGGTTCGCGAAGCTGTCGGCGAGCATTCTCTCCGCATCGAGAATCGCCAGCTTCTGCGCCTCGAACGACTGCTCTCGCTCTTGTGACCGGGCTTCCATCGCCGAAATCTGTGTCGCCTGCTGGGTTGCGACGGTTCGCAGTTGCTCGATCTCGGCTTGATTCCGCTTGATCTGCTCGTCTCGATCGCGAAGCAACGCCGCATCGCGTCCCCCTGCCGACCGCATGAGCAGGAAACAGAGAACGGCCCCGACGATCACTCCGATAACTGCAATGCTGCCTTCCAGCATGGTCGTCAGTCCTTTACGAGCGCCTGCTCGAGGATCGGCTGCCAGATACGGTAGCCGGTCGCATTCATATGGAGGCGGTCATCGACGAAGATGTCGCCCTTCGGCCGTCCCTGGTCATCCAGCATGGCGTCCCAGACGTTCACGAATTGGGTGGCCCTTTGCCGGGCGCAGAACTCGGCGATCCAGCGGTTGGCGGCAATGAACTTGGATCGAAGGAACCAGCGGCTCGGGCTTGGCTTCATCGAGACGTAGACGATTGGCACATTAGGAAGGCGCATGCGAATGAGCCGGAAGAGCGTTGTGAAACGGTTGGCGACTTTGTAAGCGGCCAGCCTAGGGTCGCCGGCAAGGTCGTTTTCTCCGCAGTAGATCACGATCTGCCGTGGGGCATAGGGGAAGACGACCCGATCGAGATACCGCGTGACGTCGGGCAAGCTAGAGCCGCCAAAGGCGCGATTGAGGATCCTGTGGTTAGGAAAGTAGTCGCCGACGTCGGTCCACCGCGTGAAGGAGGAACTGCCGATGAACAATATCTGCCCCTTCGCCGGTCGGCTCTTTGCGTCTTGCTTGGCGAACTCGAGGACGTCGCGGTAAAACGGCGGCTCAGGCGCCTTCGGTTTCTGAGGCACGATGAGCAACGAGGCAGCGGCGTAGCAAGCAAGAACCATGCATCGAAGTTACCTCGTCTCGGAAGATGTGCCACCCCCTCGGAGAGTTTCGTAGAGGCGACGGATGCTCATCCCGGCGCAACCGCCGAAGGAAGTCTCTGACTCGTGTGAATGGCGTCGGCCCCAATCGGCCGTTCCGCGCGGATGAACATCCCGCGCCTCGGGTGTCACTATCATTTGTTGCCAAACGTGCCGTTTCGACCCTCACCTGCCGCCCCACGCCTCTCCGGAGTTACACTTCGCTTGTGGTTCTTCTGGCGTTGGCAGCAGGGGTGATGGGGATGACGGGGCAGATCGACGGGAATGCGCCGGACGGAGTGCCGTTCACGGTGGCGGCTGCGCCGTGGCCGGTGGACGGGTTGGGGAACCACCGGGTGGTGATTCGAGTCGACAAGCCGGGCGGATGGGTTCGCGTCCGACTTCCGTGGCGACGCCATGACCTGAGGGTTGCCGACAAGGGCGTCGTGGTCGCGCCGCTCGACTCACCGACGCAAACGGCTCCTTCGATGGTGTTCAGCGCAACCGAAGAGGTCGGCGACATTGCGTTCGATGCGGTCGCCGGAGCGGGGCTGTATGCCCTTTACTACCTCCCATATCGCTTTGACCTTACCGAAGGCTGGACCGACACCCACTACCTCACACGAAAGGATACGGAGAGAACTGACAAGAACGCCATTTGGGACCGGCTTCCTTTCGCGACACCGGTGCGGTTCGAAGCGCGGTCGGAATTCGATCGCTTCGCCCCCATGGAACTGCCGGCGACGGCGACAGAGCTAGAGCGCCTGTCCGAGCAGCACCCAGAACCGTATTGGGTCTTTCCGGAGGATCGGACCAGGCCGGTTAGGATGTTCGACCGGATACCGGCCCTCTGGGCGGCCCGGGGTCCCTCCAACGCTCTTGTCGGCGAAGCGAGACCGAACGAGTACTACGTGTACCAGCTGGCGGTCTGCCCAAGGACCTCCGACCTGAAGGACGTTCGCATCGATTTCGACGACCTCGTCGGCCCGGGTGGCAGGAGGATCGCCAAGAACCGCCTGACCTGCTTCAACCTCGGCGGGACCAACTGGGATGGCTCCCCTCTGCATAAAGTTGTCAACGTCGC
>JARLGV010000013.1 GCA_031292555.1 Fimbriimonas sp.
CCCTTGCACGAGATGCCATAGCGAGGCATGTCTCCGATCTCGTTTCGCGCAATCAGGTTGTCCCCGCTTTGGTAGAGTTGGATGCCGCAGCCACCGGCAACGAACTGGCCGCAATCGTAGATGAAGTTGCTTTCGATGCGGTGGCCCTTGTTCACATACGACTCCGCCGCGCTCTTAAAGGGGCCCTTGCCGAGAGTCCAGCCATTGGCATAAACGCCCGCGAACCCGGCGCCCATGATGAGGTTGCTTTCCACGATGCAATGCACGGACGCCTTGTTGAGCCAGATCGCGGAGTGGCCGGCAGCGAGCAGTTTGCATCCTCGGATGGTCAGCCGGTCCACGTTCTCACTGAACACCATCCCCTGTTGCAGCGGCTCCGGGGTGCTGCCGTCTTCGCCGTCGGCGAACAGATACCACCGCGGACAGAAGTCGGATCCGATGAGCGAGAGGTTCTCAAACGTGATGTTCCGGGCAGGCTCGTTCCTGGACTTTCCATGAACGTCCAGGAGCGTTTGCGCCACCGGGCGAACGATGACGTGGCTCATGGGGGTGCCGGTCTTTGGCCAGTAGTAGACGAAGCCTTCGTTGTGCTTGAGGCACCATTCGCCTGGCTCGGTCAGAAACTCCAGGACCCCGCGGATGCAGAATCGCTCGTTCATGCCACCGAAGTTGCCGGATCCACCGTCGACCGACAGCACTCCTTTCCGATCAGGTGCGGCAGTCAGCACTTGTCGCATTTCGGAGAACCAGTTGCCGCCGATGAACGCGAACACCTGCGCATCGGAATAATCGTAACCTCGCCATTCGGGCGGCACGCCCACCGACTTGTTGTCGATTCTCTGCGCCCCCCCGCCAAACCCGCTGCCCTTCTTCGGAACCTGGGCCATCACCGCCGGACGACCGTCGACGACAAGGTTCCAGAACCGAATGCCCTTGGGTACCCGGGCACGCCAGATCCCGCCCTTCCACTTTGTCCAGCCGGTAACCGCCAAGCCGCCATAGACCTCCGTGCTCGCCTTAGGTCCCATTCCTCGCCAGACGACCCCGCTGTCGCGCTCGTCCAATGTCAGAGGGGCAGCGAGGAAAAAGCGTCCCGGCTCGATGAGGATCGTCTTCCCCATACCCTTGCTACGACGCGCCGCATCGCGGGCGTGGGTGAGGGTTTGAAACGGCCGTCGGGCGGTGCCTGGATTCGCGTCGTTGCCATGTGGCGAAACATAGAAGGTGGACGCCTTTGCCACCGGTTGGGCAAATATGCAAAGGAACGCTATCGCGGAGACGTTGGAGAACTTCATGGCTTTGCCGGCTCGATCGTTTTGTGATCCGGCGAACCACTCACCTTCTTGTTCACCGGCGTGACCTTTTCGCCCGGTCGCGGGATTCCGACGGCAGGGCTGCCGAGCCAGCCACCCTCCCTCTTCACCTGATCGGTGATACTCGCAAGCATTCGGTACACCGGCGCACGAGACGGGTCATTGATGTAGAAGCCATGCTCGATACCGTTTAAGTTGCCGGCATCGCCATCCGCGAACTCCGGCTTGTAGCACGCGCGCACGTTGCCGAATATCACGTTCCCCCTCTCGGATGGCCGGACTCCGATCGTCCCGCACGCCGCCTGGCCCTCGACCCAGATCACGTTTCTACTCACGGTGAAGTACTCGGCCATGTCGTCGAGGGCAAGGATCGAGGAACCGGGCATGCCGGAAGATTTGAAGATCAGGTTATCGGCCCAGACGTTCCCCTTTCCCGGGCACCAAGCGTAGATAGCGCCGCCCTCATCGAGCAGCATTTCCGGTTCGACGACGATGTTGTCGGTCAGCAGGTTGCCGTTCGAATGCAGATACGGTTTGGCGGATTCGCGGTCGTACAGGTGGGACCGGCCTTCCCGAATCGATGCCTGAACGTCCTTAGGAAAGTCCTGCCATCGAATGTTGTAGGTATTCCATGGGTCGAACTGCGGCGCATCCGGGTGGGGAAAGAAGTGCCGTGGGTCTCCGATATCGGCCGGGCTCGCGCCGACGATCGAGACAGCGCAGTAGGCCGAACGTTGCAGCAGGTTCAACTCGATCTGATTGTTCGCGCTCTGATAGATCTGAATGGATGCCGAGTGCCAGTAATTCCCCTGCCCGACATCGTGGATCCAGTTGCGGCGAACGGTATTGCTCCGGTTCACGTCCAGCATGCCTGGGCCGTAGCCTTCGAGGAAGATTCCGTCACTGCCCGGCCAGCCGATTTCGTTGCCAACAACACCTATCCGCTGTGCAAAGTGGTTCAGAGTTATCCCAGAGGCGCCAGAATCGAGGATTCGGTTGTCCGAAAAGGAGCAGTCTCGAGCGCACTGAACATACACGGCGGCATCGACGTGTTCCCATTGCCGTTTGAGCCAGTCGTGAGGCCATTCGTTTTCCGGCAGTCGGTCGGTGCACGTAAAGGTGATCCCGCGGAATTCCACGTCGTGAACAGGCTGCGAATGGGTCTCGTCGCCTTGGATTCGGACCAACTCGTACAGCTTGGGCGCGGTAACGACATGATTCTTCATGCTTGGGCTCAGAGGCCACAGATACACTCGACCGGACTCCGAATCCACGCACCATTCACCCGGTTTGTTCAGAAAGGGCAGTCCGTTCTCCAGGTTGAAGCCGCGTTCGGACTCGGAGCGAGACCATCCTTTGAAGTCAAGTTCCAGTTGATGGCTGTTCCATCGGGCGGTGCCCCGGGCAGGATCGATATCGGTCAGAACGCCGTTACCCATGACCCCGTACTGAGCCAGGATGCAAACCATCTCGACATCGCCATTCGAGGGCAAGTTCTTGAGAATGCCCTTATCCCGGAAGGTCAAGAGCTGGCCCGCCTTTTCCGGAGGTCCGGGCGTGAACGCTTTCGGCCATCGACGCCAAAAATCGCTACTCATTTGCGCACGTTGCATGCCCTTCCCATCGACGAAAAGAGTGTGAAACCGCCAACCCTTGGGAATATCGGCGAACCACAACTTGCCTTTGGCTAGTTCAGACACTCCTGCGGGCTTGTCCGCAAGGGGCTGCCACCCCCCGATCACGCGACCACCCGTTATGACCGGCGTCTCGCCCGGGACGGCGCAAAAGCGAATGGGCGCTCCCGTACTGCCTGAATCCTGGGTCAGTAATGTGAGGGTTCGCTCTGGCCGGTAGACACCTCCGTGCAGCCTGACTTCTATCGGACGCATCAAGCGCTCTCTATGTTTGATCGCTCGCACCGCGTCCCGGGCTCGCCCGAGGGTCCGAAACGGCTCTGCGGCCGTTCCCGAGTTTAGGTCGTTACCGTTTGGCGAAACGTAAATGCTGGTTGCAGTCTGATCACTCCCCCCAACGTATAGCGCGATCACTGCCGAAGCGAATGCCTGAAGATAAACCACTTCTCGGCCTGTTTACCCCGGGGACGTCACTGACGCCCAGAATGTGGCGAATCTTTGAAATAGCAATTTCAGCCTATCCGTTTCGACAAGATGGCCCTGTCTGGGCCTCATGCATAATGTCAGCAACGGCGCTGCCGTCATCGGCGGTGCGAAAAATGGAACGGGGAGAGTACCCATGCACCGATCGACATATGGCATCGTCGCGATTGCCGGTCTGTTCGCAGCCCTTCTGGCCTGTGGCTGCGGACGAGGAGGCGATGCCTCCTCGGACCAAGACAAGACCATTCGGGTCGTGCGCAACATCGGGGGCCGCGAAGGGTTCCGGATTCACTTCAATGCCTGGAAGAAGGCGTTCGAGGGCAAAAATCCCGGCTGGAAGATGGAGTTGGTCGACTTGGGCGACAACGACGGCGCCGCCACCTACAAGCAGCGTATCGCGGCAGACGAGATGCCCGAAGTGATCATGACGTGGGCGCTCACCAAGTTCTTGGTGGACAACGACGTGGTCCAGCCGATCCCCGACAGCTTCTACGAGAAGTACGGGATTCCGAAGGGAACGCCCTACAAGGGGAAGCAGTATTGCTCCCAGGGCGGCCTGCAGTTTCAGGGCATGGCGGTCAACCGAAAGATGTGGGCCTCGATCGGCGTGACGACCCCGCCGAAAACATGGGACGAGTTCGTCGGCGACCTTCGGAAGCTGAAGGCCAAAGGGTACGTACCCCTCGTCTATGGAGCGCGCGATTGGACCGGGTTTATGCCGCTTACGATGGAACTCCAAGTCAACATGTACGATTACGCCCCCATACCGGGCCGCCCTTCCTGGACCGCTCAGCGCAACTCCGGCAAGACCAAGTTCGCGACGGACCCAATCGCCCAACTGGTCATGAAGAACATGGTCGCTCTGATGGACGAATTCGCCGAGAAGGGCGCGTTGAGCGACGGCTATCCAGAAGAACAGCGCATGTTCTACGGCGGCAAGGGAGCGACATGGATCATGGGTTGCTGGATCGCCGGCGACATCGAAGCACAGAAGATCACCGAGGACATCGACTACTGGCCCCTGCCCTCAATGGTCGGACGACTACCGGCCTTCCTCGAATACAAGAACATGCAGTCCGGCTGGGCGATCAACTCCAAGCTCAAGGGCGAAAAGCTTGACAAGGCGATGGCCGTACTCGACGCCTTCTACGACCCGCAAGTTCACCAGCTCTATCTCAATGGCGAAGGGATGTTCAAGCTTGCAACCAAAGTACCGATCGACGGCCCAATGAGCACTTGGCCACCGGCACAGACCCTCTTCGATCGAATGGGCACAGAATTGAAGCAGTGGCAGGGCGCGGCCGGTTGGCAACTCGCGCTGGACGACATGCCGCCCGATTCCGTCGCCTGGGAAAGGCCGATGCAGGAGATTCTTTCCGGCAACAAGGACGTCGGAAAGCTGCTGCAAATTCTAGACGAGGAATGGGATCGCGGCCGCAAGGGGCAGTAATTGAGACACGGGAACCGGCTTGCGGCGATCGTGTTGGCCGGTCCGGCAATCCTCCTTTACGGCGGCTTCCTCGTCCTTCCCGCGCTTCTTGGGTTTGGCTATAGCTTCACTAACTGGAACGGATGGGGCAAGAGTCCGCAGTTTACGGGCTTGGCCAACTTCAAGGAGCTATTCAGCGACGACCTGTTCTATTCGTCGCTGCGGTTCACCCTGACCGAGACCGTTCTGACGTTCTTGACCTTCACGTTTGGGGCGATGGTGCTTGCCGTGTTGCTGGATCGCGTCAAGCTCATGAAGGGGCTGATCCGCAGCCTGTTCTTTTACCCCTACGTCTTGAGCCTCTTGGTTGGGGGCCTCCTGTTCCAGTGGCTTTCCAACTATCGCGACGGCGCGGTCAACACCGTCCTCCGTGGAATCGGTCTGCCGACCTGGGCCAAGGAGTGGATGGGACCTAATTGGGCGACCTGGCTGCTCCTCGCCTTCGTGACCTGGTCGGCCCTCGGATTCTTTACCACCCTTTATTTGGCCAACCTCCAAACGATCCCGGAGGACATGTACGAGGCTTCCGAACTCGAGGGGGCCGGGCCGGTTTCGGTGTTTCGACACATCCAGTTCCCCATGTTGGTCCCGACGATCACGACGAATTCCGTGATGTCCCTCATCTTCGGCATCAACCTGTTCGGCCAGATCATCGTCCTGTGGGACAAGCCTCGGGTGGACACCTACACCGTCGCGTACTATATCTACCGGGTCGGCATCGAGGGAAACCGGCAAGGGTATGCGACGGCGATTTCGCTTGTCGTCTTCATCGCTTTGGCCGCCATCGCGATTTTGCAGGTTCGGCTGCTTCGAACAAGGCAGGTCCAGCAATGAGACGGTCGAAATGGCAGATCCCGTATGAGTTCGCCCTCCTGGTTTTGGGTCTCGCGTTCGTGTCGCCGATCGTTCTGATCGTCCTGAACTCGTTCAAGTCGCTCAAGGAGATAACGGCGGCGCCGCTCGGGCTACCCAGTCACCTCGCCGTCACGAACTACTCCGACCTGTTCTCCAAGGTCGATCTCGGCGTGCCGATGCTCAAGAGCTTCGGCATGACCGCGATTACAATCCTCTGCCTCGTAACCTTCGCGCCGATGGCGGCTTACGCGATGAACCGACTCGGAATGGCGGGGGCGAGGTTCTGGCGCAACTTCTTCCTCATCGGGCTCATCGTGCCGTTTCAGATTGTGATGATCCCGTTGCTCAAGGAATTTCGGTTCCTGGGCATCCACTACACCTATCTATCGCTGCTGCTCGTTTACGTCAGCGGGGGACTGCCGCTGGCGATCTTCATCTACTCCGGCTTCTTGTCGACCGTACCCAAGGAACTGGACGAAGCGGCCGTCATCGATGGATGTGGACCGATCGCGACGTTCTGGCGCATCGTCTTCCCGCTGCTCAAGCCCTGCACCGTCACCATCGTGATCTTCTGGGGCCTGTGGGTCTGGAACGACTTCCTCAGCGCATTCATTTTCATGGGCGGAACGCGCGGCGACCTCGCGTTCCTCCGCCTGTTCACGTTGCTTCAGGACAAGTACGTCAAAGACTGGGGCACCATTTTCGCAGGCGTGGTCGTCCTGTCTGCGCCGGTCACTGTGCTCTACCTGACGATGCAGCGGCATCTTGTTAAGGGACTGACGGCAGGCGCGATGAAGTAGTGCCGGTATCGGATTGAAGTTTCGGTGTGTATTCGATGCGGATCGAGCGCCATGAGCCAGGTTTCTTGGCGAATAGAGTGTCTTCGAGGTGGTCCTTGTTCTTAGTGGCGTCGAAGGTTACGATCAAGTTTCGACTGTCTTTCCATTCCAAATCCGTCAACCCCTCGGCGGCGACTTCGACCACGTCCGGATCGGATTCGTCCGAAACGTTCGACTGAATGCTCACATGATAGAAGCCGTAGGTCATCGCCAGGTTTTCCCGATACAAGAGCTTTGCCGTGTACCGGCCATCGGGAGATTTGACCTCTTTCTGAAGAGAGTCGACTGTCGCCACAAATGGATCCAACGACGTAATACCAAGGTGGTACCGGATCCAGAAACCCGCGAATAGGACGAGCGACGCAACGATCAGAAGAACCCAGACCTTCCATTTCCATTTGCGACCCATACGCATGCCGCGATTATCGCACCATGCCGTTAGCCGGGTAGTGCGCGGAGGTCGCCAAACTCCGGCTGGAATTTCCAGCCGGGACTCGATCGGCGTTGTTGACCGAGGCTGATTCCCTAGAGGAGGACCAGGTGCCCAGGTTCCGCACCCAGTACGCCATTCAATGGAATTGCCCGATCCAAAGCCACGAGGCGTCCGTTATGCTTGACGGCAAGTGCCAGCCGGCAAAGATCGGTGACCTACTTCCTCCGCGCTTCAATCCGAAAGGCAATGACCGGTCCGACGACAGAGGTTTGTTCAAGGAGCAGCGTGCGCCGGAGGAAACAGATATGCCCTACGTATTCGTAGGGCAATCCATCGCCTCTGCTAAGGCACATAGCAGAGGCGAACCAAGTTAGAAGGACACGCTTAGCATGCCTGCGGAATCGGCAACGCTGCCGGTTCCCCCGGGGGTAAGGGTCACCACAACGCCGTTAGCGGTGGGCACGGTCGATACGCCGTAGCTCGCGCCGGGCGTCATGCCCCCGATCATAACGGTTCCGCTTGCGAACGGAACGCACATGGTCGTGGTGGCAATTGCGCCGAGGTTGACGGGGAAGAAGACGGCGTTGTTGCCGAAGACTGCTCCATCGAACACGGTACCCGTGGACGACTGGACGTAGATAGCGCTAACCATCTTGCCTCCTGGATCGGCGCCTTGAATGACGTGGAAGAACCGGCCGTCAGTCGGAAGGCTGGGATCTTGGACCGTCATGATGTATCGGGTCGGCTCGAGGTCCGATAGTCCGAAAATGTTGGCGGCTCCGTTCATAGTCGTGATCGAAGGAACGGCGGGAAGCAATGTCTGAACAAACATCTGTTGCCCGTCAGCCATCGTCTCCGTGGCGACGCTCCCCACGATCGAGGGCGGAGTGACGAAGTTCAGGTTGAACGTTTTGAACAGATTCGGGTGAATCGTCGTCGCGCGATCGTAGATCACGATCGTGTCCTTGTTCAACCAGAGGATCGACCGGTTTGCCTGAGTCACATCCACCGAACTGTTCGACGGGGTGAAGATATTCGGTCGATTGTAGAGCTGCTTCAGATCGCTGAATGCATACACGTAACCAGGGCCAGAGCCCATTAACGTGGAAGGATCGCCTTGGTCAAGTCCAAGATTCCATTGGCTGCCATTTGCCCATTCCCCAGTCTCAAACCAGTTGAGGAACGGGGTTCCGGCTGCGCACCAGTTCTGAATGCCAAGCGAGTTGTGGTACATGCTCGTTTGCCCCAGCCAGTTCGCGTCGTAATTGCTCATTCCTCGCGTCAGCCACTCTCCATTGCGGAAGAACTCGAACTGCCCGGCATCGCCCTGCTGGTGGTTAATGTTCTCCCAGCAAGCTCGATAGTCGAACCAAGTTGGGTTGGGTCCCCAATCGCTGTGAGCCGAAATCTGTCCAGCGGCCGGATCGAAGAACGTGAGCGGATAGTTAGGTCGAGGATCGGTCGGCGTAGGCGCGGCCGGGTCCATGATCAGATAGTAGAGGATCGAATCTGTCGAGCTCCAGGTGAACGGAGTGCTGACGTTGTACATCAGTCCACCCTGAGGAACGTTTGCGCCGAACCAGCGGGCCGCATTGGCGTGGGTCGTGATTCCCTGCTGCTGATCCAAAATGGACAGGAGCGCGAGAGGCTGCATCTGTTCAGGAGTAGCCCAAGTTCGAATCGTGTCGCCCGAGGTCGACCACTGGAAGACAGGGCCCATCCATGCGAGCCCTTGAGGAACAACCGCGCTTGGAGTCAGCGCGTCGAGATACCCGTGAGCATATCGATCCCACACTGGTGAGTTGATCAAGTGAATCTGCGGGCCCGACAATGCCGGATCGTTGAAGCCCGCGGTTTGCAGAGCCAGCAACTGGCCGAGAAGGTAAGCGTATGAGTGGCCGTACAGCACGCCCTCCGGAGGCATTCCCCCGCTCGCGAGCCCGAATCCCTTGCCGGTTCCACCGAGTCCGTAGTCATTGGCTACCGCTTGCGGATCGCCGAACATCGAGTACTCCTGATATAGCCAAGCGCCGTTCGCGTCCAAAAGGTAACTGCGAAGCGAGTTTCCAGGCGTTCCTTTGCTGAGCGCCGGATTGACGGCAGGGTCGTCGGCAGGGTCGATGCAGAGTGCCAGCATCGTCATCATGCGGGCGTGTCCGAGGTAGTAGTTGTTCGCCGCCATTCGGTACGGCGCGAGGCCGCCGCCGACTAACATATGATCGTTTGTAAGTCCAGGAGGAGACGGATGATCGCCTCCGGTCGCATTCGCGGTAAGGAGAATATTCTCCCACTGCATGAACACGCTTCGACAAGTGGCCTTGTCGGCCGCGGTTAGAATGTTGTTCCCGTTGGCATCGGTGGCGTTGTAAAGCCAGTCGACAATCAGTGCCCAATCTTCGCCGTAGTAGTTGGCGCGGTTGCTCTGGCAGAACAGGATGTCTCGGAACGGGGTTCCCGCAGAAACACCTAGTACGGCCTGATTCATGACGTACATCAGCAGGTTTCGAGCGTCCTGGGCGTAGGTGATGCGGTTGGTTGGGTTCGGATCGATCAAAGAGTTGAAAGCCAAAATGACTGCGTACTCTTCGCTGTTGCTTGTCGCATAACCGTTGTAGTCTCCGTCATCGGGGTAGTTCGGGTTGGCCACGCCATTCGGAAAGAAGCTGCGCTTGTAGACGCCGAGAACCTGATTGAGCACTACCTGCATGCCTTGCGCGTAGATCGGATTGGTCGGTACTGCCCAACTTTGGAGCCTTGGAAGATCGTTAGTCGTGATCCATAGGCGAGGGTGAGTCGTTACTGGGAATGGAACATCGGCGATGACCGAGAAGTTGGCTGTAACCGTGGAAGGTCCCGCAGTTGTCGTAATCGTCGTGCTTGCCGCATTCGCATTGGCGACGGCAGCGCCGGTCCAGTTACCGAAAACTTGGCCCTGAGGAGGAGCCGAGGCCGAGATTGGCACAACGGTGCCGGCGGGGTAATTGCCTGATCCCGCTCCATTGACTACGGTGAGCGGGTAGACGGTACTGCCAAAGTTAGCGGTGACCGTCGTATTGGCGGAAGGCATTTTCATCGACGTCGTGGTCGAGGTCGGAAGGGCAACCGCGGCGCCCGTCCAATTCAAAAACGATTGTCCCTGGGGAGGGGCATTCGCAGTCAGCCAAACTGTAGTTCCTGCCGCAAACGTGCCGCCCCCAGTTCCGTTGACTACTTTGAGGGTGTAGGACGAAGTTCCGTTCCCGATTGGAACGACCACGGCGTTGCTCGGAGCGGTTCCTGGGTTGGTGACGGTGAACGATGCAGAGGCGGCCGTACCCTGCCACGTGCTGCAGACGATTGTGCTTGACGAGATGGAACTCGTGGAAAGCTGATAGGTGTTCCCGTTGTAGGTTTCTAGTACGGTCGCATACTGTTGGAATCCGGAGCCAGAAAGCGTGATCGTAATCGATCCGGTTGAGAGCGGATTCGGATTGACCGCCGAAAGCGTGGGCCCAGCGTTCAGAATCTGAATATAGGTGCTCCCAGAAACAGAGCCCAGAGCCTGACTGGTAGCCGTAATCGTAACCGGGTTCTGTCCCGGCGGCGTTGCCGGGGCTGCATATAGGCCCGATGTGCTGATCGTTCCCACCGTGCCATTTCCGCCCTTGACTCCGCCAACCGACCAATAGACGGCGGTGTTGCTGAGCCCAGTAACGGTCGCTGTGCATTGAACGGTGGCGCCGGGGCCGGCAGTAACCCATCCGGTCGGGGACACAGAGATCGTCTGGGCGGACGCAATTCCGACCGACGCTGCCACAAGGACAGTGAGCCATCGAAGCAGTAGCCGAATCGGCTTCCATACCGCCGGTGTCGGTGGATAGCCTTCCTTTCCAATCTTCGGCCGGCTCCATTGTCGGCCTAACTGTCTTAGGGGAGTGAATGTCATTTTTGGTAATCTCCTGCCCCTGAGCAGCATGTGTGCTCCGGTGGCGAAGGCTTTGTACTCGCCTCTCGTCACAACACCGTCACAACTGGTTTGGCATAGGTCCATTGGAATTTGTCACGCTCCGAATGGGCCTTGGGGCATAATTGTCTAGCTTTTCAGTTGCAGAAAGGATTCCTATTGAGGCCAGTGGACCCATCTTCACCAGGAAATGTGGTTTCCGCTTGCGGACCAAGTGGAGTAACGAGCAAGTACTTCCTCAGACTGCTTGGAAACATGACACTTGAGGGTGGCGGGGTGAGCTTCTCTCGATTTCCGACAAAGCGCGCTGCCTCAATATTGGCGAGGCTGGCAATGGCTCGCAACAAGCGCGTGGGCCGTGACGAGCTTGCCGAGCTTCTTTGGCCAGAAGACTTCATTGACCAGAGTCGGGCGCGTTTTCGCCAAGAGTTGCTACGGCTCCGAAAGCACGTTGGCGATTTCGGCAAATCGATTGAATCTGACCGCGAATGGGTCGGAATCGAGTCGGGCATACTCACAACCGACGTCGAGCTTTTTGACCAATGGTTGTTGGCGGCATCCACGGCCTCCAATCCGGCAATAAAGGCAAACTACCTGTCCAGAGCGGTTTCTTTGTTTACGGGCCCGTTTCTGGAAGGGAGCCAAGAGCCGTGGGTTCAGATTCAAAGAAGGGCCTACTTGGATAAAGCGAGGTCAGCTTGGATTGAACTCGCAGAAGCTTTCCAAACCTCCGGAGATCGGAAGTTGGCGATGGATGCAGCCGGCAAAGCGGTTCTATGCGACCCGCTCGACTCAGTAGCCAATTCGCTGCTGATCCGACTGCTGCTGGAGCAAGGACAAAGCGGTCGAGCAAAGCAAGCCTTCCTACGGTTCGACCGCCTCGTATTTCAAGAACTGGGGATCCATCCTCCAGATTCGATGCAAGTCGCTGCACTCTCGGCAACGCAGGTCAGTGGAGACGATGAGAGTCAAGAATCGGCGGCGCTCGGTGTTGTACGACCGTTACCTCTTTACGGGCGGGATGATTTGCTCAACGCCATTCTCAACGCTCTTGCCAGGCACGGCGCCATGGTGACCGTCGTCGGCATGATTGGAAGCGGAAAGAGCCACCTAATCCAAGAAGCCGCTTGGCAATTTTCGCGATCCTACGACATGCCGATCCAATTTGGAGCGGTTCCGTCGCGTGTTCCGGACGGGCTTTACGTGATCGACTATCCTTTGGACGAGCCAGTCTTGGCTGACGCGATTCAGACGGCGAATCAGCTTGGGTGGCGGGTCCTCGCGGAATCTCGGACGCGATTGGCATCGGGACAATTCGAAGAAGTCCTCGTCTCTGTCCTGACCGCACCTCCACCTGACGACTCGTTGGATGGAATGCTGGAAAGCCCATCCGTTCGACTACTAACTTCGCAGGCTTGGAAGCAGGGCACGCCTCCGCCGACACCGCAGGCGGCGATTCATTTGTCAGAACTAGCCCGTAAGCTAGGCGGCCTCCCGAGCGCTTTGAAGTTCTTTGCATCGCGGCTAATGTTGGAATCCCCCGCCGATGTGTTGGATTCCCTTGATGCCGGATTGAAAGAGTGGATCGATGGGCCCGGTCTTGGCGGCGAATCAGTCCAAGCCTTCCTGGATCGCGCATTTCGAGAACTTCCCGCTACGGCCAAGTCCGCATGGATTGCGCTTTCGCTTCTTGAAAGTACCTCCTCGAGTGTGGCTAGCGAGATCGCTTCCAGCTATGAAGATCCTGGCATTTGGCACTTCCTGGCTCGACTCTCGCTCATTTCGATTATCGGCAACGGATCCGAGTGTCGGTACTCGGTGCCAGGCCCTATCGCCCGGGCGGTTCGGCAGATGGCCGACCGAGAAGCATTGACGGAGATTCAGGAGAAGGTCTGGCGCACGTTGGCCAAGTGGACCTATGTCCAATCGCGAAGCCTGTTTGGTATCGACCCATGCCCACCGTTCAACAATCTAGTCAACGAACTTGACAACATTAAAGCCGGGATCGCTTGGTGTACGTTGTTTGCTCCGGATGTGGCAGCGTACTTTGTCGTTGGGGCCTGGCGAACGGTTTGGGCACGCGGTCACCCGGCAGTAGAAGCAGAACTTCTATTCCGGGCCGCAAAGTCCGGAGCCCACTATCTGGAACCGATCTTCGCCGGCGAGGCTTGGATCGGCGCTGCAATTGCACTGGCGGCCAGCGACAATCTCGAATTGTCCGAACAGGCTTTCTTGGCCTCTTTCCAGGCATTTGGATTGGGGCACAGTGACGAATGCGTGGCGAGCGTTGCCTGGGCGCAAGTCAATTTCGCCTCGGAGGTCCTGTCCAAATCGGCACCCCAAAAGGCAATCGAATTGTTGAAGTCCGTAATTTCGGGTGCGAACAACGATAGCCTTCGAATTCTCGCTCAGAGCGAGTATGCCCGGGTCCTTGCATGTGCTGGGCTCACCGAGGAGTCGATTCAAGTCGGCGAAGCCGTATTTGCCGAACGCTGTCGATACGAGGACGCGACGAATCGAGCGATTGCATATGTGGATCTGGGTGAAATCTATCAAAGGGCCGCACGAGTTAAGGAAGCTCGACCGTTAGTCGTGGAAGGGATTCGGAGGTTGAGAGAGGTAGGAATCCAAGAGTCATTGCTTATCCACCTAATCTATCTAGGGGAAATGATGGCCGCAGACGAAATCGTGGACTGGACCGAATTGCATTCACTACTCATCGAAGCCAACGGGATCGCCGTGCGAATTGGCTCCAAGATGAAGCAACTGGAGGTGGCACGACTCCGAATGTTTCACGCATCTAGAACGAACGATCTCAGTTCGCTGGTGGCCTATATCGAACAAACCTTCTTGTTGACGCAATCGAGCCAAAGCCGGACTGAACGAGAAAGGTCTTTGCGGCTACTGGCCACGGAGTTGAGCCATCACAACAAGGTCACGTATGCCCAGGCGATTCACGCCGCACTTGGCGATGTCATTGAAGGGGTTGCTCATCCCGGATGGGCTTCATTACTCTCAACGCAGTCCCATGACATAGCTTGCGTGCTCGCTGTAGTAATGGCGAAGGAATCACTGGCAGCCGACGCCAAAGCAAGGGACGCTCTAGCATTGAATTGACCGGACGAACGATGTCCAATCGGAACGCAGAATCCGCTTCAAGCAGACCTGGTTCAGGTCAAGGAGAAGCGTCCTTGCACTTTGGCGATCAAGGAGAGCGCGATCGCAAACCAGGCAAATTCTCACGGTCCGTGCCCTATACTCTTTGCGTCATGCCCACTGCCAAGCTATGGCTGTCCCGGATCTCTGCGGGGCTTTGTTTCGTCGTTGCGGTCGTCCTCGTGCCGGGTCAGACCAAGACCGGGCCGGCTCTGCCGGTGTTCGTGGATGGGCAGGCACAGTCCGTGCCGGCATTCGCGGATTCCTCGGAATGGATCCGCGAGAGTTTGTGGGTGGAAACCGAGTTCGACTCCGACCACGATGGAAAGCGGGACCGGGTCCATGTCGACGTCACGAGACAAAGGCAAACCGACACCGACGGGTTGCGCGTGCCCGTCATCTACGAGTCGTCCCCCTACTTTGCCGGAACCGGCGATGGACCGGGAATCGACTGGGACGTACACCAGGAGCTTGGAGCAGATCCGACACCGCGCACCTTTCACCCCGATATCAAGTTCAACCCCAAGCGAACCCGTATTTCGGGTTCGCTCGTGTACACCTGGGTCCCGCGAGGGTTCGCGGTCGTGCACTCGGAGGCGCCGGGCACGGGGCTATCAGGAGGGTGCCCGACCGTGGGCGGTGCGCCCGAGCGACTCGCCCCCAAGGCGGTCATTGACTGGCTAAACGGGAGGGCTAAGGGGTTCACCACAATCGACGGCCAGACCCAGGTCTTCGCCAAATGGTGTACCGGCAAGGTCGGTATGACGGGCACCTCCTACAATGGAACGATCCCCCTCGCGGCCGCTACCACCGGCGTGAAGGGACTAGAGTGCGTCATCCCCGTTTCACCCAACACCTCCTACTACCACTACTACCGCTCGAACGGGCTCGTTCGAAGCCCGGGCGGGTATCTCGGGGAGGACGTCGATTCCCTGTACGATTTCATCCACAGCGGCGATCCCGCTCTTCGCGACATCGCGAACCGGCTGTACCGCGATGGAGAAATGGCCAAGGGACAGGATCGCAAGACAGGCGACTATAACGCCTTCTGGGCGGAGCGCGACTTACTTCGGTTCGCGAGGGGAATCCGGTGCGCCGTCTTCATGTGCCACGGATTCAACGACTGGAACGTCGTCCCCGAGCACAGTAATCGCATCAGCCAGGCCATTAAGGGAAGAGTCCCGCTCATCCAGTACTGGCACCAAGGCGGCCATGGGGGAGATCCGCCGATGGAGTTGATGAACAAGTGGTTCACCCGCTTTCTTTACGGCGTCCAGAACGGCATCGAGAAAGGGCCGAAGGCGTATATCGTTCGAGAGAGCGCCCCTGGGGGTCCTCGACGCGGTGGTCCTCCCACCCCGTACGCCGATTTCCCGCTTCCGGAATCCGCGCCGGTCACCCTGTTCCCCAGGGCCGGGGGCGCTAAGTCGGGCCTACTCTCTCTGACTGCTACGAAGGGTCAGGGGAAAGAAGAACTCACCGACGACGTCTCCTTCGATGCGCCGTCGCTCGCCCTCGCCGACGAATCGCCCCACCGCCTGATCTACTCTGCACCGGAACTGACAACACCGCTCCATCTTTCAGGCGTCGCTCGCGTGACGCTTCGCCTGGCTTCGAGCACCCCCGCGGCAAACCTCTCGGTCTATCTGGTGCAGCTTCCTTGGACACGTGGACCGATCGGGACCGCCAACCTCATTACGCGTGGGTGGGCCGATCCGCAGAACTACCGGTCCCTCAGGCGGGGCGGAGACTACCACTCGATGACACCGGGCGTTCCGCTCAAGCCGGGTCAGTTCGTCAATCTGACATTCGACCTCGAGCCCAAGGATCAGATCATTCCTGCCGGCAAGCGTATCGCCCTGATGGTTCTCTCAAGCGACCGCGACTTCACCCTGTGGCCGAAGCCGGGCACCAAACTCACAGTGGATCTCGATTCGACCCGCATCCAGTTGCCGGTTGTCGGCGGCAAAGCGGCATTCGCGCAGGCGGTGCTCTCGAAATGACGCCCGGTATCCTCGTGCGCGTGAGGTTCTTCCCGGTTGCCGCTTTCACGCTTGCCCTTTCGACGTCTTCGCCAGCGCAGATTGCGCCGCCCCACGTCCACTACGCGCCGGACCGGACTTACCATCTGGTGCATACCCTCACGTCGCTCGACTGCGACACCGAACATCAGCGGGCGACCGGCTCGGTAGCGGCAACGATATTCATGCTGCGCGACGGTGTCACGACCGTCCATTTCGACACCGCCGCCGACAAGGTCGATGACGTTCAGGTCGACGGAAAGGCTGCCCACTTCACGCGTTCGGGCGGCAGCGTGGAAGTAGATCTCGCCGGTGGCAAGAGAGGCGATAGCCATCGGCTGAACTTCCACATCGAGGGCCGGTTCTTCCGATGGACGGCGCCCACTGCCGAAGAGCCGACTAGAATCGGGTTCTGCGCCGAGGGACTCCCCGCGCAACCCGTGAGTTGGGCGCCACCCAACGATCTATCTTCGACCGAGGTCCAGATCACCGTTCCGTCAACCTGGACGGTCATCAGCAACGGCACTCAGATGTCCGACACGCCGAAGCCAGGCGGACGCCATACCGTCGATTGGCGGTGTGACCAGCCGCATGCCGGATACCTCAACTGTCTCGCGGCTGGCCTCTTCGACGTGTTTCACGACACATGGCGAGGCAAGCCGCTCATCATGACGTGTCCCAAGGGGATGGGCGACCGGCTGAAGGCGACCTTTGCGCCGACGAAAGACGTCCTCGACTTCTTCTCCGACGTTCTCGCCTTTCCCTATCCTTGGCCGAAGTACGCCCAGGAGGTGGTCTACGAGCACGAAGGGTATGCGGAGGAGGACGTGAGCGCCACCGAGTATCCCATATACTGGCGGCAAGACGGTGAGTTTATGGTCGAAGCCCGAGAAGGCGTAAACCCCTCCTCATGGGTCATCGCCCACGAAACCGCCCACCAGTGGTTCGGCGATACGGTGACGTGCAAAGACTGGAACGACACCTGGCTGAACGAGGGCATGGCGACCTTCATGGAGATGATGTACACGCTCCACAGTCGCGGGCCGCTCGAGTCGCTGCGTGAGTTCGAAGCGTACAGCCAGCGCTACTTCGGCAGCAGCAAAACCGACTTCCGTCCCGTAGCCACGAATTTCTACTCCGATTCGCTGGGCATGGGCGGCTGGACCACTTACATGAAGGGTGGCACCGTGCTGGACTCATTGCGCCGCCAGCTTGGAGATGACGCGTTCTACCACGGCTTGCACCGATACCTGACCCGCCACCAATTCTCGAACGTCGAATCCAACGACCTGTGCGAGGACTTGAGCGAAGCAAGCGGCATCAACCTACATCCGTGGTTCGAGCAGTGGATCTATAAGCCAGGCCATCCGGTGATCGACTGGAGTTGGTCGTACGACGCCGGACGCAAGGTCGCGATCGTGCACGTTCGTCAGACCCAGGACACTTCTCGCGGAATTCCCGTCTTCGACGTTCCGACCCATGTAGCACTGGTCGACTCCAACAGCCTGCGCCGATCGCCGATCCACATCACGGCTGCGGACCAGACATTCGAGGTCGCGTCGGCTTCCGCGCCGAAGTCCGTGATCTTCGACCCCGATCACGAATTCCTGCGCGAACTGCCCAAACAGCCGTGGACGGCAGAGGAATTGCCATACGTGTTCCTGAATGCGCCGGATCCGACCGACATGGAGACGGCGATGAATCGAATGCTGGACGGCACGCCGACAGACGCTGCCCTGCATATGATCGCTGATCGGCTGCGACAGGATACGCGGCCCTTCCCAGCTATTCCAGACACGTCCCGCCTCGCAAAGCTCGGGCGCGAAGCACTCCACGACTTCTTCCTAGCAGAGACGACTCATGTGAGCGTGCAAAGACGCGCGATCGCCGCCACCGGATTGGCGAAGCTTTCGGCAGGGGAATCGGACCGTCAACGGCTGAAGCAACTCTTGGGCGACGATCAACCCTACGACGTGGTTGCCGCCGCGCTAAGGGGCCTTGCCCCGCTCAACTTTGCCGCGGTCCGCGATTTCGCGACGACCCAGGCATCGAAGGCGACCTTTCCCGCCCTGCGGCGAGCCGCCCTGGAAGTCCTTGCCGACCACACCGCGCCGGGATGGGACGCCGCTATTCTGGATACGGCGACCGAGCATCACCGACCGTTGATTCGCGAAGTGGGCCTGCACGCCTTGACGCGGCTGCCGCATGAAGACCCGCGAGTCGCGTCGTCGCTTCGTAGTGCGCTAGCCAGCCGCGACTCGAGGATCGTGTCCACCGCGGTCGCTCTCGCCGGTAAGTTGAAGCAAAAGACACTTCAACCCGACCTGGAGCGAATGAAGGCGCAGGGCCAACACGCGGGCGAAGTCGACGCAGCGATCAAAGCCATCCGAACGTGAGTCGAAAGGGGGAGGTTGGGAACGAGGAATTGCTCTCCTGCGCTCGATCCTGCCCACGAACACGGGAGCGTGCCCAGCACAACGGAGATGACCGACTCAACGACCCGCATTCGATCTAAAGCACACTAGCCTTTATAGTACATTGTCGATCCAGCCAAAGGAGGAAGCTCGTTTCGTCTTCGACTGGGTCGACACAAGGATACGACTGTCCGAGGCACAAATTCGCAAGCGAGACTCGCATGTCCAGGCGAACTGATGTAGAATTTAATCGATTAAATGGCAACCCTAAAGGACATTGCCCAGAAGTGCGGGGTTTCTACAGCCACCGTGTCGTACGTAGTGAACAACTCGCCACGACAGGTCTTGCCTGCGACTCGCGAGAAGGTCCTCAAGGCAGTTGCCGAATTGGGCTACCAGCCGAACGCATACGCCCGAGCCCTCAAGGGGTTTCGAACTCAAGTAATCGGGGTGGTCTTTCCTCACGTAACGGTTCCCCTTACCAACGTCTACTTTGGCCCCGTGCTGGAAGGCATCGTCGCCCAGGCGACCGAACGTCGCATGGCGACGATGCTGCTGACCGGCTTTACATGGGAAGAGACGGAGCAAGGGGCCGAACGGGAGTTCAGCGGGATCTGCGACGGTTTTCTACTTATTGCGCCCAGGAGAGACAGCCAGTTCGCAAGCGATCTTGCCAAGAGCGGCGTACCGCTTGTGAGCGTGGGGACACAAGTCGCCGAACCTGGCGTATCGTCGATAGATTCCGATAACCGAACCGGAGGAAGACTGGCGACCGAGCATCTACTTGCTCTGGGGCACCGGCGCATCGCCATGATCCTCACTGGAGAAGACGTCAGCCCTTCAAACTCTGGCAAGCCTGTGAAGCACAATTGGAGCGCCTTGGAGCGGCAGCATGGATATTGGGATGCGCTTCGAGCCTGGGGTATGGAACCGGACCCCAATTTGACCGCGACGATTTGGCACGATCCGGTTGCTTCAAGGTCGTCAGCGCGGCGCCTACTCAATCAACGCCCCACGGCCGTTTTCGGCTGCAACGATGGGGCTGCGTATCGAACGGTCGAGGTCTGCCGTGAATCGGGGATTCGAGTACCCGAGGATCTGTCCGTGATCGGCTTCGACGACATTGCCAACGCAGCTTCCTTTGATCCGCCGTTAACGACTATCCGGCAGCCCATTTTCGAGATTGGGGCCAACGCCGTCGAAATGCTCTGCGCTCAAATTGAAGGCCGTGCGCAAGAAGTCGAACACCGACTTATGCCAGTGGAACTCATCCAGAGGAGGTCCACCGCCCACATTTGACAGCAATTCTAAAATGGGCCGGAGCGCCGTTGAAGTACTTTCCAGGGCATTCAACATGCGGCGCAACCGACCCTCTGCCCCTCGTCATCCCGTGTGGCCTCGAAGTTCGAGGTGACACCCCGGTAATCCATAGAAGGTACATCATTATGAAACACAGAGGTTTCACCCTCATTGAGCTCCTTGTCGTCATCGCGATAATCGCAATCCTAGCCTCAATCCTGTTCCCGGTGTTTGCCCAAGCCAAGCTCGCCGCAAAGAAGACCACGTCTCTCTCAAACGTCAAGCAACAAGCTCTTGCCAGCCTCATGTATGCGAACGACCACGACGACACGCTCCCGTGGCAAGATGTGGCAAACAACAACGATGCCGGCAATGGCCTTCCGCTCGGCTGGAGAGATCCGGCGGCAGGAAGCAACTGGTGCCAGGACATCTATCCCTACGTCAAGAATCTCGGACTCTTTGTCTCGACAGCGCCTGATCAGAACAGCAACGGCACGTATAACTACGACCCGACACCAGGCGCCGGTAACGCCAGCTATGAATTCAATGGAGCACTCATCGGCGTCTCAATGACGACTTCATCCTCTCCAGCCAACTTAATTGAGCTTACGGGCGAGTGGTGGACGCAGGACTGCGCATCGGTCAAGCCAGAGGTCGCGAATTGGTGGGGACCAGTGGGTCTCTATGAGGTGTCGATCCAAGAGTTGGGAAGCACCTACCCCGGTTCCGCGAGTACGCAAAACGATGGTGATGTCTATTCCTTCGTTGACGGTCACGCCAAGTTCTTGATCCGAACGAACGTTCAACCCTATAACTACGGGTGCAGCGGAGACCTTGCGATGTGGGGCACAGACATGCCGCTTCACCAGGGCATCATTCCGGGCAACTATTGGTGGCTCCAGTGCCCCTATGACATCACCAAGATGTAAATCCGATTGCTAGTCAAGTTCGCCGTCCCTTCCATGGGACGGCGACTTATATCCCTATTCATTTAACTTAACATGAAGAAAAAACAGCTTTGGGCGGCCATGATGATGACAGCCGTCATTCTCTACGGATGCGGAAATGGGCGCGATACGATTCAGCCGGGTAGTCCGCAGTGGCAGTCGTTGCATGACACCACCGGCTCCGATATTCGCTCAGGCAAGCATGTCGTCATCCACGTTCCAGCGTCAATGTACAAACCCGGCGTGGGCGGCGCTCCGCCGCCAAATGTGACAATTGTTCCGGACCCCGGCAAGTGATTCTGTCCGCGATCGGACCGGTCTCCTCACCCTACAATGACGGTAGCCTGATGAAATCAAGCAAGTGCACTAAACGGCGATAGCTTCTCCCACTACAGATCATGATTTGGCTTTACCCAACCTATTTGCCATTCGCGCTTTCGGCTATGCGCGAGATTCCCCGGACCGATTTGAATCATGCCGCCAGTGAATCGAGCGTCACGATCGATTTTCGAGCCCGGACGGTTCGGAGAAGCCAGCTGCCGTTCTTTAGTGTCGGATCAGACCGTGCGAAGATCTTCCTGAGACGGGAGCACCAGCGGGATCTCATGGACCTGCAATCTCAAGTGGGCTTCCACTATCTTCGTTGCCACGGCATCTTCAACGAGGAGATGAAGACCGTGAGCCGATCGCCGAGCGGCTCGCTTGTGTTCGATTGGACCAATGTAGACCGGTATCTCGACCAGCTAAAGGAAGCACGCCTGAGGCCATTCGTCGAACTAGGGTTCATGCCCGAGCCCATCGCCAGCGGCCGCCAGACGATCTTCTGGTGGAACGGGAATGTGACCCCGCCAAGGAGCCAGACCGAATGGGCCGAACTGGTGACTACGTTCCTACGACACGAGGTTCGGCGCTACGGTTTGCGCGAGATCCGCAAGTGGTATTTCGAGGTATGGAATGAGCCGAACCTGACCGGTTTTTGGACCGGCGGGCAGTCCGGCTACTTCGACCTATATGAGAGCACCGCACGAGCGGCGAAGGCGGTTGATTCCAAGCTTCGCGTGGGAGGTCCGTCTACGGCTGGGATGGCCTGGATACCCGAGTTCCTTTCCTTCTGCCACCGCCGCGAATTACCGGTCGACTTCGTGAGCTCTCACAGCTACGGTTCGACCGAGGGGTTCCTCGACGAACATGGCCACGGCCACACGATGCTCGACCCGAATCCCGACTCCCTTTCCGCTGAGTTTCGACGAGCACGGAAGGACATCGAGTCCAGCGCATTTCCGAAACTCCCCCTTTTCATCTCCGAGTGGGGCCCAAGCTACTCGCCTCGGGACGACGTTCACGACAGCTATTTCTGTGCGCCGTTCATTCTGGAAAAGCTGCGCAACAACGAAGGAATTGTTGACGGAATGTCCTACTGGGCGTTCTCGGATCAGTTCGAAGAACCTGGCCCGCCGAACACTCCGTTCCATGGCGGATTTGGCCTCATGAATGTGAATGGCCTCCACAAGCCAGGATTGCTCGCCTATCACCTGTTATCCCTGCTCAAGGGAGAGGAGATTCCAACCCAAGACCGTCGCGTCATCGTAACCCGGCACGGCGACGACTTGAACATCCTTCACTGGGACTACACGCCGTTCAAGCAAGATGCTCCGGACACTCCGTTCTACCATCGCGACCTGAAACCCTCCCCACTACAGGCCTTTGTCCTGAATCTCAAAGGCTTGGCTCCCGGCGCTTACGAGGTTTCCCAAGTCGGCATTGGTTACGGCCGGAATGATCTGTATGGCGCATACAGGCAACTGGGAAGTCCGGGTGACATTTCTGCGAATGTGCTCGAACAGCTCCGAGCGGCAACAGCCGGACGCCCCGAACCCCTTCCCGATCTTTCGGTTGGCAACGACGGCAGGGCCCATCTCCAGCTTCCAATGCGAACAAATGACGTTTGGTTTCTGAGTATTCATCACAAGAGCTAGCGTCCGATTTCAGAACCAAACAAACCGATGATCAACACGTTGCTCACCTTCTTTCTCGCCCCAGAGCGCTTCCCGACTCCAACCCTCCGTCCTGCTTAGAGGATCGGCCCAGGGTGATTCCAACCAACGATGGGGTCGCTTAGGCAGCACCGACATCCAATGTGGTCCGGTGATTAGCCGTCAGAACGTTGTTCTCCCACACAACCGGCGAATATGGAGTGAAGGTTTGTCCGAGGGATGCAGATAGTCGGAAGGCGATTGACGTACGTTCGGTTCTGCTTCAACCACAGAAAGGCGGGCATTGCTGGGCCAGCCGAGAAATCCTCGCCGCAGGTTCGCGACTTTGACCTATAATAGGTGTTAAACGTTTAAATGACTCATTCACGTAGCACAAAAGCCGGAAAAGGTCTTGGTTGCCTTGATTCACGCTGCATTGCAGCCTCTGCCTACCGACTCGCGATACTTGCATCGGCCGTCCTGGGCTTAGCGGCCATTGCCGCTTCGAAGGCACCCCACACATCCATGAACTCTCAGATTATCGGAAGCGCCGTCTTTCCTCCCAATGTGGGACGCCCGGCTCCCAACCTGCCCGGGCCTGGCGATTTGTTCGTGGGGACATGCTACCAGCCGATCGATCGAACTGAGGAGCAGATCAAGACCGACATCGCGATCATGAAGTCCGCCGGCTTCAGGGTCGTGCGGATGGGAGACCTGTCCTGGGATTCTTTCGAACCTGCTGACGGCAAGTTCGAGTTCGGTTGGTTTGACCGGCTCCTCGACCAGATGCGTGGGGCCGGCATCCGGGTGGTGATGGACATACCCGGTAGCCCCGCGCCTATATGGCTGCATCGGGCTCATCCCGGCATCGATATCGTGAACCAGGATGGGGTCCGGCTTCCACCGGCTGAGCGGTACATGGACGACATAAGCGATCCCGACTACCGTCGATGCGTTCGGCGGCTCGCCGAGACCATGTTCAGACGGTACGCCAAGAATCCGGATATCCTGGCCATCGGCTACAACAACGAGATCGGAAATGGCTACATGTCGTATTCCAAAGCCGATCGCCGCCGTTTCGTCGCCTGGCTCCGGAAGAAGTACTCGACGATCGAAAACCTCAATCGCGCTTGGGCCACGCAGCGTTGGTCTCGGCGATTGAGCAGTTTCGACGACGTGGAGATTCCGCTTCAAAACGGACCTGGACCTGCCGAGCGTTACTTGGATTTACACCGATACTGGTCGGACGTCACGATCGAGAACCTGATGGACATCGAGCACTTGCGCCGCAAGTACATGCCTGACACGCCGACCCTCTCCAACCTGTGGGACTATGCCTGGCGACGCGGCTTCGATTACCTATCCAGCTACAAGGAGTACGTTTCGTACGGTGCCATGGGGTTCTATGCCGGCGGAGCTATCGACGGCTCTTTCCAGATCATGATGACCAAAGGCGCCTTGCCAACTCCGGTTTGGCTGAACGAGTTCACTGCGGGAGGAGGCGGCTGGTACGGAGATCCAGGAAGGAGCCGCATGCTGGCTTACGTGACGTTGCTTGTTGGCGCCCAGGGCATCACGGCATGGACGTTCAATAGCCACTCCGGCGGCGAGGAACAGGCGCTCTTCGGGTTGGTTGACCACGACGGAGTTCCTTCGTGGAAGGTCAAAGAGTGGGGGCAGATCGCAGCAGATTTCAAGACCCTTTCGTCATTTGGGTTCCCTCGCTACTACCAGCCGGAAGTGGCCATTGCTTACTCATTCGAGAGCGCTGTGGCCTCTGCTCCCAACGGACCTTCCAGTACCACGCGCCAATACTTCAAGACCGCTTACGGCGATCAGGTTCAGGCTGCTTTTGAGCCGCTCTATAAGAAGAACATCGACGCAGCCGTGATCAACATCGCCCATGAGGACCTCCGCAAGTACAAGCTCGTGGTAGTGCCAGCGCTCTATCTAGTGGATCCCGCTACCGTAAAGGCAATCCGCGACTATGTGGAAGACGGAGGAACTGTGCTTATGACGGGATACTCTGCGAAAATTGATGAACATGCCCAATGGTTCCAAACCACGCTGCCGGGCGGATTGAGTGACGTGTTCGGACTGCGGACCGCCGCTTTCTATCGCAACGACTCAGGAGTTCAGTTCACGATCGAAGGGCAGCCAGTCAAGACGACCGCCGCCTACTATGAGCTGCTTGAGCCGCGCACAGCAAAAGTGCTCGGGGAGATCACGAACTCATACCTGCCGGACTCGTTTCCCGCCCTCACCGTCAACCAGTTCGGAAAGGGGCGAGCGTTCTATCTGGCTACCGAATCCAACGCGACCGCCATTGGACCTGTGCTCGACATAGTCAAAAAGGCAGCGGGAATACAAGACGGACCGCGAACTCCGGATGGCGTTTACGCGCGAGTGATTCAGGGACGCACCTTCTATGTCAACACCAACTACAAGAGCGTGACCTTTCCCATCGAAGGGACAAAGCGGGGTCTGCTTTCTGGAAAGACTTTTAGCGGCATGCTCACGTTGCCCGCAAAAGGTGCGGACCTGATCGAGTAAGCCTTGGCGACAGTTAGTGAATCTATGATGAGACGATCGACTCAAATTAACTCGGCCTTTCGGCCGGCCCTGCTCCCAGTTTTTATGGCCGCCTGCTGTATTTCCTCCGCCTTCGCATCGAATCGTTTGGAGGACTTGAATGCGAACAATGCCATCCGGCTAATGTCTCCCGGAACGAACCTGGGCAACACAATGGAAGCGATCCCTAAGGAAACTTCTTGGGGAAATCCCGCTCCCACGGAAGCCTATTTCAAAGGCGTCAGGGCAGCCGGATTTCGCAGTATACGGATACCCATTGCCTGGACCCAATATGCCGACGCAAACAACGGCATAGGCCCGGTTTGGATGGCACATGTCACGGATGTGGTTCGAATGGCTCTTGGCGCCCATCTCTATGTGATGATCAACGTCCATTGGGATGGCGGCTGGATTCAGCCCACCTACGCGAAACAGAAAGCCGTGACGCTGAAACTTCGCCGGTTTTGGAGCCAAATCGCGAAGAACTTCGAGGATTTCGACAGCCACTTACTCTTTGCCGGAACGAACGAGATAGGGGTCGAGGGCGTGTACGGACCACCAACTCCAGAAAATGCCGAAGTCCAGAACGGCTTCAACCAGACCTTCGTCGACACCGTGCGATCCTCGGGCGGTCGCAACACGACTCGCATGCTCGTCGTCCAAGGCTACAACACGGACATCGATGCCGCCGTCAAAGTCAATACCAAAATGCCGACTGATTCGGTCGCGAATCGACTCATGATGGAGGTCCATTTCTATTCGCCCTATAACTTCACACTAAACGACAAGAGCGACGTATGGCAGTGGGGGAAATCCGCCACCGATCCCAAGGCGACCGACACTTGGGGCAATGAGGACTATGTCGACGGGCAATTCGCCAAGATGAAAGCCAACTTCGTCGACACGGGCGTTCCCGTGATGCTTGGCGAATACAGCGCCGGAATGAAAGCGAGATTTCCGGGCATGGACCGCTATCGCAAGCTGTGGGATGAATACGTAACTCGTTCCGCCTATTCGCATGGCATGATTCCTATGCTTTGGGATACTGGCGGCATTATCGACCGTGTGACCGGTCAACCGAAAGATCCCGACCTAGTCTCGCGCTTGGTTCATGCAGTGAAATCCGCCGATGCAAAGTCCCGCTAATCAGGTGCTACTAATTGCCGTGATCGGGATAGGCACTGATATTCGGCGGTCCAAACGCAACTACTTACTATGAACCGTTCTTGGGAACGCTACCGACTCAGATCTCTCTGCCCACTGATGGCGCTCGCAGCCATCGGCTTCATCTCGCAATCAGCCCTTGCCGATCCGGCGCGGCAGAACTTTGATTTTGGGTGGAAGTTCCACCTTGGAAACGCCGCCGATCCCGCCAAGGACTTCAACTTCGGCATGGGCCGGGAATATGCCAAGGCTGGCGAAGCGATCGGTCCGCTGAGCCTTTCATTCGATGAAGGAGACTGGAGGTCCGTGGACCTGCCTCACGATTACGCGGTTGAAAGCGACTTCGCGGCGCACGGATCGGGGCTCTATTCCAGGCACGGCTTTCGACCCGTGGGCCGGGAATATCCTGAATCAAGCGTCGGCTGGTATCGCAAGGTATTTACCGTGCCCAAGAAGGACGAAGGCAAGCGGATCTCGCTCCAGTTCGACGGGATCTATCGCGATGCGGTGGTCTTCGTGAACGGCTGCATCGCCGGTCGAAATACCAGCGGGTATATCGGATTCTCTTGCGACATCACAGATGTGCTGAGGTACGGCCAGACGAACATCGTAACCGTCCGGACCGACGCAAGTTACTTTGAGGGCTGGTTTTACGAGGGGGGCGGAATCTACCGCCATGCTTGGCTCATCGAAAAGACGCCCACTCACATTGCTCAGGACGGGGTGTACGTAAAGTCGAAAGTACGCGACCTGTCGGCCGACCTAACGATTGAGACGGAGATCAAGAACTCATCCGATGTTCCGCAGATGACGAAGGTGGCTTCGGCGATTTCCGATCCTGCGGGCAGACCAGTGCACAAATGCCTGTCCGAGGCAGTGCGGGTGGCTCCTTGGGCGAGCCGCACAATCCTACAGCACGTCAGAATCGCCAAGCCGGAATTGTGGGACATCGAGACGCCTCGCCTCTACAAACTGGCGACGACGGTGACTGCCACAGGAGACCAGACCGATTCGAGGGTCACGACCTTCGGCATCCGCACGATCGCGACTGACCCCAACAGGGGCATATTGCTCAACGGCCGGCCGCTTCGCATCAAGGGCACATGCAACCACCAGGATCATGCCGGCGTCGGCGTAGCGGTTCCCGATAGCGTCAATCGTTTTCGCATCGCTGCCCTCAAGGCGATGGGCTGCAACGCCTATCGCACCGCCCACAACCCTCCTTCCCCTGAACTCCTGGATATGTGCGATCGGATGGGGATGTTGGTCATGGACGAGAACCGCGTCTTGGATGGGTCAGCAGAGGGCAAGTCCTTTGTCGACCGCTTTGTCCGGCGCGACAGGAACCATCCCTGCGTCTTCCTGTGGTCGATAGGCAACGAGGAGTCGAACATCGATGGGGACTCTCGCGGCAAGCGACTGGCCGAGACCGTCGTACGATGGTTCAAGAACCTGGACGATACAAGGCCGATCACATGCGCAGCCAACAACCTTCTCGGCTGGGACGGGATCAACGAGGTCATGCCCGTACGCGGCATCAACTACTTCCGAAATGCGGACTGGGACAAGTACCACCGCGATCACCCCACACAGCCGATCATCGGAACCGAGGAGGGGAGCACGGTTTCCACTCGCGGCGAATACCGGACCGATCCAGCCAAGGGCTACCGATCCGCATACGATGTGGCCGATCCGGGTTGGAACACATGCGAGGGTTGGATCCAATACTATGCGGCTCACCCCTATCTTGGGGGTGGCTTCGTATGGACCGGGTTTGACTACCGGGGCGAGCAAGATCCCTATGGGTGGCCCTGCGTTAACTCCCACTTCGGCGTCCTGGACACCTGCGGATTTCCCAAGGACAACTTCTTCTATTACCAGTCGGTCTGGGGCGCGCGCGACATGGTTCACATCGTGCCCGGAACATGGAACTGGCCAGGTAAGGAAGGCCAGCCCGTCAACGTGTGGATATACAGCAATGCGGATCAGGTGGAACTGCTACTCAATGGCAAGAGCCTCGGTGTTAGGCCCATGCCTCGCCTTGGGCATCTCGAGTGGGACGTGCCCTACCAAGCAGGTTTGCTGGAAGCAAGAGCTATCCGCAAAGGCAAGGTGGTAAGCACCGACAGTATTGAGACGGTAGGCCCGCCCGAGCGCATCGTGCTCAATACCCAGGGACCATGGCCAAATGCAGCCAAGCTCTATGACGGCAGCACGATCAAGGCTGACGGCGCCGATGCAAGCGTCGTCACGGTAAGCGTTGTCGATCGCAACGGGCGGGTTGTACCGTACGCCGACAACGACATCCAGTTCGAAGTGATCGGCGGCGAGACATTCGGCGTTGGCAACGGCGACCCAAGCAGTCACGAGGCCGACAGGTTCATAGGCTCTCCCAAGTCCGAGAGAATCAGCGGATGGACGAGCATCCCTGCCTCAAGCCTTGAGGATGTCCCCTCCAAAATGGACTGGACGGCTGCTCCCCCAACGGACGTGAATGGGGAAGCCAATCAGATGGCAGAGCACTCATTCCGGGCCTTCCGAGGTGAAATCGACGTTCATGCGGAGGTGCTGGCCCAACACCCGTTCCTAATGGTCGGTCAAATCGACGACGCGGGGGTCATTTACCTAAACGGTCATAGGTTGGGAGTCACAAACGACTGGAGTGCGAGATGGCCCTTTCCGGAAGCCTACAAGTTCCTGAAGCCCGGCCTGAATCGAATCGAGATCGTCGTTCGAAACGACGTCGGCGGTGGAGGCGTCGGACGTGGAGTAAGCCTGACCTGGGTCACACCTCCTCCAACTCCACACCGTAGGGTGTTCCACGGTTTCGCTCAAGTCATCGTCGGGGGAGTGAAGGAGCCGGGACGACTGGTGGTGAAAGCTACGTCTCAACACTTGCAGGCTTGCCAGATCGAGATACTCGCCAAGTGATTGGACACAACTTGACGAGTTGATCTATCGCGCCACTTGCGGTGACCCTGATAGCGGTGTGCGGCAAACCACCGCATTATCGGCCCTTCGCCTCCGCCGCACGGGTGTGGCTTCGGGAGTCGCTCACTCCTCTGGCCGGGCAATGACAGCCACGAAAGAGCCCTTTGCCGGCCCAGGCTGCGATGAGGCATGATGCCGAAGCCGTCCATATCGGGCATCGCGTCTGAGAACTCGGAGGATGGTGCGCCGGATTCATCATCCCGAGACGTGAGACCATAAGGCGCTCCCTGCTCTAGCTCCAGACTAAGGGTGTGCGCCGATGGCGCATGAACACGCAGCCTGCGGGCGATTCGCCCAAATGTGGGCGGCCAAAAGCAAGACGGGAATCGTCGGCAGGAATAGCAGGCTGCTTTCGCCATGCACGATGTGCATGTATCCTCCCGCCAGCGCGATCGCGAGCATCAGGGCTCGAGCCAGAGCAAATCCCAAGAGGGACGCGACTGCGGAGGTAATCTCCACGGCCCCGAGCAGATAGCTTGCTCCCGTGGAAAGTCCATAGTGCTGGATCCCGTCCGGGTCGACAAGGTGGAGCAAGCCGGTACAGACAAAAACCGCGGTCAAGCCGACAACCGAAAGTGACCGAGTCCAACAATAGCGGCACGAAAGGCGAAGTCTACGCATGCCAACAAAAGAAGCTGGCCCCGAGAAAAGTTCCAATCTGTCTCGTTTAGCCACGGAAGTCCGGAGGCACCGACCAGATTGGCAGCGGCCATTGGCAAGGTACAGGCACTGGATCGGCTTGAATCAGTTCGCGATTCGGCCGTCATCGAACAATTGGATCCTTCAAAGCCACCGCACCTTCATGGAATGCCATTGACATCGCTCGTTCTTGCGCCGTTGTATATCGGTCGACGCTCCAGCTCATTTCGCCTTGGATATTTGAACCTGTTCCAAATTCGCTGATCGTGAAGCCTGTGCCCCTATGGCCAGTACCCCAAGCAGACACAGTGATCTTCTGCCGATCTTGAAGTCTGGCTAACGAGCAGCGGGGCTAACTAATGGGGCGGCATGTCTGCCGCTCAATCGGACCCCAGGGTCCCAGGATTCATCGGGACAGCCGGGCGGCAAGACCAAAGATGAGAAACACAGAGCCACTACGGGCTCGTTAGCTCCGCAGCGAAACTCCAACGTCGGTGGCATTGTGGTCTCTCGTGGACGTGATGTCCCCACCGTCGTCATTGAGGTCAACTCCGACTGAGTAGACCCTTTGCTCCTTGGGCCGATAGATCATCGGCTTGCCGCTGAACGGGTCGGCGGGCCATTGCCGCAGGATCGACCTGAACGCTTCCCGGGTTGAAGGCAGGGCCCCACCGTGGGTGAAGCGATAAATGCGAGATGCGACAAGAACCGTCGTGGCCCCACGCAAAGCAGCAATATTGAACTGAATCTTCGCTAGTATCGGTTGGATCGTTTGACAGGCCAGAATGGCCCGACCGATAGTGTTGTGCCGCGTGTTCATCTGGATTCGGTAGCCTAATGCCGAGCGTCCTTTCACGCCGATCCTGGGCAATCCGACCAGCTGACGCTTAACCCACGTATCGTACGACCGGTCACGGTCTGCCCAACTACGTTGAGCGTTCGCCATCGTCCCGAGCAGATAGTGGGCACACACTTGCACGGTTTCGACAGCGTCGTAAGTTCCGGCGAGGGGAGATACGTCAGCATCCAGACCTGCGATCGCCTCGTCGCCAACGGGCACGTCACCTGCCCACCGAAAGAACTGATGAAACTGTCGCGAGGCGGAAACCTTGCTGCGAAACGTCTCGATGGGATTCGAGGCGAGTTCCCGGCAGAACACCAAGTGGAAGTCGGCTCGTAGCGCGCTTGCAGCCCACTCCCCATAGGCCGGCATCGGGAGCAACGCCCGCAAGATAGACCTCAAATCGTCAACCGAAACCTTCTGGTCCTTGGCTTCAATGCCGATCGCTCCGACTACAAGGCCGTCAAGGATGTCTTCGGTCATCATGCTCATTTGATCGTTGTTGGCCTCACCCATTCTCCGGTCTAGGGAAAGCAGTGTGAGGATCTGATCGATGGTAAGCCGCCCTTGACCATGGCGGCTCAGAACTTCCGTGCATTGATAGGTCGATTGGAATGCACGGACCAGATCCGTGAGCCAGGGTTTGGTATCAGTCAACGCGTTCTTAGGGTCGCGCCGAAACTGCAAGGGTCCGGCGCCCAGGATCGCTCTTATCTTCTTGAAGATTGGCGCGCAACGACGCACATATTCCGTTGCGGCGGCGAACCTCTCCAGATCGGGCCGCTTTGAGTGCTTTCCGTCTTTGTGGAAGACCCACTCCCCGAGTTTCTCGGATCTGTCGGGGTCGACCGAACGGGCGAGCTTGAGGACTTCGTCGAATCGCGCTTGCGCCAACAAGTCGGCAGGCGGCTCGGTTCTTATCTCGGCGGGAAGGGCCGCTACAATCTCGGCATACGAAGCACCGTTGATCTTTGGAAAGAGCGCAAACCAAAGGAAATACGCTACCAGGATAATCGGAAGCCCAATTCCGATCGCAATCCGCAGTCCCCGAAACCGGCGCGCGGTGGCCATGCACCCATTCTACGGCGCGAACGAATCGGCTAAGCGACAATCGCCGCGGCTTCTTCCAAGGAAGACCGAGCAGAGCAGTTAGTTAGCCCCGCTTTGGCGTATCAGCCGGTGCAGGATCGCCCAGAATCGCGCACAGTGGATCCTCGGAAGGGCTGAACTTGATGCCTGTCCCAAGTCCAGGTCCGTGGGCAAAGAGCGAGCCAGTCATGTAGTAGGTTTGCGGTGGAGCGCCATGCAAGCTGGTTAAGGCGATATTCGTGGCTTGGACAATCGCATCGACAGAAACTGGCAACATGTACTCCAGGCTCGTTATTCGGTTTTCCTCGGCGAACCCACCATTGAACGAATCGGAATCCTCTTGGTGGGCGTAGCCAAGATGCCCCATCGCAACTTTGAAAGAGGCCAACTCGGCAGTCTCGGTGTGCGCCTTGAACGAAAGGCTCAACTCGGGAGCGCCCTCCACGAGAGTCAACATCACACCCGTGTACACGTCATCGGTCCAAGAGACCCAAAGCATGTCGTAGATGTCTCCGACCAAGAGTCGCTCGATAACCTTCCGAAACTGGTCCCGGTTTGCATCTCTCGGTTTCTTCTTGCGTCCCGAGAACGCCTGGTAGCCATACCTGCTTCGAAAATAGATCGTCCCGCCTCTGGCCAACAGGGCGGCGACGTATAGTAAGGCGACCAGCATCCCGATGGCGATCAACACCCATATCGACACACCCGATTATCCCTTGAAACAACCAACTGTCTTGGGGTTGCCGTGCCCGGGGCGCTCCGGCGGCCGCCGCCACAGAATTTGGAATTTCATCATCGTCGGAAAAAAGTTGTCCGTATCCGACCGGCGGCGTTCGTTCCAATGGCGGCCCAGAGCCAAGTAAGGAGAAAACACAATGACAACTACCGCCGATTTCCAGGTCAGCATCGCCGTCGCATTATCCCCCGCCGAAGCGTTCGACAAGGTCTGCAGCGTTTCCGCCTGGTGGACAACCGATATCGAAGGGCAGACTCGGGGCGCCAACTCAAACTTCACGGTTCGATTCGAGGACACTTACGTCGACTTCAACATCACCGAGTTCGTACCAGGCAAGGCGGTGTCTTGGCACGTGACGAACTGCTACATTCCCTGGTTCGAAGACAAGACCGAATGGACCGGCACGACCGTCCGATTCGACATCTCGCCCACCGACAGCGGGTCCAAGGTGACGCTGACGCACGTCGGACTGAAGCCAGAGCTGGAGTGCTTCGAAGGGTGCTCCGCCGGATGGCAGCACCATATCAGTGACAGCCTGCAAAAGCTCATTTCCGAGGGAACAGGCATTCCCAAAGGCCGCTCGCTACACGTCACGCTCAATGTCCCGACGACGGCGGCCGAAGTGTTCGAGGCGATCTGCCGGGTTCCAGATTGGTGGTCGACCGAATTCGAGGGGGAAACCCGGTCGAAAGGAGACGTGTTCAAGGTGCGCTTTGCCGGACGCCACATGACTGAGTTCAGAATTGCCGACATGTCACTCGGACAGCGGATCGTGTGGGAGGTCACCGACTCCCACCTGGACTGGCTCGACGACCCGACGGAATGGATGGGCACCAAGATCATCTGGGTGATTCAGGAACATGGGGGACCCGCGCAACTGACGATGACCCACAAAGGACTCGAGCCAGAGAAGGAATGCTACAGCTCTTGCGAGAAGGGTTGGGAATACTTTGTCACGCAAAGCCTCGCAAGGCTGATCACCGAGGGCAAAGGGCGACCCGGCCTTCCGGTCACGCAAGGAGATACGAATGAGTGAATTCGCGTTGGTTTATCGCAATGGTGGCGAGAAGATGTCCCCCGACGAGATGCAGGCCCACCTCAAGCACTGCCTTGACTGGTTCAAGGATCTGTTGGACAGAGGCATCATCAAGGACCCAGGGGTACCGCTCGGGCCGTCCGGCAGCGTTGTCGTCGGACGGCAGGGCGTCGTACGCGACGGACCGTTCGCCGAGGCGAAGGACGTGATCTCCGGATTCACGTTGGTCCAAGTCAAGGATATCGCCGAAGCGATCGAGATCGCCAAATCCTGCCCTGTCGCTCTCACCGGTGGATCCGTCGAAGTGAGGCCCGTCGAAGCCTGTTCCTAGATTGCACCGATGGAACTGCCGGATCACTTCTTCAGGCATGAGTCGGGTCGCATCGTTGCGACCCTCTCAAAGATCTTCGGATTGCAGAATATCGACCTGGTCGAAGATGCTGTTCAAGATGCGTGCGGCCGAGCCTTGGAAGTATGGAGCCGACGCGGAATGCCGGAGAACCCGTCTGGCTGGCTAATGGCGGCGGCAAAGAACCGTGCCGTCGACATTCTTCGTCGCGAACGTCGACTTCGCACGTTCTCGTCCGAATATGGCCGACTCCTGAACAGCGAATGGACGATTGGTTCTCTTGTCGATGAACTCACCGATCCGGACGCGATCAAATACGACCAGCTCCGTTTGATGTTCTCCTGCGGACATCCAAGATTGCTCGAGGAAGCGCAGGTCGCGATCATGCTGCACTACCTCTGCGGCTTTAGCATCAAGGAAGTCGCCCAGGCTTACGTCAGCGGGGTCGCGGCAGTGGACAAGCGCATCACCCGAAGCAAGAAGGTGCTGGCCTCCTCCGGCACCCTGTTCGACGTAACCCAACGGACCGACTTCGAGGAGCGCCTGCCGGTCGTAAACCGGGCTCTGTACCTACTATTCAATCAGGGGTACCACGGCGGTTCGCAGGAATCGCCCGTCCAACCCCTGCTCTGCCGCGAGGCGATCCGACTGGTCGGGATGCTACTCGACAACCCCTTTGGCCGAACGACTGAGACGTACGCGCTCGCCGCCCTGATGCACTTGCACGCGGCGCGGTTGCCGGCAAAACTGAGTGCGTCTGGCGAATTGACCCTGTTGGCAGACCAGGATCGCTCGCTTTGGGACCTCGGGCACGTTCAAGCTGGCATGGAACTGCTGGCACGCTCCAGTTCGGGGCAGGCGCTGACTGAGTTTCACATCGAAGCCCTGATCGCTGGGGTACACGCAAGCGCGGGAGACATTGCGAGCACTGACTGGCGCACGATCGTCGAATTGTACGACGCTCTCCTGCGACTGAACCTATCTCCCGTCATCGCCCTCAATCGGGCCATCGCGATCTCGCAATCGGAGGGTCCCGAGCGCGGACTGGAAGAGATCGGGCAGATCATCGACGCCGACCGACTTCAGGGCTATCCGTTCTACTGGGCCGCAATCGGCGAGTTGCAGGCACTTGTCCAGCGTTCGGACGACGCAAAGGAGAGCTTTGAAAGGGCACACGCCGTGGCAAGGAACCCGGCAGAGCGCGTCCTCATCCAAAGTCGAATCGAGACATTGACCAAGTAAGCGGTGGATAGGGATGGTTGCCAGATTGCTTTCACACTAAGCAATTCAACGTTAAACTATATAGCGCGTCGCATTTCAAGCGGCCCCACTCGAAAAACCATGAGCCAGTCAGCGCCAGACCAGAATCCCACGCTCGTCACTTTGAATCGCCGCACGTTCCTTATCGGCGCCATGAGCGTCGCATTCACCGCGACGATCGGAAGCGGGATCGCGTTCGGCCTCAATGGAATCGGCCTAAGCAGTGCTGAAGAGCCGGTGAACCTGGCAAAGGTTGCCAAACCCTCTAGTTCGTATACGTCGGGCGACACTCGAGTCTCCGCCCTAAACGATGGATTCCTGCCCAGGAACTCGGCCGACGATGAACACGGCTCCTATGGCAACTGGCCGAAAGTGGATACCGAGTGGGTCCAATATGAATGGAGTCAGCCCATTTCAACCAATAAGGTCGACGTCTATTGGTGGATGGACGGACAAGGCGTGGGCGCCCCAAAATCGTATCGCGTGACCTACTGGAACGGCAGCGTCTTTGTTCCGGTGGAGAGTGCAAACGGGTTGGGCATCGCCAAAGACACCTTTAACGCCACTACGTTTGATGAGATCCACACAGACAAACTTCGACTAGAGATCGTATCAGACGGAAGGCTCTCAACCGGCATCCTCGAGTGGAGAGTGTACAGTTCGGGCGCCGTCCCGGTTTTTCCGCCCACCGTGAACGCAGGAGTCGATCGCGCCGTCGTTCTCGGCGGAAGAACTTATCTCGATGGAAAGGCAGAATGGCTCAAACCCAGTTTGGCCAGCGCCGTTGTGTGGTCCAAAGTATCCGGTCCCGGCCGAGTCAGCTTTGCCAAAGCGTCCTCGCCTATCACGACCGCGACGTTCTCTACTCCAGGTGAGTACGTTCTGAAGCTTGCTGCGCATGACGGAAACCAGACCGGCGAATCGACGATCAAGGTTCGTGCCGAATCCGCCCCGCCCAAAGGACGGCTCGACGTGGTTTACACCAAGAAGTACCGCATCGACAGCCCCCTTTGGAACGCGCGCGCCAAGGCACTGATCGTCAACTGGATCCCACATTGCATCGATTACTGCGAGCGCACCGATCTTCGAGAAGGACAGGGGGGGATCGACAACTTCATCGAAGCCGGCAAGGCGCTCCGAGGCGAGCCGCATGCACGCCATAAGGGGTACGTGTTTGCTAACGCATGGGTGCACCAAACGGTTGAAGCGATGTGCATCGCGCTCATGGTCGACCCGGCGGATGATCCCGCTATGATCGCCGCCCAGACAAAAATGCGCGCTACGCTGGACAAGTGGATTCCGATCATTCTGGCTGCCCAGGAACCGGACGGCTATTTGCAGACTGCTTACACTCTTGCCGACCGGCGTTACTGGCCGGAACACTGGTCCCCCGCACAGCGTGGCAACCACGAGGGATACACGGCGGGATATTTCATCGAATCGGCCATCAACCACTACACGATGACCGACGGCAAAGACCTGCGCCTTTACAACGCCGCGAAGAGGCTCGCCGACTGCTGGACCGCCCACCTTGGCCCTGGCAAAAAGGACTGGTTCGACGGGCACCAAGAGATGGAGCAAGCTCTGGTCCGGTTTGGCCGGTTCGTCAATGACGTGGAGGGTAAGGGACGAGGGAACGACTACATCAAGCTTGCCAAGTTCTTGCTCGACTCGCGCAAGGGTGGCCAGGAGTACGATCAGAGTCACCTGCCTCCTTCACGCCAATACGAAGCCGTCGGGCACGCTGTACGGGCGACCTATTTCTACTCAGGGATGGCAGACATCGCAGCCGAGACCGGCGATCACGACTACCAAAGCGCTGTGATGTCGCTTTGGGACAACATGGTCAACAAGAAGTACTACGTCACCGGCGGAATCGGAAGCGGAGAGACCTCCGAAGGTTTTGGGCCAAACTACTCGCTGCGCAATGAAGCCTATTGCGAATCATGCTCAAGCTGTGGACTGATTTTCTTTCAGTACAAGCTGAACCTAGCCTATCACGACGCCAAGTATGCCGACCTTTACGAGCAAACGATGTACAACGCGTTGCTCGGCTCGACCGACCTCGATGGGCACAACTTCTGCTACACCAACCCACTGATCAACAGCCAACGCACACCTTGGCACGTATGCCCTTGCTGCGTGAGCAACATCTCCCGGACGCTTCTCATGATTCCAACTTGGACGTACGTGAAAGGCCGTAACGGTATCTACACGAACCTCTTTATCGGTAGCCGCATCAATGTGGAGAACGTGGCGGGCACCAACGTGGAAATGGTGCAGAAAACTGACTATCCCTGGAGCGGAGCGATCTCGATCACCGTCAACCCGGAGCAGTCCAAGCGATTCACAGTATTCGTCCGGATTCCCAATCGAACGACAAGTCAGCTATACACGGAAACCCCAGAAGTTAGGGGCGTCAAGAGCTTTAGGGTCAATGGCGAGGCAGTTGATCCACGAATCGAGAAGGGATATGCCGTGATTAATCGGCAATGGCGCGCCGGCGACCGCATCGAGCTAGAACTGCCTATGGAGCCGCAAAGGATCTCGGCAAACAGCCTCGTCAAAGCGGACAACGGTAAGGTGGCGCTAAGATATGGCCCGCTCATCTATAACGTCGAACGCGCCGACCAGTCCAGTCTCGAGCAGCCCCTCGGTCCAGAGCCGCTCAAGGCGAAGTGGCGGGACGACCTTCTTGGCGGCGTGATGGCCATCACCGGCAAATGGAAAGACGGAAGCACCATGTTGGCCGTGCCCAATTACGCGAGAATGAACCGACTCGAGCCAACACCTACACCCCAAGCCGGCGGCGATCCCAACGTAAACTACGCACCGGGCGCCGCTGGAGGCTCAGCCCCAGGAAGCCAAGCCTCCACGCGCCGGCGTAGACTCAATCGCGGAGTTCAGTCGGAGGTTTGGATGTTCGACGCAGTCTAGTGCCTGGATGGCGAAAGCGGTGCTAAGTAACCGCGAGTGCCCTTGCCAAGCAATGGAACCAAGCCAAAGCACCGCTCGTCTAGGAGATTCCGCGATCGCCTTTGCAGAGTCGTGCCGTATGTGGAGTCTTACTTGCCGCCCTTTTTGGGCTCAATCCCCTTCGGGGGAATCGGTTCGCGGCTGGCAGCGTCTTTATTCGACTTTGCCTTATGCTTGTCTGCATTGCCTGATGAGTTCTTCTTTGGTTTCTTGTCGCCCATGTGTTTCTCGAACGTTCCACTACATCATGGGGGTTTTGCGGCGTTTCTAGTTGCGGCCATCGTAGGAAAGACCGAAAGCCGCCCCAAATTCCAAGTCAGGCAATCGACCCCCGCGCCATAGGCTCAGAGCACAGGTTGAATTCGTGCCGCTTAGCGACCTCGAAGGCAGTCGGCACGTGCCCGGAGCAGATGCGCGGCGAGCATTGCGTGAAGAGTTGCCAGGGGATGCTGACCATCCACCGAAAGCATGGTCGGCCCCGCATCGGTGAGGTACGGATTGTTGCCGAGATCCAGTAGAAACGTGTGGGCATCGCCCGGCACGACGCTCCGATAGGCGGCGACACCGGAGCTTAGGCTCGCTCTAGAACGCCCCGAGAATGGCACGATCACAAAGATCTTCGTCTTCGGGGAGGCTGCCGCCCGAATGGCGGTCAGCAGTTTGGTCACGTCGTCCCCACTCGGCCCTGAGTTTTCGCCCATGTTGAGGTAGATCTCGTCGGGAGTCGGCGAGAGCTTTCCGGCGACCAGGCGGGAATGGACGCTGTCCAACTTGCCGAAAAAGTCCATGATCCCAGGTGTGTGGCCATCCGCCGCCGTTCCATCCCAGGAGGCGCCCCCGTATGCGACGACGCCGTACTCGGCGCCGATTCCTGCTGACACGATTGCGGGGTACCCGACCGTCGCGTCTTGGGTGTCCACTTCGTTCGTGATGCCCCGAGCGAACGTTGCGATATCGTCGTCGCCGTTGGTGATGCTATCCCCAAGGAACAGAGCACTCAGCCGAAACGGGGCGATCCGTCCGGACGGTTGGGTCAAAACCGCGCCTTGACCCAACGTGAAACCGGTCACCCGCAGCACGTTCACCGGAGTCCAGAAATCCAGAAACACGTAGCCCGCAACGTATTCCAGCAACAGATTGTGGGTTCCAGGAGGCAGCCCAGCGGCGCACGGAATCGAAGTCATGTCCGACCGCAGTTGCACCGTCTTGGCCGGGCCGCCGTCGATCGAGAAGCGAACGACCGGATAGTGTCCGGCCGAAACCTTTGCGGCGGAGAGCGGAGTCACATCGACCTTTACCGCAATCTCGGTGCCGGTGAACCCAACCTTGAGATAGGCGCCCGGGTTCGCCGTCTGGGCGTATTCCGTTGACTGGAACCAGTTGTAAGGACTGAAGCGGATTCCGGCATCCGAAACCGAGCCTTGTGCAAGGGCGATGGCCACCGAACTCAGCAACAGGGAGACCATGCCGAAGATTCTCGCGGGTCTTGGACAAAACACGTCTGATTCTAGCCGAGGCCGGCTAGTTCGGAGAACCGCTGGTCAACCGTGTCCGCGTCGAACGGCTAACCGCGCCAAGCAGCCTTTCTATGTTCGATGGCGTTCCCTCTCTCCGCGCTCTTGAGATCGCCGGGCCCCAATACTCAGGTTGCCTCTCGCCGGTCAGTAGACGATGACAAAACGGCCATCTGGTCTGGCTACGGCACTGGGCAGGCTCCAGGTATCGATCGCACCGTCGATGCGGCCACTTTCTATGCCTCCGGCATCCTTCTCTACGAGGCTCCATGCGAGGGCTCCTCCCCGCTGCCATCCGGTTCCTACCGTCCAAGCGAGCAGCATTCCACCATCAGATCCAAGTGCCACCGTTGGGTGCTTCTGGTTCTGGCCCGGGGGAGTCCATTTCTTCGAGATCGTTCCGTTTGGCGCAAGCCAGCCGGCGTAAACATGATCACCGGTCTCCCATGCGGCGGCCATCCCGAACTTGGAGGGATAGAGACTATAAGTGCTCATCGGGCACGCGTTGAGTTTCCATGGGTCGAGTACGCGCGATGTGAATGTCGTGCCGTCGGCTTTGCCGTGAAGCTCGATCGAATCGCGTCCGGTGCCATTTCTTGCTCCTCGATAGACGACTTCAAGAGTCCCGTCAAGCCCGTCTGCCGCCCTCATGCCGCAACAACCACAAGCGCCGTCGCCCTCACCGTCGATCCGCACTTCGCGAGAAAACGTCGCACCGTCGTCAGAGGACCTCGCGAGGAAAACTCCGGCTCCCGCTTCGTCGCTTGCTCCTCCCAGAGCATGCCATAAGACAAAAACGTTGCCGCTTTGGTCGGCCGCTACGGTCCCGCCTCCGTCCAGGCCCTTTGCCCACGTGGTCAAGTTCCGCTGCGGCTCAAACTGATCTCGAGACGCTGAACTTCTGGCGAATGCTTCGTAGGCAACCGGATAGCCGTTCGACGCTTTTGGCCCGAGACCATTCCATGCCACAAACACCCGGCCCCCGCGACCAACCGCAATCTGCGCGGACCGTACGGTTCCGATGGCGCTCGCCGTGCCTGGCAAGCTGTTGACGCGCACCGGCGCCGTCATCGACGACGCTCCCGATGGAATAGTCGAGTAGTAGATGTTTCCCGCCTCTGCTGGGCCACGGAAATACACAATATGGACGGTACCTGCCGCATCGATTGCAGTTTGGGGTTGAATGCTGCCGCTTGGCAGGTGCACGAGCGCCACCCGCGGGGTCACCACAACGAGGAGGGCGAGGAAGTTGACCATGGCGCATCGAGACTACCCCCACCCAGTATGTAGCGGTCTTTGGGCACTTGAAGGACGATACTGAATAGCCACCATGAGGGCGACACAAACGAATTGACCCTGCCGACTCTGAGAGCAGGCAGGGCCTTGAAAGGGATGCGATCGGATCGGGGCCGGCTACTTCTTCTTCACATAGACGAAGACGACGCCTTGAGTACCCGACTTCTGTCCGAAGGCGATGAAGCTGCCGTCAGAGAGAATGAAGTCCGCACCAAGTTGAGTGAAGTCGTTGCTAGGAAGTGTCGCTGACACATCGGTTGCGGCACTGGTCTTCGACGACCAGTAGGCCAAGTCAATGCTGTTGTTGCTGGGGTTCAGCAGGCCGGCGAACTTGGAGCCGTCGTCGCTAACCGCATAGGCCACCGCCGGGTTGCCGGCACTCGTCGTGAGAACATGCGCCACGTATGCGCCGCTATCCCAAAACAGCGCCTTGCCATCCCCCTGCCCACCGGCAACCGTACCGTCCGCTCCCATGTGGAAGGCCTCTGTCGCCGGAATGTTGGAACTATTCGTGTTGAGCAGGTCCTGACGGCTGGCGCTGATGGTCGAGCCCGAAATGGTGACGTTCAACCATACTTCCGGATTGGATCGGAGGTTCTGGAGGCCAAGGACGTTTCCGCTGTTGCTGACTCCCGTCGCATCGTAGCTCATGCCTGCTATCGAGCCCATGGGAAGTTCAAACACTCGCCCCGAGGTGAAGACCACTGGCACGTCGATGCCTCCCTTTGTGACGCTTCCTACGATATGGGCGCCATTCGGCGAGATGGCGCGGGCCGTTCCGCCGGTGGGATAGAGACTGCTATCGATCGGGAACGTGGTCGGCGCATTGAAGTTCGTCGAACCGCTGGTCGAGCTTGAGGTCCACATACAGGCGTGGACATAGCCGTCGCTGAATACGTAGCTGCCCACGATCATTCGTTTCGAGCCGGTGTTCGCGATGGCATAAGCTACGGACTGAGTTACGCCAACTGGCACGGGAAGAGCGGTTGCCGTTGCCGCGGGTGAATCCCAGTACACGGCCTCGGGCGCGGTGCTTCCGGACATGGTGGCTTGCCCCACCATCTGGCCGTTGGACAGAGCTTGCCAAACATCGCCGTTGGAGGCGCCAGCAGGCAAGTTAAGCGCGACAGGTGCGTTGTAGCCTGTTCCGCCTCCACCGGTTGGGAGACCTCCACTCGATCCCGTCAGCTTGCTGAGGTCGAAGTTGAGGATGTCATTGACGTTGATCGTCTTTCCATCGGTAAAGCTGATTGAGGAATTTAGCTTGGCAATGAGGAACGCGGTTAGCGGATTGGACGCTCCAGGAGCGGTTACGTTCAGCTGAATTGTGCCGTTCAGCAGATTGATCGTGCCGGTCCCCGTAAACGTCTGCCCAGCGGCTTGGACGGTTACGTTGCCTTTAATGTCGCCAGAGGCTTTGCCGGTGAGGCTTGTGAACTTCGTCTGGGAAAACCCTTGGTAATCCACGTCCATCTCACCGCTGCTTCCAACGTTCCCGCTGTCGTCTGCAGACAGGTTCTTCAACGTGCAGGTAATGCCCTGGGTGTCCAGTGACACGGTCCCGGACATCGTGTTTGCGCCGGCGGTGTCCGTAAGGACGACCGTAACGTCCAGCGTCATCGCAAGGCTGCCCGTGATATGACCGGTCGCATGGAAGGTCTTGTTGTCCGTAGTCGAGATCACGGTTTGCCCGGACGTGCTCTTGCCGTCGGCAGCCGTCGAGTAGTTCATTGTGATCTTGTTGGTGGAGACAACGGTGTCCACGTATAACTGAAGAAAATCGACGAACTGCGGCGTAAACGGATGGACTCTCTTCGGACCGGGGGCCGCCGCGGCTTGGATCGTCTGAAGCACCTGAAACGGCCCTGCGCTTCCGGCGGCGGTGGCCTTGAGGTCCGATACGACCGAAGCAAATTGCAAATTGTCGCCAGTGAGAGTCGTACCACCGCCCGGGGTTCCGCCTCCGCCCCCACCGCCTCCGCACCCTGCTAGGAGCGCCGATAGTACGCCCGCTATCGCGGCATTGCGAACGGAGCGCAAGCACCGCTCCCTTTGATGTTTCATGTTCATTTCTTTCATTTCAAACAACCTCGGACATAACCGGGTAACCCAGCATTGCCACTGGGATCATTGTCTGGGCTCTTCGTCAGCAGATCGTCAGCGCACCGGTCGGGAGGTTCGGGCACCGACGCCATTATCAGTTCGGCAAGAGACCTCGATCGGGAAGGCGAGCGTGTGATGAAGAGCGACCATCCGGCAGTGCGTCCTGGGAAGTTGGCTTCAACTTGGCGCCCAGGAACCACTCAGATTCATGGCTGCCAAACGCAAACAAAGCATCAAAGGGTTGGAACGCAGTCGTTGCCGTTCGGCGTCGAATAGGACTATCTAGATCGACTCGGATTGCGAAAATGTTTCCATATAGTTGCACGGTTCCATCTGACCATGCGGATACGGGAATGGGCGCTGAGACCTGGGCGCTGAGAACACGACGACCATGACGACCTTAGTTCCTTTGTTGGTGGCTTGGCGGGCGTCCTCGATCAAGCTGGCGCCCGCATACTACTCGTATCGATCGCTGGCTCAGCAACTTATCCCTCAGGGCATTCGGTTGGATACGAGCCACGCACCAGACCGGACGTTTGTGATTTCGTTCGAAAGTGTCCCTTTGCTCGAGGTCATAGAGAGTCTGGAAACGGCTTCAGGAGATGAAATCACGCCGGTGGCGAGTGGATATGTCGTTCGTGCCGATATCGCCTGTGAGAAACGGCGACACGCACTGGCCAGAAAGTACATCGATGACTTTGAGGACCAAGTCTTCAGAGGACTGAGTTCCGCAACATGGGCAGGATGGATGGAACGCCGGATCGGCAAACTCGTGGTGGGTCAGCTTCAACAGACCAAGTGGTGGCAGAATCAACGGACCGATGTTGGCGTCTTGTCGGATTTCGCGAACGACCTCGTCACGTTGAGCGACGACGAGGGCCGCGGCGACGCCCGTTTTCTCTGCAAGTCTCTCTCGATCGATCCTCAAAGCCCGAATGCCCTTCAGCAGCTTGGGCAATGCAGCACCGCCATCGGCTTTGGGTTTCAGCCCGCGATCGGGGAGATCGCCAGCGAATGCCTTCTCGCCCCTCAGAAACACCCACTTCTCTATGCCTCCTCTTGCCTGTGGCCGATCCCTCGCTTCACGAGCGCAACCTGCCGATGGCCGTCTTACCTTTCGAAGTCAGAGAGATTGGCGCTGGAGAGACGGCAAGCACGGTCTCTGGCGGCCAGTCAGAGTCCAGTCCTCGATTTCCGGGTGGACAATCGCACACCTGAGCGCCCTTCGAAGCGGGTCCTGGAATGGGCAACGGCGAAGCACGCAAACGTCGTCTTTCTGGTGAATCCGCTTCTCGACCGTCCACAGGTGACTTCCGCCCCGTCGATCGGAGCTTGGCTGGCATCCTTGAGCCGAACGGATTCCTCCCAGGAATCAGGGCTCCCGAAGCCCAACACGGCCGATGCCACCGAATCCGACGGGCGAAGCGCCCTTACTCCCAGCAATTGTCTGACGAACTTACGATTGGGAGACACAGTCGTGGTTACCGACGAGATGGCGTTCCTCAACGAGTTCTGTGAGGTCGAGGAGTCTTCTGCGATCTCCGTCGACAACGGTCAAGCGTCGTTGTCCGACTTGGAGTCGATTGCGTCGTCGGCTCAATGGGACTCCTATCGAGGCGGAAGCTATCCCGTGGGGCTTTCGACTCTTGGGGATTTCCCCGGCGCCTGTCCGTTTCTCGCCCTATTGGCAAGGGACGCCGAACTCAATGCCAGGGTTGAGAACCTCAAAGACGGAGACTTCATCGAGTGCCGAGTCAGCGACCTTCCCCGCGATTCGCAGAAGATCTTTCAGAAGCACCTGTCGAATTGCGCGCAGTATGTTGCGCCCGAAGCGGGAGACAACATGTACGCGGCTCGGCTGTTCTCAAGACTTCCGGACGCCTCAACCAGGATCCGATCAATGACGATCACATTCAAGCGATCCGCGGGGCACATCCGAGTCTCCTTGCGGACGGCGTCCCCAGAGCGATACGAAATCTGGGGCGCATCCGTGAGAGTGAATGATCGGTGACCTCGCCTGCGCTGTTTCAGGTGGGCTAAAGCTATAGGCGCTATTGCCTAAGTTCGGCGGCTTGATCCTGTACGTTATCTCGACTGCCGGAAAAGCCAGTCGCGAATCCCGGGGATCGTGTAAGCGAACTTCCAGGTGTTCATATGCTCCATCCCTCCCGACGACGGGTTCGCGAAGGTCGTGCCCTGGATGTATGTCGTGTAGTGCAGGTTGGTTTCCTGGGCTGCCATCTTCGCTACGTCGGCAGCTTGTTGGTCGGCGGGGGCTTGCGCGCTCCAGCGACCCTTGGCGATGGTTGCGCCGTTCTGCTCCCACACCGCGATCGACGCGTTCATACCTGGAAACGCCTTGATGTCGCCTTCGGAGACGACGATCCAAAGAGGCTTGTGAATGAGGGCGGCGGTTGCTTTCGGGTCCCATTGGCCCGCCACCAGCATCGCGGCGGCAAATAGGTTCGGGTACTTGATCAGGAGCGCGAGCGACATCATGCATCCGCCGGATTGGCCGGTCGTGTACATACGGTTGCGGTCGACGCGGTACTTCGTCGCGACATGGTCGACCATGCGCTCGATTGTATCGATGATGTTCGGAGTCGTGAAGTCGTCCGAGGCGATCTGAGTGTTGAACTGGGGCGCGAGCACCAACGCCGGATGCTTCGCCTGATCCCCCGGCGACCCCCAGACGACGGCGCCAAGCCCCTGGATAAGCGTCAGTTTGGGATCGTTTCCCGTGACGCTGGCATCCGGCATGAACAGCACGAGTGGGTACTTCCTGGCGCGGTCGTAGCCCTTGGGAACGAACAGGTTGTACGTCAGCCGGTTGCCGTTCTTCGGATCCTGGAAAGTGAACGCCTGGAAATCGTCGACGATCCGGTTGACCGCTTTGTCGGTGTGAAAGTAGGCGGCCTGCCCCGCGATTTTCTCGCCGTCCGTCGCAACGAGATCGCCGGTCTGAGCCACCGTTGCCTGTACGGGATTGATCTTGTTAACAGGCATTTGCATCGGACCACCACCTGGCCCACTTGGACCTCCAGGTCCAGGGCCGCCAGGGCCGGGACCGCCGTCGCGAATCGATGCACTTCGGTCCGTTGGGTTCAGTTCGATAACCACAAAGGCGCCGCTTCCGCCATGGGCAGATCGAGCCGCCGATCGGCTGGCGTAGATCCGGGTAATGGTGCGGCCTTTAACTGAGAACGCCTTGGCCAAGAGCCGGGAGTTGTCGATCGCCTTGTCATACTGCAACACCACAGTCGTGATCTTCTCGCCATCGCCGAAAACCTCGCCGATTGCAGCTGCGCTCTTGATATGCGGATGAGCGGTCGAAGCCGCGCCAACCGCGATAGTCGCCAATGTGCATGCAAGGCACGCTGCCACCTTTGATCGACTGGTTTCTCTATGTTCTTTCACGTTGCGTATCAATCTCCCGCCCGTCGGTCGTTGTACGCGGCTTCTCCTCGAGATCCGCCAGTCTACGCCGATCGGTTACAAACATCGTGAAGCCAGATAATGAAGACGGAATGAGGGCCCGGAGACAAAATATATCGGTCAAGGCAAATTCCATGCTTTGCCTCGGTTTGAACACCTACTCCAAGACTCAGGGCCGAGTTTGGCTTCTCGCTTCATCGAGAAGAGGCAAAACGCCGAGCTTTTCGGCCCATTCGTCGAGGTAGCTGTTGTCGAGATTCCCTGCCTGAACCTCTAGGACCTGGACGATGTCGTTCCACTGGCGATCGCTGACCCGATTTCCAAGTCGATACCACCTGAGCTTGGCCAGCACGATATTTTCAGGCGCATAAAAGAAAGCGGACGTGTCGTCTAGCAGTGCAACCCGCCGCGCCCTCGCCAGTTCTGTGGCCTCGTACGGCCCATCTCGAAGAAGGAACAGGTCGATCTTGAATGCCTCATCCTTGTGGAGGAGTTGAACGACCCTGAATTCGTCCAAACTAACGAGGGCAGTGGCTATCTCCGATTCATTTAGGTCGTACTGTTCCGGAAAGGCCTCAATCAGAATTGATGGGTCCGATCCAGGGAGCAGAACCACAATATCGGCATCGTTCGTCAGGCGCATTTGCCCCCAAACGCTGCTTGCCAACGAACCGCCAATCGCATAGGGGATTCCAGCCGTTTCAAGACGCCGGGTAACGTCGGCGACGATCTCAATAACGGTCAAGAACGGTTCGCTCCAGGACGGAGGTGCTCCGTTTGCTTCCTCAGCATACGCGCCGCTTCAATCCGCTCGAACGTCATGCGGGCGCGTTCCTCGGGCGTGAGTTGCCGCAGGCGATCGAGGAGCCGCTTCCAAGCATCCTCGGATGTGTCGATCAAATCCGTTCGCTGCATAGGAAGATTCTACTTGCCCACCCAAGAATGACCAACCGGCTCAAGCCTTGAAAGCTCCGCTGGTGACGCCTTGCATAAACGGCTTCGTGGCGTAAAGGAACAGGATCAGGAGCGGGATGCTGGCGAGGACGTAGGCGGCGAACATGGTGGCGAAGTTTGACGACACGTTGCTTCGGTTCATCAGATACAGGCCCGAGCTGATGACGTGGTATTTCGAATCCGAGTTGGTGATAAACGGCCAGAGGAAGTTGTTCCAGGTGCCGAGGATGTTCACGATCGCCACGACGGCGATGACCGACTTCGACAGGGGCAGAACCACGTTCCAGTACAGCGTGAGATGCCCGGCGCCATCCATGCGCGCCGATTCGAACAACTCTCCCGGCAGACCGTCGAAGAAGCTCTTGAACAGGAAGATCGCGAACACCTGCCCCCCTGCCAGGTACGGCAGGATCAGCACCCAGTGAGAATTCAGTAAGCCTAACTTCTTCACCCACAAGAAGCTAGGGACGAGCGTGAGAACGCCGGGAATCATCATGAACGCCAGCACGGCCAGGAATAGGGTGTTTCGACCCGCGAAACGGCAGCGGGAGAACACGTACGCCGAGACCGAACCGACAAGCACGACCCCGATGCCGGTCACCACGCACACGAAAATCGTATTGAGCGTATAGGGCCGCAACACCTCCCAAGCGTAGGCGTATCCGGCGAACAATTGATGCCCCAGCTTCGGCAAGCCGAAGAACGAGTGGTTCATCTCCGAGTTCGTCCGCATCGAGTTGTCGATGACGAACACGAACGGCGCCAGCGTGAGCGACAGGATGAGTATCAGCACCGCGTGCAGGACGACCTGATCCCAGTGACGCCTCATGCGCCCTCCGCCTTGAGCTCTTCCGACGAGCGGAAGTAACGCATGTTCAGCACGGTCAGGCTCAAGATCAAAAGGAAGAGGATCACCCCGATGGCGCACGCATAGCCCATCCGCTGAAAGCTGAATGCGTTCATGTACATCCACAGCCCAGGCACCATCGTTTTGAAGCCGGGGCCCCCTTTGGTAAGGATGAACATCCCCTCGAACCCCTGAACGGTGCCGATGACGGTCAAGATCGTCAGCAGCTTGACTTGGCTCATCACCAGCGGTACATCGACCTTGAGGAACTTGGTCATACCGCGCGCGCCATCCAGCTCCGCCGCCTCGTGGATGCTCTCCGAGATGCCCGCCAACCCAGCATAGTAAATGAGGATATTGATCCCTCCCGCGAAGGGGAATCCCATGAACACCACCGCCCACAGCACCGTTCGAGGGTCGGAGAGCCAGCCGCGCGTGAGATCTTCGCGGCCGAACAGGCGCAGTGTCTCGTTCAGCAGCCCCGTGTCGTTGTAGATCATGCCCTGCCAGATCATCATGCCCGCTACACCGGGAACGACGATCGGGATCAGGAACAGCACGCGATACAGGTATCGTGCCCTTTCCGATTTGAGGCAGAAGATCAGTTTTGCCACCGCGAGCGGCACAGTCGAGACGATCAGCAACCCGAACACGGTCAGGAAGAGCAGGTTGGCAAAGCTGGGCAACAGGGTCGGGTCGTGTAGGTACTCGACATAGTTGTCAATGCCGACGAACCGGGATTCGCCCCCAACTTCGTAGTCGTAGAACGAGGTCACAAACGCCCAAACGAAGGGCACCAGGCTGAACACGGCGAGGAGCCCGAAAGTGGGCGAGAGCATCGCGTAGATCGCGGCGGTCGAGGCGAAGTTCCGGCGCCTAAGGCTCACGCGGCAACTCCTGCACCTTTGCCCGCAAGGGGGCGAGTTCGTTCCACTTCGCGTCGAACTTCGAGAGGTCGATCCGCTTGCGGCGCACGATCGTATCGCAGGCGGTCTTGACGTTGGTCTCCATCCAAGCCATGAACTCATCCTCGCTGATGCCATTGTTGATGTACAGGTCGAGCATGCGCCTCATGATCTCATCGAAGCGCAGGTCGAACGTGAACAGCCACTTGGTGTTAGCGAATTCGCGATGCAGAATCGTGTCGAACAGTTTCAACTCCGGCCGCGGTTCCGCCCCGACGACATTCGGCAGAAAGCACAGGATCTCGTTCACCACCCGGTCGACGTTCTTGGGGATCGTCAGGTACTGGATGAAGGCGATCGTTCGCTTGAGCTTCTCGGATGTCGCCGCATCGTGGGTGTCATCGAACGCGCTGTTCGTCACCTCGAATTGGGTCCCCGAGCCCCCGATCACGCACTGGTCGTGGCCGTCGGCGAAGCGGTCATAGGAATGAGGGATCGGCGGGAGATAGAAAATGCCCCAGTCGAAGCCCACGTCGGGATCTCGAGCCAGCCGGTTTACCTCCCAACTTCCGGTCCAGTACATCGCGCCCTTCTGGGTTACGAACATCTTGGTGAGGTCAGTCGAGGACATATCCTTCTCGAAGTACTGCCGCCACGCCTTGAGAATGCGGAACGTCTCGACGAAGCGAGGGTCGCGGCGCGTGAAGAAACCCTTCCGGTTGAGATACGCCAATTCGTCCCAGTCGAAAAACCGACTCAGATGGGCTTCACGCGACGGATCTCTCTTCAGCTTCATCCCCGCGATGATCGAGCCGTATAGCTGGTTGAACACAAGGTCGACTCCCCAGTCGGCGACCGCGGAGGAGTCGACCAGGAACGGAATCACCCGCGCATCTTTCAACTTCTGCTGTAGCTGAATGAACTCGAACCAGTCACTCGGAACCTGCAGGCCGAGCCGGGCAAACATCGACTTGTTATAGAAAATGCCGGTCTCGACCATGTCGTAGGTGATGCAGTACACCTTGCCGTCGGGCGCCGTCTTGCTTCGGCTGATCGACTGATATTTGAACTGGTCCCACCACTTCTCGCAGCCCAATTGTCCCTTGGGCACGAACGGATTGGGTTGCTCCAAGTACTTGTCGAACGGCAAATACCAACCCTTCTGTACGTCCTGCCAAACGTCCCCAACGTTGACGTTGATGATGTCCGGCGCCTGGCCGGCCGCCAACTGGGTGATCAGGTATTCGCGCTCCCCGACAGGCGCATCGGTGAACTCGATGCGAGTGTCCGGATAGAGTTTCTCGAATTCGCGGGCAACGTCCGCGAGCCCCTGAAGCGGCTTCCCCAGGTCTTGAGGCCGAGTGCCAGGCATGTAGATGCCAGGCGCGACTCGGACCGTATATTTCCTCGGGGCGGAGTCCTTCTGGTCACGAACGCCACTCCCAACTTGCGTAACTCCGCGCGGCCACAGCGCCCACGCAGCTAAGCCCAACACGATCACCAGCGACAGTCGTCGGAGCAAGGTAGCAGCAGTCTACAACGATCGCACTACGCACAGACCCATCACCGTCCGATCCATCGCAAGGCGTCACTAGGGCGCGGGCCCGAACCTCCACCCCATCTTCCGGTGGAATTCAGAATAGGTCAGAATCGGCTTCCAGCCCCTGGCGCGTTTACGAGCTTCGAGTACCTCGCTTTCTGCCCGAAGACGAATCTGCTCGACCTGTTCGAAGGTGACTGGCTGAACAAAAACGTCGCCATAATACGAAGGCGCCTTCCTTGGAATGAACGACTCGGACGGAAATCGGAGGCTCCAATCCGGTCTCTTGATCCCCGTTTCGTTAAGCGCGGGATCGAAGATCGGATAGACCGTTTGCCAATTCAACAGAACGGCTCGATCGAAATGAGCTCTCTCTAGTCCACTCAAGCCCCACATGATCTGGGAATCCATCGAGTAGTAGAGGGGCTGTCCGTACTGGTAGCCCATGTAGAAATACGGGTCCGGACAACGAACGTGGGCCACGATGCAAGTTCCCTTGCAAAACACTTCGCTGGCGCCCGGATACTCGGCTTGAGCCCGTTCAGCGGGCAAGATATCGTAGCCATCTACTAGCATACGGACCCTGAAGTAATCGTCGGCGTTATAATGGCTGCTGATCGCCAAAACAGTTTCTCCAGGCTGAACACTGGCAGCCACCGCGCTTAGCTTGTCGAGCCCATTGTTCACGCCACTTTGCCAGTCCCGCCAGATAAAGGTCGTCCAGAACCGGCCATAGGCGGTTCGCGGCCCATCGAGGAAGTTGATGTCGACGGGGCCAAACGCGACGAAAAGAGCGAGGCTGATCGACAGAGGCCGGACGATCGTCGAGGCAACCTCCTTACGGTCCCGGTTCCAGTGGTCCATCAACCATTTCAGACCGGCCGCCGAGTGGATGAGTATTGCGGGAGCGCCCAACAAGAGGTAGTACCGGGGCTCATACGCACGAGGGAGAACAGCGATGTAAAAGAGCCCAGGGAGGACGATGAGCCCAAGAATCCAGCGATAATCGCTTCGGCGCCAGTTGATCATGATTCCGATGAGAATCAGAATCGGAGTGAGAATTCCGAAGAACGCCACTCTTACGTCCCTCAATTGATCGGCCCCTAGTCCGATCGCCTGCATCCTTCCAAATAGCTTGATAATCGGGATTGCTTCCGACAGGTGGAAGGGCGTCAATGCGCATGCAAGACCGAACAGGACACCAAAACCGACGGCGCCGCCGGCTGTCCGGAGAGCCCACTCGACCGGCTTCGGCTTGTCGAGGAACAGGCATGCAATCAGCGCAGGGGCGATCAAGACCGCATCGCTGCGCGTGAGGATCGCGGCGGCAAAGAGTGCTCCAACGGCCATCCATACGAGCCCGCCCTTGAGTGGGGCAACACCGACTCTAGGCACGATCGCCAGTCCCAATAACGCGAGCGCTGCGGACGGAAGGTTATCGGAGAAGTAAAAACCTATTTCGACAAGCCCCGGCGTGAGCAGCAAGGCCACGAACAGCAGCCGGCTAGAGTCCTGACTCCACCGCCGTGCAACGCAGAATGTGCTCACGACGAACGTCGCCATGCTCGCCATCGTGAGAAGCCGAAAGGCGACGTCACCGCCTTCACCGAATACTTTCAGGAACACCTGCAGGAGGAGGACCAACCCACTTCGAGTCAGAAAGAGGAACTCCGGGGAAATTGGATAGGCCTGGTCGGCCATGGCGAGCCCATGAAACCCGTGCCGGTTAACCATGATCGCCATCGACTGCAGTTCGGCCGAGAACCCCTCGATGTGGACGGGGGTCAGCGCCGGCCAAAGGGTCCAGGCCGAAAAGATCACAAATGGGCCAAGGATCGCCCCCTGCCTCGTTCGGACCGCTTCGCCCGATCCGATCGCCTGGCCTTCCTGGTCACGTGCCATCTTCCGGCAGAGGTTACCACCCGTTTTTTCAGAATGAAGATTCGAGGACAGCTTGACTGGCAGGCACGCCGAACCTGGTGCTAACCGTGGCAACTTGCCATCCGCTACCTCCAATTCGTGGATGATTGCACTTCGTTTCGGCGAGTCCTATACTTCGCTCATGGTTGCCAGGCCCGAGGCAGATCGTAGGTTCGAGACGTACCGGTTCACTTTCGAGCAGACCGGACCCTTGCTGAATGCTCAGCAGTTGCCGCGCACGATCGACGAAATGACGGTTGGGGATGTGGCACGCGCGCTGATCGATCCCTCGTTGGGTCTGATCTGCCATGAGGATGTTCTAGAGAATGTGAGCGGCGAGGGCTTTTGGGACGGCGTCCAGCGGCTTCGCATGCTCGAGACCGAGTTTCGAAACATTCAGCGGACGATCCAAACCCGCGGCATCGCCTCCACAAGCTTGATGGTGGGTATCTGCTTCGGACGTAAATCGAAGGCCTCGGTCGACGTCGGACGACTGCTTTACCTTCGGTTCGGCCCGATCGTGGCCGATGTCGCGCTCATGGCTTCGGCTGCCCCAACGGTCTTGGTCTGCCTAGTTCGCGCATGGCAACAGGCTGGGTTGGCGGAGCCCGGTCGCTCCATCTTCGTGCCTGCGAAGGTTGGAGCGGGACAAATCGCAGAGATCGAGCGCCTGTACCTCAAGTTGACCGACGTCGACGTCATCGGCCCAAGCACTGCCGCATCGCTGAATCAGCTCACGCGCGCCATCGGCGCGCCGGTGCTGCGCAGCATCGAACGAGTGCCTGACTCGCCGGGAAACGCACCGTAGGCGCGTGACCTCGATCACCAGGGCTGAAGCGCTTTCGCCGCCCCCATCTCGCTTGCCAGGCGCAGCGGTCATGTCAGATGGGTATCGATCAAACGGGGTGATACACTCAGTTGCGAATGGGCGATACGAATGATCAGAACATCATAGTGGATGGCCTTCGCGACGGCACCAACGCCTTTAGCTACGAGGTTGGTCGTAGGCTGGCCGAATTGTATCCGGGGCTCGGAATCCTCTGCACAAAGGGCGAACCAGACGTCGAAGAGTTCTCCAAGACCGGTGACTGTTCCTGGGAGCCGGCGACCGATCCGTACTGGGATGCCATCACCTACTGGATCAAGGATCACGGAATCTACCGCTCGCTGCGCAACGGAGTTCGACTGGTTCGGTGGCGCGGCCAGGAACTGCGCTTGTTCGTATTGACCGTAAAGGGTAGCTACTGCGACGAGCAGTGGGCTTGGGTCGTCGCACCAAGCATTGCGGCATGCGAGGAGTTCCTTGCCGTCATTCAGGAGTGGTCCCATGAACTTCGCAGCGAGGTGCTCGTCTTTGACCACGGCGACTGGCAGAAGAGCAAATCGCTGTACAGCAGCATCAAGTCGGCCACCTTTGAAAACCTCATCTTGCCCGAGGACCTCAAGCACGAAATCCGCGCCGACTTCACAACGTTCTTCGCAAGCGAATCAACCTATGAGCAGTACTCGGTGCCGTGGAAGCGTGGAGTGCTGCTCTACGGGGATCCCGGAAACGGCAAGACTCATACCCTCAAAGCGATCATCAACTCGCACCGCGTGAATGCGCTCTACGTTCGCAGCTTCATTGCTCGGCACACTACCGAGGAGGAGTGCATTGCGAGCGTATTTGAACGGGCGCGCGAGTCGAAGCCCTGCATCTTGATCTTCGAAGATCTCGACAGCCTCATCAACGACCGCAACCGCAGCTACTTCCTCAACGAACTCGACGGCTTCGCGAGCAACCATGGCATCTTCGTCGTGGCGAGCACGAACCATCCGGAACGACTCGATCCAGCTATCGTGGATCGCCCGAGCCGGTTCGACCGCAAATACAATTTCCCTTTGCCGGTTGAGGATCTTCGGCGTCAATTCCTTGCCCTGCGCAATTCGGAGGTGGCCCCGGAACTCCAATTGACGGAGGACGAACTCACTGCGATCGCCGCTCTGACTGACGGCTTCTCGTTTGCCTATCTTAAGGAGCTATGGCTCTCTTCGATCATGGTATGGATCAACGGCGAGCGCTATGCCGGAGCGATGCTCGGAGTCATGAAGTCCCAAATCGAGTTTTTGCGTGAACAGATGACAAAGGTTCACGAATGCGAGTCAACCGACACACCGCCGGATCATGACGAATCCGCACACTTTGCGCGCTTCTTCGCATCACGTGCCTTCCCGCACATTCCAAATATCGCCGGACACGACTTCGCCGAATAACATATTGCCTCGTCCAAGCGATTCGTTCGGAACTTTGCTCTGCCACTAGTTGAAGGGCAAGCCGAAACAAAGCCCACCAAGGCTTAGCAATTGGTCGTGAAGGGGTAGCGCGGGATTCGCTCCAAAAGGCGGAACCCAGCCCGGGGCGGTAGTCGACAGCGGATAGTGCACCGTCAAATCTTGAATTTCAGGGTGTCACTCTTTGCTAACAGGTGACACCCGAGGGCACTGCGACTTATCATATGAATGTGCCACATCAAGGGCCTCCGAATGAGGCAAGAGGCACATCCAGGCGACCGACCTATGAGTAAGCACACAATGAACGTCTCCCTAACCTCCGAGCTCGAAGAGCAGGTCCAGAGGTTTGTCAAAATGGGCATGTACGGGAATCAGAGTGAAGTCGTCCGTGCGGCGCTTAGGCTCCTTCTTGAGAGGGAGCAAGAGCGCGAAGCAAGGCTTGATGCTCTACGTAGGGACGTTGGAGAGGGTCTGGTCCAGGTGCTGGACGGTACTGGTTCGCGAGTTACAGCCGGAGATTTCAAAACTCGGGGCCGAAGACGACTTCAGGGCTAGCGGCGCGAATTACCGCTAGAGCACACGGAGATGCGACTTGGAGGTCAAGTACACCGATTCTTCGCAATGGGACATTGAGTCCATCTACGGACACATTGCGCGCGAAGGAGGAATTGCCTCTGCTGATCGCGTAATTGATGCCATCGTTGCCACTTGCGACGGCCTTGGCGAGTTTCCCAGTATGGGGCGGCGGCGCCCTGAACTCGACGGGCGCGACATGCATGTTCGCAGTATTGGCGAACGCGGATAAGTGATTTTCTACACAGAGCTTCAACACCAAATCTGGATCGTGCGTGTCCTCCATGGGGCGCGGGACATACGACCCGATTTGGTAGAGACGCTGATCGATCCTTCCTAGGCAACACAGTTTCGAAAGGTCCAAAGTCGCCTGCGGTTTTCGCTGCGTCGATCTGTCAATGTTGGCCACACTTCATTGAATCTCTATATATAGAAAACCGTGATATACTGGGATCAGAGGAAATCATATGGCGTTTCGTGGAGATATCAAGGCGATGGTGCTGGGCACGCTTCAGGCGGAGCCGTTGCACGGGTACGAAATCGTTCGGCGGATTCGGGAATCGGGAGGAGCGGGACGGCTTTCCGAGGGACAGATCTACCCTTACCTGCATGAACTCGAGGAGGACGGGTTTCTCACCGCGGAATGGAAGACCGACACAGGAGCGGCGCCCCGGCGGGTGTACCAGCTCACGCCGAACGGCAGAGCCGAGTTGGCACGACATCAAGAGACCTGGAGAAAGTTCGTCTCGGGCGTCGGCTCGGTGCTGGGCGGAGAGATGATGGTCAAGGAGGTCCGAAATGCGTGACCCCATCGCTCGCTACGTCTCCGATCTCGACGCGATCCTTCATTTCGAGCTACCAGAGGACCGCCTCGAGTCGATCGTCATGGAGGCTGAGAGCCATCTCCGCGAATCGGCGAGCCGGCGCGTCGCAGAGGTGACGGATCCAATCCGGGCCCAAACTGAGGCCATCGATGCCTACGGATCGCCCCAGCGGGTCGCAGTCGGACATCTGCGACGGGCCGGACGCAAGATGTGGGGTCTCCATCCCGGATACTGGGCCGCGCTTGGAGCACTGGTCAGCATCGCGTGCTGGAATTTCCACTGGCTGACACTCGACCGATACTTCGACAATTTCGGCAACACGTGGCAAAACGGGTTGGCAGGCTTGATCGGCTTGGCCGCGCTCACGCTCCCGATCAAGGCAGCGAGACGACGCTTTCGATCGAATTGGAGCGCCCTAATCCTCGTGACTGTCGGTGCCGCCGCACTCTCGATTCCCTTAACCGCGTTCTGGATGATCCCGTCGACAGATTCCCGGCCGCGCGGCTTCGCCCAAGGGATCTCCCGGTTCCATCTGAAGCGCGACCTGCCTGCCGTTCAATCGAACATCGCGGATATACGGGCCTACCAGGACCTTGTCCGACAAGGCATTCGTTCTTACGCGACGGCAACCACCGAAAGGCAGATCCCTGGCTTGCTAATGGATCCATCCCAAGTCGCACGACGCTTCGGAGTGGACCATCTCGGGCCTGCCTTGGTCGGAACCACGATCACGCATGCGGGGAAGTTCGTTGTGCCACGGGAATATGGCGCATTCGCAATGGTGGACGGCAGAACGTGGGTTTTCGAATCATCCGACCGCTTCGAGTTCGCCAAGAAGCAATGGGCCACGGTAGGTCCGAGCGACCTGCGCAATCTAGACTATCTTCTCTTGGGGTTTCAGTCGATCGAGCGGAACGCGTTGGAGGCCAAACACGGACGGCTCTTTTTCTTTTGTCCCGACCTGTACACCGAGACGGTGATCGGCACTCTCATCCTCCTACCGCTCTTCCTCGCGATCGACGCGCTGGCGGTCCTGTCCGCACGCCCCCGAGGGCAACGCCGAGGTCGGGTTGTGGCGTAGATCCATCGGTCGATATGAGTGAAACACACTAACTGACCGGCCGATCGTTCCGACTTGGCGGGCTCTGACGCCCAAGGAATCGGCAACCTTGGACGCTCAGGAATGACATGGGATGACTCTCCATACGAGGGCCCACGCCCTGCTGAGCTCACACATTCCTCAATGCCTACCGCTAAGCGCAGATTTGAGAGAGCAATTCGGCTAGTTGAGATCCCGAGGAGCTGAACGACGGGCGCTTCTGCCATATTCTAGCCACGGATATCCCACTCCGCCTTCGGAGATCGATGGTCACGAAACTGCTTGCTCTGCCTTTCGTCTTCGCCGCGACCGCGGCGATCTATGCCGACGGCCCGGCGCCGACAAAGCCGAACATCGTGATCGTCTTTACTGACGACCAAGGCTATGCCGACGTCGGCAAGTTCGGCGCGGAGGGGTTCTCGACTCCGAATCTGGACCGAATGGCCGACGAGGGGGCCGTCTTTCGGAACTTCCATGTCCCGCAGCCCGTATGTTCGGCCTCCCGCTGCGGGCTCCTCACCGGCTGCTACCCCAACCGGCTTGGTATTCACGGGGCCCTCGGTCCCGGTTCCAAGGTCGGGCTCAGCGACGACGAGACGACCCTCGCCCAGCTTCTCAAGAAACAGGGGTACGCGACCGGCATGCTCGGAAAGTGGCATCTCGGCGATTCGCCCCAGTTCATGCCGCTCCGCCACGGGTTCGATCAGTACTTCGGCATCCCGCTTTCGGTCGACTACTGGCCGAACCACCCCGATCTGATCAAGAACTTCCCTCCCGCAATCGCTGCCATCAAGCGGGAGTATCCGAACCTGCCGATCTACGACAACGACAAGGTCTTCCGAAAGGAGATGTCGATCGACGACCTGAACCACCTCACCACCTGGTACACACAGCGGGCGGTCAAGTTCATCCGTCAGAATCGGTCCCATCCGTTCTTCCTTTACGTCGCTCACAGCATGCCGCACGTGCCTCTGGGAGTAAGCAACAAGTTCAGGGGGAAGACCAAGCGCGGCCTGTACGGCGATGTGATCGAAGAGATCGACTGGTCGGTCGGCCAGATCCTGAGCGCGCTGAAGAGGAACGGCGTCGACAAGAACACGTGGGTCATCTTCACCTCCGACAACGGACCGTGGCTCTCATACGGAAACCACGGGGGTTCGGCGAAGCCGCTTCGGGAAGGCAAAGGCACCAATTGGGAAGGAGGGACGCGCGAACCGTGCATCATGCGCTGGCCCGGAAAGATCCCGGAGGGGACCAACTCTTGGGACATGCTGATGACGATCGACCTCTTCCCGACGATCGCCAACCTCGTCGGAGCCGAACTGCCCAACCACAAGATCGACGGGATGGACGTATGGCCCTTGATCTCCCGTCAACCCGGAGCCAAGAACCCACACGACTCGTACTGGTTCTACTATGAAGTCAACCAACTTCAAGCCGTGACGACCTCCGACGGCAAGTGGAAGCTCCAACTTCCCCATACCTATCAGACCTTGGACGGCAGGCCCGGTGGGCGAGACGGAGTGCCTGCAAACTACTCGCATCGCACTTTGGAGAAGGAGGAACTGTACGACCTCGTGCACGATATCGGCGAGACAAAGGACGTCTCCGACGAGCATCCAGATATCGTAAGGCTTCTCCAGGCCGAAGCTGAGAAGGCCCGCGCCGAACTAGGCGATACACTGACCAACCGGCACGGCCCAGGCCGCAGGGAGCCCGGGCATTTGGCGCCGGGTTCGAAATAGGGCCCGGTCAACATGAAGGTCAGGTATCTGCCTTGCCTTTACCCACATCTATGTTGGTCGTCGGAATCGGACGACATTCCACCCCGATAGGGGCCCCTGGAACTAAGCCGGGGGCTCTTCGACGCCCGGGCTGCTGCCGGGGGACCAATCCGGGGTCAAACCTGGTCCGATCTCTACTTCGGCAAAGGATGCGGGTAGAGGCAGAGCACATCGAGTTACCGCGTTAACAAAAACATGCTTTTGGCATCGCCGTGTCGACTCGCCCCGCTTATACTGAGGCTGAAATGCGGACCGTGGTCACTGTCGCCCTACTATCTGCCGTGTCGGGACTTGCTTTTGCCCAGGGGCCAGGTAGGCCTGGGTCTGGTCCTACCGTCACGCCCGAGCAATTCACGGCCGCCCAGAAGCAGCCGTACCCGTTCCGCAACTTAAGGCTGAGCCCGGAAGTTCGCATCACCGATCTGCTCTCTCGGTTGACGCTCAACGAAAAGATCGGGCTGTTGGGGTTCGCGGACCTGCGCCGCCTCGGAATCCGCCTCAGCGGAAGCATCGAGGGAATTCACGGCGTGGCCCAGGACGGGCCGGCGAATTGGCTGCCGAGGCATCGAGTTCAGACCACCGTTTTCCCCCAAGGCTACGGTCTTGGGGAGACTTGGGACCCCGATCTGCTCAAGCGTGTCGGTCACGTCGAAGGCTACGAGGCCCGATACATCTGGCAGAACCCCGACATCCAACAGGCGGCGGTAATCGCCTTCACCCCAAACGCGGACCTGGCTCGCGACCCCCGATGGGGCCGGACGGAGGAATCATACGGCGAAGACCCGTTCCTCGTGGGCAGTCTAGTGGCAGGAATGGTACGCGGCTTGCAGGGAGACGACAAGCGATACTGGCAGTGCGCTTCGCTGATGAAGCACTTCCTGGCCAACAGCAACGAAGACACCCGCGAACACTCGTCTTCCAACTTTGACGAACGCCAGCTTCGCGAGTACTACTCGGTCGGATTCCGGATGGGCGTCGAGGCGGGGAGCCGCGCGTTCATGGCTGCCTACAATGCGGTAAACGGCGTGCCCTGTGCCATCGACACCTCGATCCTGCGTGGCATGGCGGTCAACGACTGGGGTCAAGACGGGATTATCTGCACCGACGGTGGCGCCTATCGCTTGCTGATGACCGCTCACAAGGTGACGAGTTCGCCGAGCCAAGCAGCCGCGCTGTGCATCAAGGCGGGAATCACTCGCTTCCTCGACAACTACTTTGCGGGGGTCCAAGGCGCGCTCAAAGAGGGACTGATCACGGAATCGGACATCGACGAGGCCGATCGGAGGAACCTGCGAGTGCAAGTGAAGCTCGGCACACTCGATCCGGCCGATTCACCTAATCCGTATCGGACGATCGGCAAGGGTCCGGCGCCGTGGCTCAGCAACGAACACATCCAGATAGCCCGTCAGGCGGCCGACGAGTCGGTCGTGCTCCTCAAGAACGACGGAATACTTCCCCTCGATAAATCCAAACTGAAGCGAGTGGCGGTGGTCGGTTCGCGCAGCAACGAAGTGATCTTCGACTGGTACAGCGGCAAGCCCCCGCATGCCGTCACCGCGCTGGAGGGCATCAAGACGAAACTGGGCGACGGCGTCCAGATAGCAACGGCCTTGGGAGGCGAAGACGCGGTAGCAGCCGCCAAAGAAGCCGATGTTGCGATCGTGGTCGTCGGGAACCACCCGAACGGCGGCGAGAACATGAAGTGGGCACAGGCTGAGAAGCCAAGCTACGGCCGAGAAGGGCTTGATCGCAAGTCGATCGATCTCGAAGACGAGGAACTGGTCAAGCAGGTATTGGCGGTCAACCCCCATACCGTCCTCGTGCTGGTCAGCAGCTTCCCATACGCAATCAACTGGTCCCAAGAGCACGTGCCAGGAATCGTCCACCTGACCCAGAGTTGTGAGGAGTTGGGAGACGGTCTGGCCGACGTCCTCTTCGGAGACTTCAACCCCGCGGGCCGAACCAGCCAGACTTGGGTCCGGTCCCTCGACGATCTTCCACCCATGGAGGACTACGACCTGACCCATGGCCGGACATATATGTACTTCAAGGGCCAGCCGCTCTACCCGTTCGGTTTCGGCCTTAGCTACTCCAAATTTGCCTATCAAAACCTATCTTTATCACGCAAGGCGATCTCCATCAACCAGACGGTGAGAGTGACCGTCCGAGTGAGGAACACCAGTTCGCGCGACGGCGAAGAGGTCGTTCAGCTCTACGCGAGCTATCCCGACTCGAAGGTGTACCGCCCGATCAAGCAGCTTCGCGCCTTCAAGCGCGTCGCCATCAAAGCGGGAAAGACGGCAACCGTCCGCTTGGATGTGGCGGCCAAGGACCTCTCCTATTGGAACGCCAACGAACACGTTTGGACGCTCGAACCCGGTTCCGTCACATTCACCGCCGGCCCCAACAGCGCCGACGCCGCTGTGTCCGCCCGACTCACCATCCGCAATTGACGGCAACGCCGCCGCGCCCGGTCCGGCTACTTCAAGCCGGTGGTGGAGATGCCGGCGACGAAGGTTTTTTGGAACATGGCAAAAAGGACAAAGGCGGGAAGGACGGTGACTACGACTCCTGCCATGACCAGATTCCAAGGGGTTCCCTGGGCGGTTCCGCTGCCGCCCACGAAGTTCATGAGGGACACCATGAGTGTCATTGAACTCTCCTTGTTCAGGTAGATCAGGGGCCCCCAAAGATCGTTCCACGAACCTAGAAACGCGAAGATGGCAACAGTGGCAATCGCCGGCTTCGCGAGTGGGGCGGCCACGCGAAGGAGAATCCTCCCCTCGCTGGCGCCATCGAGTCGAGCGGCTTCCAACATCTCCTCAGGAATGCTGAGAAAGAACTGACGCATCAGGAAGATCGCGAACGCGTTGGTGCCAAGCCAGGCAGGCAGAACCAACGGATAGAACGTGTCGATCATCCCCAACGACGCGAACAGGCGGAAGACGGGAACGATAGTGACCTGGCCGGGCAGCATCAGGGACGCGATGAGCAGTGCGAAGACGAGGCCGCTTCCCCGGGCCTTGAGGCGCGCAAAAGCATATCCAGCAGGAATCGAGGAAGCAAGTGTTCCAAGCACGCTCAGAACCGCGACGATGCACGAGTTGGCAAACGACCTCCAGAACGTGAACGAACTGAAGAAGTCCGTGAAGTTCTGCGGCCTCGCGTGTTTCGGAATGAGTGCGGTCGGTGCCCTCAAGATCTCCCCAAAGGGTTTCAGAGACGTCGAGAAGAGCCAGATCACGGGAGCGAGGCAGATCGCCAGCCCGAGCGTCGCCACTGCGAGGGCAAGGATCTTGCCGGGTTTCAAGCGCTTGCCCCCTTGACCCAGCGCTTGGAAACAGCGAAGTTCACCGCCGTCAATGCCGCGATGGCGACAAAGAGGATCCAAGCCATCGCCGCGGCCAAGCCCATGTGAAAGTGCCCGAACGCCTTCTCGTACAAGTTGAGCACATAGAACAGCGTTGCTCTGGCGGGCCCGCCGACTCCGGGTCCCGAAGTGCCAAAGGCAAATGCCTGGTCGAACGCCTTGAGCGAGCCGATCAGACTCATGGTCAGGTTGAAGAAAACGAGCGGGGTCAGGGCGGGCCAAGTGATGACCCAGAACTTCTTCCAGGCTGTCGCGCCGTCCAGCGACGCGGCTTCATGAAGGTACTTAGGGGCATCCTGCAGCCCGGCGAGAAACACTACCATCGCGCCCCCAAATCCCCACACGCTCATGATCACCAGCGCCGGCAGCGCCCACTGCGGGGAATCGGTCCAAGCGGGAGGGTGGCCGACGCCGACCTTCCGCAGCAATCCGTTCAGCAGACCGTCCTGCGGTTGAAAGATGAAAGCCCACAACACGCCCGATGCCGTCGCAGGAAGAATCGTCGGGAAATAGTAGAGCGTTCTGAACATCCCTCGGAACGGGATGTCCTGGTTGAGAATGAGGGCGACACTCAGGGAGGCAAGCAAGCCCAAGGTCACGCTTGCCGCCGCGTAGATTCCGGTCACTTTCACCGAAATCCAAAAGGACGGGTCGGCGGAAAGCAGGTACCTGTAGTTCGCCAGGCCGACATAGGATGGCGCTTTCACCGCATCGTCGTTGGTGAAGCTCAACCCGAGAGACACGAGCATCGGTCCGTAGGTGAAGATCGCGAGGCCCAGAATGACGGGAGCGATCATTGCCCAACACCAGCGGACTTGGGATCGCCTCACGGACCGCCCCGGCTGACTTGGGTCTTCAGAAATGCATCCGCCGACCGGGTTGCCCTTCGTGCAGCCGCTTGGGTTTGCAGACCCTCGGACAGCATCTCGTCGATCTCGGGCTGAACGAGGTCGAGGGCGATCTCCATGAAGTCGGGAGCGTCCGGATCCGGCTCGGCAGACTCCATCGCGACTTCGAGAGCGGGTTTGTTGAGGGGCGGCTGCAAGGCGTAGAACGGCATGGCCGCCACCGACCTTCGCACGGCCGGATAGCCAAAGCGAGCGAACGCTTCGATGGCTACTTTCCCGCTCATGAACTTGACGAACTGCCACGCCGCCTCACGCTCTCTGGACTTCTTGGAAATGCCCATTGCGCTGAGGGACAGTTCTCCGCCCCGACGCCCGGCCGGCCCCTTTGGAAGGGCCTCGATGTCCCAATCCAGGTCTGGGATCTGTCTATAGGACTTCCAGTTACCGGTATGCCCCCCAAATTCCATCGCAAAGGTGTTGCTGCGAAAACCGGTCGATGCACCCTCTCCGGGAGCCGGCGCAAACCCGTTCCGGTAGATCTTGTCACGGTAGAACGTCAGGCCCGTGAGGGCTTGGGGGGTATCGAGCGTGCATACTGTGACCGACTTATTGAAGAAGTCGCCGCCCGCGCCGTGTACGAGCGTCAGCCACTCCCCCCACCATCCGGTCGTGATCGTGCTTCCCCAGGTCACGACGCGTCCGTCGGATCCTCGTTTGGTCAGCCTTCGACCCGCATCCGCATAGTCCGCCCACGTCCAATTTGCCGATGGCAGCGGCTCGTTCGATTGGCGAAAGAGCTTCTTGTTGTAGTACAAGAGCGACACATTGAAGGATTGGGGCAAGAAGTAGACGCGCCGGCCGACAGTGAAGGCCCGGCTGACCGCTGGATAGTAATCCGCGAAGTCGATCTCCTTCGCGTCCCTCAAGCACAGATCCGAAAGGTCGGCAACAAACGGCCGCAGGTAGGGAAAGGTCACGTCGCCGCATACGAAGACGTCGGGGGGTTCACCGGCCGCGACAAGCGTCTTGATCTTGGCCTGGTACTGGTTTCCGGGAACTGCCCGGACCTCGAGATCGATATCGGGATGGAGAGCCCCAAACTGACGAATCAGCCCCTCGACCATTGGGCGGTCGTCCTCTATCGGATAGAGGAACACCACGTGGTGGCGCGAATCTTGGCGGGCTTGGCGGCATCCGACGCTGCTCAGGAGCGTGACGAACAGAAGAGCCGGCCAACTGGGCCTAGTTCGCATGAGCCCTGCCGAGATCGGCGGTGACGAGAACGAGGGTGCGGGAGTTCTGGTCATAGCCGCTCGGCTTAGTGTATCGAGCGCCTCCGATATACGCTTGACGGCGAAACGTTCCGTCTACGAGGAGAGGTTGGCAACCGAGTTTGCGGCCAGTGGCGGGAAGCCGTTCGCCGGACGCGACGTATCCAAAGGCTCGGTTCAAGGCGTTCCAAGAGATCCTGCCTTCAATCTCGCGGTTGGAGCCTTTGGCGGTTCCAGATGTCTGAACTTCGAGGTCTTTGGCGCCCAAGTCGGGACACAGGAAGAGATCGTTCTGACCCTCTGAACTCCATCCCAAAGTGATCCCAGGCACCGAGGCAACCGACGTCAAGCCACGTCCCGGATCGAGGCTGATAACGACGTCCTCGAAATCCCACCAATGGAGAGCCAGTTCTTCGCGGGATGGCGCTTGAATCGTCTCCGTGGAAGGCGCATTCTGCTGGACTCGAAAGTAGGCGTATCGATCGTCCCAGGCGAATCGAAGGGTTGCGCGCATTCTGCTCCCTTCGCCCCCCGACAGCTGGATGGGGTCCGAAGCGATCCGATCCCACTCCACATGCCCGACCGAATTGAACACGGCGCGGGACATACGCACCGACACCGATTGGTCCCTCGGCACGACGGCGGCATGTTCGGGTCTTGATCGACTGCCGTTGTTGTAGTCGATCGCGATCCCAGCAACTCGCGTGACGTTGCCTGAAATACTCGTCCAGTTCGATGGCGTGACCTGCACAATCTGAGCGGCCTGGTTGCCAGCCAGCTTGAGTGCGAAGCTACCGGATACGGGATACTGCGTGAGATACCGATGCCGAATGGCGTCGTAAAGCCTTACCGCACGTCGGCCAAGATTGAGGGTGACCGTCTTCTCTTCCCTATACGGGTTCCAATAGAGGTCGGTCGGGAATGCCTTGACGGGAAGAAAATCGGTGGCCCGAAGGTCGATCCGGAGGATCATCGGAACGTTCGTCGGGTGAACGAGGGCGGCAAGCAGGCCGACATATCCGCTGCCGTACAGCCCGATATCAGTCTTCGCCCCGCTCCCTTGAACCGCATCTCCGGTGGCGTAGGGGCTCTTGCCTTCCCTCGAACGCCGAAGGCCCTCGTACGCAAGCCCGTGTCCCGGATCGCCTTTCCAAGCCGCTGACGATTGATGATCGCTCGGAACTGCGTCGCCATAAAACAGCCTTGCTGAATTGGCGAGATTCAAGATCCACTTTGCGATATCCCTTGAAAACCGGGCATCGTATCTCGCAATCGGTGCAACGTTCGCCGCGTCCAGGAAGGTGTTCATGGCAAAGGCATAGCCTCCGCCGTCGGTGACCGATCCCATCAAGCCGCCGACATCCAGACCTCCCCAGTTTCCCAACACCATGCCCCAGCCGGCCCGTTGAGGCGCAGTCGGCTCGAAGCACCAATTCGTGAAGCGCTTGACGTCCCAATTCTCGCCCTTCTCGGCGTTCAGATACGCCGCTGACAAGGCGCCGTAAGGGGTCAGGACCTCGTAAGTCGGGTTATTGGTCCGGTGTTCCAGAAAGCGGAGCGCTCTTTCGCTGGCTTGCTGGTACTTGACGTCATTCAGCCGGAGCCCTTCGGACAGTTCCAGATAGGCTACTCCGGCCGCCGCATCCGGCTCGATCCACAGCTTGTTGTCGAGCGGCTTCTTGGTCCTGAAGTTGTATGCCGTGTGATCGAAATTACCGTCGAGTTCCTCGATCCCCCGGGCCCATGTATCGGCGATCTTGCGGCTCGTCGTTTTGCCTTGCTTCCAGTCGGGGTGAGAGAGGGAAAGCTGAATGTAGTCCAGGCTGGGCAGAAGCACGTACCAGAAGCTCGTGTCGGTTCCAGCCCCGACGTTGTTCAGAACCAGGCCCTCTTTCGGATTGAAGAACTGAGTAGACATACCCAGCCAATCGGTGGCGCCTCGGGCGCCATCCAGTTTTGCCGCGCTTGAACCTAGAATGGCCCCCAACTGGCAAATGGCCTCTCCCGTCTGCCCCCGAGCACTTTCGTTCCCGACATAAGACGGCATGCCAAACGTCGACTTGTCCGTCCGATGCTTTCCCGTGATCAGCCAGACCAGAGGCAGGTACGGACCTTTCCGATGCAGATCGAAGAAGATGGCGTTGGCGGCTTTCGCGGTCGCATCCCAGTCTCGGAGGAGGTACGGCTTAGGCTGATCGGGAAGGAAGCGAACCCGGTCGATCATGACCGCCTGTGGGCTCGCGAGCCACCCGGCGAGAAGGAGCGTGATCAATGGCATACCGCCTGGGTCTCGATCAGGGCTACGAGATCGTCGAACCGCAACCGCGCAGCCAAGACGCAAGTGTCGCCTCCCCCATAGGGGATATAGAGCCAACCGTCGTGCACGTAGGTTCCGCACGCAAATAGCACGTTGCCGACGCTATCAGGCGACGATCCGTAAAGCTCGAAGTCGGTTTCGGGACGCATCATGTCATCCAGTCGCCCCACAACCAGGCTCTCTGGTTTGGAGGGGTTCCAGTGATTGAAGTCGTAAAGGAACGCGTCAAGCACGTATTTACGCTTTTGGCCGGCAATGTAGTTGCCAGTATGTTCGATGGACAGATAGAGGCCCGGGCGAACCCTGATCGGTACCGAGCCGGCCCCGGCCCAGCTTTGCTGGTACCCCTCAAATGCCATCGCCGCTCGTACCTGGCCCAAGTCAGAATAGGGGCCCTCCGGACGATCGGCCGTAGCGATATTGATCCCCCATGTCCCGATGTCACCATCCATCGGCCGATGCAAGAGTACGGCTTTGCCGTCGATGCGATCCGGGAACATGACCCCGTCTTTGTTGCTGATCGTGGCCAGGCTGGATGAGGTGGCAAACGATGGATCCTCGCCGGTCACCGGACCATGCTTCTGCCAGTGCAGCAAGTCGTCCGAGGATGCGGCACAAATGGATCCGATCCACATATTTGCGGGGTGTTGGTCGCCGGTGAGTGACACTCCGCAGTAGAACATCCACCACTTGCCATCCAGCCAAGTGATTCGGGGGTCTTCCACTCCCTGATCGTCGGCTCCGAGCAGGATTCCGCCCGGCCCCAGTACGAATGACTCAAAACGCTTGATCGGTGTCAGATCGGGCAGATGGATCGAGAGGCCGACAAACGAACGGGTCCACGGAAAGCCAGGATCGAGCTTTGGCCGCGCGCGGTAGTGGAGCGCGACGACCCCGTCCGGAAATCGATCGAAGCTAGATTCACCCAGTAGGGCGCCCAGCGCGACCAGATTCGTATCGACAGGCTCCAAGAACACGGCGGCGGTGTTGAAAGTGACCCCTGATTCCCACCAGCTTTCGGTTGGTGAGATGATGGGTTGGCCTTTGAATAGTCGCTCGATATGAACGCATTTATTCAAGAGGCATCACGGTTGGCTCTCTCGCTTTGCCGGTTTCGATTGGCGCATACGGGTCCGGTCGATTCCCGGACGATCAGTTCGGTCGGCAGGCGGTCGAAGGGAGGAACTTCCTTTCCTGCGATACATTCCAGCAGCCTCTGAACCGACCGATAGCCCAGCCGAGCGATGGGTTGGGCAACGACAGTGAGAGATGGATTCATTTGCGCCGCTGCCGCCGGATCGTCGAAGGTTACGACGGACACGTCTTCTGGCACCGACAGGCCCAAATCCCTTAGTCTGCCAAGCACGGATAGAGTCATCAGGAAGTCGGAACAGATGACGGCGCTTGGATGGCGATCCTTGCTCAGCCAATCGGCTAGGTGGTCGCGAAATCGCGTCGGTTTGTTCTCGTGAGCGATCCGAATCCACTCGGGGTGAACGGTGATTCCACGATTGCCGGTTTCCCGCAAGAAGGCGGCAAGCCGCTCGAAGTGGTCGGGGACCGTCGCGGTCAGACCCACGAACCCAATGTCGCGATGGCCGAGATCGGTCAGATGCTCGATTGCGGCAGCGCATCCGCCGGCGCTATCGGCGGCGACCGTCGGGGCTGGACTCTCGTCCAATGCGCCGGGGACAAGCACCACCGGTATTCCCGAACTCTGGATCGCGTCGATGACGGCGTTATCGGCAAAGTCAGGGCGCACAACCAACAGTCCTTGCGCACTTCTTCCGCCAATCGCTTCGCTCCACATATGCAGGGGCGCTCTGCGGAAAATGACTTCGAGAAGAAACTCGGAGCTTGCCTCACGGATGCCTCGGAATAGGACATCGAGGAAGTCTCCACCTCGCTCCTCCTGCTCTTCGGTCCAGTTCCAGAGGACCCCGATGGTCGTGATCTGGACTTCGGATTCTCGTTTCACGGCGACTACGGTTCGGCGACCGCTGCCGCTGATGACGATTCCACTGCGAACAAGCTCGCTAAACGCTTTGTCGACGGTCGCACGCGCCGTGGCATAGTGTTTAGCGAGCTCGGCCCGGGTAGGCAGAACGTCTCCGGGGCGCAGGTCACCTCGATCAATCTGCAACTTAATGTCTTCGAAGATTCGTTGATACGAACCCCTTGCTGACTTTGCTTGACACTCGCTCATAGTTGCAGATTGATGATAGAAGGTTTGCATTAGGTGTGCGCAGTCTGCGCAGCTTTTGTTTTGAACATATTCGGATCAGGAAGCGGCACTTTCTGATTGGCGTTAGCGGCCCTGAAAACCAGGAACACCGCAATCACGACTACCACAGCCAAAATCCCGAAGAAAGCCCTTGGGTCGACACTGAGCTTTCCCATCCTAGAGGTCGCTTGTATTCGTGGCAGGGCTCGCAGAGTTGGAGCCGTCCGGGTTGACGAACCAATCAAGGCTCATGCCATTCGCGGTGAACGGCCCATTGAGCTGATTCGGAACTGCGAAGCCTTCGGCTCCGTAGCGTAGTGCTCTGAACTGCGTCCCCATCGTCTTCTTCGCGTGACCGTCCATGAAAACGACATTAAGGACAAGGTTATTCAGGTTCCCAACCGGATACTGGCCCCAGATGGTGTAGTTGGCATCCCGGCTCCATGATGCATATTCGTAGTTAACGATGTTGTTGGAGGGGTTCTCCGCCATCGTGTCGGTGATCGGCCCACCGTTGAACCAAGCCGCACCGCCAAACGCCTTTCGGTACATAAACGAGACTCCGCCGGGGGCTGCCGCGTTGAGAGTGTCCGCCCAATAGGCGTGGGTTGCCGCAGGGTTCGGATTGCCGTCCGGGCACCATCCATCAGGCCCACCGTTACCGGAGGACGTTCCAATCACTCCCGATTCCGGTCCCGCAATCCAGAAGGGGGCAGTCGCTCCTGGGGAGAGGAAAATTCCGCCGTTCTTCACGTAATTCGCTATAGAAGCGACCCACCCGCCGTTGGCGGTGTACCAGCCAAGGTGTGGAGCGCAGCCGCCGTCCTCATCGCCGTTGTTGTTCGGATTTGCGACGATGCACTCATAGGCGTCGTCGTTGTCTCCCACATACATCTTCTCGGCGAGCCCGATCTCCTTTACGTTGGACAAAGCGACAATCGATTTAGCGGCTTTCTTGGCTTGAGCGAAGACCGGAAAGAGAATAGAAGCGAGAATTGCGATGATCGCAATGACGACAAGAAGCTCGATGAGCGTAAAGGCCGACGCGAACGCGCGGGCTGGTCGATGAAGGTTCATATGGTTTGCTCCGTTGCATAGATCGGGTGGTCTAGGGAGTCCGGCAGTGAGACCAGCTTCCAAATCCACGGGCTTAGCCCAGTCATTGTATAGGCAAACGCTCTTCTATCCTAGTCATTTACATAAAAGCATAGTTTTTTATTGAAAAGCTAGCTTTTAAAGTCAAATGCCTGTGCTTAGGATGCCGTTTCATGAGCCAAGGAAGATGCGACCCATCCTGGAGTTTGTCCTGACTCGCTTCTCGTGAGAGGTAATGACTTGGTCGGTTCGACCCTGAAGTGGTCCTTCGAACCTATCCTGGGCAGCCAGAGCCCAGGGCGAGCACCGCGAACCGGCCCGGGCAGGGTCGCCATTACCCATAGCCTGTTTGCAGCACCATCGGGTCTTCACGGGCAAATCGATCGAGCCAAATCGCGATCGGAAGCGGCCCCTTCCGGGGGCCTAATGTTTAGACAACTTGGTTACTCGATCAAGGAAATGTGGGCAAGGACAAGCTATCCAGTAGTCTGGACGACCTCGTTCTGGCATACCACGATTCAAGCGGCCCCACACCGTTACTGCGCGAGGATCGTGAATAGACAAGTCAGTCGGCGCAAATTGCGGTCGGCGGTAACAAGCGGCAGGTTCTCCTGGAAGGCAGTTCCCGCTATCAGCCTGTCGAACGGGTCGGCCCTCATGTGGCCATAGTACATGGCCAGTTCCCATACACCAATCCCTCACAAGCGAGAGATTAGAAATGGTGGACGCGCTCTTGCCCGAGAGACATGATGGGAAGCAACGCAATCTGGCGCAGTGATTCTGTGAATCCCATTGTCTCCCTGTCAGATCGGATCTGTCGACCTGGGATGTTCAGGCCGCCCGAATTTCGACGACTGACGATCGGAAGCTGGGCTTTGGGACCGGCCAGCCGTTACGGTGGGCCGTTTCAATCCAGCCCTCAATCGCCTCCGCGATATTCGCATGGCACTCCGCTTCCGTCTCGCCTTGGCTGACACAACCAGGGAGATCTGGAACGGTTCCAGTAGATCCGCCTTCGTGCTGAGGCTCCAGAAGAATTGCGTATTTCATTTTAATCTCAGTCCAGACTGGCGCTCAATGTTCGTGAGAGTTCCAACCTTAAGATCGCCGTGTGCCATGGGAACGGTGGTAATACGGCCCGGATACGACCTATGAACGAAATGGTCATGACTCCCGCGCTGCCGATCGAGCACCCAACCATTCGATTCCAAGACATTGACGACCTCGCTCGCCTTCACCTAAAGAGTAAACGAAAGTCGTCCCAAGCATGAAGTGAGACTCGTTCCTATTGGCTACACAACACATTGGCCGAGAATACATGCTGGGGAAACCTGCTATGACTGTATGCAATGAAGCGTAACGAGGCTGGAGGTCTCCTTTTCTCCCCGTCAGATCTGATTCGGTATTCCACCTCCCCGTTCGCCTCGTGGATGGACCGGTATCACTTGGAGAATCCGGGAGCGGTCGCGCCGGACCTGGAGACCGAGGACCAGGCCCTCATCGCCCGCACGGGAGATGAGCACGAGCAGACGGTTCTCACCGAATTCAAGGCGTTCACGTCCGATTTGGTCGAGATCTCTAAAGCCAGCATCGTCCGGGCGCGTGAGGAGACCCGGGCCGCGTTTGCCCGGAAGCCGTCCATCATCTACCAGGCCTACCTGGAGGATGGCGACTTCGCCGGCTACTCCGACTTTCTCATCCTCGACACCCAAGGGGCATACGAGGTCTGGGATACCAAGCTTGCCCGATCGCCAAAGCCCTACTATGCGATCCAGCTCTGCTGCTACTCCGAGATGCTCGCAAAGACCACTGGCGGGCCAATACCGGAGAAGTTCGGAATCATCCTCGGCACCAAGGAGCGGGTCGAACTTCAGGTCGAGGACTTCATCTACTACTATCGCGAACTGAAACGGGCCTTCTTCGAGATGCAAAGGTCCTTCTCGGGCAACTTCGCGGATCGGCCGGAGCCGTTGCCGAGGGCCGACCACGGCCGGTGGTCTTCCTATGCGGGAGCCTACTTCACGGAGAACGATCACCTCGTGCAGGTCGCCGGCATAACGGTGGGACAGATCAAGAAACTCAGAAACGCAGGCATCGAGACGGTGCGGGAACTGGCCGAGGCAGGAGACCGAGTCGTTCCAAAACTTGCGGAGGACTCGTTGCGAAAGCTCGCCGACCAAGCGAGGCTTCAAAGCCGGACGACAGATCTCCGCAAGAGCCGACCCGATGCCCCTCCCGCTTTTGAAGTTCTATCCCAGATAGGCCGTAGCGGCGAGCCGGTAGGCCTGGCGGCACTGCCCCCCGCCGACCCGGCTGACGTCTTCTTCGACATGGAGGGGTATCCGCTCGTCCCCGGAGGACTCGAGTTCCTCTTCGGCGTCTGGACGCTGGACGGGCATCCGAGCCACTTCCTGGATTGGTGGGCGCACGATCGCGAAGGCGAGAAGACGGCGTTTGAGGGCTTCATCGACTGGGTGTTTATGCGATGGCTCGATAACCGGGGATTGCACATCTACCACTACGCTGCCTATGAGGTCAGCGCGGTTCGAAGGCTCAGTACCCGTCACGATACACGTCAGGACGAGGTCGACGAGCTTCTGAGACAAGGCGTCTTCGTCGATCTGTACCAGATCGTCCGGAACGCCCTTCGGATCGGAGAGGAGAGCTATAGCATCAAGAAGGTCGAGCGCCTCTACCGCCCCAAGCGGGCCACCGAGGTTGCGACCGCCGTAGACTCGATCGTCCAGTATGCGAACTGGATCGCGACCCATCAGTCGCCCGACTGGCAACCCAGCGCCATCCTCAAGGACATTCGCGACTACAACGAGGACGACTGCAAGTCCACCGCTGAGCTACTCGATTGGCTCAGGTGCGTTGCCGCCGAAAACGGCATCCCGCCTCGAACAGCCATCCAGTCCGAGTTGACGACCGAGGCTACAGCAGTGTCGGACGAGGTGCGTAACCGCCTTGAGACGGTTGAGAAGCTGCGGCAAAGGCGGGATTACGTCTCGCACGTACTCGCCGACCTCATCGGCTTCCACCGGCGGGAGGCGAAGCCGATCTGGTGGCGGATGTTCGACCGTGCACAGGCGACTCCCGAAGAACTGCGCGACGACTTGGGATGCATCGAAGGAGTAAGAGCCGTCGGCGAGCCACGGCCCGAGAAGCAATCGCTGGTGCAGACCTATTGTTTCGACCCGAGCCAGGAGTGCAAGCTCGAGGCCGGAGAGCAATCGAAGGTCATGTTCACTTGCGACTTGGGCGCCAAGTTCACCCTGTTCCACCTCGACTTGGCCTCCGGAAAGCTGGAACTCAAACTGGGAATGCGAACCTTGCACGACCGGTTCAGAGGTGAGTTTCCTCAAGCGGGTTCACTCATTCCTGACGAAATCGTTTCGGCATCGGCAATCGAAAAAGCCCTTGCGGCGGTAGCGGAAACCCATCTGTCGGGCAATCTGCCCGCTCCGGCGGCAGCCCTTCTCAAGCGGATGCCGCCTGCCTCGACTCTGCAGGCGTCTGAGGAAACGACCACCGAAGCGGCGATCCGGGTCGTTCGTTCGATGACGGGCGGTTGCCTGGTGATCCAAGGCCCCCCCGGAACCGGGAAGACCTACACCGCCTCGCACGTGATCGCCGACCTGCTCGACGCTGGCAAGTCAGTCGGGATTGCGTCCAACAGTCACAAGGCGGTGATCAATCTCCTTAGGGCATGTTCGCGAACGATGGCCGAGGCCGGTCGAGAGATGGTCGGGATCAAGGTGGGAGACGACGAGAACGATCTGCTATTTTCCGAAAGCCCCGGATTGAGATACGTCAAAAGTGGAGGCTCCGCCAAAGGTGCGTTCTCTCACGGCGTCGTAGGCGGAACCGCATGGCTCTTCACACGTCCCGAGTGGGAGAACGCCCTCGACTACCTGTTTATCGACGAGGCCGGCCAGGTTTCGCTCGCCAACACGGTGGCGATGGCCCGATGCGCGCGCAATCTGATCCTTCTTGGCGACCAGATGCAGCTTGAACAGCCGATTCAGGGATCTCATCCGGGAGATGCCGGGCTCTCAGCCCTCCAGTACGCCCTGAAGGACCAAGCCTCCAGCGCCCCGGATCGTCCGGTGTTTCATCCAGTCGTTCCGGCCGACTACGGTCTGTTCCTCGGTGAGTCCCGCCGAATGCATCCGTCCGTCTGCCGCTTCATCTCGGACAGCATTTACCAAGGTCGTCTGAAGTCGGAGGCGAGTTGCGCACGGCAGTCGATCGACTCGCCATATGGAGCCGGAATCGTTTTCGTGCCAGTCCGTCATGACGGCAACGTCCAGCGGAGCGACGAAGAGATCGAGCAGGTTGGGGCGATCTATCGGCAGCTTGCCGGTTCACGATATACGGCGAAGGACGGCGGCACTCGAGATTTGACCCTCGACGATTTCCTCTTCATCGCGCCATACAACGCCCAAGTGCGAGGGTTGAAGTCAGCGCTTCCCCCAGGTGCCCGGGTCGGTAGCGTCGATAAGTTCCAAGGCCAGGAAGCACCTGTCTGTATTCTCTCGCTGTGCTCGAGCTACGGTGAATATGGCTCGCGCGGCCTCGGTTTCATCCTGGATCGAAACCGGATCAACGTCGCAATCTCCCGAGCCATGTGCCTCGCCATCGTCGTCGCCGACCCCCGAATCGCCACCAACCCCGCCAGTTCGCTGGAAGAGATGACCCTGACCAACCTCTTCTGCAAGATCACGCGAAACGGATGAAGGGGCGACAGGGGCACGCCGGTGCGTGAGCCTCCACGGGTTCCAACCAGCAAAGAGCAAAACGCCGGCACGAACCCTCCGGCGGCTACGGGGGCTTCTGCTTCTCCTGACAAATACCCCCTCGATTTGGACGCTCAGGCCAAGCCGGGATCGCCGTTTGGGGTGATCACGACCTCTCGGGTTATGTTGCGGACTACGCCGAGGCTGACGACTATGGTCGAGCCGTCCATCCACCATGTCTCTGCTTTCAAGTCCTGTTTTCGTTGAACGCCTTCCACCGGTACCCCGTCGAATCGGACGGTTGGCGCCTCGAATAGGGGCCAGGGCATCGGGACGGCGAGGGTGAGCACGTCGACCGAAAACGGACTGGTGACCTTCACCGAAACCTGGGCGCGGGTCGATTCCGACTCGATCTTGGCGGTTCGGCTGACGAGATACCGCTCAGTGAGCTCGGAGATCTTGGACCAGGTCACCTGGTCGCCCCAGAGTGTGCGGATCCTGCGAGTCACTTCCTTGTACGTTTCAAGACCGAGGCGAGTGCCGTTCGAAAACAGCGACTGCCAGTGGGTGATAAGCACGATCGGACTCGTTCCACCCATAAGTTCCGCCAAACGGCCACCGGAGCCGTCCTCAGTAAGGTACAGGTCGGCGATCTGCCGCGGAGTCAACGATGCCCTTTCGGAGCCATGCTCTTGGGTTCCCCAAATGTAGTCTCCGGTGGCAGCCCAAACGCTCACCACCGCTTCGCCGGCATCCAAGTCGCAGTGGGTGATCCGCGGAGGCACGTTCCGCGAATGGGAGTCCATGTGGAGGAGGTTGTGGGTCACCTTTCGCTTGTTGACCCGCTTCTCGGCCGCCAAAATCGCTCTAGCGTACATCGACTCATCGCCAACGTAGGTGCAGGGCTGGGTTAGCCCATAATTCGGCAACCCCGTCTCTTTGAGGATCTGCATGGCGGCGGCGAAGTAGTCGGTGAGGACGACTTCGTCCTGCAGTTCGGTCCAGCCATGCTCGCTAATCGGCAGCATCGATCCCGTCGATAGGTCCAGCGCATTCGTGTGAGTCAGGATCTCGCAGTGAATATCGAATTGCGGCGCTACATAGCGCTGGGCAAGTTCGACCCATCGCGCGACCTCCGTTCGATCGAAGCCCTCCAGCCCTTGGTCGATTCTTCCGAGCCCAGCGGGATAGGGGAGAACGGTGAAGTCGCCCCTGATCTGTGCCGCGCCGATGAACTCGCACCACGATTCCATGAACTCGAGAGGAATGGTCCGCACCTCGGCCGGTTCGGCCTGCTTGTCCACCTGGTGCCGGAAAAACCAGAGCGGGTTGATGCACGGAGCGGGGTCGTCCACGATCAGCGCGATCGGGCGCCTCAGGTTAGGGAATTCGACAGTCGGCTGTAGTTCGTATGGCATGTTATCGTCGCCTTATCGATGAAGGTATGGGTCGGCGGGTGAACAACTGTCCGGATGCGTACTCGGCGATCTCGGGGCGAATCTCTCCGGCGTGGTTCATGCATCCGTCCTCTGTCTCGGGCTGGCACCCCCAACGCCAGAGGTCGGCGCTGACGGGCTGATCCTGTCCGCGAAAGACTGGACCGCCGAGGTCGCCGTCTTCCCCATTCAAGTACGCGAGGAGATCGGCGTCCCACTGGATCGCCCGCTTGTCACTAGGGCTGCCGGTTGCGCCCATTTCCCCGATCCAAACGGGGGCAATGTTCTCCCTCACCAGGAATCCCCACGTCTTGTTCAACCGGGGAATGAGCACCTTCTTCGTGACGTCCACCTTGTCCCAGGAGTACTCATGAAGCGAGTAGACGACCTTGGCGGGAACCCTCAGTTTCACGGGCATCGCTTTGGCCGGGGTCAAGTCGCCGGCATACGCGCCTTTCTCCCAATTGATAATCGCCTCGCAGATGATCAGGGCTCCCGGATTCACCTTTTGGATCGCGTTCCCGACCCGTTCGTACATGGCGTGAATATCGCGCGGTCCGCCGCCACCCCAGACAGGTGGACGCGGGTTGTAGTGGGCGACCGGTTCGTTGCGAAGGTCGAAGCCGATCACCGTCGGATCCCCGGCGTACCGCTTGGCCATCGCGATCCAGTCCTGGGTAAACAGATCGTCGGAGATGGTGCCCGTGTTGCCGGCGCCGTCGGTCCCGTCGCTTCCAGGGCCGGCATCGAACCAGATCCCGTTCGACTGCTGCGCCGCGTTGCCCCAGTTCTGAGCCGTCGCCTCGTTATTGTGGTTATCGAAGATGACCCTCACGCCATACTTGCGGCAGGTCGAGACCAGCGTGTCGAACTGCCCCATGACGACGGGGTCCGAGACGTTCTTGTCGTTGAAATCAACACGGATGCAGTTGAAACCAAACCTCTTCACCGCCTCGATATTCGCGTCGACACCATGAAAGGGCCCGTTATCGTAGTCGAGCCGCCCTCCGACGATGTCGGTCCCGAATCCTCCCATGCAGGCGATCCGAACCGGATGGCCGCCGGCATCGACAATCTGGGAGCCGCGCGTGCGCAGGTACCCGGGAGGAAGCATCAGTGGCTTGCCACTGGGCAGACTACCGAAGGCGGCCAAGGGCACCGTGCCGATCGCGACTGCCGATGCCAGGAATTTGAATCTGGAATTGTTCAATGGAAGTCGATCCATCCCCCTTCACGAAGGGATTACCCCCATTATAGGCTACATTGGCGCTCCTGCTAAAGCGCTTTTGCAATCCGTCTTGGGTTAGTGGCAATATGGAGGTCAACAATGAAGTTCGACATGCCTGCTGCGTCTATTTGTCGCGCTATCCTCGCTCTCGCGTTGCTTTCGAGTGCTCTTTGCATATGTTTCGGCCAGTCGACCGGCTTCTGGAAGCCGGGGCCTTATGGAGGCAAAAGCGAAGTTGTCGGCGGGATGCTGACCCTCTCGCCTCCAGACGAGAATTGGGGGGGTAGCGAAGCGGCAAGTGCCCGAGCATTTGCCATCTGGAACAAAGATGGTGCCACAGTCCACGTTCGCTTGACGCTGGGCGAGGCGATGGGACCGGGCTATGAAGTGTTCTTGGGCTTCATTCCCTCCGGTTCCCAAGGCGGCATCCAAGGTTCAGACGACGTCGTCGGTCTCTCGATCATTCGAGCGGCGAACAAGTCGACCCTCACCGCCGGTCTGTGCCGAAAGGAGGCAAGCAGCGCGGACAAGGGTATTCGAGGAGACCAGTATGGGAATCTCGTCACTTACGAGCCTTGGCCGGGGCGTCAAGTTGAGCAAAGCGGCAACGATATCGACGTCGACTTCACCGTCGATGACTCGACCGTCAGTGCCCGGATTGGAAGCAAGTTCGACGAGTCCCACCCGATAGGGCTCACGTCAAAGGAGTGGAAGAGCGCCACTTTCGTCGTACGGTGCAAGAACTTCAACGACGGGCGGGGATCGGCAACCGTCAAACACGTCACCGTCTCCTGCCCCCAGCAGCTTGACAACTTCATCGATCCGCTCAACCTGAGGCCGGTCGCCAATATGGGATTCCGCGACGATGTGAAGGGGGACGAAAAGGGCGGATGGACCGATCAAGGCGAAAACGATCTGCGTAATCTCGCACCTGGGCTGCAGGAGATCCGGTCAATACCTTTCGATATCGTCGATCCTCAGCAGAACGGAGGCAAAAGCTGCGTCATGCTTTTCTCGAAGAATCGAACCTTCTTCCCACGGCAGACGGCGTCGATCGAAATCCACCGTCCCGCAAACTCGCTGATCTTCCTCCACTCAGCGGCGTGGGCCACCGCGAACACAACGGCGGCGAGATACATCGTCGCGTATGAAGACGGATCGAAGCTGGAAGTACCAATCGTGATCGGCAAGCAGATCGACGACTGGTGGGGGATGCAGCCGGTTTCGGACCCGTGGGCGGCGGTGTTGCTGACGGTCAAGAACGACTCCAGTCTGAGCGGAAGGGTCGGTATCTACGGCTATCGGTGGATCAACCCGTTCCCGGCCAAGTCGATCGAGTCGCTGACCTTTAGGTCCGCCGATGCCGACCCAGTTGTCGGGATCCTTGCGGTATCGGTCGTCAAGCCGACTATCGGAGATATCCAAGAGCAGGCGCTTCGAGCCGCCTTTGCCCGAGAGGCGCCAAAGGACCTCAAGCGCTTTCCACCCGATGCGGACAAGGTTTCTGACCAGGTGCGCTTCCAAGCTCCCAAACCGGCAACACCCTATGTGTTCTCGGCAGCGGGCTCGTTCAGCGGCGGGGGCGGAGGCAAGGCGATGCTCGATTTCCCCGGTTATGCCAAGGAGATCGAATCGGTCGGTGGAATCTCCAGGTTCCCCTATGGTCTTGAGATCAGCTTCTATTTCTGGCCCTACACGGCCCTCGACTGGTATCCGGTGCTAGGCAAGAAGGGCGGCACTTACGGAACGATCGAGAAGTGGTACTACAAGTACGGCGACCCGGCGCACACCCTCAGCTACCAGACAATGTTGGCGGCCTACAAGGCCAAGGGACTCAAGCTTGACCTGCTCTTCAATTGCCATTCGATGTTCGACGGTAACGACTTCGTCTACGTGAAGACGCTTCCCGAAGCCAAGATGCGAACCCATAACCCGCTGGATGAGGGCATCTTCAGCCGCTCAAATCTAGACAAGATCGTACGAAACAACGCGACTCTGGTCGACTACGTGATCAAGCACGGCCTGCAGAGCACGGTCGCTTATTGGGAGATGGACAACGAGCGATGGGACATGCCCGGCGCAGAGTACGCGGAGGTCGTCGCCGCCCATGTGAAGATGCTTCGCGCCAAGATTCCCACCGCGAAAGTGATCGTCTGTTTGGGCGAGCTTGGGCCGTACAGCACGAATCCGGAGGGTTCCCACGCCATCGTCTGGAGCCGCGACCTGTTGAGGCGGCTGCAGGAGTTGGGATGTAACGGGAAGATCGACTACTTCGCGCCTCACCTGTACCCGTTCCTGTTCGATTCGGCGGATGAGATCACCGAAAACTACTTGGAGGATTACAGCGTCCGCAATATCCGAAGGAGCCTCGATTACATGTCAGGAATGCTCGATCGGTATGGGTTCAAGCGTTCAAAATTTTACGTTTCCGAGTGGGGATCTCAGTCCGACGGGTTGGGAGACCAGAGCCATAACGAACTGATCACCTCGATGGCGGCGGCCATCGGAACCGCGAAAGACGCG
>JARLGV010000122.1 GCA_031292555.1 Fimbriimonas sp.
CTTCGCCATGGCTGCGCACTATGGAATAAGCTGTAGGATGCGACCGTTAGCGCGTATCGTTACGTGCAACTCGACGGCAGAGGTAGAGCGAAATGAATCTTAAAGTAATTCTCGTGATGATTGGAGTTGCCGCGATAACGGCTACCTCCTTCGGTCAGCGCTTCGGGGGCATGATGGGCGGTCCTGGTGGCGGAAATCCTTCAATGCTGCTTCGACGCGACGACGTCAAGAAAGACTTGGCCTTGACCGACGATCAGAAAGCCAAGCTGCAGGAGATGCAGGATGGCATGCGACAGAAGTTCATGGACGCATTCCAGAACGCGGGCGAAGATCAGGAAGCCCGGCAGAAGGCAATGGCGGCAATCATGAAGGACGTGACCGACCAGGTCAACAAAATTCTCACCGCGGATCAACAGAAGCGCCTGAAGGAGATTTCAGTTCAGCTGGGTGGCAACGCAGCGGTGCTTCAACCTGACGTGCAGAAGGATCTCGCCTTGACCGACGAACAGAAAGCGAAGATCAAGGACCTCAACGATCGACAGCAAGCCGCGAACCGCGAAATCTTCCAGAAAGTCCAAAGCGGCGACATCCAGCGTGAGGACGTTGGCGACTTGATGCAGAAGAACACCAAGGTCCTGAACGAAGAGATCGGCAAGGTGCTGACTCAAGCGCAGAAGGACAAACTCAAGGATATGGGCGGCAAGCCATTCACCGCGACCGATCAGCCTCGTGGCTTCGGCGGTGGCGGGGGTGGCGGCGGCCGATAGGCTCGTCGGGTATCGACGACATGGCGCCCTCCGCAAGGATGGGGACCAAACAGAGCTCGGGCAGGTCGCCCGGGCTCTTTTGATTTTGGGTTGACCCGGGCGACGCTTTTGTTGAGACAAGTACCAAAAAGCCTTGACTCCTGACAACATTGGCCGCAATATCGATAGGGGTTTCGGAAGAGTATTTTGGCTTTCGAAACCGAAAGGGGAGGAGCAGAGTGGCTGACAAGATTCGAATCGGGTTTGTAGGTGCGGGAGGTATCGCACGAGCACATGTCGACGCCTTTTCAAAGGTCACGGATGCCGAGATCGCTGCGGTAACGGACGTGAGCAAGGACGCGGCGACCGCCCTCGCCGAAAAGACAGGGGCAGCGGTTTTTGATTCTGCTCGATCATTGGCCCGGGATGCCGGAGTCGACGCGATCTTCATCCTCTTGCCGCCTTTCGCTCATGGCGAGGCAGAGCGGGCGGCGCTCGAATCGGGTCTTCCGTTCTTCTGCGAAAAGCCGGTAGGTCTCGACCCAGGATTCCTGCAGGAGGTCGCGGCCGAGGTCGAGGCGAAGGGCCTGCTTACGAGCGTCGGCTACATGAACCGATATCGCAGCAGCGTCAACCGTGCCAAACAGATCCTCGAAGCCGACCCGGCTATCATGGCATTTGGAGGATGGTGGGGAGGAAGCCCGGGCAGTCACCCGTGGTGGACGGACAAGAGCAAGAGCGGCGGTCAGTTCCATGAACAGGCAACCCATACCGTGGACATCGTGCGTTATCTGTTCGGCGAGGCAGTCGAAGTGTATGCGGCTGCTGCGAACGGCTTCAACAAGGACATCCCCGGCTACACGATGGACGACGCCGCGACCGTAACCGTGCGATTCGCGAACGACGGAGTCGCCAACCTAATGTGCAGCGCAAGTTCCAACGCGGGAGGAAGCCTCTTCCTCGATGTTCATTCGCTCAATCACAACTTCCACTTCACCGAATGGGAACACCATGTTGCCATCAAGTCCAAAGGAGCGGATCCAGAGGTAATTCATGGCGAAGCCGGAATCTTCTCGATCGAGGACGCTGCGTTTATTGAAGCGGTCCGTACCGGAGATCGCTCCGGCATACGCTCGACATATGGCGATGGAGTCAAAACGTCGCTTGTCTCGCTTGCAGCGAATCGCAGTCTGGAAACCGGGAAACCGGTCAGTCTATAGGGGGAAACGACATGGCGCTGAATCAATCTTTTTCATGGTGGTGCTTTGCGGGGCGCGGGGTCGAGGACGTCGATCTGCTCCGGGCGGCAAAGAATATCGGATACAAGGCAGTTGAACTGCTTCCTGACGACAAACTGTCGCTGGCGGTGGACGCCGGCTTGGTAATCGCATCGCATCCAGGGCACCGTCTGCAATACGAAGGCCTGAACGATTCGGCTTGCCACAACGAAATCGAAGACACGATACTCAAGAACATGGAGGTAGCCAAGAAGTTCGGCATTCCAAACCTCATCGTGTTTAGTGGGGAGCGGCGGCCAGGGCACACCGACGAGGAAGGCATTGAGAACACCGCCATCGGCCTCAAGCGAGTCGCGAAGGCGGCAGAGGATGCCGGAATCAACCTGATCATTGAACTGCTCAACAGCAAGGTCGACCACAAGGGTTATCAGTGCGACAAGACGCTTTGGGGCGTCGCGGTGTGCAATCTCGTAGCCTCGCCCCGTGTGAAGCTGCTTTACGACATCTATCACATGCAGATCATGGAGGGAGATGTGATTCGCACGATCCGGGACTATCACTCCTACTTCGCCCACTACCATACGGCCGGCAATCCAGGGCGGCGGGACATGGACAACACGCAGGAACTCTACTATCCGCCCATCGCCAAGGCGGTCGTGGAAAGCGGCTACACCGGCTACTTCGGTCACGAGTTCATTCCCAAGGGAGAGGTTGTCGCGGCTCTTGAGTCCGCCTACAAGCTTTGCGACGTCGTCTGAAATGTGCTGTCGAATCGAGCCGATCGGTCACGTCGCCGATCGGCTCGTGCTCAACTTAGGACTGTCGCTCCGATTCGGAAACCGTCGACGCACGAAGAATAGTGTCTATCCCAAGGGCTTGCGGCTGCGCCTCCGACTGAATTCGGGAGTATCGCCTCAACTGAAAACCTGCATCCAAATCAGAACAATCTAGTCGCAAAATCCGGATGTTCCCAACATCTCACCATCACTCGACCCTTCCGGTTCGTCCCCAATAGTTGAATGATGTGGGTAATACTTTGTGCCAGCGCCGCGATTCAGAACACGGGTGCTATTGAACTGACGCCTTCGACCAACGTTATCAATACGTCGGTCAGCGTCAAGCCGGGCGTATATACGCTGGCCGATAACCAGGGGAGCGGCGCGATCAGTATCAACGCCGACGATATCGTGGTCGACTTCAACGGTGCGACCCTCCAATCTCCCTCGGTTCGATCGGGCCGTTTGGAGACTTACAACGGAGTTGGGATCTCGCTGAATGGGCATCGTAACGTCACGATCCGGAACGCGCACATCCACGGATTCCAGTACAACATCAAGGCGGTTGCCTGTACCGGCCTGATTCTAGAAAACTGCGAGGTCGGTCAGTCCCGCTCGCAGAAGATCGTCGACAACGGCAGCATCAACACGATTTGGCTGGATCTGCGCGGTCTGGACTCGTGGAGGGGATACGGCGCCGGCGCGTGGCTGGAGCAGTGTGTTGGCTCAACCATCAAGGGCGTCCGTGCGAACCAGAGCCAAAACGGGCTGATCCTCGTGAAGTCGAGCGGCAATCGGATTTTCGGGTGCGACTTCTCATATAACTCGGGCTGGGGAATCGCGCTCTGTCGATCGAGTGAGAACTTGATCTGTTGGAATCACGCCGATTTCGTCAACCGGCCATGGGCAGGCGGGTGGGGAGGCGACTCTTCGGGGGTCGTCCTCACTACTCAGAGCCATCGAAACATATGGGCCTTCAACTCATTTACCCACAGCGGCGACGGCTTCTTCCTGGCGACTCTGAACGGCGGCTTCGACGATCGGGGCAAGCTGCACAAGGCAGGGACCTGTGACGGCAACTTCGTCGTGAGGAACGACGGATCTTGGTCCACCGCCAACGCCTTCGAATCGACGTTTTCTACGAAGAACATCTTCTATCGGAACATTGCCGACGACTCGAACTACGGCTTTTGGCTCGGATATTCGAACGGGAATATCATCGATGGGAACGAGATCGACCGGAGCCACGTCGACGCCATCGCCCACGAGCAGGGCGCCAACAACGTCTATGTGGGCAACGTGATCGAGGACACCGGAGCAACCGCTATCCATCTTTGGAGCGGTCTCGAACCGAGGTTTCAGCTTGCGCCTTCGACTGGCAACTTCATCGCGCGCAACAAGGTCGTGAACGCCCACAAAGGTGTCGATCTGACCAACTCATCGCGTTACACGGCGCAGGACAACGTCTTTGATCGAGCGCCGGTACCCGAGGATTTCAAACAGGGCAGCGGAAAAGGGGTTGACGAGATGGACGTGCCCCGAAAGCCTGAGATCATGAGCCTGAAGCCGAAGGGCTTCCACATGTATCGCGACCTCGATCTGCCCAAAGGTTGGCAGTGGTTGACGCCGACCGCCTACGGTATGCGCGATTACCGAAAGATGCTGGCGCCCTGGGTTATGAAGGATGCACGCACGCTTCGGATCTACGTGAGACCGAAACTGGTAAAGGTCGTGGACGTGCCGACGTGGATGGTCGTCTATATCGACGGGAAGCAGCCCAACGAATGGCTTGTCTCACCGAAGCCCAGCCTCAACCCAGTCGGCGAGTATCGAGACTTCAAGTTCAAGGTGGTCGGCAAGAAGGGCGATGCGGACTGGATTCAGGGCCGGTTGCTCGACATGAAGTGGCACGTGCGGTGGTTCAATTGGTTCCGCAATGACCACAACGCCTTTGCGGACAAGGCTGGATGGGAGACCCTCTTTGCTGGACCGGCGATCAAAGAGGAAGACTTGCCCGATCTACCCGAGATCCCCGGCTACCGGGCGCCCGAACTCGGGCTGCCGATTGATCATTTCGCCTTGACCGCAACCTCGAGGGTTCGTCTCCAAGCGGGACAGTACCGGTTCGACACGATATCCGACGACGGCATCCAGGTGCTGGTCGACGAGCATATGGTCGTTAACAACTGGACCCATCATGGGGGGGAGCAAAGCACGGGCACGATCAGCCTCTCCGCCGGTGTGCACCAGTTCGAAGTCCGCTACTGCCAAGAGGATGGCAGCGCCGCCCTTTCCGTTCACTGGACTCGAAAGGGCGCTTGACAAAAGAGCCCGTCCGGAACGTTCCGGACGGGCCCGATCGGAATGCAGAGGTAGAACCCTATTTGACGAGCACGTGAGTCGTTGCCGTCTTCGAGTTCGGATCGGTCGCCATTACCGTGACCTTGACTCGGGAAGTCACTGCGGTAGTGGTGACGCTGAATGATGCCGACAGACTGCCTTCCGGTACCGTCACGGAGGCCGGAACAGTGAGCGCGGACTGATCGCTGGTCAGCGTAACGACGAAACCTCCGACAGGCGCGGCTGCGTTAAGCAGGACGACTCCGGTGGCGCCGTTCCCGCCCTTGATCACCGAGGGATCGACGACGACAGCGGCTATTCGAAGCGTCAAGACGGAAAGTTCCGAACTGACGGACTTGTAGTTCGGGTCGGTTGCCGTGATCTTGGCGTGACCACTCGAGCCGACGGTCGTCGAGATCGAGAACGTTGCCGACTTATTCCCTGCGGGAACCGTTACGGTTGCCGGTACGGAGACGAACGTTTGGTCGCTGGTGAGATTGACAGTGAGCCCACCTGCCGGCGCAGCGCCGTTCAGTCGGATAGTTCCGGTCACCGAGGCTCCTGACACAACCCGCCAGGGGGCGATCGCCAATTCGTGGACGTCGACTACTATCGGAGCGGTGATCTTCAACCCTGCGATCGAGTGGACTCCGTTCATGTCGGTTGCTATCAGTACGGCATGCTCAGTCTTGGCTACGGTTGAGGTCGTAATGGAGAAGGTCGCCGAATTGGTACCGGCCGGAACGGTCACCGAAGCCGGGACCTGAACATCTGCGATATTGCTCAAAATCGAAACTGAGAGACCGCCGGTCGGGGCGTTCGCCGATAGAGTAAGGGTGCCCGTCGAGCTGTTGCCGCCGACGACGCTCTCGGGACTCAGGCTGAGATCCTTGAGAAAGGCTGGCAAGACCCTGATGGATGCCGAGGCTGTCTTGTTGCTCGGATCGGTGGCCGTGATCTTGGCGGTTCCCTTTGTGGCGACCGCGCTGGTCGTGATCGTGAATGTGGCATCGCGACTGCCGGAAGGTACGGTCACCGAGGACGGGACCTGGGCGAACGTCTGATCGCACGCAAGAGTCTCGGCGACGCCGGCCGACGGCGCCTTTGCGCTCAGGTGGACGGTGCCGGTTGCGTTCTTGCCACCGGAGACCCATGAGGGGTCGATTCCGATGCTTCTAAGCGACTGCGAAAACGCGAGACTGGGAAGGACCGCAAGCAGCATGCTCACGGCACTGAGGGGCAGAATTCGTGCAATTCTGTTCATAGCGGTGGTTCCTACCGACCTATTGTCGGGCGCAAATTATGGCAGATACATTAAAGCACTCCATTCCTGACCGCAGAATCGCAGGAAAGCGTTACGTAACAGCTATTCCCGGTCCGAATGGCCCAAATGTGGGTGTCTGTTACCTGGGTTCGGTGACCTTTATTGAGATTCGGTCGCTGAGTACACTACCGACATGGATGGGTCGAAACTCGCTGGAATAGCTGGCGTTCGAAAGGAAGCTTTCGCCTCCGCCAGTGTTGAACGCGGCGGCCAACCACCCAATGCGGTCGGTTCCCAACCGCCAGGCTCGGACCGCCTGTCGTCCATCCGATGCCAGGGTCAAGCCTAGCTTTCGACTCGGATCGTCGATGGTGAACGATCGGATGTGTGCCCGGGTTGACCGGAAATCCGCCGATCCGAGCGCATTCTCGTCCTGTTCCCAGGGCCAACTTGGCTTCGTGCGGCTTAAATACGCGATGTGCCCAAGCAGGACCGCCGAAGCGGTTCCTTCTGGACGGCCGATGTGGCCGGCCGGATACGCGGTCCAGAGAGTGTCCCGCTTCCAAGTGATTCTCGATTGGCTGGCAGGAACGGTAAAGGCCATCCCCCATTGGCGCGGGCTCATGTCGATCTTGCTCGTAAACGAGTAGTCGACCCGAAGACCGCCCGTGCTGTCGAATGTCATTGAGTAGCTGCCGCTGGCTTCATCATAAGAACCGGCCACCTTGATCGTGACGCTGGAATCGGATTTTGCGACGGCAACCGATCGGTGGCGCCAGTTCGTGCAGACGTCGTTGAGAGGTTGGATCGTTTGCCCGTACTCGGTGGCACATGGCCCGGAGGTCAACGGCAGCATCATGAGAGTGGGACCGCCCGTTAGGATGGTTTGGCCTTGAGCGACTCCTTGAGCAATCTGACCGGAAGTCTTGTCGATCATCCAGGAGAACGAGTCTCCACCGACAGTGATGACGCTGTCACTTTCTTGGATCCGCAGGGGACCGCTATGAGATATCGATTGAGGGGCAACTGGGCTTGGCTGAAGCGATCCCAAGGGAAGACGTTCCACGTCGGCCATCATGCCGTCCGGCTCGATGAATCGAAGGAGGAGGTAACTGCCTGCAGCTGTGGGGATAGTGAAGGTGCCGGTCTTGCCGGGCGCCAAATGCGCTTTGCAGGGCTCTAGCCGGGTCGTCGGCTCGGCACTAGGAGACCGGAGCATGGCCCATTCGATCTTCAGTTCTGCGAGATCGGAGAATACGTGCCGATTTTCAAGCGTGATAACGGTTTTGCCGCCAGTCGTCTTTGCCGACAAGACTCGAACCGGCGAGTAGGCCTTTTTTATATTCCACGCCTCCGGCTTGAGGCGACGCCAACCGTCGATGGGACCCCACTCGCCGTAACCGACTCCCCGTCCGTCGGGCAGCAGGAACACGTCGTCTACGCCCGACCAGATCGACCCTCCGAGGTTTCCCTTGGATCGGTACATCCGATCCCACATCGGTTTGATCGCATAGCCGTAGTAGTCGCGGACACCCGGATCGGTGAACGTCTCTCGCCGATTGTAAGTGTTGAGGTGGCAGAACTCGCCAAACTGGATCGGCCGCGGCTCGAGGTCGGCAGCGGCCGGGCCGTTCATGTCCGGGTAGTGGAAGATGCCGATCGGCATATTTGAGCGGCGGTTGTTGTAGCTGCCCCAGCATTGGTCGTGGAACGAAAGGGGCCTCGTGGGATCGGCCAACCGAACGTAGGCGGCCGCTTTGGCAAATGTGGGTGTCCAGGCGGATTCATTGGCAAGTGAGCGGACGATCACACATGGGTGATTCGGATATCCCCAAACCGTGTCGAGTTCGGCTCGCAGGATGTGTCGGAATGCGTCCGCGCCTCGGACATCTTCGCGGACCCAGCACAGAGGCGCCTCAAGTTCGACGAAAAGACCGCGTTGGTCACACTCGGTCAGAAACTCCTCCGCCGGAGGATAGTGGGAGGTTCGGATGAAGTTGCAGTTCATCTCGCGGAAGATCCGGGCGTCCTCTTTCCAGAGCGCTTCACTGAGGGCGCGGCCAAGAATAGGATGGACCTCGTGGCGGCAGACGCCTCTCAGCTTGATCGGACAGCCATTAACGAACACCTGGTTTCCCTTGATATCGACCTGCCGGAATCCGACGGACTCCGAGACGACTTCCGTCGTTTGGTGACGCTTTCGCAAGAAGATATCCAGAGTTCGGAGGTTCGGATGCTCGCAATCCCATTTCGGCGGATGGGAGATCGGAATCTCAAGGTCAACTCGGATGGCGCCTCCTGGACGAAGTTCGGGGAAAGTTCTCTCCCTTCGCTTGCCGAGAACCGACCCCGAAAGTGCAAAGCCTCCTTGGGTCTTGTTTGACCCACTGCTTAGAAGGCAGTGGGCGATCAGTACGGCGTTCCTGAACTGCGCGTCGAATCGTGTCTCCACCCTAAGGTCGGAGATATGAATAGCTGGAACCTCGAAAAGTTGCACTTTTCGTGTGATTCCGCCAAGTGGATGAGCGGCGTAAGTTGAGGCACTAGAGAGGACGTCGAGCTTGGATTCGGAACAGACGGCAAGCGCGAGTGTGTTCAACCCCTGGCGAATTGCGCCCGTGATGTCGCACTCGAAGGGCACGAATCCGCCTTCGTGGCCACCCACGTACTTGCCATTGACGTAAACGCGACAGAGACTGTACACGGCGCTGAATCGGATTTTGATTCGGCGATCCAAATAGGGCGCCAGATAGGAGAACGTTCGAAAGTAGCCGGCCCAAGTTCCGGGCTTGACTTGAAATCCCTGCATCACCCATTCGCCGGGAACCGCGATGCCGGTCCAGTCTGGTTGGGATGTCGCCTTCTCGAATCCCGCAGCCGGAGTAGCGCTGAACTTCCAGGATCCGGAAAGGTCCACCAGGTGGCCCTTGGGACGTGGCGTGAGAATGGGCATGACGGCCGCGAGTTCGCTCGGCGAGACCTTCGGATCGGCATCTGACTCCGCCGCCGGCTTGTAAGGTGCGAGAGACTTAGGCGAATCGCTCAAGATCTCGACCGCGCTGACGACCGCGTTGGGCCCGGACACCCGGTTGATTTCGAGTGCGATTCGGCCCTTGGCAAAGTCGTATGGTGGCAAGTCCCTTTCCAGAAAGGTCGGCGTGCCGACCGCGAGTTCGATGCGGTCGATAAATCGCTGGCCGTCGATCGTGACTGACTCGGTCCGAGGTCCATCGGAGGTGAAGGACAGGCGAACACGGTATTGCGCACCAGGCTGCATTCCCGTGTAGACGAACGCGACTTGTTCGCCGAAGGCAACATGACGAAGGGGAGTGTTCGCCGGCGACTCGAAAGTGTAGAACTGCGCGCCTGGCGCCAAATGGGTTCGATGCGATGAGTCGGCAATCACGTCGGAAGCAACCGTATGCCAGCGCGGCACTTGTGCCTTGGCACCACCGCATAGGATCGCGGCCAGGGACAGCGCGATGCAAAGGGTCCTACCAGGTTGCCGAGAGGACTCTGGGGTTGCCAGAGAAGGAAGAAAGGAGCAGACCTGCGCCATCAACCAGACTTTACTGTGCCTTCGTGCCCCTGGAACGGCAATTCGATACCGGGTTCCGGACAAACGGTTTGGTGTTCGGCCTATTGCTCGATAAAGTCGGCAAGTGCTTTGACCGCACCCTCGACCGAAAGCTCCTCGGTATCGACCACGATGTCCGAGTTGTCCGGTTCCTCAAAGGGCGCCGATACTCCGGTGAAGCCGGGCAGCTGGCCCGATCGGGCTCGCCGGTAATGACCCTTGGGATCGCGTCGCTCGCACTCCGCGAGACCCGTCTTAACGTAGACCTCGGTGTAGAGATCGCCGAGAATGTTGCGAATCATGCGCCGGTCGGAGTTGAGTGGCGTGATGAACGAGCAGACGGTGACGTGCCCAAGCCGAGCGATGAGGCCCGCCACGTGGGCAGCCCGGCGCAAATTCTCAGACCGATCTTCGGGGCTGAACCCGAGGTCGCAGTTCAGGCCGGTTCGAAGATCGTCGCCATCGAGCCGGGCGGCTTGGATGCCGTCGAGCTTGAGTTGCTCGACAAGAGCGTCCGCGATCGTCGATTTACCCGCGCCGGAAAGGCCGGTCAGCCAGAGAACCCGCTCCGTTCGTTTGGTGCCGGCGAACTGGTCTCCTCGGGTGGCACGGGTGATCATACCGGCGGCCACCACGTTGTTGCCGACCGGATCGATAAGCAGGAAGGAGCCCATCGCCCGGTTATGCTCGAAGGTGTCCAGGAAGAGCGGACGCCCGGTGGTGACCACGATTCGGCCCACGTCGTTCATCTCCAACCGATGGCTCTCGTCTCGGTGGAGGGTGTCGACGTCGAACCGGTACACGACGTCTTCCAGCGTCGCCGAGGTCTCGCGGGTTGTCTGCCTCAAGACGTACGGTTTGCCGATCACCGAGTGCTCGGCCGACATCCAGCAGACGACCGCTTCGAATGCCTGAGTCATGGAAGGCATGTTGCGGGGCCGCACCACCATATCGCCTCGACTCACGTCGACCTGGCGATCGAGCGTAAACAAGACGTTGGTGCCGGCTGATGCTTGAAGAGTTGGGCCATCCAAGTTGAACAGATCGGTAATATAGGCGCGCTGTCCCGAGGGAAGGGTAACGATCTCTTCTCCGATGCGAATCGTGCCGCTGGCCACCATGCCCATGTAGCCACGGAAGTCCTGGTTTGGGCGAACGACGTATTGAACCGGTAGCCGAAGGTCGGTCGGGCCGCGTCTGCCCTCCGACGAGAGCGACTCGAGGAACTCGAGGACCGACGGGCCTTGGTACCACGGCATGTTTTGGCTACGCTCGGCGACGTTGTCGCCAAGCAGCGCCGAAACCGGGATAAAGTGCAATTTTGGCAGCGATAACTTGGATGAATACTCGGTGAACGCCTGTCGAATCGCAGTGAAAACATCTTCCGAGAATCCGACCAGGTCCATCTTGTTGATGACGATCACCACCTGGGGAACCCGCAACAGGGAAGTGATGAAGGCGTGTCGCTTGCTCTGATCGGTGATCCCGTTACGGGCGTCGATCAGGATCAGGGAGGCATCCGCGGTGGAAGCGCCCGTGATCATATTTCGCGTGTACTGCCGATGTCCGGGGGTATCGGCGACGATGAATCGCTTCTTTGGAGTCGCGAAATAACGATACGCGACGTCGATGGTGATCCCTTGCTCGCGCTCGGCTCGCAGGCCGTCGGTCAGAAGGGCGAGGTTGACCTCTGCCTCGCCACGATGTTCGCTGGCTCGCTTCAGGGCGTCGTACTGGTCTTCGAAGATCGACTTTGTATCGTAGAGCAGGCGGCCCAGGAGGGTGCTTTTGCCGTCGTCGACGCTTCCAGCTGTCGAGATGCGGATGATCTCAAGGTCTTGGGTGGTCTGAGGTTCCACCTAAAAATACCCCTTGGTCTTGCGGTCTTCCATTGCCGACTCCGACCGTTTGTCGTCGACCCGCGTTCCCCGTTCGCTTGTGCGCGAGGCTGAAATCTCGGCGATCACCTCATCCAGCGTCGCCGCGCCTGAAACGACCGCGCCCGTGCAGGTGGCGTCGCCGATCGTTCGAAAACGCACCGTCATCCGTTCCGGTTTCTCCCCTTCGATGGGGATGAGGAACTCGGTATAGGCGAGCAAACCGCCTTCGCGCTCGACGACGAGCCGTTCGTGGCTGAAGTACAGGGATGGCACCGGAATCTTCCTGGCTCGGATGTAGTCCCATACGTCGAGTTCGGTCCAGTTGCTGAGGGGGAACACCCGGAACTGCTCACCCCGGTTTTTGCGCCCGTTGTAGAGGCTCCATAGCTCGGGACGTTGGTTCTTGGGATCCCATTGTCCCTGTATGTTTCGGTGACTGAAGAACCGCTCCTTGGCGCGTGCCTTCTCTTCGTCCCGCCGGGCCCCGCCGATACAGGCGTCCAGCTGGAGTTCCTCGATGGCGGTCAGCAAGGTCACCGTCTGAAGCACGTTTCGGCTGCGGTTCGGGCCAGTCTCTTCCTGCACGAGCCCGGCGTCGATCGAGTCCTGAACGTACCGGACGACGAGTTTGGCGGAGAGGCGCTCGACCAACTCGTCGCGAAAGACGAGCGTCTCGGGAAAGTTGTGCCCCGTATCGATATGCATCAGCGGGAAGGGAATCGGCGCGGGAGCAAAAGCTCTTTGTGAGAGATAAGCAAGGACGATCGAGTCCTTGCCTCCGGAGAAGAGAAGGGCGGGCCGTTCGAACTGGGCCGCCGTTTCTCGAATGACATAGACCGCTTCCTCTTCAAGCTCCCTTAGGGCAGGCGTCATCCCTGCGGTCTCGGCGTGCATCGTCGGCATCGGTTGCCTATTATACGGTTACCGCCCCGTGAGATGAAAAGCTTGCGCCAACCGCATCCTAAAGTCCAAAAGAGCTGCTTCGAGAGGCGTCGGCACGGATGCTAGAGAGCCAGTAATTGTTGCAGGGCTGTATTGACCCGCCTGGGGCCTTCCTCGGACAGTTAAGTGCAGCGCAATTATCCACACTTGGGCCGATCAATCGTCTCGAATTTTGGAAAAGTAGTACAATACACAGGCGACCGTCGACTCCGGCGTATTGCCGGATGAACCGTTGAACACCTCCCACGATCATGATTCGGAAGGACAGTCCCATGTGCCCTTCGCTCAGTTCTTCTTCTTTACTTTCCTCCAGTGCGCGCTGGCGGTAGTCCTATTTCGCTATGCCAAACCGGCGGTATTTGCAGAGGAGCTGCGCCATCCTGGCACGCTCATCGCATGGACCGCCCTGTTCGGCATTCCGCTCAGCCTATTTGAATACCTGTATCACCGGTATCTGCTGCATTCGGCAGTTCTGCCGTTCCTCAAGGCGATGCACAGGTCCCACTCCCATCACCACGGTCTGACCGCGGTGAAGGCGTCGGTCCAGGCAAAACAGCCGGAGATGTTGGTGCCCGTAGCGAACGAGTACGCAGTCGAGCATGATCACCAGGAAGAGGATATGATGTTCCCGATCTACGCGCTGTCGATCTTCCTCGCGTTGTTCTCGGTGATGTTGGGTCTGCCGTGCAAACTGATCTTTCCCGGCCAGCCGGTGTTCATTGGTCTGATCGCTTCGGTGACGCTGTACTACGGCGCCTATGAGTTCTGGCACGCCGTGATGCATCTGCCTTACGATCGCTTCTGGAAGCCGTTGATTGAGTCGAAGAAGGTCGGGCCAGTTGTCCGGCACGTGTATGGATTCCACCTGATGCACCACTGGCGTCCGACTGCGAATCTCGCCGTCGTCGGTCTGTGGGGCGTCGCGGTCTGGGATCACGTGTTCGGCACCCATCACCGCCCGGAGCGCACGCCCCTGGTCGGCGCCCAAGTGAACTACTACGACGCCGCCCTGAAGGGCCCCCGCTGGCCGGTCTCCGCTTTCGATCGCTGGCAAGCCAAGCTCTACCAGTGGTCAAGGAAAGTAGAAGCCACCTGCGCCCGAATCTTCCTCGGCGCCGGGCGAACCAAGGGTTAGCTTGGGGAAGCGTTTTGTTCGTAGTGGTTTGGGACTCCTGGGCGAGAGACATCGCCCAGAAGAACCTGAGCAAGTGAGTGGCGGCCTCCCCCGACAAATACTCGGGCATTCCAACCACCGTTATGGACCCGCCCACGGCACTCCACAACTCCATCACTCCTCTACTCCGATTGCCCCGCCCCTTTTCCCCCTTTTTCCTCCTGGCCCGTCCCTGCCCCTAGACCCTGACGCCAGATCCATGGGTACAATCCTGTCTCGTACTGCCGCATAGCTCAGTTGGTAGAGCAGCTGACTGTTAATCAGCGGGTCCTAAGTTCGAGTCTTAGTGCGGCAGCCATCCTCTTCCTGGTACGTCTGGTCTAGACCAAGACGGAGATCAATACTCCGGTTCCTGTTCCAATCCCTGGTGTCGCCATGGAAGTGCCCCGATCGATTTCCAGTGTGGGATTTTCGAGTTGAAGCCTGCTCGTGTCCTCCTCTTCGGCTCGCGCGCACGGGGTGATGCGGGCCTTCACTGTGACTTCGACCTCGCATTTCAGGTTGTCGCCAACAGCACAATCTGGCATCGGTTCGCCGCCGAGATGGCACTGGACGCACCCACACTGTACGGAATGGACGTCGTCCGATACGAAACCGCCGTCGCGCCTGAGTGATTCATGCGAGAGCTGGGCGCTTCTGAGGTGTCAAGGGGCTTCGGATTACTGGGGCATGTTGCTAGAATGCTCGAATGCGTTTGATCCTTGCTGGATGTGTCGGATGTGGTGGAAGTTCCAGGCCCTTCGGAGGCTGCATCGTCTTCTAGCAAGGCCCTTACTCCGCGCAACCCTTGGTGATCGGGGCTTTTCACACATCGATGTATCGAATCTTAAGGCGGTTGTGGGGTCCTTCCAGAGAGCCAGCCTTGCTTCGAAGTGGAGCATCATCGGCACTCTTTCAGCTGTTTCTGGGAAGTGCGTGCTGCCGGGAGTGGGGATCGAGGCGCTTCAGGGGCCAATTACGGTGGATTCTGGACAACTTACCGGGACCCTCAACGGCACAACCGGAGTTCTTTCATTCACTTTGCAGTGCGAGGCTCCTAAGTTTTCCTTCGCCTGGCTATCTCTTGCTGAGGGATTTGAAGCGTGGAGATCCTCCATTGGGGGGAGTGAATGCCAAGTGGTCTCTTCGGTCGCCTTGATAGGATTCGTGTTCGCCTTTGCCGAATTGGCCCGATGTCGCCGACTAGGTTTTTCGCAGCGATCCGCTTGACCTAGGCATCATGGTCTGGCGGGGTTGGTGGGGCATCTTTCGTTCGCAAGTCTTGGATGACCTTTGCGGCGATCTCTAGGAAGGTCGATCTGTCGATGTGACCCTCGTTTCCTTCGAAACCACCAAAGATCGGGCCACCGGTGCGCGGAGAGACGTTATCGTAGCGGAATGAGTGCCAGTCCTGACCACTCTCGCGCCTCCAATTCTCGACGCTTACGAGATAGGGGCCTTGTAGTACCGTCCACCCGGCGTTGATCGTCCAGACCCATGCGGGCTCTCCGTTGACGATCGTTCTTTCGGCGTGCGTCGGGATTGTGGAATGAAATTGCGGCAATTTGACCTCGATCTGGAATGAGATCCTGGTTTGTCAAGCATCGCTTTGTCAAGAACACCTTTCCAATAACGGGGTTAGGGTGCGGCAATGCCAGGTGGTAAGCCGGAGCGGCCTCGGACTTTTGTCGCCTTCGCCTGACCCAGGGAAGCGGCACGGAACCGCAACCCTGGGCTATGGTCCGTTATCCCTTCGGGAAAGCCGAAGGCAGTCCCTATGGACTGATTGTGATTGCGTTGATCGGTTTGTATGCGGCGAGGTTCGTTTTGGTCGAGGCTTTGATCGCGCCGGCGAAACCGACGTTAGCGACGGGGACGAACTGGGTGGCGGCTACCCAGGCGGCGTCGCCGCTGATCTCGGCGGCGAACTGGTTGTTCGTCACATGGGCGGCAAAGGCGAATAGTCCGCTCGTGCCGACACGGAAATCGTTGCCCGATGCGTGGATTGCCTGCGGCCACGCCACTGAGTCCTTGGGCTTTGGTGGCGTATTCATCCAGTCGAACAAGGACTGACCAAAGACGATCGCGTCGAATGAGTTGTTGGTGAGGCGCGTCACGCGGCCGTTGCCGGCGATACTGATCTCAAGTTTCTTGAGCGTGGCATCGAAGAACTTTCCAAGGAGGTCGGAGTTCATCGAAATCGGCTGACCAGAGAACGAGACCAAGCTGCTGAAATCGTTGGACTCGACCCAGCAATCCGCATTGGGATCGAGGATGACTCCGACGCCCGAAATGGCCCGCACGAGTTTGAAGGCGCTGCTAACCTCAGTCACGAATCGCTTCGTCAGCTCGGGCAGGTCCGCCTGCTTCGCGCCAAGCATAAAACCGACTGCCTCTTGCCAGAGACCGATCGGCGCCTGATAGTCACTGTCCTTCAGGCCCGGCTGGGCAAGAACCTTGCTTAGCAGACTCTTGGTATTGTCAAGATCGGCGCCGGCCAGACCGACGAACGGGGCCAACCTCTTGGCAAGCAGATCAGAGGTTTCGGTGACGACCTCGGGCGCCCACAGCAGGGCGAAATTTGGGTTGATCTGGGCAAGCTGAGCAAGGAAGCTGGTCCAGGCGGAGCGCCTGGCATCGAACGCCGAATCCGAAATCCGAATGCTCTGAAGGTTCTGGGCTAGAACGAGGGGCACCTTCTGCTTGAGAACCGCCCGCTCGATTTGACAGTGATCGATCTCGAACTGCTGCAGTCCAACGACTTCGACCCTCGATATGTCGTCCTGGAACTGAATGTGCAGATTGCGAAGCGTGAATCCTCCGAACTGGCGAACCGTGATTCCGCCGCCTTTGACTTGAAGGTTCGTCAAAGGTCCGCCGCCGTGGATCTCCAGATTCATGTTGGGTTTGCTACCCAGGTCGAGTTGTTTGGACAGTGAGTACGGCTTTGGGCTAGGGAGCAGGCATAGGGTTACGCTGAGGTAGTTCTTCGGCAACACCGCTGCAACGGCAGTTGGCAAGTCGGGGAATTGCCCGCCCTGTCCCACCGTGAACTCGCAGCCGCCGTGGCCCAGGTTGTTGCAGAGGGTATCCAAGGCCTGTTGCACGGTTGTCGCGGCGTTGAGCACCGTGCAGTGCGGGGTGAATGCGATGTCCTTTGCCGCCAAGCTTTGGTAGTCGAAGTAGATCGTCTCGGTGGTGGCAAACCCGTCGGAAGCAAAGGTTGCCTGCACGCGTTGTGGTTGCGCAACGCCAAACGTAGGTTTCCACTGACAGGCGGCCACGCCATTCGCGTCGGTCTGGACATTGAGCGTCGTAACGTATGCTGTGCTGCCTTCGGGCGCGATTTCGGCCAAAGTGCCCGGACTGTAGGGTGGAACGCCGTTCACCACCGCGAAGGTTACGGTCGCGTTGGGTACGGGACCGCATAGGCTCGCGACACGAACGCGCAGCGACTCGGGGAGTGGCAGAAAGGCGTTTGCGACCGCGGGATCGTGGTAGGCAACCTGGGTGTCTCCGCCAAGGAGTTGCATGCGGCGGATGCTTGCCAAGCGGTCGATGGCCATCTGGACCGTCGTCTTGCCTTGCAGCGTGTTGCATCCGGCTAACGGGTCGTAGGAGACCATCGACGCCTTGCTTTCGTTGAGGTTGAAGATGATCGGAGTCTCGACCGGGTTCCCGCCGGAGCCCAGTAGTTCGGCTTTGATCGCCACATGCTCAGAGTTGATCTGAGTGACGCGCACCCTCGACATCCCGTCAGCACCGGTTAGGTCGGTGAGTGTTGATCCAGTCGTCAGGTTCTGAACTGCGGGCAGGCTGATGGCGATGCTCCCCTGAACAACCGTCCATCGGATCTTTGCCTTCAAAACGGGCACGGGGCCGTTGACGACTCCGACGACGAGGTCGCCGGTGATCGGGAATCCGGGCATCGCCTCCTGTCCATCGCCGCTCACGTATACGAATCGCTCGAGTTCGGTCAGCGGGTAGAAGATGTTTCGACAGTCTGAAAGCATCGTCCACTTCGAGGCGCTCAAGCTGTAGAGTCCAAGGACGGCCGAACTCACTTTGGTGCCAAACGGAGGAAGCTGCTTCGCCACCGCGCCGTTCATGGGCCAAATCACATTGCCGGAAATGGCACGCGCCGGAACAATCCAGTAATCGCCCTTGACGAGGGTCCCCGCGCCGAACGTAATGGTCAAGCCTTTGTCGTCGATCGGAATCGCCGTTCCCATGGCGACGGCGGTGATATATCCGTGCCAGCCCCGCAAGAAGTTCCCCTGAACCGCCTTTCCGCCGAGGTCGGCCCAGTTGGTTACCTCGACCTCTTGCTCGTCGGTCGAGGTAACCACTGTCGCCAAGGCGCCGCTGGTGGCGTCGTGGAGGTCTTGTTGGCTCAGGGCCTCGACGAACATCGCCGACTGAAACCCGGTCTTCGAATCGTGTCCCGGCTGCAACACCTGCACCAGTTTCTGAACCGAGTCCACCGTTCCGATCTGTGAGAGAAGCGAGCCGTTCTCACGTGACCATTTTATGCTCAGGCCCCCAGCGTCGGCTGTTCCGTTGTGAACCTCGATTCGATAGAGTTGGTTTTCCAGGCCCTGATATCCGCCGATGTTCGGGGTCTCGCATGGGTCGGAAGCGGCCGTAACAGTGGGTGCGAAAGCCGACATCGTGCCGAAGCTGCTGCGTGGCTGATATCCGGGGGTGCTGTCGCAATCGGTCGCTCCCGCGTCGGCGACGAGCTTGACGCGCCACTCAAAGCGCGTTCTGCCGGATGTATCGGGGCCACGTAGGGCTTCCTCAACGATGTCGGAGTCTTCGGTGGGCGACACATAGCGTTCGTAGGCCTCCAGCACCGCCCAGTAGTTGCCGGCAACCGTCGGTTGCGTCACATTCTGCTGCGACAGCAGGGGCAACGATCCGTCCGAGTTGGGGAAGAGCTCCACCATCTTGCCGTCGACGTAGTAACGCCCGGTGGTGAGCGAAAGCTGTGCCCACGGCGTAGCACCGGCGGGTGACCCATCGGGCTTTGCAATGAGGAAGGCAGCGTCATGCGCTGGCGTGCCACTTTGCCCGATGACGTCTATTCGTTCAGTCTCGTCGAAATAGGCGGCAATCGCCGAAGCTTCATTGAGGTCAGCGTCAGTCATGACCCTGCCCTGTTGGTGCATTACCTTGGCAAAGCGCTTCTTCGAATCAAATCTCAGGGTCGAAAAGTCACCGTTCATAGTTGTCTCACGTGCGTTTGATGAGTCCCACTTCAAGTCCGAACCGCAGATATTCGTCCATGGCGTTGAGGAAATTCGATATGCGTTCCTGCTCGTTTAGGAAGTTCCAAACCCCCATCTCTCCCTCGTTCTCGGCTCCCTTGGCCACTGCCGCCGGGCAGCCTTTGCCAAGTTGCGCATAGGCGACGGCATCGGGATCCTTCGACTCCAGTCGGGGGTAAGTGGCAAGGGTTGCGGCAGTGCTCAGCTGGGTGGCCGGCCAACTCGGGTTCTTCGCCTTCAACGAATCGACTTCCAGGTTTGGCTGGCAATAGAATCTGCGGGGGGCCCGAGAGGCAAGCGGAAGCCAGCTAAACCGCACGCATCCTGTCTGAATCCGGTCCGCATTCACCAAGCCGATGACGATCGACTCGGAGCATAGATCGACTTCCTTGACCCTTACCTCGCCGAACACCGTGCATCGGTTGAGGGTCAAAGCGGGGCCGCTGCCCCCCAGGCGATCCGAGATCGATATGCCGTTCAGGCGATGGATGACTGAGTTGGAGAACGATGCCCCCACGATGGCGCTGTCGAGGTGGCATGCGCCCAACTTGCATCGCTGAACGTCGATCTCAAGGTCCTCGGAGTCGTCGGCGGTCACGATGCTTGGGCTGCCTGTAACGACAAGCGTCACATCGTGAATGGCGAGCGACTTCAGGGGTTTGGCGGTCTGGACATGACCCTTGATCCAGAGCCCCCTCACGGTTACGGAAGCCGGGCAACTTCCCGCGTTCGTCTGGATGTTGCCGATGAGCGCAGGCCGCTGGTTCGCGCCGGCCTCCAAAACAATGTTGGTATTCGTGCCGCTCAGCACGATGGTTCCCGTCAGCGTATCGCTCGTATCGAGGGTGAGGCGAAGGTTGGGGTAGCTCAGGGAGTCCCAGTTTAGAAATGCCTGCTGAATCTCCGCGATCGAAGTTACTGAGAAGACCTCTTCGAGGGGCGTCGATAGGTCGACGTCCGAACTCGCATAGCCCCCGCCGATTTTCCCCGGCGTTCCAAAGTGATAAGAGACCTTAACTGTGTTGACTACGCCGGTTTGAGTTGCGATAAGCCCGAGCTTTGGATCTACAGCAACCAGGATCGGGTCGCCCGGATTCACCGGAGGGGGAGGGGCGCGGAAGACGGAGAGATCGGCAACGTAGATGTTCGTTGGGTCGACCGAAGTTGGCGAGCCATTTAGGTAGATCTCGAAGACCGGGTTGTTGCCGAAATAGACGCCGTCCAGTTCTGGGACTCCGGCACGTATCGCCCGCAGTTCGTTGTCCATTATCCGCGCCGAAAGAGGCTCGACGACATCCTTTTCCGTTGTGGGCTCGAACGAGTCTAGAGGCGGCATCTGAGGGCTGTAGATCGGTATCGTGCGTCCAAACGGGTCGAAGGTGAACTGGTTGGGGGCCAGCTTGAATGCGTTGCCACGCTCGACCGCATGACTTTCGACTCGCCAAACCGAGACCCCGATGTTGGGCTGGTTGAAATAGGCTTGGCCGGTCTCGATCAGACCAACTTCGGCCAGATGCATCGACTGGTCGAAGGCGGTGTCGACTTCCCTGCATATGTCGGCGGAACGGATCTCCATCGTTGCCAGCCGGTCGAGGCGCAGGTGGTTCATGTGCTGGGTATGAGCTAGGAGGAACTCAAATTCCTGGACCTTGGCGGGGTGGGCGAAGAGGTCGCGAGCAATCTCCTCAATGACGAGGGCAGTTCCTTTACGGCGGCGGTATCCGATCGTATTGGCGACATAGGCCCGAAGGCTGACGCTGCCATCGGCTCGAACACCCTTGATCCCGAGCAGATCGGCGATGTAGGGAACGACCCACTCGTCGCAAGTCTCGATGAACCAGTCGCCGTATAATCTGCCAATGTCCTGACTTACGACGTTGTATTCCGACTCAAGAACCTGCAAGAGGGCCCGAAGCGGCTCGTTCTTCTGGTAGTCCAGGGTTCGGTAGATCTCGGGAAGGAGGCTATACAGGCGTTCGGTCACGGTTTGACCTCCGTCATTTTTAGGCCGAATGGGTTGATGGTCAGGAGCTCAGCCATCTGCGAACCCGCCGACGTCCAGTCGGCGTTCTTGGCTTCAAGAAGCGTTGGAGCAATGGCGGCGCCCCCGGTCGTTCGTTTGAGGATGTTGATATCCACCATTGTCACTCCGGCAATTCTCTGGATTGTCGAAGTGACCTCCGCCAGACTTACCGACTGACCGAATCCACGTTGCTTGAAGCTGTAGTCGCCTATCAGAGCGGCCTCAACGGCGGCGATCACGTCCTTCGCCACATAGGCGGGGTCGATTTGGATATCCGCGTCGACATCGAATTGGACGGGAGAATAGGTCAGGATCTCGACTCTGATCGAGGGCTCGATGGCGAGTTTGATCCCGGACTGGAGGCTCTTGAACGCGTCGGAGGTGAGGTCGAATGGGAGCCCTTCGGACGATCCAACGGTCAGGAGCAACAGCTGGAATTGCTTGCTGTTTATCTCGGTCGCCGAGGCCTTCCCAACTCCGGCAAAGGCTCCGGCAAAGTCCTCGAGGTCCTTCCGCGATACGATCCTCTGCATCGTCAAAACGGTGGTTGGAGCGTTGACTCTGGCTTCGTCCCTTGTCGCGGGGTCGACGCCGCCCGCTGTGTCGGCCGGATTGACGATCGATCGTATTCCGAGCGGTTTGCGCTTTGGTAGCGTCAAAGTCGTTGCCGGAACCAATCCGGCGACCCCGATTCCTTGTCGATACCTTGCGACGACGTTGTACGTGGCGGTTGGGAGGCGAGACCCGCGCTTTCCGTCGCCGAATTTGATGGAGACAACGCCATCGTCTCCGATGCGGACACAATAGACTTTGTCGGTCGGGCCCGACTGATACAGGGAGGGAACTTGCGTCCACAGGACCCCGTTCACCCTGACCTCAAGACTCGATGTCGATCCGCTTGGGTCGGACGACGATACATAGGTGAGAGGATTCTTCTTCAGCGTGAAAGTCTGGTGGATGCTGGATGCATCGCCGCTTCCAAGAATCTCGTCCGGCACCGATGCGCCGTGATTAGCACGAACCATGTTGGCGCAGATCTGCATGGAACTGCGAACATAGCCGTTGATAAGAGGGTCTTCGAACACGATCGTCGTGAGCCCCAGGTGATGGGTGACCTTCTTGACGGATGCGAGTTCCGTCTTGGTGAACCCAGGATGGTTGGCCGATTCGCCGGAGATGGCAAGGACGCTGCCGACGGCGAGGCCGGTCACCATGGAGTTGAGGGTCAACGTCGTGTCGCCAACTTCCGTGGGCGTGGTGACTGGACTGGCAGCGAGTTGAAGCGGAATGGCGCCGGCCAGTATGGTGGTGTCTCGCAACAGAAAGACGGACAAATCTTTGGCCGGCCCCTTGTCATACTTGTCGACCTTGACTCCGGACGACTTTCCGCTGATCATGTACTCCGCGACGGAGTCCTCGCTTAGCCAGGAAATCTGGTATGCCAACGGCGAATCGGCTTCCTTTTGAATCAGCAATGGGTCTCCGACTCGAAGGTCCGGGATCGATCGCTCAAGCTGGAAGTCGGCGCCGCTTGGCCATGCCCCTTCAAACTTCACGGTGATCGGGCAGGTCGAATAGTCCTTGTCAAATCTTGGCGATACTCTATTCCCGTTTTCGTCAACCGGGTTACCTGATGAGTCTCTTGCCACAACTCGGAGATTCGACGGCAGCGTTTCGTACGGCGGAGCGTTGTGCCCGAAGTTGCTCGTTCGGTACTTGAACATGTAAACGCCGACCGGCAAATGGCCCTTGGTCGATGGAATCGCTCCGGGATCGGGCGTCAACAGTGCCTGTAACGATGCCGCGGCAACTGTTTCCACTTCTTGATAGTCCACCGACTGTTCCGTCAATGTCGCCTGGAGCACCGACTCTTCAATCTGGTCGAAGAGGTTGTGATACTTGTAGCTGGGGGCGAACGCCGCGCCGGTGATCGGGCTGGGGTTGAAGTGCTTGGGATGCTTGACGGGATTGAGCTGCAGCGTGGTCGTGTTGCTTGTCGCGGAGAAAGTGTTCTCGAGAACCTCCCTTACTTCAAGATCATTGTTGCCTTCCGGCTGAATCAGCACGAAGTCTCCGCGGTTGACCTGAGGTACGGCGCCTTGGATCAGGACGAACGGTAGCTCCGGGGCGAGTGTTTGCCGCTTCGACAACTGAGGCAAGATGCGGTTCCAACTCAGACGTACATAGGTGTCCTGCTCGACTTCGAAGGTCTGGGGAGCCTCTTCTTTCTGCGGGACGCTCTGAACGGCTGATCCTTTGGGAACAAGAACCTGGCGTGGAGAAAGCGGCCCATCGTCCACAAAGTAGGATAGATAGCCTGAAGCGGAAATTCCTGGGGCAAGCTCGTATCCAATCTCGCGAGCAAGTTCGAGCACCGAACGCCTCTCAGTTGCGGTACGAAGGTATCCCTCGTTGATGATCCGCTCTTGGTAGAAAGAGAGGACGTCGCAAACGATCGCCCACGAATCGATCACCGCAATGGTGAGGTCGTTGGTATCGCGAGTCGTCAAGCCCGCAAGGGGAGGCGCCCCGGTGACGATGCCGCCGGCCGGATCGTTGATGTCGGTGGATTCGAATGCGGTTTTAGAGATCAGCTTGAACATGCGATCCCTCGACTTCCCATAGGTCGACACTCGGTAGGACAGAGTCGATAGTCCGGGGGCGTTAAGTAGCCCGTTGCAGGTGCAGTTTTGACTTAGGCAGGCACAGTTCTTGCTCATAGACCACCCTCCATATAGAATTCGAGCTTGCCGTTTTCGGGGAAACTTGGGTCGTTGTCAAGCTGGAAAATCTCCACCGAGTCGCATTTGATCACACCGGTGGTAAGTCCGGCCGTCGAGGGACTCCAGAGTCGCTGGAACCGGTTTGGCGGCGCCGAAGTCGGGCCCAAGTCGACCCAATGAACGCCAGTCACCGACATTGCGGTTTCGATGACTTCGCTGAGCGCGATCTGTTGGCCGAAAGACCATACATCGGGGTCGAAGAACCCGCCCGATTTGTTGGAAAAGACCTCAAAGAGTCGCGACTTGACGTTGCTTCGGAAGTAGCTTGGGTCAACGCAGACGGTCATCGCAATGTCCAAAGGCGCCTTGACCGGGCTCACTATTTCGAGATCGACGTTGGCCAGGCGATAGGACTCCAGAAAGGCACGCAGATCGACCTTGAATGGGTCGTCGATCGGCAGCCCATGCTTACGATCGACAAAGAGGCGGGTGGCGTACCAACTTCCAGTCCATACTCGCTCGGCCTTCGCTCGCTGGACCTCAGGATGTAACAGGCATACCTGTTCGTAGTCCGCGATCGTGACGGCGCGATGCGGCACTTTAAAAGCCTCGGGCGCGTTCTTTCGAATCGACTCGATCGGTTCGGGGTCCCTTCCGCCTACTGCGGCCATTGGGTTTCGCACGCTTCGAACGGCAAGCTGCGAGCCGACAATATGGCCGATCGCCTCAGGGCCCAGGTTAGCATTTGATCCATTTCCAACCCGGTAGTCGGCGCGCGGCGCCGTTGGCGCCGGCTTCCCAAATATGCCGTCGCCGAATCGGAGACGCTCTACGCCGTTGTTCTCGGTTTCGACGACAAATCTCTGGGTCTCCCCGTCGCTCTGTAGAAGGTCGGGCACCGCGAACCAGGGAGGATCCCCAGGGAGCTTGATTTGTGGCCAGACATCGACCGGGTCCAGGGGAATGGCGGAAACGGCGCTTGCGGTCGGGTCAAAGAGGACAGGGAGATTGTCGGCATCCCTGATAATGGAGCCGTTTCGAGTTCGGTATCGAGCTTGTCGCGTAACGGGGCCGTACTGAAGACGCAGACGACCGTCCGAATCGACGTCGGTCACCGCCGGCTCCGAAACCGAATACCCGTGGTCGGCCAATACGATATTTCCGCGAGCCTTGGCGGCCGGACCCAACGGACTGGACAAGGGCAGCGAGAACGGAAGGGCATCCTCTAGGCTCCAGGTAACCAGCACGACGTTCAGGGGAGCGCGAGTGAGAGGATCGATGATCAAAGGGTCCGTGACATGAACCGGATCTTCAACCAGGCGCACCACATGCCTAAGGCTCACATCGGCATCCGCCGCGACTCCCGTATTCGGATCGCACGTTTGCTCGAGGAGGAGCAGCTGCCCGCTGGCTAGCAGATCCAGGCGATTGGCCCAATTCACGAGGGACGCTGTCGTCGAGCCGGCCTCGATGCAGCAGTTACGGTCTCCCCAAGTGTGAAAGTCGATCTCGTTCAGTCCTTCGAGGAGGGTTGCGTCGTGCATGGCCTCGAAAATGAAGCGGCCATCCAAATACGCCTGATCCAGGGTTTTCTGATCGAGGATGACGCCTGCATCGAACTTCGAGATAAAGGCAGTTCCTGCCTTCAGGTCGACCGGTCCGCTGATCTCGAGCGACATCCAAACCCGGGCGTTTTGACCGTCGTCGATCCGGTAGTCCAAGAGCCGGCTGTGCCTGGACATCGAGGTGCGAAGCCTCGCCGTCCCGAGATATGCCTCCGTCGAAACCGCGTCTTGGTAGTAGCTCAGCTGGTCGGCGGCATAGGCCAAGACTTCGACGATCGTCACCGCCGGATCGGCGGCATTGGTGTCAAATCCGTCCGACAGAAGGGCGCCGATCCGGTCGAGCATCAGCCGGCGGAAACTGCTGTAGTCCTTCGAAAGGTAGTCGATGTAGGCCGTCTTGGGCGGGCCGTCTTCGCAATTGAGGTCCGGCTGGCAATCGAAGTCCGAGGGGCAAAGGACCCTGAATGAGAAGGAAACCTTGCTGAGTATCGCGTCGATGTGGTCAGGCGGGTCGGTGGAAAGCCGGGACTTCACGAGTTTGAGCGTGTAGGTCGACGCGTCCGTGTCTCCAGAAACCTTTACGGTGAGGACTAGTCCGGCGGCAACGGCCGACACGACCTTTGGAGCAGGGAAGCGAACCCCGCCCTCGATGAGAACCATGCGCGACCAATCGCCGACCGGCACGATCGGGTGAACAAAGTGGGCCTCCAAAGTGTCCGGCGGCTTGGTAGGATCGGCGTTCGCGAGCACTTCGAGGAAATCGATTGCGTTTATCGAGCCGTCAGTGATATCGCGAACCAGAGCGATCCGATGTGGGTTCAGACACGTATATGTTTGTTGTGCCGTCACAGTGGCCTCACAAAGGTCGCGGTTCCCGGCTTCGAACCGGCCCGGATGGTGTAGGAGATGGTGATCGAGAGGGTCGAATCGTCTGAAGTCACCTGGATGTTGTTGAAAGCGATCCGGTCACCCAAGGTCTGTTGAAGAACGCCCTGAATGAGAAGCTGCGTCGATGTGGCATGCTCGCCGCTATTCAGAGAGAACACTAGTTGGGCAGCCCCCGCGCCGAAAGTCGGTCGATTGACCCGCTCTCCCTGCTGGGTGAACAGAACGGCTTCGATGAGCTCTCGAGCGTGAGCCTGCTCGTCGGAAGCGGCCGTCATGCCGTGGGTGGACAATCCATACGGAAAGCTCATGTTCATTGGGCAGACACCTTCATTTGGGTGACAGAGATCACAGGCGAACCTTGGGGGATCTGCTCGGCGCTCTGGCATATCCCCGTGCTGGAGGTGACGAGCACCGGATTCCCGCCGATCTTCACTCGCATGGCAGGCACGAGCCACTGAACCTTTACGCAAGGCTGGGGCTTCGTACCGGTCCCGATCGGGATTTGAAACGGGCAACCTGAAACCGTAAAGGTGTCGGAGAGGGTTACGGCAGGTTGACCCCCCAGAGTGACTCTTGGGTTCGAAGCCACCGCCTGCACCTGTCCGGCATGCGGGCACATGCAGGTCATTCCGACGTGCAGCATCTGGCCGGGCATCACATCACCTCCAATGCGCCGTTGTTGATCGAGACGCTTGCGCTTGTCAGCTTCACGCTGTTCGCCCCCATGGAAAGCTCGATACCGGTCGAGTCCATGACGAGCTTCAAGGGTACGGCGACGCCGGGCGAGCCGACCTCGAGCTTGACCCCGCCGCCGCCCGGCACGTCACTCAGCGTGAGGGTGATGCCCTCCGTTTTGATGACTTTCTGCTGGGCCACCGCCGGATCGGCCGGAACTTCGCCCGTACCCCAGAAGCATCCGGCCAAGATCGGATAGTCCGGGTCGCCGCCTTCGAACTCGACCCAGATTTTTGTGCCAATGGCAGGGACCATGAAGAACCCTTCAAAGGGAACGCAAGGCATTGCCCAACTAAGCTGCCCGCTTGCCAGGACGCTCGGACAACTGACTTGAACCCTTCCAAGCATCAGCGGGTCGACGTTGTTTTCGACCGTTCCCCGGTACTTCCCGTAGTATTTGCTCATGGGACCACCACCGGGGAAGTCGTTCCAAGGCCGGGCCGAGTCAACTTGAACTTCTGCGAATAGGCCCCGTGCTTTATGTTGTGGGTCACTTCCTTGACGTAGTACATGCCGTCGTGCTTCATCCCCGCGCCGCGGAGCCCGACCAAGCCCCGCGCCACGAGCGCCCCGCCGTAGGCGACCGCGTCAATCTCGCCCTCCACGGTTACGGCGTGCGAGCTTTGGTCGCTTTGGGACTGGGCATACGCAAATGCCTGTGAGGCGGTCATCCCCTGGGTTTCGCGAAGCAGGGTAGTTCGAGGATCGGGGCCCGAATCGGTGTTCAGCGGCACGGCAGTCGATACGGTGCTTGACGCTGAAACCGAGGTGCCAGTGCTTCGATCCAAAACCTGGCCGGTGACTTGGGTTGGCTGAGCCGAATCGTAATTGAACGTTACGCCCGAGCAGTTTGTGGCCTGCGCCATGTTCACGGTAATCGCACTTTGCGGCAGCGATAGCTGCACGGGCGGACCGAGGTAGGCAGTGCTCGTCATCGGCGCCGGGCCCGGTTTCATGGCAAAGACATAGTCGGGCGGCTTAATTCGGTTGATGTAGTCCAGATCGGTCTCCCGTTGCACAGGGATACGCTCGGTCGGGTTGGGAATGTCGAGGCTCAGGGGCGGAATGACCATGGGAATCATCCCATAGGTGGCGTAGCTTGCGATGATTTTGGCGAAGATAATCGGCATCGGCTGGGCAGGATGCTCCTCGACCTTCTCCTCCAAATCCATCAAGAGGCTCAAGTCTTCGCCGGCGACTTCGAGCGTTGTCGGCTGGGTGCTCGAACCCGGCGTTATCTGGAGGGTCGTGATAATTCCGTCCGAAATCACGGTGGGTACCACCCCAAAGATGGCGGTGAGTACGACCCGAGAACGAACCGCCAATTGGGCATCGTTCAGCAGTGGATCCTCGGTAAGGTCCATCGCGCCGCTTCGGCCGCTTCGAAAGACAAGCTTGAATCCGGAACGTCCGGTATCGGTGTGCTTCACCTCGATCTCCTGGAGACAGTCCAGAAGACGAATCGATGCCGGGGTCGCCACGGGACCCGGTCCGATCAGGATATTGAGGTGGATTCCTAGTAGGTTCATTACATTGGCATCGGAATGTTCAGGGTCCGATCGATTTCATCGACGAGGTCGAACGGATCCATCGCTTCGTTGGCATCGGCGATCCTCCAGAAGGAAAGAGGGTCGCCCAGGGTTCGAGTGGTGACGGAGTCCATTCGATCGCCCTGCACTGTCGTTGTCTGACCGATGATCTGGAGCGATGCGGCGTTGGGCACAAAACGACGCAGAACATAGGACACTTCGGTTCCATCGTCGAGCTTGAATGTCGACGTGGCGAGGGTTGCGTATCGGCTGGTGGGATCAAACATGGCGGTTCAGATCTGGATGATGTTCCCCGAAACCATCTGGCTTAGGCCATTCGCGGCGCCCACCGTCGCCAAAGCCTCTTTGACAACTTGATGGGCGAGGAAGAGGCCGTAACCGGGGTGGGTTACGGAGAGATCGTTGTAGGAGAGGACTTTCATCGTGAGCGAGACTTTTGCTTGGACTGGGTTCAAGGACGGGTCGTACATCTCTTCGACAATCGTCAGGTCGGATATCTTGACGGGGACGACTCGCTTGGGTCCCCAAACGAACAGGGTGAAGGGCGCATAGGGCGGAATCACCTCGATGGTTCCGGTGAGAAGCAAGGCGGTGTTGGCGATGACGACCGCAGTCGACGGGTAGACCAACATCTCGAGTGCGGCCAGTTGAGGATGGATGCCGTTCTGGACGGCGATCGGATCCCCCGCCGCCAAGGCATCGATCGCGTCGATCTCGATGTCCGCCTTGATCACTTCCTCGGGAGCCCCGCTAAGGCGTAAGACCTCCGGTTTCGAAGCGTCTTGGAGCCACTTAGGCGTGATCGTGCGCGTCATCGAATCCGGGTTGTACTGAAACGCGATGACCGTCGGCACCGGGTTCGGGATGTTGAACGAGATAATCGCACCGTTCTGGACCTTGGGTGCGATGGGGGATGTACTCATCGTCGGTTCCTCCTCGGGCGATCGTCGCGGCCCGGGTTGTACGTTCGAGCTTCTTCCAACTCGTTCGGAGGGATAGTGCCAGGGCCAGCGTGTGTATCGAAGGTCCGCTGGAGTCGAGCGAACTTCAGGAAGTAGTCATGATCGTCATCAGGATTAACATAGAGCCGGGTCCACTCGATATGTGCCGTAAATAACGAGTTCTCATGCTTCCGCTGTGCCACCAGGTCACTCAGTTCGTCAGAGCAAGGTCCGCAAGGGGCCAGAGGATTCAGCTGAACCTCGAGCCTCGTCATATTGGAGCGGACGTGTTCCTCGCTTCTTAGCCAACTGATGAAGTGGTGTTCGGCGTGCGTTTGGTTCTGAATATCGCTAAAGGCTCTGATTCCATTGAAGGTTCGTGTTCTTACTTCGGTTGGAGTTACCGACTCAACTTGACCCAATACCGGTCTCACGTTTGCCATTCTCTCGCGGCCTCCCATCAAGCTCGTTTGGATAAGGTCTCTGCCAGAGGAATCGGTTTGAGTCAGATTGTTGGTCAGGATTGGCGGTTGGCTTACGACCATGCGTGCAACCATGGCCACTGAGACAGATCTGCCATCTTGGTCAACCTTCTTGATTTTTCCGATAGGCACTGTTTCGCTTGCCGATGCCAAAACGGCAGATTCGCCCTCCTGGTCAGGAGCACCGAGCTCGAGATTGAGTAGTCCTTGTGGTCGAAGTTCTGCTAGGATCTGCCCCATCACGGTCCGCACATCGGCCAGGCTGTGGCTCGGAGTTAGCCTCTCGGTCATCCGGGCCGATGCTAGAGCCTTGACTGTTTCGCTAGGTGACTGATTCTCGGGTTGCCGCCCAAACCCGAGCGCGCGGCCGACCGTCCTAACGAGGCTGGCGGCCCCGCGGATCACGGAGTCGATGATCTGATTGATCGGATTCTGAATCCGCTCGATGATTGTTCGAATCCGGTCGCTGATGCCCCCCAGACCCAGGATGCTGGCAAGCAGGCTGATGAGGACGGGAACGGATCGCGCCAAGGCATTCTCGACCCAGTTCGCCGCCGCTGTCAGGTTGCCCTGGGCGATGGCGACGACCGAATCGATGATCGCGTTGACCAAGGCAAGGATCTGGCTGCCGCGCTCAATGAAGAACACCACGATGTCCTTGATAGCGAGGCAGGCTCGAACAAAAGCACTTGCCGGGTTAAGGAGGCCGATGATCCATTGGATACCGGCCATGATCACCCGCTCCATGACGAACTCGCGGATTTGCGAGATCATCTGCTCCTTGAGAGCCTCAAACTGGGCACTGATCCATCGCCAAAGCCCGGCCGGACCTTCGGTGATCAACACGCGAAAGACCTCCGCCGTCGTCTCAAGAGCCCGCACAACACCTTCGCCGAGGATGGCGACTGCTCGACGGCGGAAGTTGGCGTAGGTCAACCCGAGAACCTGCAATACCAACCCAAGAATGCTTCGAAGGTCGAAGGTGGTCGGCATCTGGATCCCGGCCGATGCCAGGGCTCCGAATAACCAACCCATCAGGCCCTGAATCAGATAGCGGCCAATATTGTTGATGAACTGCCGAAGGCCCTGGCCGATGGCGCTTACGAGGTTGCCGAGGAAGCCGATCGGATCGCGGATGATCATTCCGATCGCGCTTGCCGCTCGGGAAAGCACGTTCATCAGGGTGTTGGCCAGAGAGCGGATCGTGTTGATAACGCCGGTAATGGCGCCGAGGGCCGCATCGACCAAGCCGCGATTTTCGGCCTGCATCGCCGATATCCGATCGTCGATCGCTTGGACGTTGGCGACGTATCGTTGGGCAAGTGAATCGATGAGCCGGTCTCGGCGGTCGCTAACCGATTGCTCCAATTGCGTGAATTGGTCAGCCAAACTCTGCTCAGCCGTCTGTCCAATGCTCCTCAGGTTCTCGGGCAAGGACGTCACGTACTCGTGAATGGCCGTTCGACCTTCTTGAATCATCGTCGTGGCTGCCGTGAGACCAGTCTCAACGATCGTCGCGACCCGCTCGATCACGGCATCCATCTCTGCTAGGTATGCGTCCCGCCCTTCCGTGTAGAAGGCATCGACCTCGGACGGCATGCTCATGACCTTGTCTTTCAGCCACAGCGTCCAGCCAAGCGCACCGCTGTACCGGTCGTCTTTGTAGGCATCCATTCTTGTGCCCACGTATTGCTCGAAATTCTGCCTGGCCGTCTCCGAGCCAGTGTCGAACTCCCGATTCGCATCGGTTTCAACCTGGGCCAAGCGACCTTCTACGCTCGTCCGAAGCGCGGCAAATCTCCGGTTGATTTCGCTGGTGATGTTCTGTCTAGCTTGTTCGGTTTGCGTTCGGGCATCGTTCTGTTGACCCGTCGCCTGTCCGAGAACGCCGGCCCGACCGGCATGCATGCGTTGAAGATCGCCTCCAACAAGGACAGATGTCTGCTGGCGTTCGGCCCCCAAGGCGGCGGTTTCTTCGGCCCGGAACTGGGTGGGGGCAGTCGCTGAATGTTGCCTCGCCTGATCCGTAGCGGCTACCGCGCCAGTGAAAGTCGGTTCGTTTGACCGTTGGAGTTGCTCGGTAGTGACCCCGCCCTGCGCCATCGTGCTGTCGATTTGCTGCGGACCGTGATCGAGATCCACTTGGTCGTTCGGGCGGGGAGCTTGAACGGCCCCACGACTTGGAATCGAATCGGGAGCCGGCCCGGCAGCATCCGATTGCATCGGTTCGGCAACTCGCGGCGGAACCGACGAGGTGTCGGGCGTGGCAGACGTGGCGGCGGGGACGCCCCCCGCGGCCTGACTGGTACCAGACTGGACTTGACCAGAGACGTCGCGTCGGATCTCCCCTGCCCTGCCACTATGCTGGAAGCTATCGGCTTCCCCAAGATTTGCCGGGGTGATCTCCCGGACTTTGGCTAACAGGGCAGTCTTGAATGCTTGACGGTCAAACGGATTTGTTTGTTGGGCCGCCATCGTTTCGGTCTGATTCGCTTGGGCGATACCTTCGCGTTCGGTTGCCGGACTCTGGGCTGCGCTCTGAGCGGATGCCGCAGCTACCGAGGAGGGAGCGTGTTCCCGCTGCGCGGCCGCCACGGTACCGACGCGATGGCGCACTCCTTGGAAAGCTGGATTCTGGTCGGGCGCCGGAGCGCTCGGAGGGGATGGAGGCGCGACCGCCACTGCCATCGGCCCTCCAGAAGGACTTCCGGAGGCGATCCCAACTCCTGGACCACCAGTTGCCGGCGCGCCACCGGCAGGAGTAGATCCAGGCGCAATAACCGACGCGGTGGAAACCGCGGGACTTCGTTGCGCATTGGCCGTACTCGGAGTGGCCGCGATGGGATGAACTGCCGGAGAGTGTCCGTGCGGAGCGTTGCTTGGCGCGTTAGTACCGGCAGAGACTGGCGATCCGTGTGACTCCGATCCCGCGGCAGGGTGAGCCGCCTGGGAAGACGTGCCTGGCGTCGCGTGAGTTTCCGTAGCGGGCGCTACCGGCGCTCCGTCTGACCGCCGAGACGTGGCCCGTCCTCTGATAACTCCCGCTTGGCCGCTGAGGTCCGGCCCGAGTTCGGCGGGTCCGGTTCGGCTCGACGAGGGTCCACGACTTGTATGGCTATCCAGGTGAAGCGAGACTCGCTGGTCTGGAGTGACATGGTCCCGCACCTGCTCCGCCACTTCGCTTCGAACGCGTGGAGCCAACGCCCCGAGTTGCCGTCGCGCGACACCGGTTTCGTCGTTTGGATCGCGCTCCAGATGCCTGCGAATCGACCTCGACAGACCGCGCGAAGGAGGCCCGGTAGGGCGCTCGCCCCGTCGTAGGGTCAAGGGGACCAAAGGTGAGGCAGCCGAAAGCGAAACCGATCTTTCGCCACTCGCCGCCAAATGCGCCTCGGCTTCAAGTTCTGAAGTCGACTGAGTCGCCGGACCAGATTTGGATTGCTGAACCGCGTGGGCGGCCTCGTGCGCGAGAACCTGGCGCCCCTCCGTCGTTTTGGGTTGATATTCGCCCCGGCCGAAGTAGATTTGGCCCCCCAGCGTTACCGCCCTTGCCCCGTACTGTGAGGCGACTTGGTCGCCCTTGGCGCCATCGTGAACCTTCAAGTGAGTCAGATCGCAGCCAAAAGTCGGTTCCATCTCTCGTCTGACCGATGACGGCACTGGCTTGGGAATCTCGGTGGTCCGGCTTGCTGGAGGCGCCTTTTGGGGCTCATGGCATCGAGTCTTTGTGCAGTTAGCCATTCGGGAGCCCCCTAAAGACGGTGTGGGCCACGGTCCGACCCATCGACTCCGCGCTTCCTTTCGCCACGTTGCCCGATAGGTGATCGCTCGTCCCTGAAGCGAAGGCTACACCGGTTGCAGACGTCAATAGGGAAGTCAATTCGTGCCGGAAGGCAGACTCAAAACGGTCGGCATCTCGCTGGGAGAAGCCAACTAGGCTCAGCGACTCGATCGAGATCTGGAATCGTGGGCGATTCACACCCATTCGCAAACCTCCGATTCCAGTAGGGGGCGGTCAAGCTTCGAGTACTCGGTCTTTGCCGCCGCCCTGAAGTGAGACATTCTGATCTCCGACTCCTCGTCGGCGGCCAGAAAGGCGGCCGAGAGGGCGATGTTACGGATATGCCCGCCGGAGATATTGAGCTTGGCCAGCTTCGAATAGTCGATATCGGAAACCGGCGCCTTCTTGGGAATGGACTTTTGCCAGATCTGAATCCGCTCTTGGGGGCCCGGGAAGGGAAACGAGACGATGAACCGAAGGCGCCGAAGGAACGCGGGGTCGAACGACTCCTTCATGTTGGTGGTCAGAATCGCGATGCCGCGATACGACTCCATGCGCTGCAGCAGGTACCCGACCTCGATATTCGCATAGCGGTCATGGCTGTCTTTCACCTCGGTGCGCTTGCCGAACAACGCGTCCGCTTCATCGAAGAGTAGAACGGCTCCGCAGCGCTCGGCGGCGTCGAACAGCTTCTTCAGGTTCTTCTCGGTTTCGCCGATATATTTGCTGACGACGGAGGATAGATCGATTCGGAAAAGATCCAGCCCGAGTTCGTGGGCCAGGACCTCTGCGCTCAAGGTCTTTCCCGTGCCGCTCGCGCCGTGGAACAGGGCCGCGATGCCGAGCCCCCGCGCAATTCGGTCGCCAAACCCCCAGTCGTGGTGAACGATGGCTCGTTTGCGAACTTGAGCCACAAGTTCGCGCAAAACGGTCCTCTGTTCGTCGGGCAACACCAGGTCGTCCCAACTTGCGACGGGCTCAATGCGCTGCGCCAGTTCGTCGAGCTTTCGCCGGCTGGCCGACTTGGCTTCGTTCCAGAGTGCCTTCTCAAACGAGCCGCCGTCGCTCCGGGCATGGCGCACGACCTCGTCAAGGCGGCCGGGAGGAACGTCGAACTGCTCGACTATTTGGCGAAGCTTCCCGTTCAGCCTACTGGCGTCGACGCCGATGGCTTTGGTCCAGTACTCGGACCTCTCCGAAGGCGTGGGAGCTTGAACATCCAGGTGAACGATGTCGTTCAAGTCGAGCCGCTCGGAGGTTCCAATCGCGCAGGGGGTCTTGAGGTGTTTGGCAAACGCCCTTACGTTGTCGATGCTGTCGTGAGCTTCGATCATGAGGCTCGCGCCGTGGATGGCAGCATATCGAGTCCACTGCTTGGCGAGGGTGTATTGCCCATCGGCGGTCGATGGGATAAGGCGGGAGTCCAACTTCCACGCGGACAAGCTCAGTTGCAGGGAAGCGGCAAGGAATACCCATATCTGGGATTCAGCATCGCCGCCCACGAGGTTTGTTGTTGGCGACTTGTCCGACCAACTCTCGGTTAGCAGGATGGCGATCTCGTCGATTCGTTTGTTGTGGAAGATCTCTCCGTCGAGGGGCAAAATGAACTGCAGCAGCGGTTGATCGAGTCCAACCGAACCTAACAGTGCAAACAGAACACCTTCGTCGATGCGGATGGTGGCCTGCGACAAGCTGCTGCTAGTGTCGATATGGATCAGGTCCCACCGCCTGAGGGGGGACGACGGGGAGAAGGCGTCCCAGTGGGGATCGGCAAGCTTGTCAAGTGCGTAGCCGACGGTTAGCCTTCCGTGCGGTAGCGAGGCGAGAAGTGAGCTATCGATTTCCAGGCATGTCGCGATGGCCAGGACGGCCCGTTCGAACTCTGACAGCCCAAAGACGGAGGCAACTTCCTCCAGCCGCCTCGGCGAATGGAGCTCGCTTGAATCGGTTCCTGAGATGACATTCTTGGCCCACGCCAAAGGGGAGGTGAAATCGGTGTCTGCCGGTCGGCTGTTCATAGCGTCACCACCGGCTGGACCTTTGGAGCGACGCTTTGGAACTGGAGCAATGACTCCGCTCCATCGACGCGAAGGCGAACGATGTAGTCGCCGGCGGGGAACCCCGAGCAGTCCACCGTCGCCGTGAGATAGGGCCGCCCTGCCGACGGAAGCTCTATGCGGTGCTGGTCCGCAAAGTCCCCGCTCAGCAAGCTGAATACGGCAAAGGCAGCTTGATCGGCGGAGATCGATGGAGTGAAGACAAGCTGGACGTTGTTGCCTGGCAACACCGTAGCCGACGCAAGAATAGGACGCAGCAGGAACGGGAAGATGCCGGAAGTGACGGTATGACCGCTGCTGGTGAACTGAGCGCCAAGTTGCCTAAGTCCGGCCGGAACGGAGGATGGCAAGATGGCTTCGATCGCGTCCGGCACGTCGGCCGATTTGGTGGGAACGATCGTCTCACCTGAATCCAACGTGAGCGTGAGCCCCGCGTTGAGAATGTTGGTCCCCGGTTGCAGCAGATTGGCGCCCTTCAAAACAAGGGTTGCTCCCGTCTCGATTGGGTCAGAGACACGGTGGCCCTTGGACCAAATCGAATCGATTGAGGGCCCAAAGCTCGGCAATGCGGCGGCAGAGAATCCTCGCACGGGAAGGGCCGCCTCGGGATCCGAGTCGCTCTCTAGAATGACGGTCGTCGCCAACACGTGAATGGAGAGCCAAAACTGTGCGCCGGTCACCATGCCCCAAATCTTGCTAAGCTCGTCGAGGCTGATCTGAGGCATCGACAACTTGATGGCTTCAGTCTGGGTCGCCAAAGTCGCTCCGTCGAGTAAGGGATCGGCGGCAATCGATGCCGCGATTTGGCTCCGAGTCAATCCCGGGTGCGCGTGAATGGCAAGGACGACCGCCCCCATGAGGTTGTTCGAGGCAATCTCCGAAGAGGCCGCGAAGCTCACGAGGTATGAAAGATTGATGGCGGTCGTCGGCCTCTTTGCGAGGCTTCCATCGCTTCTACGCGTCCCCAGATCACCGCCCGCGTAGCCAGGGTTGTGCTCGATTTGGTAGAGAAAGAGGTTGACGGTGGGTTTCGCAGTCGAGATCTTGTCGGGTCGAACCATCGAGACATCGCTTCCGGAATCAATTGCATGGCAGACCCCGAAAAGCCAATCTCGAAGGGTGCGCGTCACGGCGGCGGGGTTTAGGGCGCTGCTCATGACCGTCCTCGCTTCTTCAGGAGATCATCCAGCGAAAGGCGCGTGTTCGGCGGTCTGGGGCCGGTGATTCTTCGGCCCGACGGTATATCTTTCGCCGAGTGCACCTCGATCCGACCGATGCGGATGTCGACAACGGTCGCCTGCTCGGGACGGTCAGCTTCCATTCGGGCACCGTTGCTCGTTTGCGGCGATGCCTCGTGGATAATCTGGCTGTTGGTGGCCGTTGGATAGATGGCAACCTCAATCGGATTTGAGGGAACGACAATGGACGGCGCTTCATTGTTTACAGTCAAAGGGGCGTAAGTGATCGAAGTGGAAGCGTCGATTTCGAACTGCCGGCTCCAGAGGTTCTGGTTCTCGACCGTGATGGAGCTGAGTTGAGTGACGAACTCGTTCTGGATCGTAGGCGGCGTTCTCGCCGGCGGCACGGTGGGTTCGTCCGGTGACTCGTGATCGCCGTCATTCGTCGCAGCCACCACTGAGCCTGGACCTTCATGAACGTAAACTAGCCGTTCGATCGGCGCCGGGGCATCGGGGATCACGAGTTCCGCGGGGGCCGGCTTCGACGGCTCTTGCGGATCGAGTCTTTGGCTCTCGACGAGCGGTATGTTCTCGATCGACCGAGCAACTCGCGGTTTGAGGGGGGCGGGTTGAGCCTCCTTCTCCGGCGGCCTTGACGTCCTTTCAACAGTCGACGGTGATTCTTCGGGTTCCGAAGTATTCGGTGGCCTTGTCGCATCCGGTGGGACATGCCTTACAACGGCTTCATTAGGTGCCCGGGCTTCGATTTCGAGCGATTCGACTTCGAAGCCGACACCTGGTCGGATGGTCTCGAACGGACTCAGAATGAGCGGCCGTATCACCGGCGAGCTCTCTTTCATTCGTTCGGCAACCGAAGTGAATAGGTCCATCTATCGCTTTACCAAATGCAGGTATCGAGCACGACGAGAGGCCGACAGGGCCAGTATTTGATCCTCAGTCCAGCCGTAGGCGGAAGCCAGACAATGTATCTGTTGAAGCAGCCTGTTTCCCCACACTTCGATCTCATCCCAGAGGAATCGCCAAGGGTCAAAGCGAGGCGAAATCCTTACCGAGCACTTGGGGCACTCGATGTCGAGCGAGATGTGCGCCAGCGGGTCGGCATCGGCCAGACATTCTCCTGTAACTCGGATGGCTTCGTCGACCTTGTCTTCTTGCCAGTCGCCCTTTAGGACGCATCTCTTGAAGAGCTGCTCCCGGATATTGTCGGCGGCGGATGCAGCCTCGATGTCTCCAGCCGTGATCATCCGAACATCCAGGTCGAACCCTACGCCCTTCACAGGAATAGGGGTTACAGGGCTTCTCGGCA
>JARLGV010000123.1 GCA_031292555.1 Fimbriimonas sp.
AGGTCAGCGGCACGCAGACCGGCGCTCAGGCCGTCGATCTCCAAGGCGAGATGCAGTTCTACAACGACGCAACCAGCACGTCGCTCTATGACAGCGGAATGGTCAAGATCGCTTCGCTCAACACCATGTTCCAGCCCAGCGGCCCCAGCTTCGGCTCCAAGGACACCGGCGGCGTCATGAGACTCGACTTCGGTCGCAAGATCTCTATCACCCCGGAAGTCGGACCGGGAACCTACCAGAACGTAGGAACCATCACCGTCATCCGAAACTAATCACAACCCAACCCGAATCAAAGGAAATCGCCGCCGGCTTAGCCGGCGGCGATTTCCTTTGATTCGGGCCCACGTTCGCGATTCGCCGCTCAGTATCCCAATACTTGGTCGATTGCAGCAAAACGATTGGACGAGGAAAACAGGGCTTGTCAAGCAACTTCAAGCGAAACGCCGGTGTAAACCCAGCGGCGGCTACATGGGTTTCCGCAAATCCTCGACTCCATTACTCCCTCACTCCGCCCGTCCCCTGTCGGTTCTATTGCCCGGCTAGTTTCCGGATGTGGTCGTTGGCAAAGTACTCGGCATCGCCCTCTTCCACCGCCCTGACAATAATGTCGGCAACGAAATCGGGCGAGTCTCCCTTCGCGTAGTCGGTACCCGGTCCGCCTGGGCCGCGAGTTCCCATCCGATTGACGCCGAAATTCGTAGCTGTGATAAATGGATAGACCTGGCTCACAGCGATGCCGTCCGATGCCAGTTCCTGCCTTGCCGCGAGACCAAAGCCCACGAGCGCACGTTTGGAGGACGAGTAGACGCTATACCGCGGAATTGTCATGAACGCAGTGCCGGAATTCACATTTACGATGGCGCCCGAGCCTTGTGCCCTCATGGTTGGAATCACCGCCTGCATCGCCACGATGGGGCCGAGCACGTTCAGGTGGAAGATCTCATCGAATGCTGCCGGATCGATCTCTTCAACCGAAGCCTCGTAACTCCTTCCCGCATTGTTGATGAGTCCATCAATCCGTCCGTAATGGGCCAAGACACCGGCGACCGCGTTTCGGACTTCAGAGAAATCTGTCATGTCGACAGTAACTGGCAGGCTGCCAGGCAATTCTGAGGCGATCTTTTCAATGGCGGATGTAGACCTAGCCAAGAGTGCCACTTTGCCTCCACATGCTGTGAGAGCCCGCGCTGTCGATAACCCGATTCCAGAAGATGCCCCCGTCACGACAAAGACGCGATCATGAATATGCACGCATTCTTATACGCCCGATTGAACCGAAAGTCTTCACCGAACCCGGATTCACCGGCCGGGTACTTCATTGAATGCGTCCCGATGTCCTGTCAGGGGGGCAGCACACGGCAGCACGAGGCTAAGTCGGCTTCTAGCCGCCCTTTCGGCGGACCGGCTTGTCGATCGGCTTTGAAATGCTTATTTCCTTCTCCGTTTCGTCCTTCAGTCGCTTCGCTTCCGCCGGATCGCGAACGATGTGCGGAGTCAGAAACACGAGAAGTTCTGTCTTCTGATGGTCGGAATTGCTCGACCGGAAGAGCTTCCCGAGGAGAGGAAGGTCCCCTAACAAGGGGATCTTGTTCACGGTTGAAGTGACCTGATTCCGAATCATGCCGCCGAGAATGATCGTGTCTCCATCCTTGGCTGAGATCGTCGTCTCCGCTTCTCGCTGATTTACGATCGGAGCGTTGAAAGTCGTGTAGCCCTGCAAATCGTCCGCAGTCTGAAGGACGTCCATCGTAACGTAGCCGTTGTCGGTTATGTGGGGCGTGACCGTTAACACGATGCCGACGTCCTGGAAAGCATAGTTGAAGCTGAATGTACCGTTCACGTTTTCGATCGTGCTGGTCACATAGGGAATGCTCTGACTGATATTAATCTGGGATTCCATGTTGTTCGTCGTGAAGATCCTTGGAGTCGCGAGGACTTGAAACTTGGTATCCGTCTGAAGGGTGTTTAGAAAGCCGGATAGTCCACCGGACGACAACGTGTAGCTAAGCCCCTGCAGGGGCGGGCTGGCACTTTGAAGGCCAAAGGTCTGTCCGCCGCTACCCGACTTGCCCTGAGCGTAGTTCCACTCCAGTCCGAACTGGGTCGCCTTGTCGAGCGAGGCTTCGACCACCGCTGTTTCGATCATTACCTGGTCAGGGCGTACGTCCAACTGCTCGATGATGCTCTTGACGATGGCCAGATTGTCCGGTTCGGTCACGACGATGATCGAGTTCGTGTTCGGGTCTGCGATGGCGGTGACTTGCCCCGCAAGTTCATGCACCGAAACCACGTGACCGGTTTCGTCATGCCCGACGATGGGCTTTGCCTGGGTTTGGGTCACCTCGACGGAAGTCTGCAAAACTCCGCTGCTTGAATTCGGATCCTCGAGCGGAACCTGTAAGGACTTGGAGTCCTTCGTGATCGCCGGCGTCGCAGTTGTCGTTGTTGTAGCAGGAGGTGGAGTCGTCCTCTTCGGCTTCGTAGCTCGCGAGATGGGCCGAGAACTCGCCGCCGAATTGTTGAACGAGTTGTTCGTGGGCGTGATCGTCGTTAGGCGCCCGCTGTTCTGTACTCCTTGCCTCTGGCCGAACGCTGCCGTCAAGAGATTGGCAACTGCATCGGCTCTGGCATTCTTCAGCTTGAATACGAACGTGGTGCCAGCCGATGCGATCTCGTGGTCCAATGACTTGATCACCTTGTCCGCAACCTTGATAAGTTCAGGCGACCCCGTTACCAAGATCGAATTTGTCCGCGCATCGGCTACCGCCAAGTTCTGATTCTGCTGCACGGTGAAACCGAAGAATTGCTGGGCCAATGAATTGTTGCCCTTCCAGCCTCTGCCCTTGACGACGTTCGCGGAAAGCATGGAGAGGACGGACGGAAGAATCTCCGTTGCCGATGCAAACTTTAGGGAATACGATTTGGTGACCTGATCTTGCGACTGCGGAGTGTCGATCTCCTTGATCAGCGTTCCGATCTCGGTCTGTTCCTCCGGCGGCGCATTCACGATTACCGAGTTGCTGAATTCCTCGTACGAGGCCCTGACTGGCGGTGTCGGCGAAGTCATCGCCCTCTGATCGCGCCGCTGTCGGTCCGGCACATAGCCGGGCTGCCCTGGGCTAAGTGTGAACGGCTGAAATGCCTCATTCACTGCTCGTGCGACCTGGCTTGCGTTGGCATAGGTCAACGGATACCAATCAACCACGTTTGAGAACTTCTGCGGTGCGGGAGTCCCTGCTGTCGGTTGCGCCGGTGGTGGAGGTGCCGGCTGAGGGCGGCTCTTCGTAATGACGATGTCCTGGCCATCACGCGTCATTTCATAGCCCTCCATCTTGAGGACCGTGTTGAAAACATGAAAGGCCTCGGTGAGCGGGACCGGCTTGGCGGTAGTCACCGTAATCGTGCCCTTGAGCGAAGGATCCTTGGCGATCGTCACCTGAGAAGCAGTCTCTAATATCGCGATTACGTTGTCGATGTGGGCATTCCGGAAACCCAGCTTGATTCGCACGGACGGATCGAGCTTCAGCCCGTCCCATACGCCGCTGACAGTTGGCGTTGAAGCGACCGGAGGCTTGGCCTGCAACCCACCCGTAGGATAGGCGGAACAAAGCAAAGGTACCAGGATGAGCGCGGGTGCGAAGGTTCTGAGACGCTGGTGGGGGATGGACATCTTCGATCGCCTATTCCATTTTGCCGCCATCGACGAGACGAGGCAAGCGAAAGGAGGTTTGAGACTGCGGGTGGACGATTGGCCCGACCGAATCCGCGGTGCTGACCGCCGAGGCCATTTGGAGTTTAACACGAAACCGCTTCTATGTGGCCCGCCAAGACCAGACGCCGATTGCCGCCCCAAAGGGAAAACCTAAGGTGGCCTCGGCATCCAGCCAGGTAACGTCTAGCGAAACCCGTGGACGCACCTTTGATGAAATCCTCGACTCCCCGCTTTATCCCGATGCCGATCCCGATGGCTCCGATACTTGGTGCGATCCTCGCGCTAGCGTCCTCCCCAGCTCGTGCCGACGACGAATACCTTGCCGGCTACCTGATCATTCCAACCGGTGAGCGGGTGGATCGAAGCTACAATGCCGGTTTCTCCATGTATGTGCCCGTTTGGCCGCTTCTCAGCGCCTACCCCGGGCATCGATTTCAGACGGGATTGCCCGGAACATGGATGTTCGCCCAGAACGACGGCCCTCCACTCAAGGATATGTACTCCGACGTCGAAGGTGGACTCGGCTGGTGGACCGACACTCGCTTCCCAACTGAAACGCCGAAGTTCATCATGGGCGGGGTAGGCCCAAACTTCTCCGAGATCGCAAACGGCCCGTCCCACGGCGCCGGCTCATGGGATGATCCGCGAGGTCTGTATGGGGTAGTCCAACTGAGTCCCTGGATTCTGTTTCCCATTGACGGTCTTAACCTAAGGCAAGGTACGAAGGGGCGATTTCTGGGATATGGCTACCTGAATCTCCCGCTTATAGATCCTAAGCCCACGACCGATGGACAGCACGTGCCAACTGGCGGAAACTGCTGGACCCTGTTCCTGAACGCGAACAACTTCAAAGGACCCGTCGCCTTCTTCAGCCCCTACTTCTGGTCACACAATGGCCTGAGGGAGTCGCGGTTGGTCGGCAATCTTCTGGATACGCGTCCAGTGGATCCCAATACCGCCATACAGATGGAGACCCAGTACATCCCGTGCCGAGTCGCGACCGATGCAAAAGGCGCATCCTATGCCCGTATAGCGCCGACATCGTTTCCACTGAATTCCCCAACCGGCTCGGCCCTCGTTCAGCAGAGCACCTCATATGCAAAGGAGGCCATTTGGAGCTCGGTAGCGGCATGGTTCAATGGCGGCAAGCCGAGTTCGGGGACGATCGACCCTAAAGGCTCATTCGTCCGTTCGTTTCCAGGAAATGGATACGCCACATGGGAAATACGGATCCCTGGACCCGACGGCAAAGAGCAGCGCGTCGCCCTTGACTGGAGCGCGTTTGCCCACCCTACTCCGGTAAACGCCCACACCTACGGCTATCGTTGGAAAGAGGGTTCGACGACAAAGTCTGGTCCACTCGTCACCCTTCCCGAGTACTACCGCTTAACGAGCGCAACCGGCAAGGCCAAGGCGCGCTGGTCGCCGATTCCGGTCGATCAGGTTCCAGCTGAGACTGGGCTGCGGAAGCTCAAATGGGCGCGTCCCGTCGAACCACCACAAGATCCCTATACGACTCCGTTCGATACGGACCCAACATGGAAAACACCTGGACCGGTTGCGGGACCGTTCAGGGCCCACGTCGGCGACGGCACCGTCGTGACCTACTACTGGTATCGGTTTGCCGACCAGCCCGCCCTGCAGCACGCCGGCCTTACTGCCGATGAGCGGGAACAGCTCCAGAAGAGGGTCGAACAGATCCACCGGTCTTGGCCGAAGAACCACAACTACCTAGCGCCGCCTGTCCTTGGCACTTTGGCCGATATCGACCCCGCATTGGTCGTAAAGCCCCCCAAGGGGCTGGAAATTGGATATGTTCCGATTACCAGCAGGCAGGAACTCGATAGGCGGTAGCCGCCTACCGAGTCTGAATCCAAACGACCGAGCGTCCGCCGCGATTGTTTCGAGCGTAATTCGGAATCGCCACGAGGTCTTTGCCATCGGTGAATCGGCCCTTGAGAACCATCACTCCGCCCAGCAGGTCCGGACGCCACTCGGTGGTAAGGGGCTTTGACGGATCCAACGTCGAGTCGACGTCCTGATCGACGCTTTCGATGTTGTAGATCAGTGGCCCGTATCGGAGCGCACTCTTCCGCCGATCGGCCGTAATGCGCGGATCGGCCGTCACTCGCTGCGGAGCCATCTCCACGGTAAAAGTGACCGCGTCCCCCGCCTTCCAAACCCGCCGGATCGTTACGTATCCGTCCTTACTGATCGCATGGACCGGCACGCCGTTCACTAATACATGAACCAGGCCGCGAATGACCGGTTTGGCCTCATAAAGCTCGCTCACTTCACCCGATGGCGCCCGTAATCGCAGTGAAAACTCGGTGGCGCGGGCCGGATTGATCGCGACTTTGACCCCGCCTTTCCACGGATACTCCGTGTCTTGCGTAACCGAGACCTCGGTTCCTGCAACGTTTCCGACGTTTGTTGTGCCACCGACGTACAGATTGACGACCAATCCGGATGCGTCCTTGGCATACGTCCAGGTGGGCAGCATCAGAAGCGTCCGTGCGATATTCCCGACACAGCACGGACAGCCGTGCCAGCCGTACCGCTTGAAGTCCTCGTCAAGCGGATTAGTGTAGGTGAAGTTGTTGCCCGCAAGGTCGACCGAGCCAAGTATCGCGTTGTACAGCGTCTCCTCCATAAGGTCGCCGTACCGCGCGTCCTGGTAAGCCATGTTCATTTTGTGCTGAAGGAACAACTCGCCGCAGTCTGAGCATGATTCGCAATAGGCGTTGTTCGGCAAGGAGAACGGCTTCCCAAATCCCTCTGAGGTCTCCCCGCTCCCGATCCCGCCTGTCACGTAATACTTCGTGTTGATAATGCTGTCCCACAACGATTTCACCGCGCTATGGTATTCGGGGTCGCCCGTTTCCATCGCGATGTCGGTCATTGCCGAGTACAGGTACACCGCCCGAACCGAGTGCCCCAGTGCCTCGTACTGCTCGACGACCGGCAGGTGAGTCTGGTCGTAAGTTTCACCGTTGCGGCGGCAGCTCAACAGGTACTTGCTTAGCTGGAGGTATCGGTCCCCATTGTGCGCTCCCTCGGTTTTGTCAACCAGGCTTGCCAGCCTGATGAGTGCCTGCTCCATCTCTTCGTGGCCGTCGTACCATGCCCGCTTGGGGGCCGGACCTATATGGGAAACCCAGCAATCCGCCAGGCGCTTCGCCGCATCGTACATCCGCCGGTCCTTGCCCCCGGTCATCCAGAAGTGAGCCACCGCCGCATCGATGAAGTAACCGCCGACATAGCCTTCATGATCGCCGACGTAGGTCCAGCGAGGCGGCTTCGTGCCCTGCTCGTTTGGCAAGCCGAGAGTGAATCGGGTTTGGAGATAGCCGTCTGGCTCTTGAGCCGCCAAGACCGTGGGAATCCACTTGTCGAGCGTGCTCCGGATCGCCTTCTGTGCTGCGATCGTCTCTTCGTCGCCACGTGGTTGCACCAATTGCGACAGGCACATTGCCTCGATCGTATTCAGTGTGTAGGCATCGGCCCAAGGGGGGCCGACGTGGGCCTGGCAGGGAAGGCCCTTGTTCTTCTTGGCTGCTTCAACGAAATTCTCGAATCCACCTTCGGGAAGTCCAGGCTTCGAGAGTTCCGCGATGCAGTGAGGCACCCAGTTGACGATCTGCGCCTTTATTCTTGGCCACCAGAAATCAGAGGTGACGGTGTACCGATGGGTTGCCACGTCGTCCAAATGGGACGCCGCCGGTCGCGGATCGACCCTCACCCTCACTCGATCCGAAGCCGTTGCACCATCGTGACTTGCCGAAAGGATCAGCGAATAGGCTCCTGGTTTCGAGAATATTGCCGTCGTATTCAGGCTCGTCGGATTGCCGAACCGAACCGCCCCTGGGCCCGAGCCCTTGCTCCATCGAACCGCCTCGGCTGTTCCCATGATTTGACCATGCAGATATGTCTTTGCCGGAAGCACATCCACTCGATCGATTCCAGCCGTGACTCGCGGCGGGAACCTGGGCGACTTGCCCGAATCGTAAACCTTCCACTGAATGATGCCGGTTGAGAACGTCCCTCGACCTTCGAACTCCAATCGCAGCTTGGGAGTTGTGATCTCGTCGAACGTCGTCGTATTATATCGACCGCCCACCACCCCGAGCCCGCTCCCATTGGGAACGGCCACGAATTCTATGCCGTTCCAGTACAGTAGCCGAGACACTGTGGGCAGTCTCACGCCCTGTTGATCGTCCCACCAGAAAACGTCGACCTTGGCAGTGGAGATCGCTTTCGGCCAATCCAGTTCCACCCATTGCTTGCCGGTGCTGGGCCAGTTGCCGTATGCTCCGTGACTGTGGTCGTCTACTGCCCTCGGCTCGTATCCGTTGTTCAGTGCGCCAAGCGTCTCATGTCCCGACACAAACGAAGTCACAGGAGTAGCGAAAGGGGCAAGATTCAACCCGGCGGGGCCTTGGGCTCCCCACCCGATACGAGTCATCGAAATCGAAAGGGCGACGATCGTAATTGGCAGTGATGCCCCAGCCATACGCTTCATACCCGGCAGTATATTCGAGGTTGGGAATAGGGGGGAGATGGTTTGCCCTCTAAATGGAATCTGTGAGCGTTAATAGCCACCCTTGACCGGGAGCCACTGAAATCGGGTCCGTCGGTTCGAACCTGCCCGCCGACTGGAATCCCTCGACCTCCTCCGCCTCAAGGGTTGCTCGACCAGGATCGATCCCAAGTCGTTGCCAATCGATTTCTAGAATTACGTCCGTGATGTTCTCCGCCCAGGACGCGATCGCGATGAGTGCTGACGGACGAGGATCTTGGCGGACGTATACGGTTGCCGGCACCTCTGGGTTGCCGGTGCAAACCGGGCAGCGGTCATTCCACCATCCGATCATTTCCGAATCGGCGATGCCGAACGCGTCCCACAGCCTCCAAATCGGACGTGGATCTCCTGCCCACGGGCGGCGCGCCGTCATTCCGAACAACATTCCGCGCCATTGGTTGCCCCCATCCTGAAGCATCTCTCCCATCAGGCCAAACGGTATCCCCGAGACCTCCGTCAGCCAATAGTCGGGCCCCTTGTCGTACTGGAAATACTCACCGAACCACAGCCGGTCCACATACGGCATCAGGTCCATGTAAAGAACCGAACTATTGCTCCAACCGTCTTGCTCGTTGTGCTGGTTCGCCGAGTGTAAGTCGATTGACGGAAGCCGTTCTGCTCCGCGCTCCGCGATTCTCCGTTCGAGCACCCTTCGAACGCGAAGCATGGTGGTTCGGTCGAATGCGACGTCGTCCAGGTAAAGGCCATCGATGCCCACCTTCCTTGCCAACCAGTCCAGACCCTCCACGTAGTAGTTGTGCCATCGGCTCATTCCTGAGTCGATGATCGCAGCGTCGCCCACTTCGGTCGCGTGCCATGCCGCGATATAATCCTGGTCCAAATGCTCACGTAACCACGAGCCGCCCCCGCCATTACCTGCCGAGAACACTTCATGCCCCAAGCTCCTGAGCATAAACAGTTCAGGTGTCCGGTTGGTGAGCTCCCGGATAGTGTTGTAGATCTTCACGCGCACCCCGTACCGATGGGCTCCTTCGATATAGCGCTTCATCTCCGCCGCTGGGCCAACCTCCAATCCGAGGAAGGGATAGTTGATCCATGGATTAATCGCTGTCGCATGGTGAACGTTGACCACGTTGGCCCCGTCCGTCCTGACCTCGTCGATCGGTTTGTAGGCGTGGTAGTAGCGTTCGGAGAATTGCCTCCGCGTGTCCAGTGGCTTGAACGGCGTGAGCATCGTGTGGACGTGGAACTGAAGCCGGTCTCCCTTCTTGAGCCGCCTGGAACCGGAATATCCGGTGATCCGATAAGCCTCGCCGTCCGTTCGAATCCGAATGCCCCCTTTGCCCTCGTTGTCCCATGAATCGGGTAAACGGAGAGGCATCTCGTGGTAGAAGTTTGTGTTCAGTGGGCGTACGTAACTCTCATCTCGCAGAGCGAACATGATTCCGCACTCCGGGCTACCGACCCAGGCCCCTTCCTGGTTCTTTCGGACGTCCCACAACCAGTCTAGGCTCTCAGGCGCCCATCCTCCGTCCTGACCCAGACCCATCAAGTACTTGGCGAATTGCTTCCGAAGTGGGATTTCCAGTCGCACGTCTTCGATCTCACAATCCTCCGAACATTCCAGCACTACTCGGAAGTCAGTCGTTCCATCGGGCTGCAAACTCGCGTCCAACCTTTTTGACATGGATCCGATCTGGGATTCCTGACTCCACACGGTGCCGGCTGCTCCTCTATTTTGCTTTCGTGGTTTACGAATGACGGTTTCTGGAAGCACACCAGTGCAATCTGAAACGAGGAGTCGGATTGGCTCGGCCAGAAGCTTTACTCCCGAACTGCGCGAGACTTGGGCGAAGAATCCGCCCGGGTCCAATTCTGTTCGACAATCGATCGGCCCCGATGCCTGAAATGGACGCACGATAGCGGGCTCGTGACCTAGACAGGAGTTCAGCCACCTCAGCCGCGTCATATCCTCCGGACGATCGTCCCCTCGGTCCTCCGCCACTTCGAGAACGACGGTGATCTCAACCGGAATTCTTACTACGCGAAGTCCGGCCGCCGAGACAGTTGCCGATCCCGAATAGGTTCCTGGAATGGTTTCTTCCGGAATGTCGATCCCGCACCAGAGCGGCTGAACCCGTCCCGGGGGCACATCAAGTTCGATCGAAAACGCTTCGCCAAGGTAGTCCACGCCCGAGGTGTTGAAGCAGGTGATCCCCTTACGCGAGATCAACGTGCCGTTCGTACTTCTCAGGTCAGTAAAGCGGATGGCCACCGACCGAAGCTCTGTTCGTGCTGCCCACACCCCAAGTTGCAGAGCATAGTATTCGCCGCGTCGGGCGGTCCCTTCGAATTTCGTGTTAGCCCCTCGCTTCGCCCAACGGTATGGAAGATCCTCCCACATCCGAATGCTGAGATGTCGATCTTCCGGGAAGACGAGGAACGGCGATTGCGGATGTAGCCTCAGTAACGCTTCGACTTCGTCCGGCGTAGCGATGATCTCCATCGGAGTGAATGCATCGAACTCGCTGACAGATTCGAACCTAACTGCGGTTGCTTCTGGAAGCTCCTCCCAAGGCGAACCAAGAACGTCGCGAACCCATTCAGGATTGGCATCGGCGGAGGGCTGGGTGTACTCGACAGATGGATAGTAGGTGCCATGCGTTACATGCGGCAGATGGTATGCGAAGTAAGTCCCTGCCCCTGCCGTCGGCTCAAACGCCAACTCCCCGAACTCGCGTTGGATGATTCGGCGGTGCACGTTTCGAACGCGGTTATCCTCGGCGTCAGTCACTACGACATCGATCGATTGGGGCTCCCGATCCCGTCTCCGCCAGGGAATTCGCACGCGCACTGCCGACTCCGCTGAATCAGCTTGGATCACGATACGATGATTGCCAAGTGTCTTGGAGTCCCACGAACCGATGCCGCGTGGCAGGTCTTCGAGGAGGGTTGAATGGGCATTAGCCGCGCCTGCGACACGCATAGGTAGAACCCATCATACTGAGCAATCCTGGAACGCCGCATGATGGAGTGTTCGTCCAAGGGAAGCTGTATCAAACCCGCCTAAAATAGGCCCATCTACATCGATTCAGCCCATGATCGATACTTAGTGGTCGTGTTCGATACAACCGTAAATTGAACGAGCCGTCAGGTCCTTGACGAGGCTGACGCGGATGACGTCATCCCATATCGTTCCACGCCGAACTTCGCGATAGCCGAGCTTGATATTGAGGTCGATAACGTGTAGATTCCGCTCTTCAGTGTGTGTGTATATCAGTTCGGCGCCCTGCTTTCGGGCGACATCGTCGAGCGCCAGCTTTAGGGCCGAACCGATCCCCTGCCTTCTGAACCTCGGATCGACCCAGAGCTGAAAGATCTCGCAGACGATCCCGGTAGGTGGCCAAACGCCCCTAATCTGGCTGAATACGTCCCAAGATTCGAGGCGTTCGTTCTTCAGATTTCGTATCCGCCACATCAGGAGGCCAATTGAAGGCTCGTTAGGTGCAAAGGCGACGATCGCTCCTTTGTCCCGATCCCGAAGATATGCCGCCATGTTTTCGCGGTGCACAACGAAATCCTCATCCCCCCATCCTTCGCGATACCCAGGTGTCACGCCCTCGTCCTCTAGGTCCACTTGAACCAATAGGGGAAGGTCCTCTGGCGTTCCTGGACGTAGGTTCATCGTTCCGCCAGTATAGAACGACGTTTCTCACAACTGGCTTCTTCCGAAGCGCAAATATGTTGGTCCACGACACGGCCAACCTAGAGGCGGCCATCCAAAACCCAGTTTGATGGTCCATCGGCAACCTCAAAGTCCAGCCGCCGTCCCTTGCCGCACTCACGCTGAATCCCGCCGGCGTGGTCGGTGGCTCCAACTCCACGGGGACACTTAGCCTCACTGGGCCTTCTCCAACTAGTGGCCTGAAGGTCACCCTGACTTCGAGCCTGTCTGCCGCGAGCGTGCCTAAGACACTGACGATTCCTGCCGGCGCCACCAGCGCCATCTTCACGATTTTGACCCTAAAGGTCGCGACCCAGACCGCCGTGAAGATCACCGCAACACTCGTGTCTGCTTCCGTGAACGCCACCCTCAATATCGGCTTGGCCAATCTCACGGCCGTAACCTTGAGCCCGGCCACGGTGGTAGGGGGTGCAGCGTCTACCGGTACCGCGACGATCAGCGCCGCTGCTCCAACCGGCGGATTGGTGGTCAACCTGGCAAGTAACGGCTCGACTGCCACCGTTCCCGGCAGCGTGACCATTCCGGCGGGGGCCACATCGGCGAGCTTTGCCGTTTCGACTCAGCCCGTCTCCGTCCGGTCGACGCCTTCCATCACTGGAACCTTCGGATCGACCTCTATCGGTGCGAAGTTGACGATTGTGCCCCCTTCGATGGTCGGCTTTGCGCTGAACCCGTCGTCCGTCGTCGGCGGATCGCCTTCGACCGGTGCGATCACGCTAAATGGTCCTGCCGCCTCGCGCGGCTACGGCATCACTCTCGTGAGCGATTCATCGTTCGCCAATATGGCGTCGAACGTCCAAGTTCTGGCTGGGGCCACTAATGCCACCTTCACCATCAACACGGCTGGCGTTGGGGGCCAGACGGTTGCGGTGATAACCGGGACGGATGAACTGGGTGGAGTGATGACATCCAAGCTCACGATCACCGTCACGCCCGGTCTTGCCAATTCTGCCTGGCCAAAGTTCCGAGGAAACCTCGCGAACACGGGCTTGGGAACTGGCCATAGTGCCGCCGGTACGTTCAAGTGGGGGCGCGATGAACTTGGTCGTATTACTTCGAAGGTCGTGCCTGGCCCGAAAGGGCTCTTGTACTTCGGAACCGAGACCGGCATGCTTTGTGCCGTGGGCACAGACGGAGTTCGCCGGTGGGCGTTCAAGACCGGCGGCGCCATCAGGTCGGCGCGTGCATTTGGAGCCGACGGGACGATCTACTTTGGATCGGAGGATTACAACTTCTACGCCTTGAAATCGGACGGCACGCTGAAGTGGAAGTTCCTGCTGTTCGCCGCAAGCTATATCTCCCCCGCGATCAGCCAAGACGGAGTCTTCTACTTGGGCACCGAATTCGGATTCTTCGCAGTGAAGTAGATTGCCTGGTGCGGTTTGAGGTGTACGGTTTGCGTAACCGCGATAACGGTGGGCAGAGTGCTAGCCGTAACCGATCGATCGCTCTCCCTCTCCTTTCGCCCGTGAAGGGACGGGGGGAGGGAGTGTTATCAAGTGCGCCCCTGACCCCCCGTGCCTACTTCAGTCCCGCACGCGCCAACAAACTCAAGAACTGACTCATCGTCCGCATATCGATGGCTTGGGCGGCAAGTTTGCCCTTCCGGTTGTAGATGAAGCTCTTCGGGATGCCGTCGACACTGTAGAGTGTGTTGATCTTGCGGCCCGGATCGAGGAGGATCGGGTAGGTGTATTTGTGGTCGGCGATGAACGGCCTAACCTTGTCGATCGTCTCATCCGAGATGGCGAGTACGATCAAGCCCTGGTCTTTGAATCGGTTGTACAGAGCCTCCATGTCCGGCATCTCCTTCCGGCATGGCGGACACCAAGTCGCCCAGAAGTTCACAAGCACGACCTTGCCCTTGAGCGAGGATAGCGTCCAACTCTTGCCCGAGATGTCCTGCAATGTGAAATCGGCCGACTCTCGTATTTTGTCGACCGCCGCCAACTTGGCTAGCGCCTTCTGGAAGTCCGGTGCGTTCACCGTAACCTTCATGTGCTCGTACCGAGCGAGCACCGCGAGTTCGGTGTAGGCGAACGCCGGTTCGCCCTGGAACGGAGGCTGCGGGGTCTCTACGACCGCCTTGTCCAAGGTCGTGGTGACTTCCTGAAGCGTGTCTCGGCCGAAGTCTCCTTCGGTGGTGAGGTTGGCCAGGACGTTCGCGAGGTTGACTTTCTCGCTTCCGGCAGGCAGCTTGCAAATAGCGGCGGCGAGGGTCTTTGTAGCGACCGCGCGGTCGGCATCCGCCATACCGCGCAGGTGCAAGATCGTATCCTCGATCTTCTGGGCTTCTGGCGAAAGCGGGGTGCGCTGACCAAGGCTTGCGCTCGCCGAGACGACGGCCATCGCGGCCAAGAGAACGAGACCAGGGCGAATTCCAGTTGCGGTTCGGGCCATCTGCAAACAATACCAATGAATGGTCTTCGTACGCAAACGGGAAGCGATTAACCTTCACTCGAAAGCACATAGGCGACCCAATGCCTGAACTCCTCGTTGCATCGAAGTCAATCTCCTCTCTTCGCCTGCTCGCCTATCCGCGCGGGGGATCAGGCGGACGTTTTTGCGACCCCAATGTCGGGCCCCTGGACGTATGCTGACGGCGTTGGTGGAGTTACCATGCCCGAACAGGAAATTGGCCCCGTCCTTACTCGACTCGAAATTGTCGAACGCTCGCTTCAAAACTTGACTCAACGCGTGTACGCGCTTGAGTCGTCGGCCCACGGTGCAGCGACTGCCGTTGTCGCACCGCCGCCTGTACGAATCCCGATGCCGGCTCAACCGGTCACACCGCCTGCAAGCGACACGAGACCGGAAGTCACTTCGATGGCGAGAGAAACGCTCGGCGTCCACAAGCCAGTCTGGTATCCCCCCGCGACACAGGTCGCTCCCGCGCCGATGACTGCCAAAGACGTCGACGATCTCGAATATAAGATCGGGTTGACCGGCCTTCTCCGTGGAGGCGCTGCGGTTATCGTGATCGCGATCGTCTATCTCGTCGCCCTCGCCGTCTCGCGCGGCTACATCACGCCCCAGGTGCAGTTCGCAGGCGAAATTGCGCTGTGCATGGCGTTTATCGGAATTGGATTCGTCAAACGCGACGAACGGGAAGAATTCGGACAGTTGATGACCGGCATCGGCTCGTGCGGTCTCTACCTCAGTTTTGCTGGCGCCCACCTCTACAAACATCTGTATTCGGGCGAGATGCTTGTGGGGCTCTTCGTTGCGTTGAGCTTCGCCAACTTCGCCTTCGCGCTCTGGCGATCCTCACGGTCGTTCCTGATCATCGGCATGATCGGCGGGCTTACGGCGGCGATGCTGCCGATGCATCGCTACAAGCCAATGCTCGATGTTGAACTTCATTTTCTGATCCTGGTTCCCGCCGCCCTCATCGTCGTCAAGAATCGGTGGAAGGAGATGGCGGTCGCGCTGTGGGCCGCCTCGACTGCCGCGCTAATCCCCGCCCTCACCTACGACGCGGTATGGATGGTCCGCATCGGCGCCCTCTACGGGTCCTCGCTGATTTGCGCCGCGACCTATGCGCTTGTCTGGAAGGAAACTGAATTCGACGCCGTTTGTGCTTTTTCAGGCCTGATGGTCGTTGCCGCCGGTATCGGCGCATTGACATTCGACTCTGTCTCGCATGGTTCCTTGCATGTACTTGTCCTGGCAGGCGTTTCCGCCGGTATTGGCCTGGGCTTCCGGCACAATCTCAAGGTTCGCAACGCATTTCTCCTTTCGAGTCTGCTCGTGGCGGCTTCGATGGCGCCGGTCGGATTCCATAGGGTGGAATCGGCCATCGCTTTCGGGCTCCTGTCGATCGCCATCGCGTTGGCCTCGCTGCGATTCGGCGGCAAGGCGGTTGCCGCCGTTTCTGCCGTGGAGCTTGCGCTTGGCCTGTGCGCCTACACCGCCCCTTGGGTGACGACGAATGCCCACTTCTCGCTCGCTTCCGAGTCCGGCATGCTCGCGACGTTCATGGCGGCCGCCATCGCCTGCACCTATGCCAGTCATCGCGCCGGCGCGCTGTCTGAAGGATCGATGTTCGCCGCTCTCATCCTCGTCTCGCCGATGTTTAGCCGCCTCGGCCTTGTGCTTCTGACCGCCCCCGGAGTCCATTGGCGAGATTCGATGGCAATCTTGGCTCCGTTCGTGATCCTCACGTTCGGCATCCTCGCGATCGGTCGCTCGTCCCAATGGCGGAGTTCCATTGTGCTGGGTTGGGTGGGCCTATTCATCTGCGTTTGCCAATACTTCCAGATGATCGGGGAGGAACCCATTTCTAATATGTTCGACTCGCTGTTCCTGGCGACTCTGATCGGCGCGACGGTACTTGCCGGGAACGCGGCTCGAAAATGGGCAGGGAAGGACTCGTTCGACACGCTGGTCGGAACCTGCTCGGCTCTCGTCGCTATCTTTGCGGTTCGACTAAGTATTGTCTGGTTGAGATCTCCCGGAATCGGCTGGACCTACCCCATGGCGATTGTAACCGGTCTTCTCTTCGTGGTTTTGGTGGGCGTGGCGATCACCAAATGGTCTGGGTGGCGTGGGGTTCTGCCAATCGTCTGGTGCGCCATGCTCGGCTCCGGCATGATCTCGACCGTGATTCGCGATCTGGCTCCGCTCTCGTATGCGATGGAGACGATCTTCCTGATCGCCAATATCGTCGCCCTTCTCGCAGTGGCAAAGACGACGTCGGACATAACGAAGGAACGAACGCTGCTGACCGCCGTCAGCGTCGTCGGTATCTGGTTCCTGTTCTCGAAGCTCGGATACCGGGTCCTTACTGGGGTCGCCATCGGCATGAAGGACGCTCCCGCATTGTCTCTCTCCTGGACGATCTACGCGATCGCTCTCGTGACCCTAGGGTTTGCATTTAGCGCCCGCTATCTGCGGTTCTGGAGCTTCGGCGTGTTCGGCACGACGCTTGCCAAAGTGTTCCTCGTCGATCTCTCCGGGCTTGATCCCGGCATACGGGTTCTGACGCTGATGGTGCTTGGACTCGGAATGGTCGGCACCGGTTATTGGTACATCAGCCATCGCCCAACGACCGAACTTCCATTCAGCGACGACCATATGCCTAACGGTACCGGTAGCCCGTAAAGCAGAAGCGGCCCATCGCACCGATGCGGTGGGCCGCTTCGTCGTCAGAGGTTACTCTTTCGGCGCGACCGGTTCCGGCTTGCCGTTCTTGGCCTGCAGCATCTGAAGAAGCTGCAGCCCCATAAGCCCACTGAGGCTTCCATCGGTCGAGTCTCCGTTCCCGCCGCCGATGTACAGGTCCGGGATGATCTTGATCTTGCCTTTGCCGATCTCCTCGGTGATCTTGAATCGAGTGAAGTTCTCTTCGCCCATCGCCTTGACCTGAAGCTCGTAGGCTTCGGCTGTGGACTTTCCGATCGCCATGATCTTCTCGGCTTCCGCGAGACCGGTCTTCGAGATCCGCTCCGCTTCCGCGACCGCGTTCATCTTGGTGTACTCGGCTTGGGCGGCGCCCTTCGCCTTGGTCGCTTCCGCCTCCGCGTTGGCGCGCATCTTCATCGCTTCCGATTCGGCGTTCACCTGCAGCTTAAGGCCGGTGGCATCGCCTTCCGCCTTCTTGACCGTCGCTTCCGCAGTGCGCTGCGAGATTTCGACGCTTTGCTGGGCCTTTACGATCTCACGCTGCATGTCGGCGATAGCCGTTTCTTTCTCCATGCCCTGGCGTTTTTCTTGAGCCATTCGCTGGGTCTCGTAGGTTTTCTCCTCCTCCTGGGCGATCTTTCGGTCGGTCAGGGTCTTCATGAGCGCCTCGGGTGGGACGATGTCGCCGATCAAGGTATCGACGGCGTTGACGTTGTACTCGGCAAGAACGCTGTTGATGTGCTCCTTGGCGGATTCCTGACGCTCCTTGCGGGTGATCAGGAAGCTGATGACGTCGCTGTCCTGCGCGCTGTTTCGGAAGTAGTTGCCGATCGTCGGCTCGAGAACCTGGGAGACGAGGTTCATCATGCTGCCGAAGCGGGCGATGACTTTTGGCGCCTCGGTTGCCGGGATGTGGATGATCTGTGAGACGTCCAAGTTGAACTGGAAACCGTCTTTGCTGCGAACCGAAATCGTGCATAGGTTCTTGTCCAGTGCGTGCGATTCGCTGCGGGCGTTCGCCCAGTTCAGAACGAGGTTGGTCGTCGGTACGAGTTCAACCTTCATCGTGTACTTGTTGATCGGATACTTGCCTGGTCCGAGCGGCTCCATCCAAACGCCCCGGAACCCCTTCTCCACGATGTTGCCGTGCTTGAAGGTCTCGCCGGTCACGTCCTTGCCGTCCTCTCCGATGTAGGAGATCACGACCCCGACGTGGCCGATCGGCACTTCCGTCATTGGCGTCTCCTCGATCTGGATCGCCCACTTGTTGACGAAGTAACTGCCCGCCAGCATCACGTGGGGCTGGAGACCTCGGTTGCCTCCGTTGTTCAGGAAAGCGTCGACGTTCTGGAAGTTGTTGTGCCCTTCGATCTGTTCGCCGGCGATTTGGCCGCGCTTGATCGGCTGTCCGTCGAGGGCAGTGACGATACCGACCATGTTCTCCTTGATTACGGTGATGTCGGCGAGCGTGATGGAGAAGGCCATCGTGTTGATTCGATAGGTTCCCGACGTCAGCACGTGGGTTTGGCGGCCCTTCTGGCCTCCGCCGACCAGGAACGCCACCGTATCCTGGAAATTGTCGCATTCGACCTTTCGCGCCAGAATGTTTCCAGTTGGCATCTCGCGTCCGTCATTGGACAACACGAGCCCGACTTTGCCTTCGGGAATCATCGTGAACGGCTGCATGGAGACCGAGTACTGCCACGGCCACATCATCCAATAGAGACCGGGAGCGAGTGTTCTCGCCTGCATGCCGGCTTCACCCCGCGTCGCGAGGATCCGGCCGTCCGGGAGTTTTGAGTTGGCGCCCAACAGGACGAATTTCTTGGTGACCAAACCGATCCGGTTCTCCGGGACGATCACCATCCCGAGGAGTAACCGCAAAGTCGGCTTGAAGAGAACGATGCAGATGACGGGAATGAGTACCCACCAGAAACGAAGATACGGATCCGAACTAGCTTGAGCTAATAGCATGGGGTAAGTGCCGCCAACGACAAGCGCCCTGAGGCAGCGTATCGCTCCGCTCGTTATTGCGTGACAGCATCCTAACTAAGTGTTACCTGTAAAACGTAACGGGGTTGCAGGTTCTGGGATGGTTCATCCCGAAATGGGTGAGGATTGACGCGATCTTGACCTGCCTAGGGTTGCAGGCAGTCGTCAACGGATTGAGAACCGTTCTGTGGCTGATTCGTCTGGGTCTGGGCGTGGATCCGGTCTCGACGCTCGATGGCTTTGGCGACCGCGCGCCTCAGAGCCTCCAAGCCCTTTTGCGCCTTCGTATCCAGATCTTCGTTCTGAATAGACATCGTTATAGGTTCGAACCTTGCTCAAGAAGCTGTGGTTCGCTGCCACTATTATCGTATACAAACCACTGATCTACCAGCGCTTTGATGTGGTGCTCGAACATTTCCAGCCCACGCTCGAATCGACGCCGAATCACCGGCTCCGGCACGAAGTGGCCGCCTTCCTTCACTCGTTGCTTGACCCTTTCAACCGCAAGGTCGGCGTCCGTCAAGCGAAGGAAATAGAGTTCGACTCGATACCCCTTGGACCGCCACTCGTCGATCCTCTGCTTGAGCCAATGTCCTGCCATCGTCGACTCAAATGCAAAATCCTCACCATGATCAGAGAGGCCCTGAAGTTTGTGGATAACGATCCGGCTCGTTTCGATATTCGCGGTCTCCGGCGCGGTGGGGGCCATCTCGGCTGCGATGATATCCGCGTTCACGAATTCGAGGCAATTTCCTTCGGTCGAAAGAAACTCGTGGGCAAAGGTCGTCTTGCCCGAGCCGTTGGGGCCGCCGATAATGAGTGCGCGTGGCACACCACTATTCTACCGCTTCGAACTTGGCGTAGATCTCGACGGGAGGGTCGCCGAAGTATCGAAGCAAGGCTGGGCATAGCCAGCCTTCCATGTTCAGATCGGGCGCGTAGTACACGTTGCCGCTCATCTCCTCCCGACGCCAAGTGAGCCGGACGTCGTAGTTGGGAAATGGCAGCGCCGAAAAGACCAGCCGAAAGCCGCCTTGGGCGTTCGGGATCTTCTCGGTCAGCCGATCGATCATCGAGTCGGCGCCCCCGACGAACGGCTCCTGGATGAGACCGCGCTTCTCGTCGTCGAAGACCCAAATTCCCAGATGCCGATACGGCCCTATCACGAAGATCGAGTTCAAATCACGAGGAGGCATGGCGGTTTTAGCGAATCAGTTCGCATTGAAATCGTACTGCATCGCGCCGACGAGATTCCCCTCTGGGTCCTGGAAAAAGCACAAGTGCCCGATCGAAGGAAGCGTGCACTTCGGCATCACGATCTTGCCGCCCACTTGCTCGATGAGACGGATCGTCTCGTCGATGTCCTCTACCGCGATCGTGCATTCGAAACCGGTCATGCGAATCCCATCCACGAGCTCGCGGCGACCTTGCAGCGAACCTAGGATCGGCGCGGCAATCGCGGAAGCCGGAGTCGTCTCAATCATATAGAAGCCGGGAGGTCCGTAAGCGTGGAACGTCCACCCAAAGACGGTTTCGTAGAAGTGACGGGCCCGGGCGACGTCGTCGGCGTTGATGGAGAAATGGGCGACTTGAGAAGGTGTCGGTTGCTGCATGGGCGTCATTATCCGACGGCGAGGTGGCGTCGCGATAACGGTATAACGGCATTCTATGTCGAAAACACGCCAACATGACGATCTCGAGTTGGCCAGGAGTTTTGCCGTCACCCTTGGCGACAGCCAGTTGACGCCTCCGATCTCTGAGAATTGGAACGCCGTCGTCTATGCCACCCGAGGGGTGGTGACCGTTCGCTCGGACGCCGGCACGTGGGTCGTTCCCCCCAACCGGGCGGTTTGGCTCCCCGCCGGCGTTCCTTTTCGACTGGAGATTGGACACGTGGCGGAGCTCAGGATGGTTTATCTTCGCCGTCCCAGTGCGTTCGGGGCAAGGGAAGGGGGTTGCCGTGTTTTGGATGTCTCCCCTCTCTTGCGCGAGTTGATGCTACGCATCGTATCCATCGGGGCGCTTTTCAAGAACGAGCCGCGTCATCGCCGGATCGTCGGCCTGATCGCGGATGAACTCCAAGAAGCCGCCATCGAGCCGCTAGCCTTGCCGTACCCCCGCGGTCGGCGCATCGACCGCCTGATGGCCGGCCTCGATTCGCACCCGCCTGACCGATGGACACCCGACGAGTTGATCCGGGAGTCCGGCTTCAGCCGCCGGACGGTCGAGCGGCTTTTTCGCGACGAGACGGGGATGAGTATGGGGCAATGGCTGCGCCGTTATCGCCTGTTGCAGGGCCTCAAAAGCCTGGCGGATGGGCAGACGGCCTCTAGGGTCGCCTTCGACTTGGGCTACAGCAGCCCCAGCGCGTTCATTGCAATGTTCCGTCGCGAACTAGGAACGACTCCCGGCAATTATCTCGCGAATCGTTCCGAATAGGTCTCCTAATGGGACCAGACAAGTGGCCAATCCTGTCTGCTGACTTTGGTTCTATCCCACACATGGGAGATTGAATCGACAACTCTCAAAACAGCATGTTAGGATATTGCGGTATCTGTAGCTTGTTTCGTGGAGATTGGCAACGAACTCGCCCTCGATAGCGAAAAATACATGGACTGTCCCTTCAGGAAGCCGTACAAGTGTTCGCTCGAAAATTGCCGTGCCTAGCATGTCGAAACAAGGAAGTATCATCGATGAAATCCCAGCTGCGTAGAGGATTTACTCTGATCGAGTTGCTTATTGTGATGGCGATCATGGCCCTGGTTGCCGGCATGCTGTTTCCTGCCTTCAGCGCGGCGAAAGCGGCTTCAAAGACGGCGGTGACCCTTTCCAACATCCGCCAACTTGGCATCGGATTTCAGCTCTACGAGTCGGATTACGACGACGGGTTTCCCAGCGTGACCCATGGCCGCTCGGGTGCGGGCATGTCTGGCGGCTGGGTCTACTACTCGCAATACGTCGACATGGGTAATACGGCTGGAGTTTTCGACGTGTCCAAGGGCACGCTCTTTCCATATGTTCGAAACAAGGCCGTGTATGTAAGCGCAAATGACGTGGGCGCCGATTCATCCGGCCTCTCGTTCGCCTTCAACGGCTGCCTGATTAACCTCCCCGAGGTCAGCGGGCTGAACACAACGAAGAGCGTGGCATCCGTTCAATATCCCACCCTGACGATGCTCCTGGGCGAAGAAGGTACCGGCATTTCTAGCGCTGGAAAGCAAAGCGGAACGAACGACGGCTTCTTCAACCCGACGACCGATCAATTCGCCGAATGGCACGATGGGAAGACGGCAGTAGTATTTGTGGACGGCCACGCAAAAACGACGCGCGCCCAAAGCCACTTCGCGTTGACTCTAACCGGACAGCCGATCGGCTCCTGCTGGTAGCCGACCGGCTCTTTGCGACCTTCACGGGTTCGTCTTTCGGCGCCTAGAGGCCTTCGGACCGATCGCACGCTCCACCTCACGTCCCAGAACGGCATCCATCAGACCCAAGACCTGATGATTCATCCACGAGATGGCGCACGAGTTCACAAGATCCTGCAGGAGCGCCCCCGAAAACCCCTTGACCGACTTCGCAGCCGATTCGATCGCCGCGTTGCTTGGACGCATCGCTTCATCCAGCAGACTGAACTTCAGTTCGAGAAGCCGTTGCCTCTCGGCAAGCTTGGGGTTGCCAAACTCGTAGACCCGGTCGAAACGGCTCGGCCGGTTGGACAGGGCCCCGTCGAGGCGGTCGAGATGGTTGGTCGTCGCGATCGTGAGGATTCCCTCGTTTTGCGCCAACCCGTCCAACTCGTTCAAGAGCGAGCTCAGGTTCGTTCGACTGACGAGCGTGTCGATGTCCTCGAACAGAACGATCGCCGGCGCTGTTCGACGAGCCCGCCGGAAGACTTGGCTCGCCGGAGGCATCGGCGAATCTTCATCCTCTCGGAGAGATCGCACCACGAGAACGGGCTTGCCGGCATCCCGCAAGAGAGCTCGGACCGCCTTTGTCTTCCCGTTGCCGGGTGGCCCGTGAAGCAGGATGCCGCGCTTCCAAGACATGCCGAACCGGGCGTACTGATCCTTGTGTTGGAAGAACTTCGTGACGTCTGAGTGGAGACAGTCTTTCTGCGCAATGGGGAGTACCAGGTCTTGCCATCTCGATGTCTGAATCGCCTCTTCCAGCGCGGGATCTCGCCGGAACCGGCCGTCGAACACCGTGACGCGTCCGTCAGCATCGGTCTGCCAGAGGCAGACCGCCTGAAAGAACCCTTCGGCGACCTCGCGGCTCTTCGCGATGAGGAACGAGAGGCAGTCATAGCGGTGGGTCACCGTCAGGCAGTTCAGAAGGTGTCCGTTCCACAGGATCTCTGAGAACGCCTGGCGAGGTTCGAGCCAGGTCCCCTTGTCTCGCCCCTTCCATGTGGCGACGAGAAGTGGGTCCATGTCCGTGAGGGCCCACGCCGCACACCGGCCGTCCTGGATAAAGGCGTTCAAATCGAAGACGTACTCGTCGGTGACCAGAATGTGCTGGTCGGGAAACAGGTCGTGCAGCAGGCGGTTAATCTCGAACGGTACGAGATCGCAATCCAGCTTGAGTGCCTGAGAGATGATTCGGTTGAGATTGGGCATGGAACGCTATGCGTTTGCCGATGCAGCAAACGGGAAGGCATGGGAAGGCGACAGGGCATGCGCTCGTAACCGGCAGAAGCGCACGCGTTAAGGCGCACTTCTTGGCAAAAGGGAGCGGCAGGTACTGCTACACGGCGGTGGATTATTCGCCGGAATATTCGTTATGAGAAAACGTGCAGTACAAGCATAGCGCGAGAATTATGCTTGATCACCGCCTCTCAATGCTATAAGCACGCCGGAACGTCACCGGCTACAAGTTTCAGGTGCGGGAGGTTCGTCCCGCCGACCGGAATGCAAGCGGACTCAAACTATGGGGCCGAGTACGCTCCTATCAGGATGGGTTAGCCCTGTGGCGCTAGCTGGCTTTGACCGCCGCCCCCACCACCACCTCCGCCGCCACCTGCTGCAAGGAGTATAGAAGACGAACCCGCGCCGGCTCCGCCGGCTGCCGCGCCTGCCTGCCCGGACTGCAACGCCGCCCCCGCGGCTGGTGACATGCCGATCAAGTAATACTGTTGAGCCCAGCCGATGACCGATGCGCTCGCTCGGGCCTGAAGCGCGCCTGAAGCGAAATCGGGATAGTCGCCCCCATCCTCGATCGCCTTCCACACTGCCAGCTGAAGCCCCGCGCACTGGTCGGCGGACTGGGCGTCTCGAAAACAACGCGCAACGATGGCGCCCGCCCGAGCCATACCGCCCCCAACCTTTGCCGGATTGACCGGCTGCAGCGTGCAAACCTGTCCGGCCGCTACTGGACTGCGCACATCCGCACACACCGAATACCAAACCCCCGTTCGGTCGCGAAAGCACATCTTGCCCGCAAACGTCTGCTCGACCTTCTGCCCGTCCAGGCAAATCGTAACCGGCCGCCCCAACGCCGAATGCACAAACTGAGCCGTAAACGGCTGCCAAGCCAAAGCCATCCGAGCCCCTAGGGCAAGTATCAGATAGAGGTGCGTCACGAGCTACAGGATAACACGACTTTTTCGATGTGCCGAAACGAATTGAACGCATTTGGACCGCCAAGATTGCATGCCCACTTCTTCGCCGAGAACCCCCGCCAAGGTTGTCCCCTCATTCCGTTCGCGGCCGCTTCGGTGGCTGCGAGTGAGCGCGACCGCAGTCTCTCATCCAACCTGCAGATTGGTCACCGCCGGACGATCGCGAGCCGTGTCTTTCCGTCCACGGAAGGAGAGGGTAGGGTGAGGTCATCTAGACCGCGCTCCTGGCTCCATTTTCATCCAAGGAGCCGCAAACGAAACCCGCCCAACGTAAACCGCCAGTGCCCTCCGCGCCCCCCACGATTCAGCCCAACCCCCTGTAATAGCAACAGGGTCGGACTAGCTTCCACCTCGAACAGCCCTGTATCCGAAAAACGCTCCACAACACCGAACCCCGAAACATGAACGCAGACCCCTGAACCCAAAACCCGGAACCCCCGAAGGCATCCTGCCCCCCGGACCCCGTATACTTTACGAATAACTGCACCTCGACAACGGATGGACAGAGGTGCCCGGTGATGGAGCCGGATGAACTGCTATTTATATGGACAAAATTGTTACAGGCGACGAAGGCGACAGCCGAGAGATCCACGAGACGGACGAGAAAACACTGGAAATTCCATCGGACTTTATCCGCGATGCGATTCGCGACGATCTTGCCCAGGGCCGATTCGATAGGGTTCACACCCGCTTTCCACCTGAACCGAACGCATACCTCCACATCGGCCACGCCAAAGCAGTCTGGATCGATTACGGCATCGCCCGCGATTTCGGCGGCAAGTTCAATCTGCGCTTCGACGACACGAACCCAACGAAGGAAGATCAGGAGTTCGTCGATGCGATCATCGAAGATGTGAAGTGGCTGGGCGCTGACTGGGAAGACCGCCTTCTGTTCGGCTCGGACTACTTTGACCAAATGTACGATTGGGCCGTCGAACTGATCAAGAAAGGGAAGTCATACGTCTGCGATCTCTCCGCCGAGGAACTGAGCAAGACTCGCGGCACCCTTACCTCGCCCGGCATCGACAGCCCCTACCGTAATCGATCGGTCGAAGAGAACCTCGACCTGTTCGCCCGGATGAAGGCGGGCGAGTTCCCCGATGGCGCCCGCACCTTGAGGGCCAAGATTGATATGGCCTCGCCGAACATCGTGATGCGCGACCCGTTCATGTACCGGATCCGGCACACTGAACACCATCGACAAGGCGCCAAGTGGTGCATCTACCCCTCGTACGACTGGGCGCACGGCCTTGAAGACTCGATCGAGGGCGTCACCCACTCCCTCTGTTCGCTGGAGTACGAGATCCATCGCCCCCTCTACGATTGGTTCCTCGAACAGCTTGGCGTCTACCATCCTCGGCAGATCGAATTCCCACGCCTAAAGCTCCCCTACACGGTGATGAGCAAGCGCAAGTTCATCGAGTTGGTGGACGGTGGCTTCGTCGAGGGCTACGACGATCCTCGAATGCCCACCCTCGCCGGTCTGCGCCGCCGAGGCTATACGGCGGAGTCGATCGCCCGATTCTGCCGTCGCATTGGCATCTCGAAGGCCGACAGCGTCATCGAGTGGCATGTCTTGGAAGATTGTGTCCGAGAGGAGTTGAACGCAAGCGCCCAGCGCGTCATGGCGGTTATGAACCCGATCAAGGTCGTACTGACCAACTATCCGGAGGATCAGGTCGAGTATGTTGACGCCATCAACAACCCCGAGGACCCATCCGCCGGGACCCGCAAGGTTCCGTTCAGTCGCGAGCTCTACCTGGAGCAGGACGACTTCCGCGAGGTACCGCCTCCGAAGTTCTTCCGCCTCACCCCCGGCCGGGAAGTGCGGCTGCGCTACGGCTACTTCATCAAGTGCGAAGAGGTCGTAAAGGACGAAAACGGCGAGATCGTGGAGCTTCGCTGCACCTACGACCCCGCCACCCGAGGCGGCGATTCCCCCGACGGCCGAAAGGTCAAAGCCACCCTCCACTGGGTCTCCGCAAAGCACGCCATCCCCGTAGAGGTCCGCCTCTACGACCGGCTGTTCGTGAAGGAGGACCCGGACGACGCCGAGGAGGGCCAGGACTACCTGTCCAACTTGAACCCCGAATCTGTTCAAGTCACCACCGCCCACATCGAGCCCAGCGTAACCGGCGCCCAACCGGGCGCCCGCTACCAGTTTGAGCGCCAAGGCTACTTCTGCGTCGACAAAACGTCCAGCGAAGGGAATCTCGTATTCAACCGCACCGTCTCGCTGAAAGATTCGTGGGCGAAGATAGCGAAAGCGTAACTCGGGGGTCGCGGGGAGCGGGTCAGTCGGCGAACAAAGTCCCAAGAGAGGACGAAGTCCGTTCCGACTATCCCGAAGGGATGACATATCCTAGCCCCGTGTTGGCATTCCGTGTGCCTACGCGGGGGATGAGGTGGCCGGCGAACAAAGTCCAAAGAGAGGACGAAGTCCGTTCCGACTATCCCGAAGGGATGACATATCCTAGCCCCGTGTTGGAACTCCGTGTGCCTACGCGGG
>JARLGV010000014.1 GCA_031292555.1 Fimbriimonas sp.
AGCCACCTCCTTCCCGTGGCCTGTAGATGCCTGTCCCTGCGCAAATGCCGTTCGGAGTCGACGCCTTGTCGTAATCTCACCCCCTAGCAATGCCACACGAGTCGCGGCATGTTCGTCTCCGCCCAAGGTCCGTGCGGTGAAGTCGCAAGGTATCGGAGCCATCCCTTCGTAGGCGAGCGGCCGCCAACATCTACTGGCGGTTTGGTGCGGATGCGGACGTATAGCCCAATCGACGATAGAATCATGTTCGCTTTTAGTTCTGATTCCACACATAGAGGGCATGCCGGTTAAGCAACGGGAAAACGAGATTCCAGCGAGTGCGGAAGACGACGCGCTATTGCTTCGCCGATACGCTGTCGAGCGAGATCTTGACGCGTTCGACAACCTGGCTCGTCGGTACCTGTCGTTGGTTCGGTCAGCATGCGGTTGTGAAATATCGGACCCTGACCTCGCAGAGGACGCGGCTTCCACGACTCTGCTCGTGTTCGCAGAAAGGGCACGTTCGGTGCGGAGTGCGGAGTCGCTGCCGGCGTGGCTCTTTGAGACCGCGCGCCTCACGGCCAAGAACGTCCGCCGGAAGGAAGAGAAACACATGAAACGAAAAGCAATATCGTTGATGGAACACGGCGTTACAAAGCTCGAGCCAGCGCATTCGGAACTACAAGGAGTGCTCGATGGGCTCAACGAGCGGTACAAGACAGCCTTGTCCATGCGATTCGAACAGGGACTGTCGCTCCGCGAAATAGGAATGAAGTTGAATCTCTCCGAGGACGGCGCCCGCATGCTGGTCAACCGACGTCTGCAAGCCTGCCGTAAGGGGCTCCGTGGAAGCGGAGCGCATGTCGGCGTCGGAGCGATTGGCGTGTTGCTCCACCAGCGGACTTCGGCCCGATTGGCGGCTGAGACAGTTCCAGTCATCGGTGCGGGATCGGTGATCCAACTGTCGACGCTCAACTTGGCCCATCGTGCACTTGTCGTGAAATGGGCGCTAGGTTTCGCCGTCGTTGTGACGTTTGCGGTACCGACGTTTGGCAGCTTTGGAAGGCAAATCGAGGAACATGCTGTCCGAAGTTATCTCGACGAAGCGGCAAGGAAGTCCTCGAGGTATGGCACTTTCCAGGCCGAATGGGTGATGCAGTTCTCGATCGGCTCCGAGCGGACTTCTTAGTTGCAGCATATCGTTGTCGCCAGACCCGGACGATACGCGATTCGAGCCGGGCCGCCCTATAACACTAGGATGATTTGCGATGGCCGGAATGTCTATTCCGTCTCCTTTGTCGGAACCCCTGACGAGGGGTATGACAAGTCGTCGATCGGAAACAAGAATTCGGGCATTGCGTCCATCGACGCGTTTCTTGGGCGAGACATCGTTGACGCAGCCGAACAGTACCTGTCGTCTTCTACGCTCACCCTCAAGAAGGCTCACTTTGTAGTTGGCTTCGGCGACTCAGTCAAACGAAACGGAGTCAGCTTCAAAGTAGTCGTTATCAGACAGGTCAAACCTGAGGCCTCGATCAAGTTGTATATCGCTCCGAGCGGACTGCTCGAGGGTGAAGAGGCGAGGCTCCAGACGCTCTATGTCCACGACGACGGCAATGGAAACCGGAAGCAAAGCATGGCTCCCGAGACCTACTCAGCCCTTCTTGGGAATGTGGACCTCGGCAAGCCAATTGCCGATGACATGTTCACTTATGACGAGGCTACTCATCGAAGCCTCCGCCAGCCCGAGACACTTTCGTCAGGTATGGAAGCGCCCGATTTCTCAGGAACGAATCTGCTAACGGGGCAACATATCCGCCTAGATGACATCTTGAAAACTAGCTGAGCCGTTCTCCTCGATTTCTGGTTTGCGTCCTGTGCCCCTTGCTGCGCCTCCATGCCGGACCTAAACCGACTTCATGCCCGGCTGGGAAACAAGACCTTGACGATTCTATGCCTCAACGGAATGGACAGCTCCGATACGATCAAGGCCATATTTCAGAATGAAGGGCTTTGCCAGGCTCCTGTCTTGGCGCCGTTCCGAAAGCGGGGCGGCGTCGACCAATGCGCATGGGATTACGGAGTACGTGCCTATCCGACCCAGTTCCTCATAGGCCCGGACCGGCGCATTACCTGGATGGGAGTTGGCGCAGATTCCAAGGGCCTTGACGAGGCTCTCGCACGAATGGGAATTCGTTGAGCGTGAGTATTCGCACCTCATCTTTACGCATCGTCATAAAATGAACGGATGGGACATACGGCCAAAATGCTCTGCGAGAGAACGTGGCCGGCATTTAGGAGGCTTGTCGAGGCCAACCTCGCGCTCCACGCCGGTCTCGATGAAATCGCGTGTCTGGGCGGTGGAACCGTCGAAGCGTATCCCTTTGAGGTTGATGCCGTAAAGACGTCGAGTTCCTTCCTCCACGCCGGAACGCTGCGGATGTTCCTGGACGAAGGCTTCGAGAAAGCACGTCAGATCGGCAAAAGCCAGTGAGTCGTCAGGAGGACGATCGAAGCGGAGTGAGCCGGGGACAATTGCCTGCCCCAGACCGGGTGAGCCGGCCCCCACTATTCGATTTTCGCGGCACGAGAGCTCTGCCCCTTTAGGCGTGTGAAGGCCGCGTCGATTTGGTTCTTGAGCCATGGGCCAGGATCGAATTTCGACATCGCAAGAGCCCTCCGCGCCTCTTCATAGGAAGCCAGCGCGGCTGCTCTCTTGCCTCGTTTCTCTAAAGATGTGCCAAGGCGGCAATCCAGGTCGGCGGGCATGTAGAACTGACAATCAAGCGCGATTACCTGACGAATGAGCTTCTCCTCTCCGCCGTAATCTTTCGCCCGGCTGCGATCGTCGGCAAGTTCCATCGTGTGCATCGCCAGCCACTTCTTGTGTGTTCCTATCGGGAGATACATGTAGGGCATAAACGAGGGGATTTCGTGGCCGATGCGTTCCGGCTCCGCCGTGTAGGAAAAGGCGAGATTGCTCGCAGCTTCGAATTCTTGTTTGAAGCCGACCGTGATGGGCCCCTCCAGTGCTCCGCCCCCGATGCGGATGAACCAGGCCCCCTCCAGGGGCGATCCATCAAAGATGAAGTTCTCCATACGTCGATTACCGCTATCCGAGGGCAGGAAGCTGATTCCCTTGACGTATCGGCCACCGGTGGAATCGTGAATGGAGGAGGGAACCACGTTCGTCCCGTAGTCGCCGTGAACCCCGGTAAACAGTACGAACACGTCTCCCGCTGGATTCACAGTGACACTCCTCACTGCGACGGATCGCCGTCGCGATCCCGTTTTCATCGAGGGGAGGTAGGGCCGAGGGACCAGGTTGAAAGTGAAGATGCTCAGGGGTTTGGATAGACGATCCTGCCATTTGGCTCGATCGGCGAGTACGTCGGTGGGGACGCCGTTGATGTCGAACACCGGGTCGAAGATGTGGGGAGGAAGGGGTTTGGGGTCGACCACGCATACGTGGATGTAGTTGTTCTCCGGCGGATTGTTGGGCCAAACCTTCTTGTTTTGGTAGCTCCAACCGAGTATTCTATGGGTCGTCGGATCGGCATAGAGCTTGTCCTCGATGTTCGGACCCATCGACAAGCTGACGCAATCGGCAGTTTGCCCGTTGAATTTGGTTCTTTCTAGGTGCGGAGTCTCGTGGATGCCATAGCTGGAAAGAAAATCCTTTAGGTTCTGAGGCGTCAGAGTTACTGGCATCAATCGGCTCGGAGGCGGGTTCTTCTTCAGGTCCCGAACCTCGATCGTGCCTTCACCCGCGTTCAGAGCGATATTGAATCCAAGATCCGGATCGTGCAGAAATTCGTAGGGGTGGTCGCCATGGTCGACCGATCTGAGCCTTCCACCCCGAATCCACTGCTCGCCGTCTGCTTGCCAACGGCCATTGGGCAAGACGATGTACGTGAGGAGGTGTCCCTCGAAGGCGCTCGCTTGCTTGATAACGGCTTTGGCCAAGCTCGTGGCGGGAAGAATCAACAGGATGCCCAAGGCAGTGGCGCCGGCAAACCCGGCAAAGCCGCACGCCAGCCACAACGGCTTTCGGCTGGTACGAGGTCGCAGACTCCTGACCCTCTGCTTGAGGTCCTCGCTCGGCTTGTGGGGCGCGAAGACTCGCTGAAGGGATCGTTCCAGTTGTTCTTGATCGTTCACAGATTCACCTCAGAGGCGGCGAAGTAGCTCTTTCCTTTCTCATAGGCGGCGTTGCGGGCGCGATACAAAAGGCCGGTCACGGCGGACTCCGAACGGTTCAGGACCACGGCGATTTGGCTCACTGTTAACCCTTCCAGATGCTGGAGAAGCAGGGCGTCGCGCTGGTCGTCGGACAGACTCTCGACGATCTGACGGAGCTTTGCATCGGCCTCGCGCCGATCGAGGGTATCGGATTGCCTGGTCGGGATCTCGGCTCGAAGCGGCTCCTCTTTTCGTCGGACCAGACTGCGCCGATGATCGACGACCTTTCGTCGGGCGATTCCGAACAACCAGAGGAGAGGCTGAGTCCCTCGGATGCGATGCAGCTGTCCGATCGCAGCCTGAAAGGTCTCGAGAGTCGCGTCCTCCGCGTCCTCTTTGCTCAGCCTCCGAGACGCAAAGCGGTAAACATCCTCAAAGTAGTCTTCGATCAGGTCGTCGATCGTTACTGCCTGCGTGATCGCCCGTTGTTCTACTGCCTCGACAAATATCATTTCGCTTGGTCGCTATGTATCTGTTCGCTGACGCATGCGAAAACTCACGGTGAGTTTATCGGTCTGGCGCGTGATCGATCAATTGATGCACGATCGGCATTTGGGGCAAGTGGATTGGCAACGGCGGAAGCGACGGATGTTAATTGACCAGAGCACTGACACGTCATTACCCATCCGCGGCAAGGGAGTCTTCCCACCTGTTCTACTTTCTAGGCGCGTCGATTCCGTCCTCGGCCTGGTCTCAACGGGACAACGGCATTTCGAGATCGCGAGTTTCCTTCTAGGGCATGGCGCGAACGTCAATACGGATTGGAGCCGCCACGAACCGGCCAGTATTCTGCACGAGTGCGCTGTCCGGGGTGATTGCGAGGCAGCCCAGTTCCTGATCGACTACGGTATCGACATGACGATTCGCGACCACCGATGGAATGCGACTGAAGAGGTGTGGGCATACTACGCCGCTCAAGACGAGCAAATGGCTGAGTTCCTGGCAATCGCGGAGAGGGCAAGGATCGAATCGGCCTATTGATTGCGTGACGATTTTCGACTTGGCGCCTACAGCACCGTGACCCCGAGACGATGCTCGTCTTAGGGACGTTCCTTCGATCAAGATCGGACCGGTCGTCTCGACAATCACGTTTGCGGGCGGAGAATGACAAGGCGCAAGCCGGAATCACCATGAGAGGCAGTAGCGAGCATCTCGTTCTTGGCGTTGATCGAGGAGACCCAGTTGACGTGCCAACCGGGCAGTTCGATCGGCAGTACCCGTCGCGCCGGGACGTCGTAAACGGCCCATCCGCGCGCGGTGTGGCCGAGCAGCCGCTCGTCATAAGACGAGGAGATTGTTTGAAGGCCCCAACACGCAAGGTGGGGATCGAACGATGGGATGGACGCAAGGAGGCGGCCGCTGAAGTTGTAGAGGGAAGTCAGATTGCCGTGCTCGTGGTACAGCGCAATCGTTCCGGTATCCGATATGCCGACGGGTAGTCCGTCCGTTGCAATACTCGCATATATCTCATTGTTGTAGGTGACCACCGAATCTCGCATGCGCCCCACGATGTGGTCGTAGGAGTTAATGCACACGTCGTCGAGGGTTGGATCGAGAGAGCATCCGATTTCGTGTTTATATGCATTCCACATGCACCATCGGCCCGCAACGCCGCCCGGTGCATTGTAAAAGAAGACCTCCGTGCCGTAAGGGTCCATTGCGACGCTACCGTGAACGGCCTCGTACTTCAGGACGGTCACGACACGGCCCTTTGGGTCGCCGGTAGGGAAATAGAGAATCGAGTGACCGGACAGACCCGCGATCTGGCCCGACGTCGAGATTTGCGGACGGTACATCGGGCGGCCCAGGCTTCGGCGCAGACCGGTCGTGCCGTCCACAATGAACGCCGGAGGGCAGTCGGTGGAGGCGCCGTAGCCCACGACAATCTGGTCATGGTTGCTTAGGCAGACTTGTTCGTTGCCGCTTGCGGGCCCAAGGTCCTGCGCGACGTATTTTGCGAAGGTCGGGAGCGGAGTGTTGATGGCCGTTCTTCCTGATCCAGGAGAAGGAGGGAGCCATGCGTGGCGCGAGACCCCCAGTAGCCCGCCAGCAAGGAGCAACATGCCCATTGCGGCAGCGACGCGTCGGCGGCTCCGGACGGCCGGCTGCCACGGGTCGACCCCCTCCCATGCGGAAAGGAGCAATGGGGATGCCTTCAATAGATCACCACTCCCATTACCGATCCTTCGAGGCGTACCGACTAGAGGCTTCCATCGGTCGAAGCAGCGCAGGATTCGGGCGGATTCCCAGGAGAGGAGAACTTCGCCGGGCGGGCATGCATCCATGACGCGCTTCGCATCTGCGAACGCCATGCCAGTGAACTTCTCACCGTCGAGACCACCGACGCGTATCACAGGTCCAGTGTGGATGCCGGCTCGAAACGAAGGAGCCTGTTTGGCAGTCGCCGAAAGGCGGAGTTCCGATACGCATTCTGCTGGCGACGTGGGATCGTCGAGGAAGGCGACCGCAAGGCCGTCGCCGGTGTCTTCGATCTGTACGCGCCCGGCCCGAGCCGCGATTTGGAACTCCACGGTTCCAACAACGAGCTCACGAAATAGCGAGGTAGCTCGGCCATACTCCTCGATAGAGAGGGCCGACGAACGTACTATATCGAGAAATAGGACGTGGACAACAATCGCGGAGGGGCGGTCCATGGGGTACCGAAAGTCGATTTATTATCCCTCAGATCACCTGGAAGGTTGTGTGATATTATCGAAGGTGCGATGGTGCAGGGAGAGATTGCCTTGCGGTTAGTTGGATGGGGGGAACTCCTCACGGAGAACCAGGCGCGATGTCTTCTTGAGGGCGCGAGCTACCTTTCCAAGTCGGCCGGGTCCACGATTTTCGCTCAAGGGGACATTGATGACTCCGTCTATATCATCGTCTCCGGGGGAGTTTCCGTCGCAAAGCTGTTGGATTCGGGGGAGGAGCGGTTCATTAGACAGATGGGACCAGGTGAGCACTTTGGCGAGTTGGCGGCGCTCGACCCCGCCCCACGCTCAACGACGATCCGAGCGACGGAGCCGTCCGACTTTGTCGCGATTCGACGGGATGCGTTTCTCGAATGCCTCAGGCAAAGCGAGCATCTGGCAACTAAGCTGTTGGTCGCTATGGCACGGCGGATACGGGAAGCTGACTCTCGGTTGGACACTCGTCGTCCGGTGTCCGAGCGTCTTGTGGCAGTGCTCTCGGAACTGGCGCGAGGCCAAGACGGTCGAGGAGCATCGAACGAAGTGACGTTGCGGATCAACCGAAGCGATCTTGCCCATCGGTGCAATGCTGACGTCAAGACGATCAGCCGTGAATTGACGAAGCTGGAGCTCGCCGGCCTTATCTTCCGCCGGGGAAGGTCGATCCAAATGTGCGTGAGGCATTGTGGGCCTAACGATTGCCTTCATCGGTGAAACCCGCCTCCGCCGCGCAGCTTCAGAGATCTGCGCGCGGGGAAGGGATGCCGGACCTACCTGGCCACCGTAAATGGGGCGGTGTGGGTAGTTGGGTCGCTGCCAGCAATAAAGTTCAATAGGTAGGACCCCCGGTGGAAATGCACTAAGTGGGAGTCAAGTATGTAAAAGCCCCCCACAAAGGGCAGGTCGATATAGTTGAATGAGGTTTGGTCGAGCGTTCCAGCCGGCCCGCCCGAGACGACAGTTGTACCAGTGGCGGCAACAGAAATCGAGGCGGAGGAGACGTTGTTTCCGTGGGCGTCCACCAGTTCGGCAAGTACGATCAGGTCATCCGCACACTCGACGCTTATTAGCTTAACGCCGTATGCGACCCTATAGTTGACGCTGCTCGTGGCGACGTTGCCGGCGACGTCAGTTGCCGTCACGGTGAACATGCCGTTACCGACGGAATTGGTTGGCAGGGAGGATCCGCTTGGCGCAGTGGCAACGAGGCTTGCCAGGCCGGAGGTGGCGTCATTCGCGGTGTAAGCCACGGTGACCGGTTGTCCAAGGAGATACGTTGACGCCGAGGGCGAAGACATGGAAATCGCGGGGATCGTCTTGTCTTCGTCGATCGCCGCCGTGTGGGTGTTCTCGATGTTCCCGAGGCTATCGACGCTCCAATATGCAAGCGTGTGAACGCCATCCCCGGAGATCGCGATCGGACCGGCGTAGACCTGCGTCGGGCCGCCATCGAGAGTGAAATACGTGGCTTGGATTCCGCTGGGGTCAGACGCGGAAAGCGTCGCAGTTACCGTACTGACAAACCAGCCATTCGTGCCCGAGGCGCCGGATAGGGAGATCGTTGTGACAGGGGTGACGTTAACAGGCGTGAGCAGAAGAGCGTGCTCCTGAGCGTCGGACGGGTCGAAACCCATCGCAATGATCTGGCCGTGGTCGTTTATTCCGTTGGCCGATTCAAGAACAAAGGGGGCTCCGCTCGAATCGACGACGTTGTTCAAGTCCGTCATCGCGCCATTCGAGAAGAGGAACGCATGGCCCTGTTCTGCGCCGCCTTGAAGGGCGGTCGGTCCAGGAAAGGGGAAGATGGACGAGGTCCCGGTGATGTCGGAGTAGCCAACAACTTGGCCGATCGAGTTGATTCCTTGGGCTACCGAACTGGGGCCGCCGAGGGTTCCTAGGTCCGCAAGGGCGCCGTTGGACCATACGCATGCATGCCAAAAGGCGTCCCCGGCAAATGTCGCGTATCCCGCGATCTGGTTCGAGTTATTGATGGCCTCGGCGATGGATTGGGTGCCGCCAAGAGTCCCAAGGTCCTGTGCAACGCCGTTGGTCCAAAGAACTGCATGGTTTGGATAGGGGGGGCCGAGAGCTGCGAAGCCTACAACGTTCCCCGAATCGTTGACGCCCAAAGCCTCGGCCGCGTAGCCGAGGGAGGGCAGCATCAGTGTCGGCCCGCCGTCGAACCCCAAAATGGAGCCTGGGGTGTACAGATAGGCGTATGAATAGCCTCCAACTACCTGTCCAAGGCTGTTGATGCCGTAGGGCGCCTGACCTCCCGCGTCCGGAATCGCCAAGAAATTGCCGGGCGTCCCGACCCAGGCGGTACCGTTTTGGATGATGACCATTGCGCCCGAATCGTTGATGGCGTAGGAGGTTCCGTTAGGGAACCCCAGGTCGTTCATCGCGCCGTTTGCCCAGTAGAACGGGTGAATCGTTCCATCGGGTGCACCAGAGATGCCGGTGATCCCACCTGAATTGTTGATTCCGAGCGCCCAAGCGTCCTGGTTGAGTTGGAAACTGCCCAATGTCCCGAGGTCCGTTACATGGTATGTCTGGGCCGATCCTAGTGCGGCCGCACAGGAGATGATGAGCGAGAGTGTCTTTTTGAGCATAGAGGTCTCCCTGGCGCGGCTTTTAGAAACCCGCCAGGGAGAATTCTCTTTGCGCAGTGGGTGATTTGTAAACGCTCACGGGCACCTGCCAAGGTGATCTGGATCACCTTGCCTCCCGGAACCAGATGTTCCGCCATCAGGAACTCCGATGGGACATTGACTAACGAATCACAAGGCAGTGGACTGGGTTAGGGAGTATTGGATGAACTAGGGCCGGTCGGGCTGACGCCCGGCCGACCATCTGCGGCTGACCTATGGTGTCAGTGGATATGCAGACAGAAAAGGGCGGACTACCTGGCTTTGGCGCGATTCGGCTACCGTCTTCATGGGCGCCTTTCGGCAGGGGCGATGCAAACGGCCTAGGTCAGGAGAATTCAATGCTTGAACTCATCATCATCATATTGGTAATCCTCTGGTTCCTTGGCTACTTCGTGATTAGCATGGGATCGTTCATTCACATACTGCTAATACTCGCCGTGATTGCTGTGGTCGTGAGGATATTCAGAGGCAGCGGGCGAACCATATAGGACTTGGCTCTAATACTGGCCCGGCATCGTCGCCGACGGGACTATCATCTAGTCCAGTGCCACAAAGAGCAACCCTATACTTTAATTCGAGGTCTCGCCAGGGCGCGGTAGGATTGGACCAGGCTCGTCGCCTGCTGATGGACGGCGGCATCGAAGTCGTCGAATCGCACACTTTTGCGAATGCTCAAAGGCTCATGTGGGCGGTCGAGACCGACGTTCGACGCAAGATGCCGCTGATCATCGTGGGCGGTGGCGACGGAACGCTGAGCGCGGCCGCGCAATACCTTTCGGGCAAAGAGTCTATCCTAGGTGTGTTGCCGGCTGGCACAGGCAACGCGTTTGCCCGGGACCTCGGTATTTCCACTAACATCGAAGCAGCCTGCGGGGCCATCCTGAACGGAAAAGTCGCAAAGGTCGATGTCGGGATTATTGGCGATCGAAAGTTTCTGAACGTAGCTACCATCGGCTTGTCCACCCGTATCGCGATGGGCCTCCAGCCTTCGGAGAAACGAATCCTCGGTCGGTGGGCATACATCATGTCGCTATCCCGAGCGCTTGCGACCATCCGACCTTTTCGAGTCAGGTTGGAACTTGCATCTGGCGTCTTTGAGTTTGACTCCCTGCAAGTAGTCATCGGAAACGGTCGATTCCATGCTGGACCTTTCCCCGTGGCGCCCGACGCCAGCATCACGGGCGGATGGCTGTCGATCTATGCGCTGGCCAGTTCGCGCAAGAGCGCCCTTTTGAAGTTGGCGATTGACCGGCTGGGTGGAGATTTCGTAAAGTTCGAGGAAGTGAAGTCCTTTCGCGTTCATTCTGGCCGTTTGTCGACTGAGCCATCCAAACGTATCACGATCGACGGAGAGACGTGTCTTCGCGCGCCGGTAGATTTTGGAATCGCTGCCCAAAGCCTAAAGGTGATGACGCCGATTGATTTTGCTGAAGACTACTAGTAGCCTGGCAATGCGATGTCCACGTGCCCATCGGCACTCCAACCCAACTTGTGGTTTGGCTCGGCTGCCTCGCGCCTCCAAGGTAGGTCTGGACCCTCTTGATTCTGCCGACTGGCCGAATCGAATCGAGGCGGAATGGCAAACCGACGTTGCATGCGGTAGCAATAGGTGATCGTCTGCCTCTCAACGGGGTGGCAGGGAGGCGGTCACCATGACCCGTGAATATCACAAGAAAACGGCGCTAGTCCGTAAGTATGTCAATCGGTAACGTAGCCATGGATGACGCCGTCCAATGGGCATAATCCTCTGCGCGGCCGTTCTCACGGTAGTCCAAGTGCAGATTCATCGGCAGGTCCTCTGCACCTTGCCGGGATCACTCATCGGTGCCATGCAGTGCGGAGCGCAGGGGCGGCATGTGGTGTGTGCCGTGCACTCGAAGTCCGGTAGCTGGGCTGCTTACGCGGACGGCCGCCTGGTGGGAAACTACGACGGCAAGGATCCCGTGATCGACATACCGGAGTCGCCCAGGACGGGACTTAATGTGAGCTTTAGCCCGGACGGTCGTCGATACGCGTTCGTCGGCCATCGAGGAGGGAACTCCGTTCCGGTCATCGATGCTGTGGAAGACCCGGCTGGGTTGAGGGTGGGCTTCTTCGTGTGGAGCAAGACGAGCCAACGGATTGCCTACACGGTGGGAGACTATGACAGATCACGACTGATCGTCGACGGAAAGTCGGTGACGGAGGCTGGGAATTTCAGTCAGATTACGTTCAGCCCCGATGGCCGCCGACTCGCATGGGTGGCCGGGACGAATTCTGGCATCGAGCTCCATCTGGACGGCAGGAGGCTGACACCGCGAGGGGGCGACGATCCCAAGGCGTTCCAGCAGATCCACACCTTGCAGTTCAGTCCCGATAGCAAGCGATTTGCCTATGTGCAGGGCGCCGATCCCATCGTGAGAATCATTCTGGATGACAAGGTTGTGGGGACCTTCGATGAAATCGCGGGCGGGATCGTACAAGGTATCGAGTTCAGCCCGGACAACAAGCGCCTGCTGGTTGAGTACGGTGGTCTGCTGTCGACGCGAGTGGGTTTCATCGAGGGAGGCAAGGTCGTTCCCTCGGGGACGTCGGATGGCACGATGGGTTACCCAAGGATCATCTGGAGCCCGAATGGTAACCACTACTGCACCGTGCTTTGGCGGGCGAACAAAATGTACGCCGTCGAAGACGGCAATGCAACGCCCGAACATGTGTACGTTGTCGCAGACCCGGGATGGTTGCTGGATGACGGGCGGTTAGCCTATGCGGCAAGCGACGATCGTGACGGCAGAGCATGGACGACACACGTCGGCGCCACCGAAATCGCCGGCTGGCTCCTGAGGGACATCACTCCAGACGGCCGCCACATGGCCCTGTGTGGGGGTTCTTCCAACGGCGTTGCCACCCCTGTCCAGGTGGACGGCCGTCAGTACGGACCGGTGGGTGGGAACTTGAACGGCATGGCGATGAGCCGCCCAAGCGCGCGTCACTTCTGGTTCCGAACCATTCAGTCGGCGACTGCAGGGAAGCTATACGTGGACGGCGCCCTCCAGCCCTTCGACGGCGAGGTCTCCTTCTCGCCAGACGAGTGCCACATCGCGATCATCGGCCGCGACCGCGCGACCGTCGACGGCATCCCCGTCTTCGAAGCTCCTTGTGAGTCTCCCCACCTTTTTTGGGATAGCTCAACCACGTTCCATGGCTATGCGGTCGTGGGGAACGAACTCATTCGTGTGGATGGCAAGACAGGTTAAGCGAGGGGGAACTGTCCGCATTCACATGACCGCCTACTATTCGTCCGTCGCCGCCTCATCGCAACCTACGATCGATGACTTTCGATCCAACCGCCGACCGCACCAGGAGCAGCTCACCCCGTTCTTGACAAGGAGCCTTCTCCCACAGATAGGGCAATGGTCGGGGGCATGAGCGGCTTCGGCGACCTTCATTTGCTCGATGAGCTCTTCATCTGTCCACCCCGTCTTGGCCTTTAGCAAGGACCAAAGGGCCCCGGTCGATTTCTCAAGGTCGCGAACGCGAGCTTCGATCTCAACCGTCATCTGATCGGTACGCATGCTTTCGTGGCGGTTCTGGTCGATCTGAACCTGCATCCGCTGTTGAATCAAGTAATCGAATACGTTCATCTCCTCAAGTATAGGTGTAGCCTTCCCTCCAAGGATGCGCAATTGGCTTGGTGTTTCCCGATGACTATGCCAGGACCGACGATGTAATGAACGAGGCTTCCTTCTAGAATCGAAATTTGAGCGAGCAGGGCAGAATCGAGACCGCATCCCGTGTTGCCGCGCGTCGCATCTCTTGGCCGTTGTGCGGGGAGGAGATTAGGGACACCAGAAATTGGGATCTATCCGTTGTTACCGCTGCCTTCCGTGGCTGGAACGCCTCCTCGAATCGTTGAGCACAACCCGAACCTAGCGCGCTTTTAACCAGGGCACGCAGAAATCTGGTGGATAATGTCTCGACCATGTGCGACAAGGACCACTTTGACAATGATCGGCAGGAATTCGAGCGGCTTGGCTTAATCACGCGGAGGCAATTCGGCGTCTTGCTCGGAGCCGGTGTAGCGATGATGCTGCCGCGAGTCGCAAACGCGGCCACCGTTACCGAATCGGAGGTGTCTGTCACCACGCCTGACGGGATCGCCGACTGCTACTTCGTCCATCCGACCACTGGCGCCACCCCCGGCGTGCTCATTTGGCCAGACATCTTCGGTCTTCGGCCGGCTTTCCGATCGATGGGCAAGCGTCTTGCCGAATCGGGCTATTCCGTACTGGTCGTCAACCCGTTCTATCGCACCCATAGGGCTCCCACCGCCGAGAAAGGCACTGCTACGCCGATCTCCGACCTCATGCCTTTGGCACGTAGTCTCAATGAGACCACCGAGATGACGGACGCAAAGGCCTTCATCGCATGGTTGGATGCCCAGGCCTCGGTCGCCAAGAACCGGCGCATAGGTACGCAGGGATATTGCATGGGAGGGCCGATGGCCTTTCGCACTGCGGCCGCCATGTCGGCGCGTGTGGGGGCGGTCGCTACTTTTCATGGGGGTGGACTAGTCACCGATCAGCCCAACAGTCCGCACCTCGAAGCGGCCCGGAGTAAGGCCCAGTTTCTCGTCGCAATCGCGGCCAACGACGATGCGCGCTCACCGAACGATAAGGCGACTCTGAAGGAGACCTTCGAAAAGGCGAATCTGGCCGCCGAAATCGAGGTCTACGAGGGCGCCGCTCACGGTTGGTGTCCGCCTGACTCGTCGGTTTATAACGAACCGAAGGCAGAAAGGGCGTGGTCACGACTACTTGCGCTCTATGGAAAGGCCCTGTAGCTGTCCGGGTTTGAGTGGGAGAGTAAGCGCCTAGGCTGGTCGGTGTGCCTGGACGAACGACTTCAGTTCTCCTATGAGCCGTATCACGCGGTTTCGCGCCTTGTCGGATGCAAGCGCGAGATCACTTGAGAAATCGGATTCGCCCAATTCGATGTGACTGGGTGCAAGCCATGCTCTAAGCTCTCGCGCACAATCGCGCATGGCTGCGAAAGTAGTCGAATCGTTTATCGCGATTAGCCCCACCGGTCGGCCCTGAAAGTATGGACGCTGGTCGCCGGATAGGAACTCGGCAAAGTCAAGCATATTCTTGAACACGCCGCTCACGGTTCCATGGTAGGTCGGGCTAACCCAGATCATCGCGTCAGCGTTCCGATAGGACTCGACTAGCCGTTCGATGCCGGCATGCTTGGGTGCGTAGTCGGCCAAACCGAAGTCAGGTTCGTACATCGGTAGGTCCAGTTCACGCGGATCCGCAATTTCCACGCTGAATTCCGTTGCCTCAGCCATCTCTCGAATCGCCTGGCATGTCGCCATACAGTAAGACGACGACCGCAAGCTTCCCGCTAGGCATAGCAAC
>JARLGV010000015.1 GCA_031292555.1 Fimbriimonas sp.
CGCTCTCGTCGTGATACCGACCCTCAAGGACGTCGTCGCCAAGGTTCAGGATCCAAGCCCCATCCATTACAGGTTCGTGTGCGAGTACCTCACGGTAAGCACTAAAGGCGAGGTGCTTGCACGCAAGCGGTTGCGAGGAACGTATCACATCGAAAAGCAGCTTAGTTGGACAGATGTTTCGGTAGCAGAGGCGACGAAAGATCGCCCCTATGGAAACGAGAAGCCACAGGAGTTTATGAACGGCTTCGCTTACGCAGCGGATCAGGTGAAGAACGACGGAAACGAGTCGTTCTTTGGCAAAATCCCGAGCGATGCCGTAGAATGCCGGAACCTCATCTGGGACACGCACATGTTCGAAGGCTACGCATACGACCACCTTGGGGAACTGCGCTTGAACCAGCCGCTGACGATCAGCAAGGACAAAACAAGCACGCTTGGCGTAGCCGGTAGCTTCCACGACAACGACGTCAATTTGACCTGGATCGGAGACGGCGAGTGGAACGGAGCGAGGTGCGCGCTTATTCGGTATCGGGCGTTCCTCAACACGTTCGACTACAAGATCGGCACGCTCAAGCTACTGGGGACATCGGATTACTGGGGTGAGATCTGGCTATCCAAACGGACCCGCCGAATCGAAAACGCAACCATCTACGAGTCGGTCGGTGTCTTAATGGGACAGAGCCAAAGCCCGATACGTTCATTCCGGATCGGTACATTTGAGGCAGTTCACGGGAGATAGGCACGTATGACCGGGAGCTTCTTGGAGCAAATTGGGGGAGCTAAGGGCTGCCGGAGACTATCGACGGAGTTCTATGGCCGGGTGGCAAAGGACCCGGTGCTTCGCCCCTTTTTCCCGGGCAAGAGCATGCGTTGCGCCATCAACGAATTCACCGCGTTCCTTATCGAGTTTCTTGGAGGGGACGAAGATCTGACCCAAGACCGCTGGTGGTTGAGCCTTCGCGAATCGCATGCCCGATTTGAGATTGGCGTGGCCGAGAGAAACGCTTGGCTTGCCGACATGTCTGCGACCATCGACGCGATCGGATTTGATGCCGAGTCGGTCGGCGATCTCAGGCAGTTCTTTGAGCAGGCATCCCTGTACATTATCGGAAACGAAGCCACAGAAATCCAGAATCGCGACCTGGCGAGCCGGTGGTCTGCGCAACGGGATCTAGATCGAGCGATCAATGCGATAAGGGCGGGCCGCGAGGATGAGGCGATGGAACTGGCAACTCGGTTTCGGTCACGCCCCTCCATTTTTGTTGGATTGCTTGCGCGATTGAGTCGGTCCGGGCGGCCCGACTCTCTTCGATTTGTCACCGAGGAGATTTTGGGTGATTCGTCCGTAATATCGCATCGTTTCGGCGGCCGGTCGCTATTGCACTATGCCTCGGGATCCGGTTGCCTGGAGATAGTGACGGTCCTCCTGCAGCAGGGCGTCGATCCGAATGCGCTTGATCGGGGGGGCCATACTCCGTTGTATGCCGTGGCCAATGAATGCGGCATGGAATCCGGCCCGCATGTTGCTCGCGCGCTGATAGCTGCCGGGGCCGATGTCAACGCTCACGGGGGCGTGACTCGGGCAACCGCCCTCCATATGGCGGCCAGGAGGGGACACGTCGCCATCGCCCTGGTGCTGATCGAGGCCGGAGCGTCGCTTGATGCGATCGATTCGAAGGGTGAAACGCCCGTTGATCGGGCGGTCAACTGTCGCAAACACGAAATTGCCAAGCTTCTAGCCGATCATTAGGCTTTGTGGCGCAGAGATTCTGATCGTGTCCGCCGACTTACCTGTCCATTCAATCTACACTTTTTCGTCATGTATGCAATCTGTTCGTCACGTCGAACAAATAGTTTTGATCAATCAAAACTCAAGATTCTATGCACCTCATGAAAATGTCCAATCGGTCCCGGTTCGCATTTACGCTCATCGAGCTCCTCGTCGTCATCGCGATCATCGCGATACTTGCCGCGATTCTTTTCCCCGTGTTCGCTCAAGCCAAGGAGGCAGCCAAGAAGACTTCGAGCATGAGCAACATGAAACAAGTTGGTCTGGCTTCGTTCCTGTATGCCGGCGACTCAGACGATATGCTGCCGCTCACTGAGCGCGGCGGCGATATCGACGATGCGCACGAATACTACTGGGGCGATATGATTCAGCCGTACGCCAAGAGCTGGAAGATGCTGGAAGCTCCCGGCGTGGGGATGCCGCTTCATTTCAAGCCTGACCCACTTCCCTATTCACAGCAATGGTCCTATCACTATGGGATCAACGATGTGACGTCCAGCTCGCCAGATTGCACGCCGTCTGGCGAGCCAAACGGGCCGGACAGCCCGGCTTGCGTTCATGTCGGCGCCGCCGGCAAGTCATCGACCGCGATCGCGAGCCCGGCGACGATCGTCTTCGTCGCCGACTCGCTTCCTGCGTCGGGCGATACAGGCGACGTTTCCACTTCAATCGCACCCGGCAACGACCCGGCCGCGCTCGCGCACTCACGACACGAGATCAACTGGCAGGTGGGCCATCGAAACAACGCATATCTGGAGGTAGACGGCCAATCGCAGGACGGTTATCCTCGATATCAGGATGGCTTCACTTTTGTAGCGACCGATGGCCACGCCAAGTTCCGCAAACGACCCAAGGCGAGTAACGGTTCGTTCTTGGGCGGCACGACCGATCAGGAGTGGATCGCGGCACCGTAAGGTCGTTTCGGAGTAATCAACGTTCGCGTCATTTGTCGCACATCTCGAGTTTCGCAGTCGTTCAGCGTCGGGCAACCCAACCGATGTTGGGTAGGATTCCCGCGATGAGCGACTTCGATGCGGTTCTGGTGCCAGGCGGCGGTGTAAAGGACGATGGCGAAGTTCAGCCTTGGGTGAAGAACAGGCTCGAAGTGGCGATGAGGATCTCGTGCGACTTCATCGTTACGTTAAGTGCAGGGACGACTTATAGGCCGCCACCCATCGGCGCCGATGAGTTTCCTATCTTCGAATCGGTCGCCGCTGCCCGGTACATGGTGGATCGCGGAGTTGAGCCCGAGCGAGTGCTTACCGAAACATGTTCCTACGACACGATCGGAAACGCGTACTTCGCCCGCACAATCCACACCGACATCCGTCCGCTGCACAGGCTAATGGTTGTCACCTCAGAGTTCCATATGCCTCGAACGCGCGCCATCTTCGACTGGATCTTCGCCCTGCCACCCCTCGCCTGGGATTACGAACTCACCTATCAAGCCGTGCCGGATGTCGGCATGGACGAAGAGGCGCTGGCGGCAAGAATCGCAAAGGAGGGGGAGAGCCTGAAGTCCCTGGAGGTCCGAATCGCCCAGATCAGGGACCTACCGGCGCTCCACCAATGGCTGTTCTCTGAGCACAAAGCCTATAAGGCTCTCGGCAAGCACGAGAAGGTCTCGACGGACGCAGCAGTCTTGCGAACCTACTGAACTGTTCCTCAGGCTTGTTCAACGACGCTAATAGGGTCAGGTGACCAGTGCTCCAAGCTTGCTTCGGTAACTGAAACCCTCTTCAGTCGTCTGCTGATAGCCGATGCTCAATCGATGCTTATCTTGCCTCGTGGCGATTCTCACCTTATGCGTGGTGGCTGGCGCAGGGCCACGCCGCGAGCAAACATTCCGTCTGACAACGCTTTGGCAGATCAAACTTCCAATCCCTTGGAAGACTCGTGTTCAGGTGGACCGGGACTCAGTGTACGTATCTTATCCCGACAAAGTGATCTGTATGTCCAAGTCAGATGGCCTCATTCGGTGGGAGACAAAGCTGTCGCCGGGAGACGGGAACCGCTATGCTTTGGCAGCGAAGGTCTTCGTCGGCGACGATGGCCCGATCTGCGTGGGAAGGTATCAAGTGCCTCCGATCGTCGATGTCGTCGACCGGCGAACGGGAAAGATCCTCTCGACCCATGGATACGGCTGGCAGAGGTTGAAGGGCGTGCTTGGGGTGGGCAAGTTTGCGATCGTCTGTACGTCCGACCCGAACTTCGTCAGCAAGGTCCAGCTTCACGAGTTGGATCTTGTTACGGGGCGGGTGCGCGACGGGGTTTCCCAGTACGTTCTTGGCAGTCTTTGGAGGCCGTACTACACATTCGGAGGCGAGATCTTTCAATTCAAGAAAAATGGAAGTCATTCCGAACTGGCGCCGTTGACCTTGTTTACGGGGGGATATGACGTTCTGCACGAGCCTAAGAACATCTGGCTTCTGCCGAAGGGGAGGGCGCTTGTCACATCCTTTAACCCGGACGAATATCCCGGCTATGGCATACGCCTCAGCCTCTGGTCGCTCGATCCGCTCAAGGAGCTTTGGGTCCAGGAGCAGGACAACTACCACTTCGAGCGCACCCGGGACTTCATTTTTACTCGTGACGTAGTGCAGGTCGAGAAGGATGTCTGGTTGGACAGCGAAGGCAAGATCAACCGGCTTGTCGGCGATCAGATCAGACCTATGGAACGAAAGGAGGGCGTCGCAAGAGTATTCGAATGTCGAGGCCACGCCTTTGAGATTGACAACGTGTGGGACGGACCCAAAACGACGTATCGCCTGCAAGAACTGCAGACGGGAGGCGCCCCTTCCAAGGCGATCAGCCAATTGTCAAAGCCGTCGGGGGAGTACGCCTCATTCGAGACCTGGGGCCAGTCGATCCTCATGGTCAGCGGCGATCTGACAAGCGACCAGACTCCACGGACGCTATGCCTGATGCGTGTCGACATCGATTGAGAGGCACTTCCAAGTCATATGCCATTCCGTCGTAGACCTGCCAGTTGATCGGGCCGGCGACGAAGACAACTTTCTCCGGGCACGCGATTCGCGGGCCATTGTCGTTAGCAAGGACAGCGACGTCGTCGATCTGGTCAACAGATTGGGCCAGGCACGTCTGGTCCTTTGGGTCACCTGTGGAGACAGATCGAATGCGCTCATGAACGAACTGTTCATCCGTGTATTGCCACACGCTGCGAAGTTGCTCGTGAAGGGCGAACCCCGTGCCGACATGGCGTAAGGGAGCCTACAATCAAAGGGTAACCTGCCCCCATGGATAGGCACATCCGTTGGCGATCGGCCGTGGCGGGAGTCATTTGCGTGGTCCTGATCGGATGTGGGGGCGGAGGGGCCAATACGAGCCATAATTCGCTCTCCACCGGCCTGATCCACTGGTGGAAGTTCGACGGGAATGCGAACGATTCGGTGGGAGCCTTGAGCACCAACCCGATCGGTCCGGTGTCCTACATAAGCACGAACGGCGGGCAAGCCATCGTGTTCAACGGCACGACCACGGGGATCAATCTGCCTGAAGCCACCGACATGCAGTTCCAGGCGTCGTACTCGATCAGCGCGTGGGGCAAGCTCTATTCCTATGTCGATCCTTCGGAGCTTTGGTCGACGATCATATTCTGCGGCGACGACCGGAACGGGCTCGACCCGTTCTTCGTCCAGGTCGATCCGTCTGGAACCTTGCAGTTCGCAACAACCGGAGCGACTGCCGCTCTGGGGATCAATGCGACCTCCCAATTCCCGCTGAATAAGTGGGTGATGGTTACGGGAACTTACGATAGAGCCGCCGGCATCGAGAGCCTGTATGTGAACGGCAAACTCGACATCGAAGCCCTCCAGGTCCCGAACCTGACACCGGTCGTACCTCTCGATCCCGCCCAGAGTCCGGGGATCGGGATCGGCACCAACAACAACTTCCCGAACGACTTTTACAACATGGGCTGGAACGGCGCGATCGCCGATCTCCGCGTCTACGACCGGGCGCTCTCGGCCACCGAGGTCCAAGCCCTCTACAATCAGACCTCAGCGCAATACAAGTGAGTCAAGGCTCGGTCTCGACATGCTTGGATTTCAGCGTGATGGCGAGCCAAGTGGCATAGATCACTATCCAGCCGCTCAGCCAGCCGGCGAGGATGTCGATCGGATAGTGAACGCCTAGAACCAGCGTCGTGGCCGCCACGACGAAGCAATAGGCGCATGCAATTGCGGTTGCGATCGTCTTGGTTCTCGAGGCCGCCATCGGGATGAGCACTGCCGACGAGATCGTCGCTACGAGGCACGAGTGTCCGCTGGGAAAACTCCACACGAAGCTGTGATCGTATATGAGGGTGTGCCACAGTTCGGGACGGTGACGATGAAACGCGGCCCGAAGCGCGAGATTCAGGCCACCCGAAAGTCCGCAACCCACGACGACGAATGCAGTCAAATCAGGTCGCCGCTTCTGCAACCAATAGGCCGCCAAGCACATGGCGAACGCGTAGATCGGCTTCGGTCCCCCAATCGCGTTCAGGTTCAGCATCGCGCGCTCGAAACCCTTCGTGGTCATTGAATGGATCGCAAGCAGGACCTTTCCTTCGGCATCGGTCACGGCGGGAATCCGCACCAGTGCGCTGAAGACGACGAACAGGATCCCCGACCCGATCATCAGCCACCTATTCCGTTGCGTCACTGACATTACACACGCATTGTACAGACATGCGATTCCGATCCAGGCAATTGCTTGACGCGCGGCGACCGACTTTTCGATGCCACGGAGGGTCGTGCCAGGCGCTAATCCTGGCAGTCGCCGCACGCACCTTTTGCCCATGAGTGCCGTCAGAAGGACATGACGCCGAGGTCGCGGGCTCGTCTGGCAGGCATCCTCGTTTTCTGCGCTATCAGCGGCGTGGCCTTTGCCAATGGTTCCATGGGCCTTGCCCTGGAGATGTTCGACATTCGAACTTGGTCCATCTATGTCTTGGCGATGGTCGGACTGGAAGCCTGGCTGATCGGCGAGAAGGGTGGGTACGACTGGCAAAGAAGCCTCCTCATCTCGGCCTTTGCCAACGGCTCGACGGCGTTTTTCTGCACCGGCATGATCGGGGTGGCTCTTCATAGCTTCGGCTACAATCCCGATCCCCTCCTTTACGTCACCGAGATGTTGTTTTGGTTCGGCTTGGGCTCTGCTTACATCGAGAGTATCGTCTGGTCGTTCTGGAAGCCCAACGTGCAACTCCCGCCAACCGAGCATCGGTTTGGCAGGATCTATAGGAAGAGCCTGGTACTTCGAAGTTTTCTCGCCCATATGGCCGGCGTGCCGGTCGCGCTGGTCATTCTCCTGAGCCCGTCACATCCATACGAGGGTCTCAGCAGCCTCGTCCACTATCAACGGCGCATGGCGATGGATCGAGTCATGAAATCCTTCGGCGAGTCGCTCGCGGGCAAAGACATGGTGCCCGCCATCGGTTCGATGGACCAGATCGTGTCGACTTACGCTCCGGATTACGTCAAGTCCCGAGAGGGAGCATGGGCCATCGCCTACGTGCCCGAATACACTCGATTCGACCGATCCGAACAAAGGCGTCACCCCTGGCAATGGAACCCGGCAGTATCGGGAGCGACCCTCACGACCGACGGTAACGACAAGACCGATCGCGGCGAAATCTGGCTATGCCGCGTTAGTTGGAACGACTACACGGAGGGCTATGTCCTCGATCGGAATACGGGCTTAGTATCGCGCACCTCGGACCCTGAGAAACTCGGGTATGGCGGAAAGCCAACAAGGCCGTACGCTGGCGGATAGACAGGTCGCTCGACAGCCCTAAGAGTGCTGGAGGTCGAATATCCTACCGCGTGCCAATCGATACGTCCCGGCTATGTCAGTCGTATAATCTGACCATGACCCGCACCGAGGCGATGGAATCCTTGCGTGCTTTACAGCCGGAGTTACGCAAGCTCGGCGTGCGTTCCATCGCCCTATTTGGCTCGGTTCTGCGAGACGAAGCCGGGCCACAAAGCGATCTAGATCTTGTTGCCGAATTTGACCCGCCTCACACGGCAAAGCAGTACTTTGACACTCTTTTCCTCATCGAAGATTCACTTGGCGTAGGAGTGGATCTGGCCGAACCGTCAACGCTGCACCCGTCGATCCGCGATAGGATTCTACAAGAGGCCCATCGAGTTGAGTGACGAGCGACTCTTGCTTGAAGATATCCTCCTGCGGGCAACTCGCATCTTGGATAATCTCGACCGGTTCACAAGGGAGCAGATCGAGTCCGATCCGAATCTATACGAAGCGACTTTGAGGCACCTTGAAATCATAGGCGAGGCGGCAAAGAACCTGGATGAGAGATTTAAAGCCTCGCATTCCGACATCCCCTGCGCCCTGGCGTCAAATTGGGCGCACACGTGACATACTCGCCCACATGTACTTCGGAGTAAGGGCTGACCGCATTTGGGATATCGTATCGAACCCCCTACCCACTCACGCTGCGTTCGTGACGAAGTACCTTGAGTTTAGCGACTCAACAGAACAAGGAAATTGACCGACAGCCTGAACGGTAAGGAGTGCGGCGCCTCGGGGCTCTCATGATCTTTCTCACCGCTCTCTATTTCTCCATCGGAATGACCATGGCTTCCTCTTTCCATGCAACGCCCAGCCCGTTCGTCTCGGTTGTCCCCCTCACTCCCGAACCGATGCAGTACGGCAAAGTCGAGTGGGCGGTCGTCCTCAATTTCCCGCTGAAGGATCCATACGATCAACATGAGGTGATGCTGGACCTGCACCTTCGACAGCCGGATCGTCGCGAGATCGTGATCCCCGGATACTACGAGCGTGGCGTCGATCGCTTGGAGTCGATCTGGCGCCTGCGCTTCGCGCCCATTCAGTCAGGTAGTTACTCGGGCGAGTTCCGACTCTTCACTACGCAGGGAACCGTCTCATCAAGTTCAGTCAGCTTCCAGGTCACGAAGTCAAAGCGCGAAGGTTTCTTGCACGTGAAGAGCGATTGGGCGTGCGTCACCGACTCCGGCAAGCTGTTCCGAGGCGTCGGTTACAACATCGGGTGGGAGGCCCGGTCTTTCGACGATTCCAAGCACTTCAAGGACATGCAGGAGAGCGCCCGGTACAGCTACGAGTACATGCTCGGAAAGTTGGCGCAAGACGGCGGCAACTTCTTTCGCACCTGGAGTTGTTCGTGGAACCTTCCCGTTCAATTCACGGCGCCGACTAACCTGGATCGGTACTCCAAGGCGACGGGCCCGATCAACGCCTCGGCTTGTGCCCGATTGGACGAGTTGGTGGACCTTTGCGATCGGCTCAAACTGCGCATGATGCTCACCGTGTTCGCTGGCTTCGCGGACTGGAAAGGCAGCGCCCTGAACGCGAAGAACGGTGGTCCCCTGAACGACCCGTTGGAGTTTCTGGCGACACCTCAAGGTCGGCTGGCGGGGAAGAACGCACTCCGCTACTTCGTGGCTCGGTGGGGGTACAGCCCGTCCATCGGAGCCTGGGAGTTCTTCAACGAAATCGACAACTTTATGCATGGCCGAGATCCGAGAGTGGAGGACAGCGTAGTTGCCGATTGGCATCGGGAGATGAGTGCTTATCTGAAGTCTGTCGACCCGTACCGTCATATCGTGACGACCAGCATCTCGCACCGGCCAGTGGCGGGCTTGGATTCGATTCCGGACATCGACATCAACCAGAGGCACATCTACAAGAGCACGAACACGATGGGGCAAGCCGTCGTCGACGGCGAAAAGCGGTTTGTAAAACCGTGTGTCGTCGGCGAATTCTCTTACGAGTGGGACTGGACGAAGAGCTTCGACGACTTCAAGCGGGAAATGGACTTGGATTTCAAGCAAGGCCTCTGGATCGGGGCCTTCTCTCCCACTCCGATCCTGCCCATGAGTTGGTGGTGGGAGTATTTCGATCAGCACGGGATCGAGTCATACGTCGGCCGTGTCGCGCGATTCAACGACTTACTGCTCCGCGAGAGTGGTGGGAACATCGCCTTGGAGAACCTGAAGCCGGAGGGCAAACCCCTGTACGAAGCGACCATCCGGACCCCCGAAGCATTCTACGTGCTGATTCTTAATCGGACGTTCGCATCCGTCCGTTCCGAGGTTGAGCTACCCATCCCGCTGAACGAGGGCACGACCACCTACGATATCGAAGCCGAACCCTTCGTGGCGGCACTCGTTGCCAGTCAGCATGGAAAGAAGCGGATCTCGATCCATTTGGACCCGGGTGGTGGTTCGATCCTGCGGATACCTCGGTAGAGATGAGGCGAATCGATGCGGATCTTGCTTCATTCCCCCTCACACACACGTGGCACGTGAATCCTTTCGCACTCGCTGCGGTAGGGCCGTCGGTACGTATCGGCAATTCCCCACTGGCGACGACTCGCGAAGGTGGGGAAATGCCGCTGCGCATTCGGAACGACGCCTCGCTTCAGTAGGGCTGGACTTTGTCCAACTTCTCTTCGTTGATAGGCTGCTCGTCCCGGACTACGAGCTTCCTCTCGGTAACGGAGACTTCGCCGGTTACCGGATCGACCGAAATGTGGCCAGGCACGTCGGCAACGATTCTGGATTCGCCGGTCGACGCCTCGATCACCCGTTTGACTCGGGTTGAAGCGGCGGCAACCTCCGACGCGCTGACTGGGGGCAACGACGTTGGTTCGAATGTCCTAAAGGGCATGTCTGGCGGTTCGGGCTGTAGGTCGGAGACGGTCGTCCTCGACGTCGTGAATGCGGCAACGTTTCGAGCTCCATATTTCGACAGGATGCCTTCCACTTGGCCAGAAGTCAGTGACCCCGTCGGAACGCAGACCTCCAGAATGGCTCCGCCTCGAAGGAAATGGGAGTTGTACTCGGTGGCTTCTTCTTCAGGGATCCCTTGGTCGCGAAGATATCCGTAAACGCCGCCGGCGATGCCTCCAGCTACAACGGTGGCTGCACCGCCGGCGAGCGCTATCGCCAAGGCTCCGCCGCCAATTACGAGCCCGAGCCCTGGTACCAGCATCGAGGAGAGAGCGGCCAACGTCGCGACGCCAACGCCGATGCCGGCTCCCTTGGCCGCTCCGATTGCCGCGTCATTCGAGGTGGTTGTACTTAGGCCCGTCTTGGCTCCTTCTTCTGCTCGAATTGCCTTGGAGTCGCTCATGTCGGCAATATTCGTTTGGCTGGCGGTGGCCGCCACGATGCTGATGTCGACCGACGCGGCTCCTTGGTCTAGAAGCGCGCCGGCCGCTCGCTCCGCACTGGAAGCGTCGGTATAGGATGCGTAGAGTGTTGTCATTCAAATCTCCTACTCAAGAGTGCAGGGCTAGGTGGTCCCGTGCCTGGAGCCCTCGGTGGTCCGGCCGATGCCCATCGCGATGACGGATGGGACCTTCCCCATCGCGACGGGCGTCTTGAAGGCATTGGTCAGGTGGCAGATTGCCGAAAGCGTCGCCGATGGCTCCCGAGATTTCGGGAGCCATACGACGTGCTTGGTTAGCGAATGCCTGGCTCGTCGTAGTAGCGAGCGAGTTCGTTGAGTTCAAAGAGGCAGTCGGCCCACTCGTACTGAACGAGCTGGAGTAGGTCCGGGTAGCGGTTGAAGGCATTCGCGACTTGTTGCGCCAATGCCAATACCTCGACCGCGGATCCCTGCATCTCAGACTCGGAGACGTTGCCGGTCTGCGATCTTAACCTCTCAAGGGACTCGTCCAAACGCTGTACCCGCTCCAACGTTTGCTGTCCGCTCGACGAGGATCTCAATCCTTCCTGGTCCATTTGGTGCTCAAAGGAAGTTCGGAGGGTGTTGCTTGTCCGTTCGCTGACATAAACGATGTCCATAAGCGAATCCTCCACCGAGTAGTGCCAGGTTGATGGGGCCCAATCGTAACTGTGACCGGCGTCGCCGAAACTCGTCGCGCCCCAGATGTCGATCGAGAGGTAGATCGAGCTATTGAACTGGTGACCGACGTTCGGAGCCCAGTGCCGGTTGGGTTGGATGACGACTTGGCCGGGGCGCGGTCGGAAGTGCCCTTGATTCTGATTCTGGTTCTGATTCGTCCGTCCGGGACCAGGCCGTTTCCCGGGTTGGGTCGGCGGATTATATGAGGGCCGACGCTGGACCGGATTCGCTGGGGGTCGGGTTTGGGTGGGCGGATCCTGTGAGGGAGAGCGCCGCAGGGGATTTGTGGGCTGCCTAGTCGGTTGGTTTTGAGGGGGACGAACGGGATGTTGATTGATAGCTGGCCGGATTTGCGGCGTCCTTCGATCTTGATTTGTCTGCCTACTGCTGGTCTGTCGACCTTTGTCGTCCTGCCTCTGATTTTGGGCTGCCGCGAAGTTGAAAGAGAAAGCCGCTACGGAAACTGCGACTGCGAAAACGTATTTACGCTTCATTTTGGTTTACCTCTTCACCGGCCCGTCACAGTGAAAATGGCGCCCAATGATTAGAACTATGTCTACTGTTAACTAGTCTGGCTCGACTCCGCCGACTCAGACCAGTCTGCGCATTCGTGTACCGAATTGGGCTGACAACTCGGGTACGGAAAGGTGCCCCTGCTGAAGGCGGCGGTGCATCTGACGAGATCAAGGAAGCCAGCTCAAACCCATTTCTGTTCTGACGACTCCGGGCCGCCAGAACGACCGCAAAAAAAATCCGCGAACCTCCTTGGCATTTCGCGCGTCTAGCTGTAGGTTGTCCCTACAGCTGTAGTGACGAGAACATGATGCAACCTACGACACTGGGAGATCAGGAACTTGCCTTGCTTCGATTCGTGTCCTCACACGGCGCGATCACTGCCGGCGAGGCGGCAAGCAAGTATGGCGAGCCGAACGGCCTGGCTCGAAGCACCATCGAGACGGTCCTCAGCCGGCTCTACAAGAAAGGCTATCTGACGCGCACGCAAACGGACGGTGTGTTTCACTACGAGGCGGTTATGGAGTCGCAGGACGTCATGGGCAGCTTGGTGGAACGGTTTGTGGAGAAGACGCTAGGCGGCTCGCTCGTGCCTCTCGTCACTTACTTCGTAAGCCAGAACCAGCTCACTGAGGCCGAGGTCTCCGAACTGCAACTCCTGGTGTCGAAGCTCGAATCGCGAAGGCAGGAGAGTGACCGATGAACGGATCATGGGTCGGTTCGGCAAACGAGGTTGGCGCCTCGATGATCGATGCGGTCTGGCGCGCCTCCTGGCAAGGCGCGGTCGGTATCGCGATCGTTTGGCTCGTTTGCCGGGCGTGGAAGCGAATGCCGATTAGCGTGCGCTGCGCCTTGTGGTTCCTTGTTTGCCTTAAGTTGATCGTCGCGCTTTCACCTGCCGGCATCACCGTCCCGTTGCTGCCTTCCGAGACGCGGATTCCGGCGAAGGTCACACCGGCGGAGGGGCCGGTTGTTTCCGTTACGCCTATGGCAATAGGAAGCTTCAGGGCGGAGACTTCGCGATTCGTCGCTGAAGCGCCGACGAAGGAATCGCTACGTGCGACCGCATGGCTTGCCGGGATTTGGATGTTGGGCTTCGTGCTTGTCGGCGCCTATTCGCTTGGACAACTCGGCAAATCGCTTCGCCTGATACGTCAAGCCTCGCCGTGCACCGATCGGACGCTTCTCGAACAGGCGAAGGCACTGCGCCTGTCTTTTGGACTTCACGCCATGCCTAGGATCCTGATGACGCGCGAGCCGGCATTGGTTCTGACGTTTGCCGCTCCGCATCCCGTTATCTTGATCTCGGCTCGGACGCTCGAGAACTGCACTGAGGATGAGATGCGGATGATCCTCGCTCATGAGTTCGCTCACATTCGTCGAAGGGATGCCTGGCTGGGGTTAATTCCTCAACTCGCCCAGTCGCTCTTCTTTTTCCACCCATTGGTCTGGCTCGCATGCCGGGAGTTCGACTTTGCCCGCGAAGCCGCTTGCGACGCGGAGGCGATCTCGTGCCTTCAGATCGGGGCTGACCATTACGGCCGATTACTCCTGAAACTTGGGTCGCGTCGACAAACGGCGACCACACTTTGCACTCCGGGGGTCTCCTCCCACTTTCACCTGCTCCGCAGAAGGATCGCTATGTTAGACAAACCCATCGAAGCAACCATCCGCCGAACTCAGCGGCGATCTTTGGCCCTCACGTGCCTCATCGGCGCTCTGTGCATCGCTCCTCTTAGCCTCGTGCAAGGGCAGCATGCAAACCTCGCGTCGCTCAAGACTTATCCGTCTGCCTCAACTAGAGTAAAGAAGTCGGCCAAATCCGCTGCTGGTCTCTCGAAGGCTTCCGCAAAGCACGTCCCTACAATAATCGTTAAGCAGATTCCGATCGACTCGAAACCGTCGCTGCACGTATTTCGGCTCAAGAATGCCGATGCGGATAAGGCGGCCGAAGTCCTTCACCAAGTGCTATCCAGCGGAAGTGGACGCGTGGCGGCCGATGCCAAGTCCAATTCGATTATCGTGAACGCGGACGAGGCTACGACCGCGCAGATCGCCGCCGTCATAAAGAACCTGGACGAGATGGACCGGGCAGACACGAGAGCGCCTTCGATACCTCGCGAACCTCAAGAGGTGAAGGTGTATCGAATTCGATACGCCAACACAGACAGCCTGTTCCAGATTCTTCACAACTTGTACGGCAATCCGGCTTTGGCCGTAGTAAAGGTCGCTGAAGATTCGCGAACCAACTCGATCATCGTTACCGCTCCCGAAAACCGAACGAAAGAAGTCTCGGAACTCATCACCAACCTGGACGTCCCGACGCCCATCGATCCGCCGGAGAAAGCGAAGATCATCCGCGTCATTAGGGTCCAAAACGGCGATCCGAGGCAGATCGTTTCGGCCGTCAAAGCGATTCTCAAGAACGAAGCTCCCGATTACCTGGCTCCCGACCTGCAGAACCACGACATACTCATACGCGCAACTGATGAAGAGTGCATGAGGGTACAGGTCTTGGTCAACATCCTTGATATCCCGAGGAAGTAGACGGTTCGATGGCAGACTTGGCAGTCGGCGACATGTGACGTACCCTAGGCTCCAGAGCCAACCTCGGAGGCCGAATCTCGCTGGGCTTGCCAATCGGGGTTCGGCATCAAGATTCAAGAATGGCCTTGATACCAAAGAACTAGTGGCTATCATTCCCTGGTAACTCCACGAGTAAACTGCCCGCTTTGTGAGGCCAGCGCGACTGGCAGGCTACAAGGGGGTAGTTCTTGAATCCAAATAATCAACTTGATTTCTTGCGCGTGACCGAGGCGGCCGCGCTCAGTTCGGCCCGTTGGGTGGGCAAAGGCGACCGCGACGGGGCCGACCAGGCAGCTTGCGACGGGATGCGGCGCACGCTTAACGAACTGGAAATGGCCGGAACGATCGTGATCGGCGAAGGCGAGCGCGACGAGGCGCCGATGCTCTTCATTGGCGAGAAGGTCGGATCAGGCACGGGGCCCGAAATCCAAATTGCCGTCGATCCGCTCGAAGGCACCAATCTCTGCGCGAACGGCGCACCGAACGCGATCGCGGTTCTTGCCGCCGCGATGAAGGACGAGGGCAGCCTGATGCACGCTCCGGACTGCTAGATGGACAAACTCGTCGTGGGGCAGGAATGTGTAGGCGTCGTCGACATAACCCTTCCTCCCAGGGTGAACGTAAGCTTGATGGCGAAGGCGTTGGGAAAGGCGGTCGAGGAGATCATAATCGGCGTGCTCGACCGGCCGAGGCACGAGAAGTTGATCCAGGAGCTTAGGGACGCCGGGGCGAGGGTCCACCTCGTGCCGGACGGAGATCTGTCGGTGGCGATTGCCGCTCTGAATCCGGACTCGGACGTCGACGGCCTCATGGGAATTGGAGGCGCGCCGGAAGGAGTCATCACCGCCGCCGCCGTTCTGTGCTGCCACGGCGAGATGCAGGCGAGGCTGGTGTTCTCCAACGCATCGCAGCGGGAACGGGCGCAGGCGATGGTTGGCGGGGATCTCGAGCGCGTGCTTTACACTCACGATCTGGCCAGCGGCGCGGTTACCTTCGCCGCAACAGGCATAACCGGAGGCGACCTGCTCAAAGGTGTGCGATACCGGCGAGGTTACGCCTTGACCGACTCCATCGTCATGCGCTCCTCCACTGGAACAATCCGGCGAATCGAGACCACGCACCAGCACGTGTAGCCTCATGTCAGGCCCGCCTACGCGGCGGGCCGGCGTTCCCGTTTAGTCTGGACCGGACCGACGCGCGAACAGGGGCCATGTCATGGCGCCGTGGGCATCGGTAGCAACTTCCGAACGATGGGTGCAGATGCACTTGGTGGTGCGATCGTATGGCTTACACTTGGACGATCACGCTTCCACACTGGGCGTATGGTTGGGGGGTGGAGCAAGACGGCAGTGGTCGCTCTTGCGGTTGCGGGCGTCCATTCCGGGTATCCCGCAGGGATTAAGTTGGCCAGGTCGCGATAGAAGTCCGAAGCCGCAAGCCCGAACCTCATCTCCTGAACCTCGACCAATCGGTAGGCTTCCTTTTCCTCGGGCGTTCGCAGAAGCTCCTTTGCCGGGGTCTTCTCGACCGGCAGGTTGAGGCACATCAGCAACAGGATGACCGCGAACGCGAGAACAACCAAGGCACCCACAATCATGTAGGCGAAGCCAAACCAATGGCCCCCTTCTTGGGTTGGCCCCGAAACCAGTAGCGGGTTCAATTCACTGCCTCTTCTGGAATTCTGGTAGTTCAATCAACCTTCGAAGGCACACGAACTTGGGCAATTCTCTTAGCTGCCAACGAGGGTGAACGACGATACA
>JARLGV010000124.1 GCA_031292555.1 Fimbriimonas sp.
GACGGACATGGGCGGCACGATCCCCAACAATCCTTGCACGGCCACCACGACCGGCTATGCGATCTCCTCGACCACCACAACTGCTACCGTCGTTGCTTCGACCGGTACCAACTGCGGAACTTGGACCCCGACGACGTTCTCGCTCGTTCTCTAAGACTTACAACGCCTAGTCAGCAACTCCCTTCGGCCTCCTGTCCGATCGCTTGGCGAAAGGCAGGAGGTCTTTTTTTTGAAGGCAGACGCCTCCAACTTGGGCCCGTGTTTTCTTGGCACAAGATGCTCAGGCCGACTATCGGGTTCGCCGTGGCCTTGGCCGCTCGACGGGCACAACCCGCGCAGTGGGCATCCGCTTGCCGGGCGTCGTAGCAGCTTCGGCACTGTGATTGGACTGTTTTTTGCTCCAATCCGAAGCGACATACTCCCGCCAGACCCGGTCGTAGACTGAAATCGTCTGATCGGCCAGCTTGGCCCAATCGAATTCGCTCGCTAATCTTGCTTTGGCCGCCTTCGCCAATTCGGAGGCTCGCATTGGATCCTGCAAAACACGCAACACCGCCCAAGCCAGCGATGAGGGTTGGTTCGCATAGCTCAGGGTCCCTGTTCGATCGTGGAGCACGACTTCCTTCAATCCCCCTGCATCAGATGCGACGACTGGAATCCCTGCCGCCATTGCCTCTAGCGCCACAATGCCAAAGGGTTCGTAAAGGGACGGGAACACGGCGACATCGGAGATCCTGTAGAACTTCAGGAGCTCGTCGCTTGAAACAAACCCCTTGAAATCAAAGTGGTCCCTTAAACCGGCCCATTCGACGAATTCCACGAGTGGGGCGCGGTCACCGCCGCCGATCAACACGAACTTGGCCCTTGGCTCTTGGGCCAGGATCGCGTGGGCCGAGTCGACCAATACCCGGATCCCCTTTTCCCGGACGAAACGGCCCACATACAAGATGATCCGCTCATCTTCGCGAGCACATTGGCTACGAAATGCGATCCGTTCACGGTCGCTCCATGCGAATTCGAACTTCGACGCTTCGACTCCGTTGTAGATCACGTCGATCTTATCATCGGGACACGCAAATTGACGCCTGACCTCGTCTTTCATATACTCGGAGCAGACGATAACGCGCCATGACTCGTAGGTGAGCCAATACTCCTGGGTATTCACGTAGCGGGACAGGTCGTGGAAGATCCCGCCGAGCCGACCGGATTCGGTAGCGTGCACGGTTGCCAACATGGGAAGATTGAACGCGTACTTCAATTCGCGGGCGGAATCGAAGCTCAGCCAATCGTGGGTGTGTAGTATCGTGGGAATTTCACCGGTCCCCTTGTCCCGTAATATCTCGCTTGCCCGAACGACCGTGGCTTGGTTGAGTAACTGAATCTCGTGGACGAAGTTGTGGGGTTCGTAAGCCAGCCTTACACGGTGAACCTGAATTCCGTTAGCTTCGATCTCTTCGTCGGGCGCGTCCGGCGTGTGCTTTGTGACGATGTGAATTTCGACGCCCTTCGCCTGGAGTTGATTTGAAAGATCCTTGACGTGAGGGCTAATTCCGCCGATCACGCGCGGCGGGTACTCCCAAGTCAACATGATCACGCGCATCGTCGCCTGATTATGCGCGAACCTGCTTGCACACGCCGGATTCGCGGATCGAGGTTCTCACTTCACGCGGCTCAGGGAAAGGCCCTTCCCAACGTGAATTCGCTTGGACCGGTGTGATACGGCACGCGGGCGAGGATCCTTCCCGGAGATATGAGTCCCTTCAAACTCTGCTCGCGACGTTTCATCGAGAACTATCGCCGGCCGATAGTCCTTAGCTTCTAGAACCAAGTGCAGATCCCGTACATGGAGACCGACGACGTGACGAGTGAACAAGCCCCACGCCGGAAGCTCGCCGAACATCGTGAATTCCGGATAGTCCGTCGGTCTCTCAGGGATCTTATCCAAGCGACTGACCGGCAGGAAGGCAATCGAAGGTCTGCCGCCTCCGGCAAAGTGGATCGTGATTCGCTCCAATGTGACGTCCTCGATCGGGGCGTCCCGGTGACCGACTATCGAAGCCGGCTCTAGGTTATGAGGTTCCAAAAACTGCGGCCCGTGAAAGGGATACCCAAAGTCCGGCCTGCCGGCAGGAACCTCAACGTCGATGTCGCGTAAAGTCACATGGCGGACCTTGCCAGGCGGGATCTTTGTGTTTCGATGGCCAAGTCGAATAAAGAAGGCATTGCCCGTATGGACGGCACGTATGTCTTCAATCAGGATGTCCTCCAAGACTCCACCGTCGACCGATTCGAGGGCGACTGCCGAACGAAATGTATCGCGAACTCGAATGTCCTTCACTCGGATATGTCGGAACCCCCCGCCGCTGGACGTTCCGAACTTGATGGCACTGGCGCTGCTGCGGACATCGCAGTCGTCGATGGAGACATCTTCGCAGATGTCCTTGGGGCCAACTGACTTTAGGCAGATTCCGTCGTCGTTCGAGTCGATGTGGCATCCGTCAATGCGAACCTTCTGGCAGTCGACCACATCGATCCCATCGTTGTTCCAATAGGTCTTGCTGTCAACGGTTTCATTCCGAATCGTAAGGTCTACGCAACTCCGATAGGTCTGTACCCAGCACGTCGAATGCTTGAGCGTGACTCCCTCCACTCGAATATGGCGGCATCGGGTGAACTCCAAAACCTCCGGTCTCTCGGTTTCAGACGGCCTCCACCCCTTGGGTGGAATCTTTATCTCGCCGGCTTGGACCATGTGGAGGACGTCCTTTGCGACAACCTCGCCTTGTCCGTCGATCGTTCCAGAGCCGGTCAATGCGAAGTCCTCCGCGTCCACCGCCATGACAAGCGCGTACCAAACGCCGTGATCGTAGTCCTTTCGGCGAGGACTCCCCAAGATCACTGCCCCCTTCTCTAGCCGAAGTTCCACGTGCGAACGCATGTGAATCGTTCCCGAAAGGTAACGGCCTGCGGGTACGACGACGAATCGTGAACGACTCGATGCGGCACGGTCAATCGCCCTTTGGATCGCTTTCGTGCAAATCGTGCTGCCGTCGGCAATTGCTCCGAAATCCCTGATGTCGATCGGAGCCGAAGCTCGAAGCAGTCCAATGGCGAGCAGAGCTAGCATGGTTTTGGCTCAAGGATAGCCTGTTTGGCCGATCAAAGGGGACCGACACAAGCACCGAACTCCACCTAATCGTGTAGAACTGGATTGTGGGCGAATTGCTCCGAATAACGAAAGCCGGACTTTATTGCGCCGATGGGGATTTCTACATCGATCCGTGGCGACCGGTCGACCGTGCCGTCGTTACCCATGCCCATTCCGATCATGCCCGTCCTGGAATGCGCCGTTATCTCTGCTCTACCGAATCTGAATCGGTCTTGAGGTTAAGAGTCGGACAAAGGGCCGATATACAAGCACTGAACTATGGAGAACGGTTGGACATCAATGGAGTTCGACTAAGTCTGCATCCTGCCGGACACATCCTCGGATCGGCACAAGTCCGCGTGGAACGGGCCGGCGAGGTCATCGCTGTCTCGGGAGACTACAAGACGGCGCCTGAAACTACGTGCACGCCGTTCGAACCGGTGAAGTGCCACACATTCGTTACCGAATCCACATTCGGACTTCCGATCTACCGATGGCCGGCCGATCGCGAAGTGTTCGACGACATCAATCGGTGGTGGCGGGACAACTGCGCCAAGGGCATAGCTTCGATCGTCACAGGTTATTCGCTGGGTAAGGCGCAGCGTGCTCTCTCCGGCCTGGATCGGTCAAATGGCCCGATATTCATGCAAGAAACCATCGAACCGTACACCGACGCCTATCGCAGGGCAGGCATCGACTTGCCCGATGCACTTGTGCTCGAACGGTGTAAGGAAACCCGCGATTGGTCTCGGTCAATGATCGTAGCAACGCCCAATATCTCCAGCGCGTCTTGGCTGGCACGAATCGGACCCTATTCCATTGCATTTTTATCCGGGTGGATGGCAATCGGCTCTATGCGTCGACGCACCTCGATCGATCGCGGCTTTGTTCTCAGCGACCACGTCGATTGGCCAAGCCTCTTGGAAGCCATTCATCAAACCGAAGCTCAGCGCGTGCTCGTGACTCACGGCTATTGCTCCCAGGTTGTGCGATATCTGCGGGAGCAAGGCCTTGATGCTCACGAGCTTGAAACAGCTTGGTCGAGTCAATCTGAGGGTTCCGGTCCCTTCGGCGGCGAGGATGTCGGTCAAGTGGGCAATGAGTGGTGACATGTTTTCGCTAGCGAGGGTTCCATGGCCTTAGTGTCGTTCTCCGATCTCTATCGTGTTCTCTCTGAATCGCGAAGCCAGACGGAATGGGTCGAAGCAACAGCAAACTACCTTGGCGGAGCGACGCCAGAGGATGCAGCCTGGGTACTGAACTTCCTCCTCGGCAAGCGCCTAAAGCGGCAATTGAACAAGGATCGTATGGAGACGCTGGCCATCATGGCATCCGGCATGCCTCAGTGGCTTTTCGACGAGTGTCGGAAGGTTGCCCGTGACACGGCGGAGACTGCCGCCCTGATCCTCCCAGATCCGCCAGCATCCACTCGAGGCTCGGCGTTTCTTTCAATTGCCGAAACAATGGACAAAGAGATCCTGCCTCTATCCGGAATGGCCGATCGGGATCGCGATGGGGCCGTAACCCGGTCTTGGTCATGTATGAGTACCTCCGAGCGACTCCTCTACAACCGCTTGATTCTCGGCTCACTCCGCATGAAGATTCCGGAACGACTCCTTGTCCAAGCGATCTCCCGGGCAAGTGGAGTGTCGACCACAACGATTCGATTGCGTCTGTCAAGACCATGGGTCGTTTCACCGGATGCCTATATAGCTTTAGTCGCCCCCGAAACCAAAGAGACGACTCTGATTGCGTCTCGTCCATTTGGAACATCCGCGCCCTGGAACGAAGCTCGGCCAGACCGAGGTCTGTGCTCTGAATGGCGGGCAGAGTGGAAATGGACCGGAATCCGTGTTCAGATAGTAAGGACAGGGGATCGAGTACTGATTTGGTCCCGCAACGGAGAGTTGCTCAACAACAGATATGCTGAAATCGAGTTTGCCTGCTCAAGGTTTCCTGCAGGTAGCGTTCTCGAAGGTCATATAGTGACCTATCTAGCGAAGCCAATCGAACGCCCTGAGCCGCGCACTGCAAAGTCGGATATTCTCGACCGGTCGGCTCTCGTTGTCTTCGACGTTCTGAGTGCAGGATCCGAGGACGTCAGAGGCCGGCCGCACCGGGAGCGGATGCGATTGCTCGACTTGATCGCAGAGAGCCTGCCCGACCCAATTCACTTGGATGAACTCGACGCACTCAACAACCCCGGCGCTCGATCGTTGGGCGGAGTTCTGTATGCCGCTCAGGAGTTGGTCGTTCGCAATTGGGAGGATCTCGAAGCAGCGCTGGATACTGCAAGAGAGATGAACGCCGACGGCATCATGCTGAAACGACGGGACGCAACCTACGGTGAGGATCAACATGGCGAGCCGGGATCCTATGCTTGGAATGCTCCGTCGCACATCGCAACCGCCGTCCTGATCTACGCAGAGCGCGGACAAGGTCCAGACCCGTCTCAGCACCTGGAGTACACCTTAGGAGTACGCCGCCAGAGCGATTGGGTGCCGATCGCGAAGGTCCGGTCGAACCTCGCGGAAGAAGAACGATCTCAAGTCGAAACGTTCGTCAGACAGAATACGATGGAGCGCTTCGGTCCCGTCCGAACCGTCAAGCCCGAACTCCTCTTTGAGGTGGTCTTCGACGACGTGACTCCATCGAGCCGGCACAAAGCCGGTTTCACGCTGAAGCGTCCACGACTGGGAGGTTGGATTCAGGGCGCCTCGCTCGAATTAGTGACCCGGTTCGAGGACCTGGTAAGTCTTCTCCGAAAGTAGTCGGCCACCTATTCCGGTAGCATTCCTGGAATAAGCTCGACGGTCATTGTGCCCGCTTCTAGGTCGACGTCCTTTACGAATTCTTTCACCGCAGGAATCAGTAGTTCGCCGATCTGAATCACGTCGTGAGCGGGCATTGTGACTACGTCATCAATCTTGCCAAGCAGGATGCCGTCGACCGTCGTAACCACAAGTCCAATTAGGTCTTGAGTTAGGAACTCGTCGTCGTCGAGTTCGGGTCGCCCGGTTTCGGCCGTTTCGAGATACTCCCACTGAAGTGTCTCGGCAGTTGAGACGTCATCGATCCCGCGTAGCTTCACCAGGGGGCGGCCCTTGTGAATGGAGAAGGACTCCACTTCGACCCACTCACCTTTCAAACGAAGACGCGAGCCCTTCTTGAACCGATCCAAGAAATCCGTCATGGGCTGGACTTTCACCTGTCCTTTAAGGCCGAATGCCCCGACGATCTGCCCAATCTGAATAAATGTCATGTTGCCCGCATTATGACGCGAGCGCAATTTGTACTTGCCCCTCCGTCGCTAAGGAATGGGCTCTTCGCAAGGACGGAATCTAGGTGGACGTATGATTAGGGTGAAAAGACGCGCCATTTTAGCGGAATCTCACATAGTTCTCACCTTTTCCACAACCATTTGCTCGTTAAGAATTCTAAAATAGGACTTCATCGTGAAACGAGATAAGGGTGGTATCGAAAACGTGAACGGTCAGAGTGCAGTCATCAAGGTAATCGGCGTAGGTGGAGGCGGTTCGAATGCCGTCCATCGGATGATCCAGAGCGGAATCAAAGGTGTCGAGTTCATCGCGATGAACACCGACATTCAAGTGCTCGACCTAAGTCCCGCCTCAAAGAAGGTCCAGCTTGGAGCTGCTTTGACACGGGGTCTAGGTGCAGGCGGCGATCCGGAGATTGGCAAAAGCGCTGCGGAAGAGTCGAAAGCTGAAATTCGCAAGGCGCTTGAGGGTGCCGACATGGTCTTCGTCACTGCCGGAATGGGCGGTGGCACTGGAACTGGTGCGGCTCCGGTGATCGCGGACCTGGCGCGCGAAATCGGTGCATTGACCGTGGCGGTCGTCACGCGTCCGTTCACCTTCGAAGGGCCTCGGCGATCCAAACTCGCCGAACAGGGCGTCACGTCCCTGATGGGTCGCGTCGACACGATTATCACCATCCCCAACGACAAGCTGTTGAGTGTCGTCGAAAAGAAGACCACGCTTGTCGACGCTTTTCGCGTCGCCGATGACGTGCTGCGACAGGGCGTGCAGGGCATTTCCGACATTATCACGATTCCAGGCCAGATCAACGTGGACTTTGCCGACGTTCGCGCTGTCATGCAGAGCGCCGGTCCCGCGTTGATGGGAATCGGCTATGGCGTTGGCGATCAGCGTGCACTTCAGGCCGCCAAATCGGCGACAAATTCGCCGTTGCTCGAACAGACCATCCATGGCGCCAAGGGACTTCTTGTCAACCTGACGAGTTCCGAAGACCTGACGCTTGCCGAAGCCAACGAGGCGATGCAGTACATCCAGAACCTGTGCGACGAAGATGAAGCGAATATCTTCTTTGGTACCGTTGTGGATCCCGAGATGGACGGCACTGTCCGGGTAACTGTTCTCGCAACTGGTTTCAATCCGTATTCCAGAGAAGGCAAGAAGGCTGCCGAGGCCACATACGCCGTAGCTCAGCCAGTCGTTCAGCCTGCCCCTGCGACTCCTACAGTTCAGCAACCGGTTTCGACTGCTGACGTCATCGCTGCCGCCCGCGAGCGATTGAACGTGGCGAACCGGAATCCGATTCCTGATGCCAGCGCGATTTTCGATGAATCGGACTTGGATATTCCGGCCTTCATTCGAGAGCATCGCCAACGGGGCTGAAGGCAACGTCCCTGTGAGGCTGACCGGTTAGCTTCGCAGGGAAAAAGATAGATCCGAAGGTGGGCGATCAATCGTCTCTCATAGCGAGATGCCCGTACCGCTTCTGTTTGTTTTGCTTGTTGCGCAGGGCCAGGCACCCCAGCAATCTGTTTTGCGCTCGGTATCGACTTCCGGCGCCAAGACTTTGGTGCAAGCCACCCGAATTCAGACCCAATCAGCGGGAGTTCCGGCCCAAGCTGCTAACGGTAGTCAGCAGTTCTCCAGCGCGTTCAACGTCGCAGAGCCGAATCGAATCGCCCTGACGCCTAAGATCGACGGCGTAATTGACGAAGAAGAATGGGATCCGCTCTCCTCGTCCTCTGACTTCAAGACTTACTTCCAGTGGGAACCGCTAAAGCTGCACATCGCCGCCAAAGTGCCGGCTGGCCACGATCTGCTTGCCAGTTTCGATTTGTCAGGCAACGGTTGGCTGATCGGCAAGGACAACCTCGAGGTTCGTCTCAGCAGTTCGGGCGGAAACGGTTCGACGGCGACGATTAGTTGTCGAGTCCTGGATGGCACGGGCATTCAGGGCCCCCGGTGGATCGATCTACCTGGAATGACACTTGCGTCAACTGGCGCCGCGAGTTCTGACGGGTCTGGCACAACCTTTGAAGCGACCCTTGTGGATCCAGGCATTGGCATTCTGCCTGCAGAGCCCGGAGCAAAACTGATGTTGCGGATGGACGATCCAGAGACATCAGACGCACCCGCCCCTGCTTATCTGCCCAGACTCCTAAGTCCGGTGACGTTGTCGTATCAGCGTTCCGCCGCCCTCCCTCCTGGTCTACGTTTCAATACTGAAGGCCTTGCTCGATCCTCGGCGGCTGGCGAGAGCATCAAACTCCGTCTCACGTTCAACGGCAACAATTCGATGAAGTTGCAACGCATCGAGATTCACTCGGAAGGCTCCGCTAAGAACGACACGAACGGGCTCAATTCCCTCTTTCCCAAGTTCGATGACAAGGGCCGTTCTTACGTGGACTACTCCACGCCGATCGCGGAAGGAAGCGCCTCGGGTTTCCGCGTACTCAAATCCACTTTGCTTACTGCAGACAACATCAACGCGGTGATGGAGTCGTCATACCGGATCGGTCCGGTGATCGACTTCGAGATCCCCCGCTTGCTTACCCCCGTGGCGCCTCTGGACCGTTCGGTGCGCTACATTTTCTATGCCAAGTCGAATTCCTTCAAGCAGGTGCGAGGCGAGGTAACGATCTCGGTTCCAGACCCTTTGCGCGTGCTCAACGGCGCCGATCATAAGATTAACATTGCGACGAACCGAGGCAAGGACCGCCAGACGTTTGAGCTCTTTCTACCCCCGAACACATCAGGTACTTTCCCCGTAAAGTTCACCGCGATGCTGAACGGGAAGAAGATGGAACAGGTTCAATACATCACGATCGGCGGTCTGTAGCCGCCGGTCGAATTGGGTCTTGCTAGTTCAGACGCATCGGCAGTCCGCTGTGCGCCATCGCCTCTTTGATCTCTTTAATTGAGTAAACGCCATCGTGAACGATGCTCGCCAAAAGCACGGCGTCCGCTTTGCCCATGCGAATCGCGTCTACTAGGTGACTTGGCTCGCCAGCGCCGCCGCTCGCGATGACTGGTATGTTGACCGATTCGCTGACCGCACGCGTGAGCTCAAGATCATACCCCGCTTGCGTGCCGTCTCCGTCCATGCTTGTCAGCAGTATCTCACCGGCTCCAATCCGAGCGACCTCCCGAGCCCACTCGACGGCATCCAGTCCGGCCGGCTTTCGCCCACCATGGGTGAACACTTCCCATCGAGGGGCATGCGGATGACATTCCCGGACCTGCCGGGCGTCGATTGCAACCACCACGCACTGAGAGCCGAACTTCATAGCCGCTTCGGAAATGAGCGTCGGGGTCTGAATGGCGGCCGTGTTCAAGCTCACCTTGTCTGCTCCAGCAAGCAAGGCGCCCCGGATATCTTCCACTGTTCGGATGCCACCACCCACGGTGAATGGAATGAAAACCTGCTCAGCAACCCGTTCCGCGAGCCGAATGACCGGCGCCCTCTCCTCGTGGGTGGCAGTGATATCGAGAAATACCAGTTCGTCGGCGCCTTCCGAATCGTAGAACTTGCCAAGCTCAACAGGATCGCCCGCATCCCTGAGACCGACGAAATTTACGCCCTTGACCACTCGGCCATCCTTGATATCGAGGCAGGGTATGAGTCGGATCGACGTCAAAGCTCTTGCACCCGGAGGATCTTGACCATGGTTGGTTTATCTTTCATCTTCTCAAATTGAAGCCGAAATGTGTCGTCGAATGCTTGAACGTCCATTGACTCTGGGACATCTGTGTTCGCCCATAGCGTTCGGATCGCTTCATTTACGATATGAGTGGCAAGGACGCGCTGATCGAGATCCATGTCGCCAGTGCACAGATCCTGTAGGCCAATTTTGTTGAGTCCTCTTGTTTCTGCTCTTCCAATGACTGGCCCTTGCTTCCAAATCGTGCTCGTTTGGAGTTCCGAACCAGTGACGTCAAAGTTGTCCCTTAGGATGGCTTGGAGTTCCTGCCGTGAAAACAGTCTGTCCGCCTTGACGTCGTAGATCACTTGTGCCTGTGTCAGTTCGGCAATCGTATCGGACGCATGGAGCAGGAACTGAAGGTGCCGCTTGTCCTTGAGGGGGATGTCGCTGACATAACGGATTTTCACTAGGGCCTTGGCCGTCTTGAGCGCTTCGACGATTTCGGCTGCCGGCTGAATGCCGTCCTCGAACTGATCAGGCCTAAAAATGTGCGGGTTCTTTGCGCGAAGGGCCAGTGCAACATGGAGGCGAACGTCGGAGAAGATCAGACCTTCGGCCGTCCCGATCGGAGACACTCCGCGCCGCCTATACGGATTGTCTCGAATCATCCGAGTAACCACGTCGTCGTCGTCGGGCAGCTTGTCGCCTGGAGTGTAGACCCAGTACTCTGCCATTGCCAAATACGTGGACTGGTGACGACGATTCAGGACAAGTACTGTCACGATCAGGGCAAGACCGAAGCAAATTAGGGCGACTGCCCAAGTCACGGACCTACACCGGAAAGCCACTTGTTGGCCAGACGGAACTCCTCACCCTCCAGGCCGCTGTAGCAGATCTCGCAGAGCCCGCACGGACTGACTCCCCGGCGTCGGCAGAGCATGCAGGTGTCGACTTTGCGGGCTTCCAAGACCTGTCGACGGTCCTTGAGAGCGACGGTCAACTGGTACCGAAGGATGCCTTCCGAATTGAGTCGCTCCATCCGACGAGTTTACATCGTCTGGAGCCCGTTAGTCGCGTGGCTGACGACGAAGCCTTGGCACGTCCTTAACCAAGAACCCTGGTAACCTCACTTCATGCTTCGAGGTCGCATCACGTTCGTATTTGGGGCGGTCGCCCTCATCTTGACCGCCATCGCGATCGGCGTTCGGCGCCAAGGTGAAGAGTCGTCGCGCCTAGTAACCGGGAAGTACATTGCTCCCGCTGGGGATGCCATTGAGGTCGGCAGCTTTCCCGTCAACATGAAATTGAGCCCTGATGGCCGATTTATCGTAGTCACCGACTGCGGTTTCCGAGAGCAGCTGTCAGTGATCGATGCCTCTACCGGCAGATTGCTAAGCAAGAAGGAATTCGTAGGTACCCGGCGTGCTCAGAGCGGCCTGTACTACGGATTGGCCTTCGGCGCCAAGGAAGGGAAGACCCTCCTCTACGTTTCGCGCGGCGCTCAAGATCTGATTTCAACATACGTGGTTTCGCCTGATGGCGTCCTTACCGAATCCGGCTCAATTGCCGACGCCGCCCCGAAGGGGCCGGGCCGCATGCCCCACAACGTCGCCGGCCTGGTGGTGGATGGTTCAGCGCTATATGCCGTCAACAACCAGACCCATGCCTTCAATGGCATGCATGGATCGGTCAGCCAACTGGACGGCGACGGCAAGACCTTAAATGAATACCCTGTTGGCGGCTATCCGATCGACATTGCGCTTGCTAAGTCGGCAGGCGTATCCGGCAAGTTGTACGTGAGCAACGAACGAGACGGCGATATCTCCGAAATAGACTTGTCATCCAAGAGCGTCTCGACCGTCAAGACCGGCGCCAATCCGGTCTCGCTTCTTCTCAACCGCAGCCAGTCGAGGCTTTTTGTCGGTAACTCCTGCAGCGACACGGTGAGCGTCCTCGATACCGCTACCGATCGGATCGTGCAAACCATTTTCCTTCGCATCGGCGACCTAGGTGGCTTGACCGGCGCCACGCCCTTGGGGATGGCGCTGTCGCGTGACGAGAAGACGCTTTACGTCGCTCTCTCCGACCTAAACGCAGTCGGCGTCGTTAGCGTCGACAGCGGAAAGCTGAATGGCTTTATTCCTGCCGGTTGGGGGCCAACTTCGGTCGTGGTGTCGCCAGACTCGCAACGGCTCTTCGTGGCAAACGCAAAGGGCGTACAGGTCCGAAACCCGAACGACAAACCGGTCCGGAACTGGGGGCAATACCACCCGAACATCTTGGAAGGGGCTGTTACGGTCGTGGATCTCCCAAGTGCGACGAAATCTCTAGAATCCTCCACCAAGATTGTCATCGCTAACAATATGGCGGTTGGAGGAGTCGAACGGAAGAACCGGAAGCAGTTTGTCAATCCCGGCATCGACCATGTCGTCTACATCATCAAAGAAAATCGCACATACGATCAGATACTTGGCGACGACAAGCACGGAAACGGCGCCCCAAGTATCTGCCTATTTCCTGAGAAGGTCACGCCAAACCAGCACGCTCTCGCCGACAGATTCGTCCTGCTTGACAATTTCTACGTCTGTGCCGAGGTGTCCTATGACGGCTGGACTTGGTCGACCCAAGGTATCGCCAACCCTTACGTTGAGCGCAACGTTGTTTACAACTACAGTGGCCGGGGCAGAAGCTACGATACAGAAGGAGAGAACAGCGGCGTTCCCGTTGACCTGCGCGGAGTCGCTGATGTGGCCCGGGCGCCTGGAGGCTACATTTGGGACCAGTGCGCCAGGCAGCATGTGTCCTACCGGAACTATGGGTTCTTCCTAAGTTCGGCTAACAAACAGAAAGATCCGGCATCTGGCGAGCCGATCGCCGACGAGAACGCCCCCGCAAAGAAGGCGCTTCAGGGACACACGGATCTGGATTTTCTCCAATTCGATACGGCGTATGCCGACAGTGACGCCTGGGTCAAGTACAAACTGGCCGCCGCCCCCCGGCAAATGGAGACGTACGGATCGCATCACGACCCAAGCCGTATTTCGACCTGGCGGCGCGAATTCGACGAGTACGTGAAAAACAAGAACCTTCCTAGGTTCTGCATGGTGCGCCTTATGCGCGACCACACTGCCGGAACAAGCCCCGGCCAATCCTCGCCCAGCGCGATGGTGGCCGATAATGACTATGCCGTCGGCGAAGTTGTCGATGCAATTAGTCACAGTCCGTATTGGAAACACACGGTGATCTGTGTGCTGGAAGACGACGCCCAAGCCGGCTTCGATCATGTCGATTGTCACCGCTCCACCGCCTATGTCATCAGCCCATGGATCGAAAGGGGCACGCTTGACAGCCACTTCTACAACACCGATAGCATGCTCCGAACAATCGAACTCGTTCTCGGCCTCAAGCCGCTGAGCCAGTACGATGCCGTCGCGTCGCCCATCGATGTGTTCAGCAAGACAGCCAAGAACGACGAACCGTTCGACGCCATTCTCCCGGCGAAAAAGGTCATTGACGACGTTAACGAGGAAACTGCCTATCGGGCCAAAGACAGCGCCAAGCTGATTGCCCGGACGGTGGAGGAATCGTTGCCAGACATCGAACTCAACGACATCCTGTGGGGCGCTATCAAAGGAGCCGCAACGCCGCGTCCTCAGTTGAAAGGGACAATATGGAAGGCTTTCGATAAGGACTAGGACTCAACTGGGCCGCTCAGTCGGACCCGTAAAAAACGAATATGAAGATGATCGCCCCGACCCCTCCCATGGGTTGGAACTCTTGGAATACGTTCGGATCGAATATCGACGAGCGTCTGGTTCGCGAGGTCGCCGATGCCTTCGTCACCGAAGGAATGACGAAAGCCGGCTACGAGTATGTTGTGATCGACGACCTGTGGGAGGCTGACACAAGAACACGGGATGGCCGACTGACATGGGACGACTCGAAGTTTCCGAGCGGCATACCGGCCTTAGCCGATTACGTGCATTCCAAGGGGCTGAAATTTGGTATGTACTCGTCGTCCGGCGTGCGAACCTGCGCGGGCAAGCCCGCAAGCTACGGATACGAGGAGGTAGATGCCCAGACGTTTGCAGACTGGGGCGTGGACTTCCTCAAATACGATTACTGCTACAAGCCGCTTGGCGTAAGCGGCCCAATGCTCTATCGAAGGATGGGGCAAGCTCTCCGCGCCACCGGGCGGCCGATTCTGTTCAGCGCTTGCGAATGGGGGCATAACGATCCCGCTAAGTGGGGACGGAGCGTTGGCGCACATATGTGGCGGACAACCGGCGACATTTCCGACTCTTGGGAGAGCATGATTGGCATCGCCCTCAAACAGGGCGGCCTTGAGGACTATGCCGGTCCGAATGGGTGGAACGACCCCGACATGCTCGTGGTCGGAATGCATGGCCGCGGCAATGTTGCTGACGGTGGCATGACTGAATCCGAATATAAAGTGCACTTCATGCTATGGTGCATGCTGGCATCGCCCCTCATGATCGGATGCGACGTCCGTTCCATGTCCGATGTCACCCGTCAAATCTTGCTTAATCCTGGCTTAATCGCCATCAATCAAGACCCTCTAGGCGTGCAGGGCCGATCGATAAGTATCGGCGAGCACGACTGGCATGGACCCAACTACCAGGTGTGGTCGAAGCCGCTTGCCGATGGATCGGTTGCTGTGGGGTTCTTCAACCTCACGAAGGATGCCGATCGGGGCATGCTCGTTCCATGGGAAGCACTGGCAATCCACGATCGTAGGCCGTGCCGCGTTCTGGATCTCTGGACGGGAGAAGACCTCGGCGTGTTCGACCGTTATTTCGAAGCCAGGGTGCCCAGGCGAGATGCCACAGTCGTCAAAATTTCGCCACTACCGCTTGTCGCCGCCTATGCCGAACCGGTGAGGGCCCAGTTCGGCAGCGGAGATTGCGGCGAATGCAACTGAGCCGACGCGGTTAGGCAGAGTGTTTCCATAGCCCAATCGTGTTACCACCTGGATCTCTGATCCAAGCGAACGTGCCGGCCGGGATCGGTATCGGCCCGACGATCAGCGATCCGCCAAGCTCCTTGACCTTCTCGATCGACGCCGCGACGTCGTCGACCTGTACGTAGAAGATCGTGTACTGGTGAGGCTCGTGACCTAGGGAGGTTATGTGTCCCTGAATCCCTTCACCGGGATCGATAAGCGAACTGGACGGAGACGGAGTGATTTTCCAGTCGAACAACGATGCGTAGAACTCACGGGTTGCCGCTGAATCGGCGCAACCAATCTCAAAGAACACCACGGGACTTGGCATGACGCGCATTCTACATCATCGACTCTGTTTCCGAGAATCACTGACGTGGAGCCTTAACTATGGGTGTCGATGCATCCGCGCGCCTTGGTTAGGCGTTGCTCGATGTTTGCGTGGGGTAGAGGTGTCGATATTCCGAGGGAGTGCGCCCGGTTTCTCGTCGGAAGGCGGTCGCGAAATACTGACTGGACGCAAAGCCCAACTGAAACGCTATGTCGCCGACTGGGTCGGTAGTCACTCGAAGGAGTCGTTTCGCAGGAGCCATCTTGCACGACATCAGCCAAGCGGCCGGGGTCTGGCCGACTTCTTCTCGGAACTTTTTGGTCATCCATGCCTCCGAGACGAAGAGGCGTGCTGCTGCGGCCGAAACCAAGCATCTCTCAGCATCTGCATTCAGTAGCTCGCTTTGGGCTCTTGACACAAGGTAGCTTAACCGGGACGCATTGACCTTGCCTGCCGATCGAGCGATTGTTGTGACTAGCATGGACGACAGGGCCTTGCAGGCTTCTCCACTGAAGGGGTCTCGCGACACGTGCTCCGCATATATCGCAGCGATGACCTGCCCGCCGGCACCACATGGTACATGGGCATCAATTCCAACGACACCCACTTCGTGATCTCGCAAGTCGACAAATACCACTGGAATCCGAGGCCGTTCCAGTAATGGTCCGTTCGGGCTTGATACTCGTGCTTCTCGGCGCCTGTCCTTTGGGTTGCTCTACGGGACCCGGCGACCTCTCCCAAGAGAAGTCGCCCAGTGCGACCGGCGACAGGGTCAGGTCCGCTGGGCCGGCAAAGCTGAAAGCGTCGTTCGACAAACTTCAGGGCGTTGGCAAGGGTGACGGAGTCATCCAGATGGGTTCGTCCAAGTAACTGGCCAGGTCGCCGGTGTACGAAACGGGCTGCGGTCACTCTTGGGATCCGCGGCCCGTTCTGTTCGGGGCTTCCGATCGTTTCGGTAATCTTTGCCGGGCATTGGCATAAGTGAGATGGTCGAAGAACTTTGGGCGGCATTGGGCGGCAAGTCATCGGACAGCGAGGCACTTTCGTTTGACGGGTTTGGCGAGTTGCCGTCTCTATTTCGGGTGACCGATCTGGCTGCATCGTCAATCGGAGTCGCTGCCCTTGCTGTTTCCGAACTGACTTCACTACGCACTGGCCGCCTTTCGCACACAGTCGTCGATAGGCGCATGGCGTCCTTCTGGTTCGGCTACTCGATTCAACCGATCGGCTGGAGCCTTCCCGCCCCCTGGGATCCGATCGCGGGCGATTACCGCTGTCGAGACGGCTGGATCCGACTCCACACTAACGCTCCTCATCACCGAGTTGCTGCCGAAAGCGTCTTGGGTTTTCACGACGACCGTTCAGCTATGGCTCGATGTGTTGCCGAATGGGGCGCCACTGATCTGGAATCTGCCGTTGTCCAGGCAGGAGGATGCGCTGCGGAGATGCGGACAGTTGAGGCTTGGAGCAATCATTCGCAGGGAAGCGCCGTTGCTCAAGAGCCGTTGGTGGGGCTTACTTGGCATGCCGCCGATGGAAGGCCAATGCCACCCGGACCTCTGGAACGACCACTGGCCGGAGTTCGAGTTCTCGACTTGACGCGAGTGCTAGCTGGACCAGTCTCGACTCGCTTCCTTGCCGCCTACGGCGCCGATGTTCTGCGCATCGATCCGATCGACTGGGACGAGCCCGGCGTCGTTCCGGAAGTGACCCTTGGCAAACGGTGCGCACGCCTCGACTTGCGTGCGAGTGGGGGCCGCGATACGCTTTTGGGTCTTCTCCGCGAAGCTGATGTGATGGTCCATGGCTATCGGAGCGATGCGTTGGAACGGCTAGTGCTAGGTGAGTCCTTCCGGCGCGAGATTTGTCCGGATCTGATCGACGTGTCACTGGATGCATATGGGTGGTCGGGTCCTTGGGTGGGGAGACGAGGCTTCGACAGCCTTGTTCAGATGAGCTCGGGGATCGCCCATGCGGGTATGGCTTGGAAAGGCGTCGACGTTCCCGCTCCGCTTCCTGTTCAGGCGCTCGACCATGCGACGGGCTACCTGATGGCCGCCGCGGCTGTGCGCGGACTCACGCGTCGGATCTCCTGCCAAGAATCGGTGACCGCCAAACTGTCCCTCGCCCGAACCGCCAAATTCCTCATCGACTCGGGCCAGTCGCGAGAGACCGACCGTCATGCCGAGCCGAGACCGAACGACTTCGCGGATAGGAACGAGAAGACCCCATGGGGCGATTCGAAGCGGTTACATCCGCCGGTGTCGAGTGATACCGCGTCTATGGCTTGGGACAGACCGGCGGGTCGACTGGGCGCGTCCGCACCTGTTTGGCTAGAACGCTAAGGCTTGTGGGTCCTCGGAAGGCTATTCATCGCGTTTCTGGATAGAATGGGAGATGGCCAAAGTTGACGCCAAAAGGCTCCTCGCCGAAATCGGACCGTCGTTCGTCGCCGAGTTGGATGGCGAAAAAGCAGTCCGATTCAATGCCCGCACGATGCTGATTCCGTCGCCTGCCGACGTTGAGGCCGCTATCCGAGCGATCCCCATGGGATCGGCGAAGACAATCCGGCAAGTGCGGGCCGAAATGGCCGCCAATGCCGGGGCTGATGTCACCTGTCCCTTCGCCGCCAACCGCAACTGGCGTTTACTGGCTCAACTAGCAGAGGAGGACGGCGATGCCACCTTCCCTTGGTGGCGAGTCACCAGAGAACACAAACCCAACCCAACCCTCCCCGGCGGAGAAGAAGCTCACCGCAATCGCCTGAAACAAGAAGGCATTCAGATCTAGCGCCCGTCGCAGCCACCGATGGGATAAGGGACAGGGGACACGAGAAGAGCCAACCCGCAAATCAGGCGCGGCCAGGCGGCTGAGTTCGCTCCCCGTCCGTAAGTGTAAACCGCTAGCCAACCCGCAAGGCCGTCAACGGCCGATCGACCCGGTTCCCTCGCCTTCCGTCCGCGGAGGGAGAGGGCGGGGTGAGGGAGGTTTCCGCAGTCGCGCCCCTGGCTCGCTATTTCTGCCCAAACCCCCGCAATTGGATGCACTGTAGCCAGTCAGTTCCAATGACGGGGCCGAATGAAATTGGACTTCCGACTTCGTCGGCGGCTTGCGGAAGCCCCCTCGCCCCACCCTCTACCCCCTGTTCGCTTCGCTGGGGGCGAGGGAGCGCGAGTACCGACTCCCAGCCAACCCACGGGTCCGCCACAGCCGAGCGGTCGCGCTCCCTCGCCTTCCTTCCGAGGAGGGA
>JARLGV010000125.1 GCA_031292555.1 Fimbriimonas sp.
CATTCCGCCGCCTCCTGAGATGACCTTGTTTCACCTACGGGGCCGAATGCAAAGAGGACTTCCGACTTCGTCGGCGACTTATGGTTTTCCCCCTCTCCCCACCCTCTACCCCCTGTTCGCTTCGCTGGGGGCGAGGGAGCGTCAGTACCAGAATCGCGCCAACCCACGGGTTCGCCACAGCCGGGCGGTCGCGCTCCCTCGCCTTCCTTCCGAGGAGGGAGAGGGTGGGGTGAGGGAGGTTTTCAGGAATCGCGCCCCTGGCTCCGATTTCATTCCGGCGCCTCCTGAGATGGCCTTGTTTCACCTACGGGGCCGAATGCAAAGAGGACTTCCGACTGCGTCGGCGGCTTGCTGAATTCCCCCTCTCCCCGCCCTCTACCCCCTGTTCGCTTCGCGGGGGGCGAGGGTGCGTGAGTACCAGTCTCGTGCCAAACCTGCAGGTCTGCTGCGAAAGGAGCGCTCCCCGCCTACGCGCGCAGCGGCTAGACGTGCACGATGTGGAAGTCTGAGGAGTCGACTTTGGCTCCGGGGGTTAGTTTGGTGATTTGGCAGTCGCTGGCGTCCAAGGGGTTGCCGCCTTGCATCGGCTTGACGACGGTGCGCCAGATGAAGTAGGTCTTCGGGTCGACGTAGTAGCGGCAGACGACCCTCGAGCGCGGGGCGGTCTCGACCAGGACGGTCCAGGATCTTCCGTTCCACGGTTGGTTCGTTTCGAGTTGGAACGTACTGTGCTCCATGTTTTTGCCGGGAGCGGTGGAGAGTTGCTGTTCCCAGTCGAAGAAGCAGAGCGACTCGAGGTTCACGGGAAGCTGTTGTTCGAACCCTTGAACCGAGAATGCCTTCTCGGCGAAGTCCATCGAGTTCGGCAGCTTGACGTTCATCCGCTTCCCGTCGCTGATCTGGATCAGGGAAGTCTTCATCGCCGGCGAGTTGGGCGATGAGATCAACACCCGGATCTTATTCGGGTTTTGATAGGTGAAGCTGCTGGTGAAGTCGACTTGGCCAAAGTGGCTCTGAGTCGTGTAGGTGACTGACCTGTTCGTGGCGTACGCAACGCGCATATGGGAAAGGAGTTCCTCAACCTGGCGGTCGGCCGCGAGACAGAGAGCCGTCGCGCCAAAGGCAGATGCCGCGCAAACGGCCTTCAATAAGTTGAATCCCAAGTTTCGCATACGTATTAATATGCCCGAAATCGTCCTGTCGTGGCACCTAGGCGATCGTCTAGGCGCGTATGAGAATCCGGTCGATGTTTACGGCCCAGTCTTTGGGATTGCCGAACTCGATGGTGTTGACGCCTTGGTTGAGGTGGATGCGCACCTCGACGGCGTCGATGCTCTTGCCGTCCCATCCGCCGGTCGAGGGGCAGTCCGCCACGATCGGGTCGCCACCGTTTACGCGGACCATCGTCTGTCGATGCGAGCCGCTCATATAGACAAGCGCCATAACGTAGTCGCCCGCCTTGTCGACGTTGACCTTGTTGAAGCGAAGGGTGTTCTGCGGATTGGCGCCGATGAAGCCGACGTACTTCTCGCCCGAACACTTGCCATCCTTCACGTCGTCGACCACGCGGGTCTGCCCGGTGAGAGTGTTATCCGGCGATTCCGCCTCATAGCTGGTTCCGCTGAGGTCGATCGTCGGCAGCACCGTTTCGGTGACGCTCGCCGCCTCAACGACATAGAGCTTGTAAAGCATCGCTCCGTGGGGTGGTACCGTCGCGCTCAACGTCTGGCTAACCGGGCCCAAGTCCTTGTGCAGCCACAGGTCGCGAAGCTTTGCCGTCTTGATGCCCAGGTCCGACAGCTTGACCGCGACCGTGGCCGGTTCCGACGTGCGGTTGAACACGGCTAGGTACTTGATCAGGGGATCGTTCGCATCGGCGACCCAGATCGGCTTTAGGCCTACCGCGAGCGCTCGGTTGTTGCTGCTCCGCTGGTCGATCGCGAGCACTTCGCCGTTGGTGATCAGGCTCAGGGTGTACGGGTCTGTGTCGGGAAGGTTGCCGCCAAACATTAACGGGGACTTGGAGATGCACCAGAGCGTCATCATGGTGCGCGCTTCGTCCTTCGTAAGGCGGGAGTCGGTGTTGGGCGGACCGGTCATCGGGCCGTACTTGCGTAGCCGGCCGAGGGGAAGCATGTCGGGATCCGGCCAGTGGTCCGGACCGCGATAGGGAGTCCAGTCCGCGACCGGTCGAAAGGCGTCGTCTAGCTGGTCCCAAGTATCCCAAAGGTCGCCCAGAAGTCGCCACATGTTCGCGTACTCGCTGACATGTCGTCCTTGCTCGAGCGGAGTAGGCCCGGGCGAGAGGCTGAGGACGATCGGTCGTCCGCAGTGCTCGATCGCTCGCCGGTAGCCTTCGACTTCATTCGAGGAATAAGGGTTGCTCAGGTCGTCGACCTTCACGAAGTCCACGTGCCATTGGGCATAGAGACGGAAGATGGAGTCGAGATAGGCCTGGGCGGCGGGCTGGTCCATGTCCAGTCCCCACATATGGTTCAGCCATCCGCAAGGACCTTTCTTCGTGTACGCGTTGCCGGCTCGCAGGTTCGATCCTTCGATCGGCGTGTTATCGGCAACCGCCTGACGCGGTATCCCACGCATCAGATGGATGCCGAACTTGAGGCCACGGCGATGGATCGAGTCGGCCAGATTGCGGAACCCGGCGCCGTTTGCGGAGGAAGGAAAGCGGTCGGTATCGGGAAGCAGCCTTCCGTAACGATCCATGTTCAGGCGGGGGCTGAAACCGTCCGTCTGGTTCAAGGCGAAATCTGGCCGTAGCCGTGGACTGGACCAGACATAGTCCACGACCACGTATTGCCACCCATACCGCTTCAGACTCTTGGCCATGAAGTCGGCGTTTTGAAGCACTTCGCCTTCGTTTACCGCATAGCTGAAGCAGTCATAGCTGTTCCAGCCCATCGGCGGGGCTCCCGCAACGTCGGATTGTCCAAACGAAATCATTGCGCCTCCGAGAATGGCAGAAGCTAAGAACACTCTAATGTTGGGGGTGAATACCATGGAGTTACAATAAGTCTAGCGTGTGGTCGTCAAAATCACGGCATAATCGGCCATGACTTGGTTGTCCTTAGGTGCATCGGCATTGCTCTGTGCCACCTTTAGTTGGCAACTACCTCAGGGCCCGACTCGGCCGCCCTTTCCGCAAGGGCGCCCTCGGCCACAGCGAGCCTACCTCCTTTGCTACTTCGTCGATAACGGGGAGGACGGGGTCTTTCTCGCTTCCAGCGACGACGGCTTCAAGTTTAAACCGCTGCTCGAACCGAACGTGGCGATCCTCAAGTCCTCGTTGGGACCCGACTCGTTGACCCGAGATCCATGCATCATGCACGGACCGGACGGCTTGTGGCATATGGTCTGGACCTCGGGCTGGTGGAAGCGCACGATCGGCATGGCCCATAGTCGAGACCTCGTACACTGGACCCAGCAGTTCGTCCCCGCGATGGTCGACATCTCCAACGCGATGAACGCATGGGCGCCCGAGATGGTGTATGACCAAAAGACGCAGAAGTACGTAATCTTCTGGTCGTCGACGGTTCGGGGGCGGTTCGCGCCGACCGCACGCGAGGATGGGGATCTGGGACCCGAGAACGAACCGCTGAACCACCGCTTCTACTTCACCACGACTTCCGATTTCAAGCAGTTCTCGCCGTCTCGCCTGCTGTGGGACCCCGGCTTTATCTGCATCGATGCCACCATGCACCGAACCCGCGACGGTTGGCTGCTCTTCGGCAAGAATGAGACCCGGGCGCCCGTCCCCGCGAAATGCCTGTTTGTCGCGTCGGCGCCCAGCCCGTACGGTCCGTTTCACATGGAGTGTCCTCGGATGACAGGCGATTACTGGGCGGAAGGGCCGACCGCCGTTCGGGCCAACCGGAAAATTCGGGTCTACTTCGACCGATACACCGAGGGCCGGTGGGGCGCGGTGGAATCCACCGACATGAAAACGTGGACCGATGTCAGCGAGCGGCTGTCGATGGTGCCCGGCGCGAGGCACGGCACGATCGTCGCCGTCCCCAAGGATTTCGTGGATCGGGTAAGGGAAACGCTGAAGCGGTCGTCGATGACCGTCAAGAACTGAATCTAGGCGATCCCGATCAACCAGCGGCCCAAGAAGAAGAACGCGACCGCTGCCGTCGGTATGATCCAGATACACCCGAGGCATCCAAACAGCCAGGCCCAACTCAGGACTTCAAAAATCCCTCCGAGCCAGGACGGGTCGTCGTTGGAGGCGTAAGAGAGCATCCCGGGGTCTCGACCCTGGTTCCTGCGTTTGGAGCGAAGCCTTGCTCCGCAATCGGTACAGAATCCCTTGGCCACCGGGAACGAGTGAGGGCATTGGACCACCCGCATCCGTCGCTCGGGGGGCCGATTGTCCGCTCCGCAGAAGGGGCAGAAACTCCAGAGATCGTCGATCTCTTTTCGGCAGTCGCCGTTCACGCATCGAACCATCTACCCTATGCTACTAGGCGAGGAGAGCGGAGTCGGTCGGAAAAAGGTGGGACCCAGTCAGGCCGGCGACACAATCCAACCCCACCCGACCTGAGGGTTGAATTGAGCAGTCCCTTGCCGGAATTTGCCCTGCTCGTCCAGCGATACGACCGCGCCCACGCCGCTGGGCAGCCAAAGAATGCTGGTGGGCATCACTCGGCACTTGATCTGCTCCGAACGTTGGTAGCAGTACTGGGCAAGAAAGGTATCGAATGTGCCTCGGGCGTTCTGTTCGAAGTTGCCTGCCAGGTTGATTTGCGTCGGAGCGATCGGCTGAGGAGCCGGAGCAATCTGGGGGCGAAATGCGTGACCGTTCAACGCATAGAACGTCGGAGGCGCCGAACTTGGCGCGGGGGGCGGTTGGGAGTGCTCAACCGGTGCATTCACGACGGGCATCGAATCGTCGAGCGCCTTCTGGAAATTGCTGCCGATGTTGAATTTGTTCTTGTAGTCGTCGATGATCGGTCGGCCCGCTACCGGCGTGGACGGCGTCAGCAGCCGCTTGACGAGGGGCCAAAGCCCAAGCATGACGGCGCACCCCAAGATGACGAGAGACACACTCAAGATGGCGGTTCGATCAAAGCGGAAGCCCGAGCCGGTGTCGTACATTGCGTCGGCGGCAAAAAGGTTTGGTTGTTGGGCCCGAAGCGCCTGACAATCGGGACACAGGTTTCCGGTATAGGCCGGCTTTCCGCAATGACTGCATTGCGTGTGTGTCATACCTTCATGGTAACAAAGATTCAGCCCGTAAGCACCGTCGATCTACGGCAATTCGCAAAACTTAATGAGATTTATGGGCTGACATATGAGGACTGCAATGGCAGCCAACGTCCACAAATCGCGATACCTCCATAATGGACGGTAGACCACCTGGCGTTACCGATATGACATTCTCCCCTACACCACCGCCCCGCGCCACCTCGGCCTTGCTTCGGCTTTCCTTCGTTTTCTGCCTCGTCGCCCTTGCCACGGTCGGCCAAGCACGCCCACCGTTCTTCCAGCTCTATAAGGAATACTACAAACTGGACCCCAACTCTCCAAACGGCAAGGCGGGCTGCAAGAACTGCCACTCCGAGGGGACACGCCGAAATCCGTATGGGAAGGCGCTTGCCCAGTTAGTCAACGCATCGCCGGATAACAAGCTGACTATCGATATGCTCAAGCAGGTGGAGGGCCAGGACTCCGATGGCGATGGATGGTCGAACGGCGACGAGATCAAGAACGGCTATCTGCCGGGAGATCCTGCCAACCACCCCCCTGGAAAGCCGGGAGACCCGATTGTGCCGGCTACCAAGTCTTCGTCGGGGACATCTGCCGATGGATCGAAGAGCGGCGGGCTGATTCCGACCCACGCGTTCCACCCTGCCCTCGTCCACTTTCCGATCGCTCTATTTCTGTTCGGCGTGGTTCTGGAGTTGTTTGGGCTGAAGAACCGAAATGAGGAGCTTCGCAAGGCGAGTCTGTGGAATTTCTACGGCGCCTTGTGCTCGTTGATAGTGGTCATCCCGACCGGAGTTGCGGCGTGGCTCATGACGGGCCGTAAGTTGGAGGGAACCCTCCTCATACACCTGATTCTCGGCGTGTCCTCGGCCCTCTTGATCTTGGCGAGCACCCTTACGAGACAGGGGGCCGGCAAGGACAAGAAGGTCTACTTTGCCCTTCTCGTTCTATGTGCGCTGTGTATCTGTGCGACGGGGTACTTCGGCGGCGAACTCGTTTACGGTTAGCCGCCGATTCTGACTCAGTGCTCAGCGGATGCCGTTGACCGAAGGGCGATCGATGCGCCCTTCAGGCCCGGTGCGGTTGCGGTGAGGTTGATCTTCCCGGCAGTGGCCGTTCCTCGAACCAGCGCCATGCACAGGCCGTGAAAGGCAGATCGGGTCGTCGCCTGATCCGGCTCGTGGCTGCTCGGGTCGCCGTTGCCGACTCCCGCCAGCGTTCCGCTGCCGGACACTGTGAAGCGAATCACGTTGCTGGCATACGGCACGATTCGACCCTTTGAGTCCACGACGCGAACGGCGACCTCAGTCAGATCCTCGTTATCGGCCATCAGGTTCGACCGATCCGTGCTCAGCAGAATGGCTGCCGGAGCGCCGGTGGTTTCCACCTTGTCGCTTACGATGAGCTTGTGCCCTTTGTATCCCTTCGCCACAAGCGAACCGGGCTCGTAATTCACCATCCACTGGACGTGCTCATGCGGGGGGACCGGCTTCGTCCCAAGACTCTTGCCGTTCAGGAACAGCTCGACCTCGGTGCAATTGCTCTGGACCCACACTTCGATCGGCTGCCCCTCTTTGCCGGGCCAGTTCCAATGGGGATAGACATGGATCGACGGCTTGTCTCCCCACCAAGCCTTGTAGTAGTAATAGGAATCCTTGGGGAAGCCGCACATGTCCATGATCCCGAAGTGGCTGTTAATGCATGGCCATCCGTAAGGAGTCGGTTCGCCCTTGTAGTCGAAGCCGGTCCAAACGAATCCGCCTGCCACGTAGGGGCGGTCGGCGATCGCTTTCCACGCGACCTCGGCCGGCTGCGCCCAAGGGGGAGCGTTGCGATCGTAGGCGCTGACGTATCCTTTGACCCGGTCGTTGACGTACTCGCCTCGGGTGCTAACCGCGCTCGCCGTTTCGCTGCCGAAGAACGGCTGATTCGGGAACTTCTTGTGGTAAGCGTCGTAGCCGCGCGGATCGTAGTTTCCGCCTTGAAGGTCCTCGACCAGCGAGATGCCATAGCCCCAACTGCCGTTCATCGCGCACGAACAGGGGCGAGTCGTATCCCAGCGATGAACCTCGTTCTCCATCGCGGCGAAGATCTTCCCGCCTTCCGGAGTGCCCTGAAGCGGTTCCTCGTTGCACATCGACCACATGACGATGCTTGGATGGTTGCGGTCGCGGAGAATCATCTCGCGCAGCTCGGGGAAGTCGTCGATCGGCGTGCCGCTCGGCGTCTTGGGGCCGGTGGCGTTGCCAAGGTGCCGGTTCTCGTCCATCACGACCATCCCGAGCCGGTCGCAGGCGTCCAGAAGCTCCTTGGCGGGAGGGTTGTGCGAGCAGCGATAGGCGTTCGATCCCATCTCCTTGAGCTTCTTGATCCTCCATTCGAGGAGGCCGTCCGGCATGCCGGTACCGACTCCTATGAAGTCCTGGTGGTTGCATGTCCCCTTGAGCTTGACCGGCTTGCCGTTCAAGAAGAAGCCAAGGTTGGCGTCGTAGCGGATCGTCCGCAGACCAAACGGGGTTTCGGTCCGGTCGACTACACTTCCGTCTTTCGTTACTTCGGTGACAAGGCGGTAGAGCTGAGGCTTCTCGATCGACCAGAGGGCCGGATGCTTGACGATGGCTGCCGAGCTCACAGTCGATTGCCCTTTCCCGGTCGCTCCCGCCATCGATCGAATCGAGGCGACCTTCTTGCCGTCCGGTCCGATGATGTTCGAATTGACCGTCCAGGTTTGCGATCTGGCGGACTCGTTGGAAACCGTCGTTTGAATCTGGAGGGCCGCCACACCGTTTCGGATGTTCGAACTGACGAATACGCCGTTCGGTGTGATATGGACCGGATCGGCCACATTCAGCCATACGTGCCGATAGATGCCTGCGCCCTCGTACCACCAGCCTTCTGCTTCGCGCGGGTCGATGTGCACGGCCAATTCGTTCGAGCCTCCGTAGTGCAGATACGGCGCGATATCGTGCCGGAAGCCGATGTAGCCGGAGGAGTGAAATCCAAGTTCATGGCCGTTTAGCCAGAGCATGCTGTTCCGGTACACGCCGTCGAATTCGAGCCAAATGCTCTTGCCGAGGTCGCCCTTGGGGATCGAGAACGTCTTTCGGTACCAGGCCGGATTCTGGGTGAGCGATCCATGTCCGGCTTCCGCCGTGCGCGTAAACGGGCTTTCGAGGAGATAGTCATGCGGGAGGTGAACGGCTCTCCAAGAACCATCCCGATAGCCAGGGCGGGCCTCGGCGGGGACCTGATCTTGCTTGGTCACGGCGCGTAGAGCCACCTCGCCCATGATTCCGCCTCCGCCGCCGGTGTTTTCGACGAGTACGGCAACCGAGTTCGTGCCTCCCTCTTGCCAGGCCTCATCGAGCGGTACGTCGAACGGGTTGTTCCAGCCGGTGTGGGTCGTCAGCCGGCGCCCGTTGACGAAGACCTCGCAGTTGTCGTCGACGCTGTCGAAGTGCAGCACTCGCTTCGCGCCGTTCGCCGCGCGAACGGAAGACCCGAGGTCGGCGATGTACCACGCAAATCCTGGCCGATTTCGGAAGACGTCCCGTCCGATTCGAGCGGGACGCCACGTCGCCGACCTCAACTCGTCAGGCAGTGCGGGCACTTTGAGATCGGAAACCTCTTTCGCCGCCGACCACTCCCACTTGGTGACGGAGGTTCCGCCCAGAGTGGGGTACGGATCGAGGCGGAATCTCCAGCCGTCGTCGAATCTAGTGCGAATATGGCCGTCTGACCCGGCCGAGTACGATGCGACCGTCGTTGCCAAGAGGGAAGAAAGGAGAATATTGCGAAGAAGCATGGTTCAGCCGTCTCGTCTGCAATTCTGACCCCATTAAGCCCATTCGTGCTCAGATCTCCTGATTTGGTGGCGTTCGCCTGGGTGATCATTTGCACTGGCCGTTGGCCAGGACGGCTGCGCGGACGCCGAGCATAGGGCGGCTGGAAACGGCCATAGCAGCGCCTTCGGCGCTGCTGGGACCGGATCCTACACGTATCCTAGACACTGAGCAGGTTCGGTGGGGGAGGGGCGTCTGCCTTACCCGATCTCCACCGAAACCGTGTCTTGGTCTGGCTCGACAATCAGGCCCCGGTCAGTCACGGTGACGCGGCCACCGGTGACTGACTGGAATGAGCGAATGCCGACGAGTAGGACCTTCCAATCCAGTGGGACCGGCGAACTGCGTTCGGACACGATAACGGTGATCTTCGAGCCGTTGCGGACGGCAGTTGTGGATAGTACGGCATCCGACGAACCAGTCACATCCGGCACGCTGGCACTCGCCTCGCCACCATCGGCCAGTTCGTAGACCTCGAATGTGACGCCCTTCGCGTAGACGTAGTCCGGACGGTCGTCGCGACTCCCGACCGGCAGGATCGAGTTCGGACGGACAAGCAGGGGGGCGGTCAGGAATCCGTGAGTTTCCCGTACCCATGCGGGTCCCTGATGCACGCCTCCGGTAATCAGATTCGTCCAACGACCCTCCGGCACGTAGTAGTCGACCGATCCGTCGGACGACAGAACGGGGGCGACGAGTAGCGAATCGCCTAGCATGTACTGTCGGTCAAGCGTGTCACATCCGGGGTCGTGGGGGAACGCCAGCATCATCGCCTGCATCATGGGAACACCGGTGCGGCTGGTCTCGATCGCCTGCCGAAAAAGGTAAGGCATCAGCCGGCACTTCAGCTGGGTGAAGAAGCGCAACACATCGACCGCTTCGGTGTCGTAGACCCACGGAACGCGGTAGGAGGAGCTTCCGTGAAGTCGGCTGTGGGTCGAGAGCAAGCCGAATGCGATCCACCGCTTGTAGACCTCGACCGGAGGCGTGCCCTCGAATCCGCCGATGTCGTGGCTCCAAAAGCCGAACCCTGAAAGGCATAGCGACAAGCCGCCCCGAAGGCTCTCTGCCATCGACTCGAAGCTGGAATAGCAGTCTCCGCCCCAGTGGACCGGGTATTGCTGGCAACCGGCGGTCGCCGACCGGGCGAACAGGGCTGCGTTTCCGATGCCCTTCATCCGCCTAAGAAGCTCGAAAACCGCCTGGTTGTAGAGGTAAGGATAGAAGTTGTGCATCCTCACCGGATCGGAGCCGTCGTGGTACACGACGTCGGTGGGGATTCTTTCGCCAAAGTCAGTCTTGAAGCAGTCCACTCCCATGTCGACGAGTTCGGCCAAGAGGCCGCAGTACCAATCGGTAGCGTCCGGGTTCGTGAAGTCGACGATGCCCATGCCGGGCTGCCATTGCTCGGTCTGCCACACGTCTCCGTTGGGCTTCTTCAACAGGTACCCCTGACGCATCCCCTCCTCGAAAAGGCTAGACCGCTGACCGATGTAGGGGTTGATCCACACGCAGATACGGAGTCCGCGCTCCTTTAGGCGTTTGAGCATCCCGGCCGGATCGGGGAACGTGCGCGGGTCCCACTTGAAGTCGCACCAATTGAACTCCCGCATCCAGAAGCAGTCGAAATGGAAGACGTGAAGCGGGAGATCGCGATCCGCCATGCCCTGGATGAACTCGGTACATGTCCGTTCGTCGTAACTGGTCGTAAACGATGTCGTCAGCCATAGGCCGAACGACCATGCGGGAGGCAACGCCGGCATCCCGGTCAAGCGTGCGTACTTCTGAAGGACTTCGCTTGGCGTCGGCCCGTAGATGACGTAGTACTCGAGCGACTGGCCCGGCACGCAGAATTGCACGCGCGAAACCTTCTCCGAAGCAACTTCGAACGAAACGTCGCCCGGATTGTTGACAAACACGCCATAGCCGCGATTGGTCAGATAAAACGGAACATTCTTGTATGCCTGATCGCTGCCGGTGCCTCCATCCTTGTTCCAGATTTCGACGACTTGACCGTTCTTGACGAACGACGTGAACCGCTCGCCAAGCCCGTACACGCATTCGCCGACACCCAAGTTGAGCTGGTCCTGCATGTAGACGCCTTTTCCCTCGACCTCCATGAAACCGATTCCACGGCCCGGACTTCGAGTGACGCTCATACCATCCGCTTCGAATTCGATTCCCCAGTCGGTTCGAGACACGCGAGCCGTGAGCCGTCCTCCGGTCAGAGCCGCAAACGTCTCCTGGATATCGACATGACCGTTCGTGGCGTCGACATCGAATAGCGGAAAAGCGGGGCCGTGGTCAGTGACGCCTTTTAGGTTCGTGATGCGCACACCGACGACATCGGGCGCTGGAGACCAGATGTCGATCGTCAGCAGGGGCCCTTCAAGCGTGTCTCCACGATGGCGGATCGGACGGGTTGGGGCATAGATGCGGAGCCCTCCTTCGTGTTCCTCGACGTCGTAGGCTTCCGCCGCATAGTGGGCGCGGACGCCCTTCTGCATCATCCAATTCCCGTCCGTAAACTTCATATCATTCCTCGGCGAACGACTTCACTATGCGTAATCGTCGTGGCCAGAAGCTAGCGATTTACAGGTAAATCTCGGGGAATCGGCGCCAACCGGCGTTCCTTTAGCGGTTGGAGACAGAGGCATCGCGATAGATCCGCGTGAGTGCTTCGACCGGCGTGCCAGGCGGGCGTACCGTGCCGTTCCACGACACGAAGTAGGCCCACTCCACGCCGAACCTTCGCATGCGCGAAACATCCGGCACTCCGCCGAACTCCGAGATCGCGAGGAGCTTCTTCCCGTCGAATTTGTCCTTCAGCGATTCCCATGTACTGCTGAGGGGATCGGAGTGGTCTCCGGGATAGGCGTCGACGCCCAGGACGTCGACATACGCGTCTCCCGGATACCAGTTCGGGTCGGCGCCCACTGTGAAGACCCAGATCAGGTTGTGGATTCCGTGAACTCTTGTAAGGCGATCGTACATTAGGCGCCAGAGCTTGACGAACGGGCCAGGGCCTTTCGCGCCCCACCAGAACCATCCTCCCTCTGCCTCGTGCAAGGGACGCCAAAGGATCGGCACACGGGCGTCCGAGAACTTCTTCAGTTGCACGGAAATGGCGTCGATATCGCGTAGGAGGAGCCGATATCGCTCGGAATTCGGGTCGTCGAGCGCCTTGGCAAGGTCGAAGGTCGACGCATTCGTGTAGAAGCCCTTGTACCAAGACGCATCGACCTCGTTCCCGTTCGAATCCTTGTACTTCTTGTTTAGCAGATCGGTTGGGGCATTCCAGTGCCAAGACATCGTGACGATCTGACCGGCCCGGGACCGCGCGATGGCACGCTCAGTCAGGTCTCGCGGGGCCGGATTATGCTCGATCCGCGAAGGAGAGAAATCCATGAAGTCGTCGCCAAAGATCGCCGGAGTTCGTCCCGTTTCTCGGGCTATATAGTTCGAGTCGTCGGCGCCGTACTGACCGGAGAGCGTCGATTGGCCGTAAGACCCGATGAGCCGACCAAGCAGTTCGCGCGCCTCGGGGGTGGCTTTGTTGTCGACGAGTCTAGCCGCGGGCCTCCGGAGCGCATGACTTACTACGGCCGGTATCAACTCGACGTAGTCCAGATCGAAATAGCCCCATCCACGTTCGACTTCGATCACGTTGCGTCCGGCAGTGAGTTCCACTTTCCCAGCGTTGACCACGCCAAATCTCTCGCCCGAAAAGGGCAGCATTCCCGAGATCTCCGAGCCGTTGATCTTGACCGCGTAGCCCTTGGGACCACTCGGTGTGGCGTATCCGATTCTGATCTCGTAGATACCGCCGATAGTCTGGCAGGTGAACGTGACTGCAGCGTCCGGCTTCACAAACCCAGTCACATAGCCGGCGCCAGAATAGCCCTTTTGCAGAGTGGCGATCGTGGTGTCGCGCAATTGACCGGCTTCGGCTTCAAGGTGAATTGAATGACGTTGCGAGGCGGTAAGCGCGACAGATGCGCATGCGAAGAACGATGCCAGCATGGAGCCAGTCTATTCTGGATGTTGCGCAAGTTGGAGCGAAAGCGGGAAGAACAAAGTGCCGATCTAGATTGTTAAGACCTTAATCGGTAGAATGGCGCGTGCCTCTCTGTCCCCCGAGCTCGCTCGCCTGCCTGCTGCTGGCGACAACCCAAGTTGGCGGAAAGCTCAGCGAAGCCCTCGAACCGCGATGTATGAGTCCGGTCTTCATCGACCGGTCGGTAAACCCCGTTGCTGACTTCTATCGGTTCTGTAACGGGCGATGGCTCGATCAAGTGCAAATCCCGGCTTCCGAAACGCAGATCTCCGCGACGGCGCTGGCTCGAATGCGTACTGCCTTTGTCGTAAACCGCATGATTGCCTCGCTAGATACGGCGGCCGCCCCTGGCTCTCCGGAGCAGTTGGTCGGAGATTTCTATCGAGTGGGCGCCAATGCGAACCTCGCCGAGAGCGCCGGCATCAGACCACTTGAGAGTGAGCTGAAGCGAATCGACGAGGTCGAGTCGACACGTGGTGTGATGGCCGAATTGGGCCGGCTGCACCGATGGGACCTGTTCGGTGGATTTTCGGTGCATACCCAGATCGACCTGCGGGACAGCAGAAAGAGGATACTAAGCCTCCAGCAGAGCTCATTGAGCCTTTTGAGCCCTGAACCATATCTGCACCGGGGAAGCCGGTCCATCGAGCTATTGGCTCGGCTCAAGACGACGATAGGGGAGATTCTGGGTTCGATCGGCGAACCCGACGGAGCGATCGAATCAGATTCGGCAGATATTCTGAAGATTGAAGAGGGCTTGGCGGAAGCTGGACATCATTCGGATCAGACGATCAACCCCGCTCTCCAAAGTCGCACGATAGTGCTTGCCGAACTCGGAAACGATGTTCCGAAGACCGATTGGTGGGCATATTTCGATCGGCTAGGCGACCCTCTTCCCAAGCGAATTGCGGTTGACGATATCGACTATTTGAAGCGATTCGGAGAACTGCTAAACCAAGTGCCGGTTGCCAGTTGGCGGGCTTATCTGAAATGGGTCCTTGTATACGGATGCTCTCCCTACCTTTCCGAGCGCTATGCGTCCAAGTCGAATGCACTGATTCAGGCAGTGCGCGGTCAGCAGCAGGCTGGCAGTCGCGAGGAAGGCGTGCTAGCCCAAACGGATATCTGTCTGGGAAGCGAGGTGGGCTATCTTTTGGCCCGGACGGGCTATGCCGACGGGGCCAAGGAGAAGATTCTCCCCCTCGTCAACGCGGTGAAGCGAGCGCTAAAGGAGACGATCGGGATGTCCGCATGGTTAAGCCCGGGAGCCAAGGCGAAAGCGCTCGACAAACTGGAGCGACTTCAAGTAAGCGTGGGATTTCCCGAGCACTGGCGCAATTCATCCTCGCTCGTGATCAAGCAGGATTCCTACGTCCAAAACGTCCTTCGGGCACATGAGTTCTCATTCCAGCGGCGATTGGACGAACTGGATCGGCCAGTAGACCGATCCTCATGGTTCATCAGTCCCTATCGAGTGGACGCATACTACAGCAAAAGCCTCAACATGATCGTGTTGCCGGCAGGCATCCTGCAGCCTCCATTCTTCGATCCTGATGGCGATCCGGCTGCGAATTTCGGCGCGATCGGTTCGGTCATCGGCCACGAGTTCACTCATGCGTTTGACGATGAGGGCCGTAGATTCGACGCAGACGGCAACCTGAACGATTGGTGGTCAAGGACTGACGAAGTTCGGTTCAAACGGTACGAGGATGGAATCGTCAGTCAGTTCGAAGCGTACAACCCGCTTGAGAACACTAAGGTCGACGGTCGGTTGACCTTGGCCGAGAATATCGCCGATCTGGGCGGAGTCAAGGTTGCGTTCAAGGCGTACCAGGCCTACGAAGCGGCAAACGGTTCGCACAAACAGGATGGGTTCACGGGGAATCAGCGTTTCTTTATCTCCTTCGGTCAGCTCCTGCGCAGCAAAATTCGACCGGAGACGATGCGTTTCGGACTTGAGAACGACTCACATGCGCCCCCTCGGTTTCGTGTAAACGGGGTGGTTCAGAACATTCCCGAGTTCTGGAAGGCGTTCAACGTCGATCCTCCCGGACCTGTTTTGACGATTTGGTAGCCCGTTCGGCTATTCATGCCTGCCACAGATTCGGGACGGTCGTTTGCATTTCAATAGGATGCCCACGCCTCATTGTTAATTCGCCCCTGTCAAAATGCGAGGTAGCATATACCGGTAAATCACATCCTCGCCCGGAGGCTCGGTAGAGGATGAAGTTCGACGGAGAGCTGTATCGTGAATAAACTCTGCAACGCCATCGTCGTTGGCTTGGCCGCCCTGGCTTCAACATGCCCGGCCCAGGATCCTGCTGTCGGTACTCAGCCTTATCGGTGGAAGAATGTAGAGATCGTAGGGGGCGGATTTGTTAGCGGCATCCTGTTTCACCCGAACGCAAAGGATGTACTTTACGCCCGAACCGATATCGGTGGGGCATATCGTTGGGATAGCCGGTCGCATCGATGGATCCCATTGCTGGACTGGATTCAGCGTCCGGACTGGAATCTATACGGCGTTGAAAGCATTGGTCTCGATCCAGGCGATTCCAAGAAGCTCTACCTGGCGTGCGGAACCTATACGAACGAGTGGGCGGGCAACGGCGCGATTCTCCGCTCGAACAACCAAGGACGAACATTCAAAAGGGCCGATCTCCCATTCAAATTGGGCGGCAACCAGGATGGCCGCTCGATGGGAGAGCGCTTGGCCGTTGATCCCAATGACGGGCATATCCTCTTTTTCGGGTCCCGGCAATCAGGGCTCTGGAAGAGCGAGGATGGCGCCGAGACGTGGCATCAGGTCAAGTCCTTCCCGATTTTGGGACCGACCAACGGCATCGGAATCGGGCTCGTCCAATTCGATGACCGTCCTGGCATCAAGGGAGCCCCCACCGTCCATATCTATGTAGGTGTCTCCTCGAAACAGACCGGGCTATACGAAAGCTACGATGCAGGGGCCAGTTGGTCTCCGGTGCCCCATCAGCCGACCGGCGTCTATCCTCACCATGCGGCGATCGATGGCGGCGGAGCCTTGATCCTCACCTACTGCGACGGCCCGGGACCGAACGGTGTCAGTAAGGGCGGGGTGTGGAAGTACGAGCCCGACTCCAAGGCATGGACCGATATCTCACCGGCGCCGACCGATGCGACCAACCGATTCGGTTACGCCGGACTTTCCCTCGATCGCCGTCATCCGGGCAAGATAGTGGTCAGCACTCTGGATCGTTGGAACCCTGTGGACGATGTATACCGAACGGTTGACGGCGGTAGGCACTGGAAATCGCTGAGGGAGTCTGCCGTCCTCGACCCATCCGGTTCGCCATTCCTGAAGTGGGGTCAGAAGTCGCCCAAATTCGGATGGTGGATGGGATCGGTCCAAGAAGATCCCTTTCGGCCTGGCCACATTTTGTTCGGCACTGGCGCCACTATTTGGGGAACCGACGATGCCACGAATGTCGATCACGGAATGCCGACGCATTGGACGGTTCGGGCGCAGGGGCTGGAGGAGACTGCCGTCCTGGAGTTGTTGAGTCCACCGATCGGCGCGCACCTGTTTTCGGCTCTGGGCGATATCGGAGGGTTTCGTCACGACGACCTGGATCGAGTTCCTCCCGACGGGATGCAGTTGAATCCGCTCCTGAACACGACCGACAGCGCGGACTTCGCAGAAGGGTTGCCAAGCGTTATGGTCCGGGTTGGAAGTGCCAATCAAGGCAATCCACACGGAGGCATCTCGGCCGACGGGGGCAAGACGTGGATGCCCTTCGCCGCCGAGCCTCCGCGCAGCAGAGGCGCCGGTCATGTCGCAGTCTCGGCTGATGGGACGTGCATCGTCTGGACGCCATCACGCTCCAAGCCGTTTCGATCGAACGATGAAGGCAAGACGTGGAAGGGCTGTGCGGGATTGTCGGCCGACATGCCGGTGGTAGCGGATCGAGCAAACGCGTCAATTTTCTATGCTCTTGATGCTCCCCAAGGGGCGATATTTCGCAGTTCAGACTGCGGAGCGACCTTCGGACCGTTCGTAACCGGTCTCCCGACCGGTGAAGGGAACTTGCATGCGGCGCCCGGCGCAGAAGGTGAACTCTGGGCCGTCATGGGCAAGAAGCTTATCCACATTCACGGAAGTGTTGCAGGCGACCCGGTTGTGGAAACGGTCAATGCGGTAGGAGATGCCGGCACGGTGGGCTTTGGCAAGGCGGTGAGCGGTGCGAACTATCCTTCCATCTATCTGATCGGGTCGGTTTCGGGCGTCGAAGGGGCATTTCGCTCCGATGACGGAGGGAGTACGTGGATCCACATCACCGACGCGGCACATGGCTTTGGAACGATGGACCATATAGCGGGCGACCCAAGGATTTGGGGGCGGGTTTACATCGGAACGAACGGACGCGGGGTGCTCTACGGCGACCCAATCAAACATTGAGCCTTAACCTCTTCTTTACAGCGCATATCTTGAAATATCGCCAGCATTCCCGTTGAATTCGACTGTACAATCGGTGCAGTGACTTCAAAGCCGAATGGTCGAACGACCGTAAAAGTGTTTGCGACATCCGGAATGGAGGACTTGGCTGAGCAGGTCGAAGCTGAACTGCGTAAGAGGCTGAGCATCTATTCGAACATCTTCGCCGTCGAAGCAGGACGGCACACGATCAGCACCTTCTCCAACCAGAACATGGAGGTGCAGGTCGATAACGTGCGGGATCATGTCGTAGTCGTACTTCATACGCAGACTCCTCCGGTCAGCGACCATATCGTCGAATTGCTCGCCTTGCTCGACGCGATCAACAACGCGCATCCCAGGCAGACCTTTGTCGTCTTTCCTTACATGCCGTACAGTCGGTCGGATCGCAAGAACCGGCCTCGGATCTCCGTTATGGGGCAGCGGCTTCCAGAGATCCTCAACAAAGTGCTGAACGTTCGCCGCGTAATGCTGCTCGAGCCGCACGATCCTCACATCAAGCAGTACTTCGTGCCGACGGCAGACGAGGTTCCTGCTCTGCCGATGCTGGTCGATTACATCCGGAAGGAGTACTTGTCGATCTACAAGCCGGAAGATTGTGCGGTCGTCTTTGCCGACTCCAGTGCGGCAAAGCGCTTTGAAGAGGTCCCTTCCTCCCTTGGGATCGAACCTGCATATATCTATAAGTCGCGTACCGACCACTCCGAGTCGCCGACCGTAAAAGTGGTAACCGGCAACGTCAAGGACAAGCACTGCTTCATCGTCGACGACGAGATTCTCACCGGCAACACCGTACTCAAGGATGCCGCGATCCTAAAGGAGCGAGGGGCCGGTTCGGTGCGCATGCTGGCGGTCCATGGAGTATTGCTCGACCAGAAGCTCACAACCCAAGAGCTGATGAGCAAGCTGGCCGAATCGCCGGTCGACGAATTTGTCGTGACCGATTCGGTTCCTCTGATGGACAAACTCGATTATTCCAACGGGAAAATCAAGGTAATTCGGATCGCACCTCTCTTAGGCGAGACCTGTAAGCGCCTGATCCTCGGCGAATCGCTGAGTGAACTGCATCGCCTCGAAGCCGAGTCAGCGTTTTAGGAATAGGTCATCCGAGTCGCCAAGCGGCTTTGGGCCTCCCCGATCCGGCAAAACGTACACCGAACCGTCGGTGTTGATCCGTAGCAGCCGTCCGCTCACATCGGCGTGAAAGGGGTCACCTGCGTGGACCGATCCGTACCATTCATTGCCGAGGACGCCGATCTTGGGGTTCAGGCGAGTCTCTGCCCACGGTGCGACGTGAATCTTGCCGGCTCTAACGAAATCCTGAAGGTACGAGAAACTGATGCGGAACGGCGAGGCCTCGCCGACGTCCAGTCCAGGGTCCATGGGGAAGCTCTTCGATGAAGTCGCCGCAAACGGATCGAGTTCGCTGACGAAATCAGTGTGTTGCGGATCATAGACCGTTGCCGCGAGCAGATTTGGCGCAGGTTGCGTGTCGTACTGCTCCTCGTAGAGCGAAAGCGCGACATAGACCTTGCGCATCCGTCCGGATTCGCTCAGCAGTTCGTTTCGTCCCGAACTTCGGCGGGCCAACGGTATGAGGATCGCCGCAACCACGATCAGCACAAGAATGGCCAGCAATGTCTCCATCTTGCCGATTCCGGCGGTGCGACGACAATTCCTCATGCTTGAAATCATTCTGAACGCTTTTTGGGCAAGTGAATGCAGCGATCAGGCGAATCACCAGACTGACGTTTCCAATGACCGGTTTTCTGGTCTTGAACTCCGTTGCATCGATCGCGTTCGAGTATTGGACATGCAGAGAGTCTTTTCGAAGGTACCAAAGGTAGACTCGGTTCTCGGGTCGGCGGAATGACCGCGTCAGATCTTAGGAAGAAGAATGGCAGCCGTTGCGGACGTTCAAACAGTCAACATCTCCATCAACGACATCCCCCTCCAGGTTCCCAAAGGTGAAATGGTGGTCGAGTCGGTCAAGCGCATAGGTCTGGAGATTCCGATCTTCTGCTATCATCCCCGACTGAAACCGGTCGGTATGTGCCGCATGTGCCTGATCGAGTGCGCCTACAAGATGCCGGACGGCAGTGTGCGCAAGATGCCAAAGCCGCAGGCAGCGTGCACGCTTCCCGCCACCGAGGGCCTCATTGTCTATACCGATACCGAGGCGCTTCGCAAAGACCGAAAGGGTGTTCTCGAGTTTCTGTTGATCAACCACCCGCTCGACTGCCCAATCTGCGACCGAGGCGGCGAGTGCCCGCTTCAGAACAACACGCTGTTCTACGGCCCCTCCACCAGCCGTTACGTGGAGATGAAGCGACACGCGCCAAAGGCGTTCCCTCTGAGCCAGTACGTAACGCTCGATCTTGAGAGGTGCATCCAGTGCGGGCGCTGCGTCCGATTTACGGAGGAGATTTCTGGCGATAGTCAACTCGCCTTCCGGTTCCGGGGTGGACACATGCAGCCCTCGACGTTCGAGCTGCGCAACTTCGATTCTAAGTTCAGCGGTAACGTAATCGAGATTTGCCCCGTCGGGGCATTAACCAACGCGAAGTATCGTTTCCGGGCGCGCCCATGGGACTTGCAGACGAGGCCAGGCATCTGTACCGAGTGCAGCAACGGATGCAACGTACATGTTGACTACCGGGTCAATCAGGTGATGAGGATCAACGGCCGCACGAATGAAGCGGTCAATGAGGAATGGACCTGCGACCGCGGCAAGTTCGGACACTACCAAATCGCTTCCAACAGCCGATTGTCAGTGCCGAGGGTTCGACGGAATGACAAGTTGGCAGGGTGCAGTTGGACGGACGCGTACAACGCCGTCGTGGCAGCACTCCACGGGCTTAGTGGGAAACAAATGGCTGTATTGGGAGGCGCCAGGAACTCGAACGAAGATCTGTATGCCGTTCAACGCCTGTTCCGCACTCAACTCGGATGCGAGAACCTGGATTTTCGATTCACGCGAGTCCTTCCCAAGGAAGGTCTCGAACAACGGCTGGGCTTGCCTCGCACAAAGACTACTCTCGCCGAATTTGAAAAACAGAAGGCGATTTTGGTCTTCGGAACATCCTTGGCGGACGAAGAGCCGATTCTCTTCCTTCGGATTCGCAAGGCCTGGTTCAATCGGGGAACGAAGGTCGTGGTGGCATCGGAGACGCCAACCGACGCCGACAGCTTCGCCCATCTAATTCTGCGCTACAAACCGGGAACCGAAGCGGCTCTGGCGGCTGGATTGGCGACGGCTGCCGGGCTCAAAGGAGCGGACGCCCGTTTGACTCCTGCCGCTGTCGAGGCGGAGACCGGCGTCAAGGCGGCAGACATCGTGGCTGCCGCCGAATTGCTCCGCGAACAGAATGCGCCGATCGTCGCGACGCGCGGTATCTACAACCTGCCAAACGGGCAGGAGGTCGTGGACGCACTCGCCGCATTCGCGGTGAACAGTGGTTCGGCCTTCAACCTCTACGCGCTCCAATCCAACGAGCAGGGCGCCGAAGAGATGTGCTTCCTGCCCGGACCCGGCGGGCTCGATACTCGGCAGGTGCTGGAGGGCTGTGCCAACGGCGACATCAAGTTCCTGTGGCTAATCGGCGTCGATCCAATCACGGTGTATTACGATCAGGCGCTTGTCGCAAAGGCGCTCGAGAACGTTGAGTTCCTCGTTATCCAGGACGTTTACGAGACCGAGGCGTTGGCTTACGCTAGCGTGGCGCTTCCCATGACGGCGCCCCTCGAAGCCGATGGCACCTATACGAACCTGGAGCGGCGGGTCCAGTTGATGAAACAGATTCTCCCGACGCATGGAGAGGCCAAACCGGGCTGGAGAGTGCTCGCCGAGTTGGCGTTGCGCCTGAAACCTGAGTCGCCGCTGTTCAATCCGTCGGACGTGATGGATCGGATCGCAGTCGACGTGCCTGCATTTGCCGGAATTCGGTACGAAGACTTGCCAGCGGAAGGTCAAATCCTGGCGTAAGCACGAGCATCGCTGGTACGACGGTCAGCTCTGCTCCGAGAGTTAACTTGGAGGTGCTATCATAGCGCCCATGCGTCGTGCTTACGGTTTCCTCTTCTTCTCGTTGTCATGCCTTGGGGCTGCTATCGGCTTTACCGGTCAAGAAGAGCCGCTCGCCGAACAGCAGTTCAAGAACATCTCGTCCTTCAAGGGCGCCAAGGCCAGCGAGGTTATCCCCGCCATGGAGTTCATGAGCGCTTCGCTCAAGGTCAGCTGCGACTACTGCCACACAGAGGATCGGTCCAGCGACGAGAAGCGCACCAAGGAAACCGCCCGGGAGATGATTGCGATGCAACGCGACATCAACAAGCGCCACTTCAACGGCCGAAACCAGGTTACTTGCGCGACCTGCCATGCCGGCCATACGCATCCAATCAGTCTTCCTCCCGTTGAGGGCATTGAAGTGAGGCCGCGCCGAAGCAGCGATGTTTCGCCGGCGAGCGTACTGGAAGCCTACGGCAAGGCGGTCGGGGGCGACGGAGCCCATCCGATTACTGGACTGCGGTTCGAAGGGA
>JARLGV010000126.1 GCA_031292555.1 Fimbriimonas sp.
AGGCCGCGAAAGATCCACCGCCCCCCATATTTCTTGCCCAGCCGATCGACCTTCAGCATAACGTTCAGTATGGCAGTCGAGTAGGCTTGAACGCAGATGTCCGCCTCCCAGATCCCCCCGATTCTCACCAACCTCACTACCGGCATGCTTGTAGGCGAGCGGATCGCCGAGTCGAGACGTACTGTCGGCGACCTTGTGGGATACTGGTCCGACCCGGAGGCGGCTCGTCAGGGTGGGGACGCACTCCTCTACGGGACTCAAACCTGGATGCCCGCCGAGGACGGAGTCGAAGGAGCCATCCTTTGGGGAAATACCGTCTTGATGCCTGGCTCGGTCGGCGGAGAGTTCTTCATGACACGCGGCCATTGGCACGAGAAGCTAGACCGATGTGAGATGTGCGTGACCGTCAGCGGATCGGGGCTCCTCGTGCTGATGGATGAGTCCCGAAACACCTGGGTCGAGCAGATGTCTCCCGGTTCAACCCACTACGTGCCGGGAAACCTAGCTCACCGCACTGTGAACACGGGTGACGAGCCCCTCGTTTTCATGTGCGCCTGGCCTGCCGATTGCGGGCACAACTATGGCTCAATCCTGGAGCTCGGTTTCGGCCGCCGGTTCTTTGTCGGAGATCAGTTCTAGACAGTCCTAGAGCAGCCCCCCGCGAGGAAATGCCTCTTTGATCCTCGGGGGAACTTTCCCGAGGGAAAGCAGGTAGATTCTAGGTGGAGACACCACGGAAACGGTGGAAACGGAGGTCGGAGCAGGGATGCTCCCTCCATTACCTCTACCATCCAGACGCTGCTTTTAAGCGATCCGGTCGATGTCCCGATTCCCCTTCTTGACAAGATACTTGGCGCATCGATCCATCATTGGCGCATCGCTTCGTTGCGTTGAGCATAATCGTCACAAGCAAGTATGAGGAGGACGCTTCTTATTGGACACCATGGCGCGTCCTGGCGGGATTGGCTCAAGGAGCATCGCGGCGGACGTCCGTTTCTGTGTCTCGACCCTGCAGATCCGGTGCAAGGCGTTCCCGGCCAGATCTGCCTGTTCAAAGGCGCCAAGCCCTCGATCACCCGTTTCTACGGCAGTTTGGATCCCCAACGCGCTCCCCATGTGACAATCTCCCTTATCTCAGCCGCGTTGGCAACCTCGCCTGACGACTTGCTTGTCCAGTTCTTCCCCTACCGTTCCACGCCACTCCTTCGCCAAGTCTCGTTGCTGGTTGCCCAAATGCTGCAGCCTACCGAGATCCTTATTGCGGCAGGAACTGACATGGACCAAGGAGGTTTCCCGGTCGGCCCATCGGAGGTCGAGATCGAAAAGGCGTTCCCGCCCGTGGTGCAGATGGCCCAGCGCAAAGCGCTCTGGATCCGATTATTTGAGAGTTGCCAAAAGCACACGATCGATCTGAGGCGTGTGTCGATCGATGGCGCCCGACTCGGAACCGGTCAGCGATTCACACCGGATGAACGAAAGCAGGCGCGATTGGAGCATGCACTCTACGCAGAACGTGCAGCCGGCACCCTTTTCGTCGTATCCGATGTGGAGACTGAGGAAGGCGACGTATCGGCCGCTCTCGATTTCAGCGGATGCTCAAAGGCCCATTTCGTAACCCCTGGCGCCTATCGGAATCTGCTCTGCGGCTTTGCGAGGCAAAGCGGCGAGGACTTTGGCATCGGCATCGTCACGGAGATCGACTGGCAGTCGATGAGGGCCCAAGCTCTTTGCACCGCCATTCCCCCCGCCCCCCTCCGCATCTTGCGACTGGGCGCGCTTAGGGTCGACAGCAGCGGTCGCGAACTCGGGGAAGTCCGGCCATGGCAGGTATAACCCACTCATGCGCCTCCTTTTGGTCCGTCACGGACAGACGTCATGGAACGACTCGGGGCGCGCTCAGGGCCACACCGACATTCCTCTGGACCCCGTTGGCATGGATCAGGCCCGGCGGGTAGGCGAGGCTCTTGCCGACTATCCGATCGAACGGATCATTACGAGCGACCTCGTTCGTAGCCGCGATACCGCGAAGGCGGTCGCCGACGCTACCGGCGCGAACCTCGAGGTCCGAATCGATCTCCGCGAACGCTGTTTTGGCGAGTGGGAGGGCCTCCCCTTCACCGCCGTAACCCAAAACCTGCAAGATCGTGCGGCTACCCACGGCATCTCCGCTCAAGAAGTTAGGCCACCAAGCGGGGAGTCCTTCCTGGATGTCTGGGACCGGTTGGAACCGTTGCATACCGATTTGAGACAAGCCGAAGGCCTCATCGCGGTAGTTTCCCACGGGGGTTCTCTCTCGATTCTCCTCGCAAAGCTTCTCAAGGGAACCTTGGACACGAGCCGGGCGTTTCGATTTGCGAACACCGGCATCACGGAGTTGCAGCGGCGAATGGATGGACTTTTCTTGATTACGCGCTATAACGACACATCCCACCTGGCTTCGGATCGCGTATTGAGCGGGAGCCTCGATGGCGTCTCGCGCTAAGGCCTGGTTTCTCAAGCGGTGGCCGGCGCTCCTCAGCGCGCTTCTGCTCATCCTCGCCTTTCCGCCCTTCGACGGATGGCCGTTCGTATTCGTCGCCCTGGTTCCACTTCTATGGAAGCTGAGTTCGTCGGATGGAAAGGATGCTTGGCGATCGGGCTACCTTTTCGGCTTCGTGTACTTCCTGGCCCAAATGGTATGGGTATACAAGCTAACGGTTCACTGGACCCATAACAGCTTCCTCGGTTACGTTCCCTGGCTCATCGCGGCCAGCCTTGCCGGGCTTTTCTACGGCTGGGTCTTCGTGCTGATGCGGCATTGCTACATCCGGAAGTGGCCTTGGCTCATTCCCGTGGTTTGGGCGGGAGTCGAGGTATGCCGCTCCTATATACCGGTGCTTGCCTTCCCATGGGCTCTCGTGGCGACCCCACTCTACAAGGCGCCAAGCCTGATCCAGGCCGCTCACTTCGGCGCGATTTACCTGGTTAGCGCTTGGGTCGTGCTGCTCAATGTGATCTTGGCGATGGTCTGCGTACCGGACCTGCGACCGAAGATCCGGCCGCTGCTGGTAGCGTTCCTCGGCCTTCTTACGGTGTCGATCATTCAGTACCGAATCGATCCTCCTGCCGACGTTTTGCCGGTGACCGTCGTGCAGCCTGGCGTAGACATGGCGTTCGGAAATCCAGCGACCGTCCATGAGGAAGCGGCGTTCAACATCGACGGCTTTATGGCCTCTGCTCTGACTGACGGCTCCCGCCTGATGGTCCTGCCCGAGGGAGCGATCAAGGGAGACGACGATCCCCCGAAACCGCCGTTCCGCCTCGATCCGGGACTACCGATCGTGTTTGGCGCCCAGCGGGGCAAAGGGCCAACGTTCCAAACGGCGTTTGGCTTCGACGGTCACTGGACTCATGCAGACAAGACGCGCCTCGTAATCTTTGGCGAATTCGTGCCAGGGCGATCGACGTTTCCATTCATCGCCAAGGCTTTCGATCTGCCGACCGGCGACCTCGATGCCAGTCCCAACGGGGTGAAGAACCTGGTGGTCGGAGGCACTGCAGTCGGCCCAATGCTCTGCTTCGAAGGGCTGTTTCCCGAAGTCTCCTATCTACAGGCGCGCAATGGATCTCGAATGCTCGCGGTCATGTGTATCGACGACTGGTACATGGGTACACCGGCGCCCGAGCAACTCCGGGCCGCTGCCACGTTCCGGGCCGTCGAAACTGGCCTGCCGCTCGTTCGGTCGGCAAGCACGGGTTACTCGCTGGCTCTCGACGCCCATGGGAACCTCCTCGGTCAGTTGCCGTTGGGTCAGCCCGCCGCACTGAGGACCGAGCTACGGCTTCCCAAAGAGAGTGCGCTGTTCCCACTCCTGCCGGTATTCCCCACCTGCTGCCTTATCACGGTGTTTGTTCTGCCGTGGGTGAAGCGGCCGAAGAAGCCAGCAGACCAGTAGACGATCAGCGTTCGGGCACGAACGGATTGCCGCTTTCGGCGCGGAGCAGGTCGTGAAATCTGGACTTCACCGTCTCGTCGGATGAGGTCTCGACCACGTGGGCCAAGATGATGCTCTTGGCGAGGCGCACGAATCGGATGAGGTGGACATCCTTAAGTTCGTCGCTATCCAGGTTCGTGTGCAGGAACGTGTCGTAAGCCCGCTGGACCCGATCCTCTCCCCGCATGTTGATGGAATCGGCAAGCCAGTCGAGCGCAACCCGCTGGGACCGAGTCGCCCATCGCTGGATGTCGGAAAAGGGCGTGGTCATTACGTCACGGTCGGGGGTCTTCACGAAGTGACGAAGGAAGACGTCGGACGTGCAAACTGGCGTGTCAATCGAATCATCGTGAATGAGTGAGTAGGCGAACGCTTCGTTCATCCCTACGCGGCCGTCGCGATTGTAGTCCGCCCCCGTTACCTTGTTTCCGAGCCGGTCGACTCCGGTAAGCGCCGCGATAAAGTAGCTTGTGAAGTCGCGATAATTGGCCTCTTTCAACTCCGGCGTGCACCCGGCGGCCGGACGCTGAGCGACGCTCGCGAAGAACCCGCATAGGTTCAGGTCGGCCAGGGCGCCTCCTGGGTCGCCTCCTTCGAACAGCGTGTTTCCGAAGGCGCCGGAGAAGCACTCCACCATAATCAGCGTGATTGGCGTGGACTTGGGAAACTCCTTCAGGGACTCGGAAAGCTGGCTGACCGATAGGTGCTTATGGTTCCACAGGTCGTACGAGTTGTTGTTGAACTCACTCGACGGATCGGGGCTCCCGTGGCCCGTGAAGTAGAGGAGAACCGGCGACGCCGGGTTGGAATGCGCATCGGTGGCAATTGTGGCGATCTCAGACCGGATCGAACTCAATTCGGAGGGTCCGTCGATGCGCGAGATGTCAGGCTTCTTGTAGAAGATCTTCTCGCCCTCGTCCTGGCATTGGATGTTCTTGGAGTCCGGGTTACCGTCGGTGAAGAGTACTCGGGTCGGCGACCCCGCCGGCATTACCCGAGAGAAATAGCGAACGTTACTCTCGATCGCAACCTGGTTATGCTCCTCGTCCGGTCCGCCGCCCACGATGAGCGTTCGAAAGGGAGCCCCGCCGTATCCAAACACCGGCGCCCATGCGGCCGCACAAACCGCGGCCCCGATAAGGAGCGAGGAGTAGAGTACGAGTCGTTGGGACTTCATGGAGGTGCTCACATTATCCTTCGAGTTTGTCCCTTTCGACTCCGACACTTTCGGTTCTGTTCGGTTTTGGCCGGTAAGAACTTCGATACGTGTTCACGCGGAGAAGGGTTCCTCACAACATATCTAGATATCTCGATATATTGTGCTATGCTTCTCGTATGGAATCGTCTGTCCTCATGTTCAAGGGACTGGGGGACCCGACCCGGGCGCGCATCTTCGAGTTCCTTTGCTCCAAGTGCGGTCCGGTCGCTCTCGATGACTCCGGTGAAATCCGGCCCGTCAACGGCGCAACCGTCGGCGCGGTTTCTTGCTACGCGACGGGTAGCGAGCAGTTTAGCTCGACAGTGTCGTTCCACACCAAAGAATTGCGGCTCGCCGGGCTCATTCACGCGGAGAAGAACGGGAAAATCACGGTTTGCCCTGTTCGGCGAGAAGCGATCCAGACCAAGCGCGACTACCTTCAATCCCAGCACGATGCCGCCCTTGGCGTCTGTATCGCAGACCCAGGCGTCACCCCGACGGGGGTGCAATCGATGAGATCCCTCCAAGTGTTCGACTACGTCAGGATCGCTCCAGAAACGGAAGTACATAAAAGATGAAAACAGTTCTCTTTGTCTGTGTCCACAACAGCGGCCGTTCGCAGATGGCAGAGGCCATGACGAATGCCCTGGCCAAAGCTCAGGGCTTGGCTGTTCTCGCTCAGTCTGCCGGCACCGTTGGGGGAAAGGAGCTTAACCCCATGGCAGTCGCGGCGATGGCGGAGATCGGAATATCGATGGAGGGCCAAGCGCCAAAACTCATGACTCAACCGATGGTCGAGCAATCCGACCGAATCATCTCCATGGGATGCGGGGTCGACGCCGAGGCATGCCCCGCCAAGTTCGTTCTCACCGAGGATTGGGGTCTGGACGATCCGGCCGGACAGCCGATTGAGAAAGTACGCGTCATACGCGATCAGATTCGCCAACAAGTCGAGGCGCTCTTGGCCGATATGGCTACTGACTAGGGCGATTCGATCATATCCGGCTTCAGTCCCTCGTTACGGCCATGTTCTACAGGCGGGAACGGGAATCGGCGGTGCGGATTGGAGGAGAGAAGGAGATTCGAACTCCTGGGACATCGCTGCCCAGCGGTTTTCAAGACCGCCGCAATAGACCACTCTGCCATCTCTCCGCGAGACTAGAGTTTACTTCGCCAGCGCGGCTTCTGGGGTTTCGAAGATTTCG
>JARLGV010000127.1 GCA_031292555.1 Fimbriimonas sp.
AAAAGGCTAAGTATTTTTGGTTTAATTTCGGCCGCCGCGCTGGTCAGCGGTGTGCTAGTCGGTTGCGGCGGTTCTAGTGCGTCGACTGCCGGCCAGACCGGAACTGTCGCGACCACGGGTGGTGTTACGACTTCGACCGGTACGTCGCAGACGAATGCTCCGAGCAACCCGACGACCCCGCAGCAGGTGCAGGTCACGACTGCAAGCGGCACTGTACCGGGCACCGTGCCTCCGGGACAGCCTGACATCACGACAACGTCGACTGTCGGTGTCGTTCCAATGACGACGCCGTTCATCGGCAACACGCAGTTCGCCGCGTTCAAGGCTCTCACGACCGCAACGTCTCACCCGCTGAACATCAGCTACGACAACGGTGCGACTTGGGCTTGGACGGGCATCAACGTGAATTCCGATACGTCACTCGACAAGAACCTGGTGCTTGCCGGTGGCACGCACTGCTGGCTACAGGCTGTCGGTCCGTTTGCAATCATCGGTGGCACCGCGTTTGCGCCGACCCAACTTACGATTGGGCAGTTCATCTACGGAGTCATCGTCAATGCCGATGGAACCGTGGGAATTCCGAGTGGGATCAATGCAAAGCTGCCGGCCAACAATGGCACGACGGCCGCGGGCAACCACGTAAACGTCTCGTTCCCAACTCCTGACTTCGCGACTGGCTCCGGTCAGCTCAAGATCACGTGGCCGGGTATCACCAAGACCCAGACCAAGGTCCTGAACAACGGCGCAGCAACGTTCAACGATCCTCTGCAGGACTCGTCGGACAACGTTCCGTCCACCGGCGTAACGACTGTGCAGTTCTTGCTCAGCCAGTAGTAGCGACAACGACACGATTGGCCCACCTAACACTTGGGCCAGGAACTCGGAGCGATCCATCAGGTTCGCTCCGAGTTTTTTGTTTGGTGCCTGCATGTTTTAGGCATTCCGGCAAATGGGCCTGATTACCGTCGGTGAAGCGGTATTCTTCTGCGAACCGGAATCGCGACGGCAGGTTCCTAGCCCAGGAGCGCCCTAGCCCGGCCAGAAGAGTTCGAAGATGATGACAAAGACCAACCGGTACGCGTTTCTGCTCGTAGGGACTCTGGCCCTATGCTCTGCTGCCTACGCAGCCCCCTCGTTCCACGCTACGGTCCGCAAAGCCGTGAAAGCAGTACAAGACGAGGAGCAGCAGTCAAAACAGGGATACGAGTGGGCTCTGCCCAGTATCATCCAGTCGGGGCCCGTTCAGCGAGGCATCTCATTCTACGGCGGCGAAACTTACGCCACTTACCAGGGCCGATCGTTCGAGCTTCGTCAGGAACAGGTCAAGGTAGGGCTCACTCCGCAATTCGAGCTTTTCTATGGTCGGCAGTTTGCCTTGGCAAAGGGACGAAGTGCCACCAGCCGCTACAACGACCACGACGATTACTTTGGCGGTAGGGTCGTCGTGAAACTACCTACAGAAACAGACCCGTCGTCGCTTGCAATTCAATACGAGGCATTGCGCCCAGACACTGCTCACCTCGTGACTTCAGGGAATGCCGAGACCCTTGCAGGACCAATCGATAACACCTACTCGCTGAACTACGGCGACCGCGCGCTCAACCAATTCCAGCTCTCCTATACAACCATCGAGGCGCCGGCTTTCTACGATGCGCACTCGATCAGTTTGGGCGCCGGCCACGATTTCAACCTCGGGTCGAATATGTTGGCTCGCCTTCAGGCCACGCTCGTAGGCCAGTCCTTTACCGGAGCCGGTATCTCCTCGAACTTCGAACTCAAGACGATTGGTTCGGGAACTGTCGCATGGAGCCCTACGTCATGGCTGTCCGTTGAGGGCAACCTGACGGTCCTTCCCAGCGGAATGCCGTTCGCCAGCGGCGAGTTCACGGCAGTCAGTAGTTTCGCAATCTATAACCCGGGTGGAATCGTTACCGACCTACGCCGAGACTTCCTGGCATTTGGCTCACTGCTGGTTTCTGCGCATTGGAATTTCTAGAATCGTGACCCAGTCGAAGCGCGGCTCCATCGGATCAGACCCGGCGGAGCCGCTTCACTTTGTGAAAGCTAGTGTCCTGACCACTATTGTTCACCCCAAGTCGTGGACCCAATCTAGCATAATCTGAAAGTTGAACGGCCCGTGCCGTCCCCGCTTGGGCATGATATCGATGCTTGAAAGGCCGCCATGAGAGTTCTTATCGTTAGCGATTCGCTTGAGTATCAACTCGGAGCCAAGTCTGCAATCCAGGATGGGCTTGAGCGTGAGAGGTTTCGTGATTCGCGAGACTATCTCGTGGAGTGCACGAACAGCGCGGATGCCGCTAAGGAACTCCCTGCTGGCCTCGACTTGATTGTCCTGGACAACCAACCTGGCGAGGTCTCTTACTGGAACGAACTGGTATCGCCAATGCGCCAGCGTCATTCTTCCGCCACTATTCTTCTCGTCACAAGATATGGAGAGGAAGAGATTCGCCGGTGGGTTGAGAACGGCCGTACATCCAGCGACCCGGTTGACCGCGAGTCAGTCGAACTGCTTGAGTGCGATCCCCTGATCGAATTCCTAAAGAAGGACCTCAACGCAACCAATCGGTTCTCGGATCACGGCAAGGCTCTTGGCGGCTATGCAAACCGATTGGCGACCAAACTCCGAATAGGCCTGGACCTTCAGCGAAAGGTCTTTTATGCCGCCCTCGCCAGTGCTTCGGAGTTGCTGAACAGCAATGCAGCATCGATGTTGGTCGGCGCGACCGACAACGGGGCAAAGTACGACACCAAGATACTGGACCAAGTTGCAGAGCGGCACCTTGCGGGCACGTTGCTTCCTGAGCAACATCGCTATAACGTTGTGATTTGCACCGAAGAGCGAGGAGTGCACAACGAACTCCATCGAAGGGTCCAAGCCCCGGATTTCTTCGTCTTCAGCGACCCATTCGATGGCTCGAAGTTGACGATGGAATACACCAAGTCTGTGCTCGAGTCGCTCGACCATGACGCGGTGGCTAAGACCTCTCTGGGAAACCTCTTTGAAAGCCCCGAATTTCAAAGGGGTTGGCCGGCAAAGGACACCCGCCTCAATTCGCCGATGATTTCGATGGTTGTATGCGAACGTCATCGAGTCAAATCAGCGATCCTTGTCTCGCTGATCTCCGGCGATGTCTACGTCGCCGTCGAGCATGGTGTGTTCTATCAGAACATGTGGGGTCGACTCTCAAATGGCGCACTCGAGGCACTCGACATCGCCGTTGAAGCCGTGACTACGGGCGAAGGCCAGGCTCTCACCGAGGGCTGGGACCGGGTCTCCTTCAAAACCACCTGTCCCGACCACGGGCGCCCAAAGCTACTCCTGTGTCAAATGCGCGCGCGGCCACTTCGCACAAAGGGCGCAGAGGGACGTAGAACGATCAATCAGCACTTCCCCATGTGCGTGTTCCCGCTGCTTCCTTGGCACTACGATGTTTCCGAAAGCTTTGCGTCCCGTGTCGATCAGTGGGATTTCACTCCCGGCCCGGGCCGTGTCTTGTACCTTCTCGATTCGGAAATTGTCAGGGAATATGACGCCGAGCGGTTGGAGGGAAGAGGGTACGCCATGATCATTTCCGCTGGCGAACCAATTACTGAATGGATCGGGTGGTTCGCCTTCCTTAGGCACGCACCCGCGATCAAGGCGTATTGTCTCCGAAGCCGAAAGGGGGAGACTCTTCCATGCTCGCACAAGGGCAGTGAAGCCGACGTTGCCGTCGCTACTCCTCCAGAGATCCTAAGCATCTTCAAGAAAGGATACATGGATCTGTTCGTGCTCCATGCATCGTATGGGACAACCATGCAGCACTATCGCGACACTCTGGCCCTGATCTTCAACGATGACGAAGATTGGTCAGAAACCGGTGGAGTCACCGGATTCTTCGGGCGAAGCGACTTTGTAAGGATATCGATGCTCTAGAGCATGTAGGTCCCCCGTGGGACCGGACTCAGGAACGCTGCGCGATTGCATCGAGGAAGGTTTGCAGAGCCTCTTCGGTTGGCAACCCGACCATTAATGGATCTGCGATTCCGCTCACGACGAGCGTTCCGAATGATCGATCGGGACGGTCGACTTGGATCAGGTCTCGCAACGGGCCATTGTCGTCCGCAATGATCGTAGTTGACCAAGCGCTTGGGGCCGTCATGGCTTTCAAGGTCGGAACTGACACCTTGTCTTGGCCGGACAAGAACAGGATCGTCCATCCAAAGGGTGCCGGGTGGCCCGCGCCAAGACACGCTTCAAGGCTGGGATTGCGATCGAACAACCGCCGCCAAATTATAAGCTCCCGTACCGCCGCCAAATCAAATCCGCCGAAGACCAAGTCGGAAGAACCAAGACTGAACGGCATCTCGGCTAGGGAAATCCCGGTGATGCCCTTAATTGCCGCAGGGGGCAATATACGCGTCTCGTACGAGGATCGCCAGACCACTTCTACTAAAGTGCCTTGGCAACGGCGTCCACAAGGTCCTTGTCCAATTCCCCACCCATCTCGGCGCCGACACTAGAATAGAGAACGTGGCCGTCCTTGCCGATCAGCAAAGTGGTGGGCAGACCGTCGATGCCATAGGCTTTATTCGCACTTCCGTCGGCGTCCGTGAAGAACGGAAGATCGGACCCGGATTCAGTCTTGTATTTCTCAATATCGGCCACTGACTCTTGAGATATCGCAACCATCTCCAATCCCTTCGAGCGATTGGAGTTCCAGAGGTCCCGGAGTTTCGGCAACTCATCGCGACATGGTGCGCACCAAGTCGCCCAAAAGTCCACGAGCAGTACCTTGCCATGGAAGTCGCCAAGTTGAACCGCCTTCGATGGTTCGTCTGCTGATGCCACCTTGAAGTTCGGTGCCGCACTTCCGACCGACGGAAGGCCGTCACTCGGCTGACAGCCCAAGCAGACGAGCGCCACGGCGAGCGCCAAAGCAGTCAACTTAACGTCGAATGAACGATGTCTGCGTAACGACTTCTTCGAACTCATCAGAAACACATTATTCCCCACCGGGTCGAAGTCTTCGTTAAGGTTATACAATGGATTGGGTCGAGACCGTACTTGCTCGATCACCAACGGATAACGCCGTCAAGAGAGGCGACTTTCGCCAGTTCGCTAAGGTGGCGGTAGTCGTTGTGCGGTTCGATAACACGGTGAACCACTTGGCCATCCTGGTGGAACATCAGGTGGGCCATCGAGTCGTCGCTTGCAACGAGAAAACGATACTCATCCCCCTTGATCTGAATGGCGCAACAGTCATCCAAGCCCACGCCGATCCCATCCTCTGCCGCCATCATCGACTTGAATTCGTCTAGACGGAACGCTTCATCTCGCGTATGGGGGCAGAGGACGATATCCACGATTCCCAGGCACTCAAGGCGAGCGGTAAGCATGTTCGGAATTTGCTCATACTGCGGCCAATCGCTGTTTCCCACTCGGAACCAGCAGATCGCACCGGCGCTCAAACCTGCAACCGGCTTGCCCTTCGAAACCAACCGACGCAATTCCCGATCGACGCCAAGTTCGCGCCACTTTTCCATCATCGCCTTCGTGTTGCCGCCACCAACATAGATTAGGTCGGCACTTTCAAGCTTCGGTACGATCGAGGGAAGCCATCGATCTTCCGACCACAGTCGTAGAACGTCGACGGTACAACCGAGTCGGTGCCCATAAACGAGCTTTATTGCGGCCACATATTCCTCGCTGTCGTTGCTGGCAGTTGGAATGAACAGCAGTTTTGGAACGGCAACATCGACTTCCGCCACAAATCGCCTATCAATTGCAAAAGTCTGCCCGGTGCGAATCTCTCCTCCACCGATCGCAATGATATTTCTGGCCACGAGGATTTGTACCACACTTGTGGGGCGCCGATTAGGCGCACTATCCCCTTATTGCCGTCATTACGAAGCACGCCCTACTCCTGCCTGGAATGTGGGCCGAATCATGCTCTCGTACGTCGCCAAGCGACTGCTCGAGGGCCATCCTGCAACCTTCTCTCCCCCCCGATTCAAGCTCGGAAGGTATCCTGGTGTGTTCCTGTGTCAGTAGTCGTCGAAGAACTCGATGAACCGGCCATAGAAGCTCGCGAGAATTCGACGTCCGTCGTTTGGAAGTTAGCGTGGCCGGCGGTAGTCCTGAACTCGCTCCAAGTCGTCAACCAACTCTTGGACCGTGGTTTTATCGGGCACCTTAACTCCGACGCCATAACGGCGCATGGCGGAGCGATCAACGTCATGTTCCTGATGTTCTCGCTTGCAGTTGCGGTCGCAACGGGCGCTACTGCCCTCGTCAGCAGGGCATTTGGAGCTGGAACGCCGAGTGAATACCGCCTCGCAAGTAGACAGAGCATCCGGATCGCGATGATCGGCGGTTTTTTGATGGCGGGCGTGGCTTCCCTGGGTTCGTCGTTTGTGGCTCACACGATTCTGCCGTCGGACGACCCGGGAGCGATCGATCTGATGAGACGGTTCGTTCTCGTCTACTCCACGAGTCTTCCGGCGATCTACGTGATTCAGACGCTTGCCGGTTCGCTCCGAGGAATTGGCGACACAAAGAGTCCAATGTTCATTTCAGGCGTTCAGATTCTCATTCATATGACGCTGAACTGCCTCCTCGTCTTCCCCACTCACCAGGTATCGATTTTTGGGGGTCTGTTCCGCTTTATGCTGCCCGGCGCCAACCTGGGGCTTATCGGTGCGGGCACCGCCCTTTCGATCAGCGCTTGGATCTCCGCGATCGGATATCTCTCGTTCGTATCTAGAACTCCGCTCGGGAATCTCTGGGGGTTTCACCTTCCCGAGTGGCACTGGATCGTCCGAATCCTGCGCATCGCTTTGCCTGCCGCGTTGATGGCCACTCTTCGCGTCTTGTCCCTCACTACCTTTACAATCGTCTTGGCAATGGTCCCCAACGGATCGACTGCAATCGGGTCCATGAGCACCGCGTTTGCCATCGAGTCGATCATGAACATGCCGCCATTCGGGCTCTCGGCCGCGGCAGGGGCGTTGGTTGGACAGAGCCTGGGTATGAGGCGACCGGATCGCGCCGAACGACTGGGCTGGACCGCCGCCAACCACGGCGCTATCGTGACGTTGGCTCTGGCGGGCCCGATCTATCTCATGGCGCCGACGATTGCCGGGTGGTTGCTTGGCAATAAGCCCGAGATGATCGCCGAAACGATCACGCTACTTCGATACCTCTGTTTGACTGAGGTCTTCTTCTCCTATGCGATGATCGTCATCGGGGCGATGCAAGGAGCGGGAGACACCGTACGCCCGATGTGGATCACCATTTTCACGCTTTGGGGTGTTCGAGTACCCGTTGCGTTCGTCCTGGCACTCCCTGCCGGCTATCACCTGTTCCCATGGCTGGTGATGCCGTTCGGGCTTGGTTGGGGGGCTCGCGGAGCTTGGACTTCAATGGCCTTCACCCAAGGTCTCCAGGGCATTCTCGCGCTTGCTCTGTTCAAGCAGGGCGCTTGGAAAACAAAGAAGGTCTGAGAATCGCCGCTGCCACGTCGATCGACTGGCGTGCTTCACCCACATCGTGGGCACGAATGACCCGGACTCCCGCAACTTGCGCCAAGACCTGAGCCGCAAGGGTGCCAGGGATTCGGCAATCGACATCGGCCCCCGATATCGCCCCAATGAAGCTCTTCCGGCTGACGCCAACTAGAATCGGATGCCCGGATGCCACCAACCGGGGCAGACTGTGGAGCAGTTCGAGGTTGTGAATTACAGCCTTTCCAAATCCGATTCCGGGATCAAGCCATATTCGGTCTCGTCCGATGCCGTTGGAAATGGCCAATGCGCTCCGATCCAGCAGAAAGCCGGTAACTTCGGCGACAACATCGTCATACGCGGGGCTCCTCTGCATCGTAGATGGATCGCCCTTCATATGCATCAAGCAAACTAGGCAGCCAGAGTCGGCACAGACCCCAACCATTTGTGGATCCCCGAGTGCCGACACGTCGTTTACGATGGACGCCCCGGCTTCGAGAGCGACACGCGCGACCTCATGCTTCTTGGTATCGACTGAAATCGGCACGCCCAAGCCGGCAGCCGCCTCGATAACCGGGCAAACTCTGGCGATCTCCTCTTCGACCGGAACAGCATTCGATCCGGGCCGAGTCGACTCCCCACCGATATCGATCAGGTCGGCGCCCTCGTCCACCATTCGCTTTGCCGCCGCGATGGCAACTGATCGGTTATAGTTTAAGCCCCTTTCACTGAACGAATCCGGCGTCACATTCAGGATTCCCATCAGTGCGGGTCGATCAGCCGGAAGCATCCACAAGCTCAGCTCACCTCGGCCAAACCAAACCGATCGTGAAGTAACTTGACCGCCCGATTCGTGTCCGCCTCCGGCACGAGGACGCTCAGAGAATAGTCGCTATCGCTCGTCTGAAGAACTGTGACCTGACCGTTTACGAGGGCGGTCAGAACGTTCAGATACACGCCCGGTTGCTGCATGTACTCGTGGCCCACGAGCGACACCATCGTACAGCCCTCGGTGAGATGGGTCGGAACTATCCGGACATCGCCCATACCCTTCAGAAGAGTCGCCTGAGTTTCAACGTCCATCGAAGGTTTCGTTCCGATTTGTATAAGATAGAACCTTGCTTCCTCAACAGAAACCGGAATGACCAAGCCGTCTAGAATCGCCTTGACGGTCGGGTATTGAGCTCGAGGAAGGGCGAAGCCAGTACTGCTCGGGCTCAAATTGAGCATAAACAGCCCAATGCCGTATCGCTCCATCGTTTCGTAGATTCTGCCTTCCAAAACGGTTCGATCTGCCTCGGTGGCGATATTCAGATCAAACTGAAGATAGACGAGCTTTCCTGTGTGGGTAACACCCGTTACGCGCCTGCCCGGAAAGTGTTCGCGCGTCACGATCTCGGTACCCACATCGTCTGAGAACGTGTTCTTGACCCAGAGCGGAATGCCGTAGTTCATTGCGATCTCGGCAGCCCTTGGATGCACCACTTTCGCACCCAAGTGCGCGATCTCGGCGACCTCGTCATAGGTGACTTGCCGAAGGGTCGGCGCTTCCTTAACGGCGTCAGGGTCGGCGGTTTTCACTCCGTCAACATCCGTATAGATCTCCACCGCGTCAGCGTTGAGTGCCGCCCCGATTGCCGCGCCAGTCGTGTCGGATCCTCCGCGCCCCAAGGTCGTTAGCTCCCCTCCGGGACTTCCGTCGCCGGGTGCATAGACGCCCTGGAAGCCACACACGACCGGTATCTTTCCGGCCTCGATGCTTCGAATCAAGCTAACTGGGTTGATCCCCACGATTCGAGCGTTTCCATAGACTCCGTCGGTCCGGATGCCTGCCTGCCCGCCCCGAAACGCCTGAGCGCTATGTCCCAAGGTCTTGAGCGTGTGGGCAAAAATGACGGCCGACATGATCTCGCCGCACGCGACCAGCAGATCGAGTTCCCTAGCATCCGGTTCGACATTGGGATCGATCTCGCGCAAGACGTTGATGAGCGTGTCAGTGGCGTACGGAGCCCCCTTTCGACCGATCGCGCTCACCACGACAACCGGCTTGAAGCCCTGCTCCTTTGCCGAGATCACGCGCATCGCCGAGATCATTCGGGACTCGGCCTTGGCTACGCTAGTGCCTCCAAACTTCATCACTTTGATCTTCATCGGCTTAGGGAATCTCCAGCAGCGTTTCCCGATAGAGGGCTGCAAGTCGTTCGGCGTCGACATTTCGAACGACCATCAACATCCGGTCGTGCATGTCGCCGATATGATCGACGCGGATCCCGTTCGTAATTGCGGTACGCACGATGGCTGCGATGAGTCCTTCTTCGTCCCGGATACTTACCGCATACACCAACACGATGCTCCGGTCACGTCGTACGGAGAAATGGTCGCCGCACTGCAAAAGCACCGTCTCCAGCAGGTCTGCGCTCTCCTCAGCAACGAGAAACGACATCCCGGAGGGTGTCAGCTTCAAAAAGTCGATGCTGATGCCCGCCTTGGACACCAAGTCCATGATGCGCAGCCGTTCGGCCATCACTTCTCCCACGATTCGGGATACATGAACTTGGGAAAAGCCGTGCCGAATTTCGACATGGCTAACCCCGCGCTTCTTTTCGAATTCGGTCTCGGCCGAACCTCTACCTATCGCTCCCACCGCCACTCCTTACTGCCCCGCCAGGATCTTCTCCGCCTGGGTCCACACGGACGCTTCCATTTGCACGCCGCTCGCACGGACATTGGCTTCCACTTGCGCCGGTTTCGTCGCGCCGATAATTACGCTGCTGACCTGCTTCTGCCGGAGGCACCACGCCAAAGCGAACTCTGCCAACCCCAGCCCGTTCTCGGCCGCAAACGCTTTCAGCGCTTGTACTCTCGTCAAGTTCTCATCCGTCATCGAGCGCTGCATAAAACTGTTCGATGAGGAATCGGCACCACGCGTTCCGTCAGGAGCAGGTTGGCCCGGAAGGTACTTTCCGGTCAGGACGCCCTGGGCGAGAGGCGAGAATACGACGTTGCCGATCCCGAATTGCTCGCAGGCTTGAAGAACCCCGTCCTCAATGCTTCGGGAAAACATATTATAGAGGGGCTGGTTGCTCGCAGGCGGATTGGCATTCAGTTCACGAGCCGTATGAACTAGGTCGGTGATCTGCTGTGCTTTCCACTCGCTGACGCCCCAATAGAGCACTTTGCCGGCCCGTACAAGATCGTCGATCGCACGCACCGTCTCGTCTAGACAGGTCTCGGCGTCAAACCGGTGGAACTGCATGAGATCGATGTAGTCGACTTGAAGCCGCTTGAGCGAGTTATGGACAGATTCCGTGATGTGCTTTCGTCCAAGCCCGCGATCGTTCGGGCGATCGGTCATTGGGAAATAGCATTTTGTGGCGATCACGAGATCATCGCGCCGAATCCCCTTGATCGCAACCCCCAACGACGTCTCTGCCTTGCCTTGGTTGTAGACGTCGGCAGTGTCGAAGAAATTCACGCCGAGGTCAAAAGCGCATCGAACGATCTCCGTCGTCATGGAATCGTCGATCGATCGCCCATGGGTCAGCCAACCGCCAACTCCGACCTCGCTCACCTTGACGCTAAATCGCCCCAACTTTCGGTAATTCACGGGTAAAGGTTACCCGCGCGCCGCTGAACCGAGGAAGCGGCGTCACGAGCCTAATAAAGGGCCGGCTAGAGAATTCGGAATAAAATGCAGTGACCTTTGACGTCGGGAATGGGCTCCAATCGCCGCTCGGCGACCGCGTCTGCCAGGAGAATCTCCCACTTATCCTTCCAGTTATCCCAGTGCTCCTTGCGCTCTTGAGGAGAGAAAGGTTCGGTCACCCCGTTGAGTCCCATCGCTCCGACCCACCGAGATACGAATTGCTGGTCCTTGACCATCGGACTCAAGTTGATATAGACATGGGTCACCCCCAGTTTCTTCAAGGCATCCACATAGGATGCCGCGTCGTTTAGCCGATCGTACGGGATAAGCATCGAGTGGGGAGGATTAGCCCAAATATACGGCACATCGAGGAGGTATCCAAAGACCTCGTCGTAGAGCGCGACCTTGCCTTTCGCTGCCTCCTTGTTAATGATCAGACTTGGCCGGTAGAAACCGATTGTGCGGCTCTCGTAGTCTTCGGTTGATACCTTTCCTAGAACAGGCTGCAACTGATCTTCGAAACGCTGGGTATAGACGAGGAACAGCGAGTAGGCTCCTTGCATCAAGGCGAGACCGGCCAAGACTGGCCCGATGGCTAGCCGGGCAATTGCGCCTCCTGCCATCAAAGCAAGCGGGACGGACAGCGGAACCACGTAGCGGCTTTGCTGGCTTAGAAAGAACCAAAGGAGAATGCTAAAGGCCACGGCGGATAGGGCCGCGACCTCAAACTGGCGCATGCGCCCACTCAGCGCCCAAATCAGGCCGGCGGCAACTGCCATCACGCCGATGGCGCCCAGCGGAGTACCCCCGCCCTTGTCCTCTTGCGGGTTGACGTATCTTCCCGGCTGATACGCCAGCCCCAGGATGGCGTTACCCAGTTCCGTGAGGTCGTGCCTCTTCTCTACCGTTCCCGCCCCAAACTGCTGCTGCTCTTCACGATAGGTATCGGCACGACGCTGATCCCAATTCCCGCCGCCGAACTTCTCATAGAAGAACGGATAGACCGGGTTGCCTGTCAGCACAACGTTCTTCACGTACCACGGCCCGGCAATCGCCATTGCGATGCAAGCGACGAGTGCAGCCGTCTTTAGACCCGTCACGGCTTCTTTTCGAAGGGCGTGAGCGGCGAACAGAATCACCGCAACCACACCGATGGTCTGCAGCCCTGTGTACTTGGAGCCCGCTGCGAATCCAAGCAGAATGGCAGAAAGGAAAAGCTCGTTCCTTGATTTGGACTCCGCAACATAGCGCGCGGCAAATAGAATCCCTAGGCCGCCGAACAGCCCGTGGGCGACGTCGATATAGCCGGTCCCGCTTTCCCAAAGAACAACCGGGATCGTGACAAAGACGAAAGCGGCCCACCATGCCGCCTTCGGGCCGTAGTGTCGGCGGGAAAGGCCGAAAATGGAGGCGAGACCGAGTAGCAGAAACATCAACGAGAACGCCTTGGCCCCGCTTTGACCACCCCAGGTCAAACCCCAAATGTAGAGTGCGTCCACAGTGGCTGGAAAATTGCTATGGTGAATCGTGGGAATGAACTGGATCTGTCCCGCCTGGATCCATAGCTTGGGCACCGCCAAGTGGTAGGCAAGAGTGTCCCAATCCAGGGTGTCGCTCGGAGCCAGAACGCCGACCAGAGCAAAGAGCGAGGCGACGCCGACGGCCAAGGCGAACAGGAGCGACGATCCCTCCGGCTTGGCGATGCGAAAGGCCCCTTCTTTGAATGGCTGGACCAAACGTGAAATCCCAAAGAGGGCGCCAACCCACACAACGAGGACGCCCCAGCCTAAACCACCGGGAATCAACCCTAGAAAAAGAGTCGCCAGCCCGACTGTGCCAAGGCCGATGACTCCGCAGACACCGACCATTTCGGCAGGATCGAACCCATCCATCCACCGGCCGACAAGATAGCGACCCAATCCGACCGCTCCGACCGTAAACAGAGCGGTGACGATAACGCCAAGCATGGAAGCATTATGAGCTTGTGCTATACTCAAAGGTCAGCACGGGCGACAAGCTTCTGGAAGTTTTAGATAAGAATGAGTGAAGATACACAGAGACCGCTTCGCGGTGAGATCAATGGTGGGGCCGACCGTTTGGCCATTCCGCGGGCGGATAAAGACGCCGTCGAGGGTGGTAGCCGTTTCAAGGGCAAGCGACGACGCAAAGTCAGCTACCTGACTGCCAACAAGATCTATACCGTCGACTATAAGGAGGTCAATATCCTCCGCAGATTTCTCAACGATCGCGGCAAGATCGTTCCTAGCCGACAGAGCGGAAATACCGCCGGGCAGCAACGAATGATCTCGGAAGCGATCCGACGGGCTCGAGAGATGGCGCTCCTTCCGTTCACGGTTCAGGAAATGGGCAACGATCGGAGAGACTACGGTCCTCGCCGAGAGCGTTTCGCCCCTCGACATGCCGAAGCCCAGGCGCCTGCAGCAGACAAGGAGTAAAATCCCCTTCTGCGAAGGGTGAGTTATGCTCACCCTTCGCTTTTTTGTGTCAAGTCAAGGAATTGTCCCACTCCTTTGTAGGCCACTGCCTCAGGAGTCATGGACCGAATCGCCGCAACCAGCGCGATCCACTCCCGGTCCGAACGAAGGACCGTATTGCCAGGCACAAAACCGACCTTGATGGCGAATATGGCGGCATCAACGTCCGGAAGCCCGAAAACAGACTGACGCTCGGTTCGAACCACAAATCCTCGTTCGAATCTTCGACCGTACCACTCAGAAGGGTCTTCGCCCGGCGGGGGCTCGGGATGGTGATTCAGTCGGTCGTCTGACTCCAGGCCCCAGACAAACCTGACGAACGGCCCACGAAAGACCATCGACTGAACCAGCGCATCTGCCGCGGCATTCACGCGATCGAACCCCGGTATAGGACGATGGGTATCAAAAAAGGACCGGCCGATTTTTGACTCGGCAGACCAATGGCTGGGACTGCACAGATGGATGAACGCGGTCCAGTTCCTTCCACCTGATGAAATGACCACCGCGATGTCCTCGGGTACCTGATTCACGATCTCCTCGAGGTCATAGGGAATGGAGTCACCTGTTAGCCGGCACACTAGGTTGTCTTCCTTCAGGATGAAAAGCTCTGGCCACTCCGTTGTCAATCTCTGGACCATGAACAACGCTGCAGCCTCTTCAACGCGAGAGCTCAGTTCGTGCCTGGCGACGTACTTGCCGGGCCTCTCTGACAGGCATCGAAGTTTGTTCTCGCGGTACCGCGAAAACTGGTCGTCGAATTGGAAGAGCCGCCGATCGGCCTCGCCATTGCCAAAATCCGTACCGAAAGGCCGTAAGTTTGGAGCAACGTCGTAGGTCCCCTTCATCCAGGGCTTATACTGGGCGGGACCCGGAAGTCGCAGCGTCATGGCGTGCCTCGAGTCTACTCCGCAAACCGGCCAGCCTCGCCTCTCACCGGCTTCATTGGTTTTGGCACGAGACCAGAAGTAAACTGCGGTGCAATGCGGCAAGCCGACAAGGACACCGAAGCTTGGAAGAGAATGGTGCTGAGGTCCATGCCGAAGCCGGCCTGGCTCTCCGAAGACGCTCCCGAAGGTGACGTCGTGCTTAGCTCCCGAATGCGCGTGATGCGCAACCTCCGAGCCCATCGTTTTCCAAATCGCGCCGACGAATCCGAGCTCATGCAAATCATGAGTGCCGTGTTGGAAGCTGCCCGCGAGGTATTGCCGCTCTTGGAGGTGTTCAAGGGCCTGACAAACGCTGAGCGCGATCACTTGGTAGGGTGCCGGCTGGTATCTCCCGATTTCGAATGGACCCTGCCTGGACGAGCTTTCCTTGTCGATGCCGGGCGATCGATCAGCCTGATGATTAATGAGGAAGACCATCTCCGCATCCAGGCCCTAAGTGCCGGGTGGTCGCTCCGCAATTGCGAGCGGACCTGTTACGAATGCCTCGACGCCCTCGAATCGAAGCTGCAGTTCGCATTCTCGCCCGAATTCGGATTCCTCAGTGCCAGTCCGTTCAATTGCGGCGAGGGGCGTCGACTGTCTGGAATGTTCCATTTGATCGGACTCGCCCACGAGCGACGGCTCCCATCCGTGATCAAGGCGCTTGCCGCCAAGGGCATCGCCGTTCGCGGTCTCTTTGGAGAGTCGAGTCGGGCCATCGGAGCCTTTGCTCAAGTGAGTACGATTGGCGCAAACCGAACCGAGTTTGCCGGAGCTTGCGACTACCTGGTCAATGAGGAGCGCACGGCTCGAAAGAACGTCGGGCGTACAGTTCTTCAGGATCGAGCCGCGCAAGCCCGCGATTTTGCCCTATCCTCGCCGACTTTGTCTCTAGCCGACAGCATGCGTGTGCTCGCCTGGATTCGTTGGGCCGCCAACGACGGCATCGCCGGTTTTGGGATGTCGCCTCGCGCAGCCGACGCCACGCTGACCACCCTCGAACTAAGGACACCTGCTAGAGAAGAGGTCGCGGGACGCCAGAGGGCTGACCTAATTCGAGCCATGGTCGAGTAGGCGGCAACGAGTAGGAGACTCTCACTTCGGCGGATCGAAATCGGCCTCGATCACTTGGCCGTTGGGACGCTTGATCTTCAGCTTGTAGCCCTTCCACACCTTCTCGAACAGCACTTTGAGCAGGATGCGGTGATCGCCGGTGAAGTCGCGAGCTGCCCCGAGAATGGCCGCCGCCGGCTGTCCCATGACTTCAAGCACTTCACTGTCGTAGATCGATGCCAGCTGCCCAAAGAAGCTGGTCCCCGGCATTTCCTTCAAGAAGATCCGATCGCCTTCAACGTTGATCGGCAACTGCAGCCACTCGGTAAGAAACATCGAAAGCTGTGCATCTGGAGGCAATTGCTCGCTGTACATCTCGCCCGCCGCCAGGTCGACGATCACCCTTCTGGCAAGGAGGTTTTCAGTCGTGAATGTGCCCAAGACCGAGGAATCGATGGACTTCTTCGGATCGTAGCTGACGCCTCTAAAATACAAGATCCAAGGCAGGGTGGCGTCCCCGACGCCCATATTGGCCAATATCGCCTGATTGCCGCCCTCGCCATACTCCACTGGAGTACCGGACGATGGCTCCTCGCCGTGTGAGAACGAGGTCCCCTCCTTGCCGATACGAAGGAGAAGATCCAGCTTCTTCCCGTCGACCCTAACCGAAACCACCGGCGCAACACCCGCCCGGCGGTCGATATGCGCCTTCCAGACCTTCGAGACCCCAAGCCACTTCGGCGCTTGCATGATCCAGGCATCGGCCTCTTTCTCGCTCAGGTGGCCGCCGGGCCAGAACGTCATTTGGTTCTTCGAGTAATCGATGCCAATCGCCATATCGTTAAGCACCGTAAGGCCAAGCGCATTTAGCACAGGATGGACGTTTTCGCTCGGCGACTCAAGCTCGGCTGTGGCGAGGGTCTTACCGCCAATCATAAGCTTACGCGAGACGCCAGCATCGTCTTTGTCCACAACTACCGAGTGCCGGGTAGTCATCGTAATGCCAAATCTCTCCTCCGATTTGCCGTCGACCGAAATGCTGACGATCGGATCGACCACGAAGCCCTGAATGGACGTCACGATCGGAGACCCGGTGCGGAGGGCGCGGTTACCCGTTAACAAGGACGCAATCAGAATGGTCAGCATACGGTTCCTTCGCCAGGCCGATCAGCAGGCGCGCTCAATTCGTTATACGCATAGCATTGCCCGCGTCGTCGGCGATCGCCGTACATTCTCATCGTAAATTCAGACCTCGCGCCGGTACTCAAGGGCACTTAGCAGCGTTGCTGAATCGGCATAGTCGAGTTCACCGCCGACGGGCATGCCATGCGCCAGTCGCGTAACCCTACTGACGATAGGCTTGAGCAGCTTGGCCAAGTAAAGAGCGGTGGCGTCCCCCTCGATCGTAGGATTTGTTGCCAGTATGATCTCCTCAACGACGTCGGACGAGAGACGACCGATTAGGTCCTTCACCCGAAGCTGGTCGGGACCGACTCCATCCATTGGGCTCAGCAACCCGTGCAGCACGTGGTAGAGGCCCTTGTACTCGTGAATCCGCTCCATTGCGGCTATGTCCCGGGGTTCGGCGACGATGCAGATCGTAGACCGATCTCGGCGGCCATCCTGGCAGATCTCGCACACTGGGTACTCCGAGATGTTCTGACACTGGCTACAGAACCTTAACTTCGCCTTTGCATTTCGAATCGCATCTGCCAGCCGGTTTGCCTCGTGGTCAGTCACTCGCAGTAGGTGATACGCAAGACGCTGTGCCGATTTGGGTCCGATACCTGGTAATTTCTCCAGTTCGGCAATCAGTTCGGCAAGTGGGCGTGCAAATAACATGGAGCAATACTTTCAGTCGAGCGAGCGCCGACGAAAAAAGGCTCCGCTTACTCGGTGCACCATCTCGGGAGATCACCTTCCCAGGCGGAAGCCTTTTGACGTTGAGACGCTTAAAGGCCGGGAATATCCGGCAGGTTCGGCATGATGCCTTGAACCTTTGCATTGCGTAGCTCGGTGGCAGAATTGAAACCGTCGCGAACGGCGCTGACAATCAAGTCCTCCAAGGCTTCGACGTCGTCTGGGTCCACGATACTCGGATCGATTGCGATCTTCATGATCTCGCCGGTGCCGTTGAACAGCGCCTTGACCGGTCCCTTGTCGATAGCGATGCGCTCATTCGCGAGCTCTTCTTCGAGTCCTTTGGCGCGGGCCATCGCCGTTTGCATCTGCTGCATCATGCCGCCAAATCCCTGCGGCCCGAAGTTCTTGGGCAATTTCATCGTTTATTTCCTAATCGTCTGATGGTGGGTCGCCGTCAACATCCCGACCGTCAGAAATCTTCTCTTTTTGTTGTGCGACCGGATCGGAGCCGAAGACTTGGCGGGCAAGCTGTTCGAGCATCGATCCCTCTGCGGGCAATTCTACCGCGCTTGACTCGTCAAGTCCTCCCTCTCGTCGCTTAACGGTGTATTCGACCTCCAATCCGGAGCCGAAATTAGCCTTGACAGCTTCCAAAATGGCCGCCTTGACCTTTGGCTTGTCAATTACCCACTCATGGGCGGAGGGCCCGAACTCGATCACCACTGCGTTCGAGTTGATCGTTGCCGTTGACCCCGTAAGCTTCATGCCGAGGGTTTTTGATACCGACGTCAGATGGGCGATCGTTTTCTGCCAGGGATCGCTGACCGCTGGCGGGTTCTCGTTGGCCTTTGCCTGGACCGCCGCCGGTGCCGGAGTCTGCTTAGGTGCGGCAGCAGCCGGCTCGGGAACGGCCTTGGCGGTGGCCTGCACATCGACCGATACGGCAGCATGCTTCGGCCGGTGAGCTTCGTGCTCCACTGGGCGCTTCCCAGTGGCAACGGGTGGCGCTATTGACAGCCGCACGAGCTCCGCCTCAAGCCACAACCGGGGAAGGGAGATATCACGGATGGTCTTGTGCGCTTCCGCGAGCTCGCTTCGCAGCCTTAGGATCGTATCTCTGCCAATCCGAGAAGCGGTTTCGAAAAGGGCGGCCTCCCGAGTCGCCTCGCCAATTCCCTCCAACGAAACTTGGTACGACGCGCGGGTCAGGTCCGACATTCGGTACATGATCGACTCGAGGATGGCTCGCGGGTCTCTTCCCAGCCTTGCCACCCCGGCGAGCAATTCCATAATCGCAGGGATGTCGCCGTCCTTGATCGCAAGAAGCAACTGATCGACGATCTCTTCTGATACCAAACCAAGTTGGTCGTATACCTGCTGGAGGGTGATGACGTCGTTCGAGGTCAGCATTGCCTGCTCAAGCAGCGTCAACCCATCTCGATACCCTCCGTCTGCCATCCGCGCGATCGCCGATATCGCCGCCGGCTCCGCCCGGAAACCTTCCTTCTCGGCCACGTAGTTCAGCCGGCGAACCAAATCGGACATGTTTGCCCGATGAAACTCAAACTTCTGGCATCGAGATCGGATCGTCGGCGGAACCTTGTTGAACTCCGTAGTCGCAAGGATGAAGATGATGTGGGCAGGTGGTTCCTCGATCGTCTTGAGTAAGGCGTCAAAGGCCTTTGACGATAGGTCGTGGACCTCATCGATAATGAAGATCTTGTACCGGCAGATCATGGGCCGATACTGGACAGCCTCGACAATTTGCTCTCGAATTTCTTCGACGCCGGACTCACTCGCAGCGTCCATCTCGATGACGTCGACGCAGTTACCGATCGTGATGGATTGGCAAATCTCGCACGAATCGTCCGACTCGGCGCTTGGTCCGCCTTCGCAACAAAGGGCCTTGGCCAACAATCGTGCAGTGGACGTCTTGCCCGTTCCGCGTGGTCCCGTAAAAAGATAGCTATGCGAAATGCGTCCGGAGGAGATCGCGTTCTGAAGCGTCCGGACTACATGGTCTTGCCCTATCAGATCGGAGAAGGTCTGACTCCGATATTTCCGGTACAGCGATATATATGCCACGGTTCAGTCGATACGACAAGCGTCGGTCCATCTTCCCAGAAGATCGAGAAGATGCCTTGATTGGAAAAAGCGCTCCGAATCGCCGGGAATAATGCGTCGCACAGAGTATCGACTTACCGCTGCTACCTTCCGGTCCTGACGGGGTTCACCGAACTGCTGCCGCGCAGTTCCCGGCGGTCCACTGATTTTAGCAGACCGCCGGGGGCGATCGGAGCGTTGTGTTTGAGTTTACTTGACGGTAGAGGATCCGAGCGTACGCAGAGATGGGATCTTCAAAACCGCATCGCTGTCCTTGTCCGCTCCGGAACTGGATTCCTGGTAATTAGGCGTCTTGACGACCGGAGTCTTGTCAACCCAGTCGCCGTAGCGCTTAATCATATCGCGCGTGATCGGCAAGCTGGCAAACATGACTCGTTGTCCTTCGCGAACATTTAGGTTCAGGAAGTTCTTGTCCGTCATGCCCTCTCCGCTCCATCCAAACTTGTCTTGAATGTGGGGAGGCGCGCTGCGCGGATTGTAGTAGAACTCCAGCACGTAGTTGTCACTGGTGAACGGGTACATCGTCGGGTCCTTACTCATGTCGACCTTCTTGTTGAAGCGGCGGTTTCGAACGAACAACTGCTCCTGCATAAAGGTCTGATCGCGAGGTGGATCCAGATTCACATCGTTCGAGAAGTCCCATTCCATCCCTGCTGGCTTGGCATGAGGATATTTGAGGTCTCGCAAAACGACCCGGATGCGGGTGCCGACGGGCAGGACGTTCCAGGTTCCTTCAAAGCGAATAACGTTCGGTTCGACAACAGTCGCCTTCACGCTGAATCCAACATCGAACGGAGGATAGACGTCGTAGCCGTTTAGCGGTCGATGCTCTGTCTCAGCTTGATAGCCGCGCTGCACCTTTCGGACGAGCATGTTATCCAGGTTGCTTTCAAGGGTGTCCCGGTTCTGGTGGTTACCGAATGCCGATTCCTTCTTGTATCGACCCTCAGCATCCGCATACAAATTGTAATATGTATCGATGCTCTTGTCGATTTCGCCGGTCCGCTGATAGGCCATACCCAAGAGGTTTTTTCGGGCAGTCAACATGTCCGGCCGCTTCTGAGCCTCCAAGAACCACTTGACAGCGTTGGGATAGTCGTCGTCAATCTTGTGATACCAGAGCCAACCTTCTTCGAAGAAGAGCTCGTATGTATCGGGATTCTGACGGCACCCCTCTTTGCCAAGGGCCAAGGCGGACGGCAGGTAGCGGCGGTCCGACCGCTGCTCCTCGTCGGTGAAGTTGTAGCCAATATGCCACATGCCCGTGGCATAGACGTCGATCTCGTTCGGATCTAAAAGAGTTACCAACCGGATCAGAGGCAGAATCGCGTCGTAATTTCCTTCGTCGAAGAACGTGTCCGCCTTGACCCAGAGGATTCCAGCAGTAATTTCGCGGAATCCTGCAAGGACTGCAAGAAGCTGGTCCGGCGACATCATCGTGCTAAGAACTTTGCCTTTGCCCGGGTTGTAGTACTTTGCCCACTGGTCAAAGATGACGGTTCTTTGGAGGAAGCCTTGCAGAGCAAAGGCCACCACCAAGACCGCAAGCAAAAGGGGACTGGTAGTACGCTTCATGGTTCTAGACCTCTCGGCGGTCGAAGATGAGGATGCCGAGTATCAGCAAGATGCAGATATAGACGACGCCGTACACCGTGATTCCGAGATAGTATCGACCCTCGTTTTGGATCGCCGAATTCTGGTTAATGAGCGGGTTTTGAACGTTGTAGTTCGCAAAGTTGGGAAGGAACGTGTTGACCGCCCATGCCGCTTTCTTAACCAGCGTAGCCGTGTTCTGATTGTCCTGAAGGCTCTGGAACAACGGATTGAAGAACACGCCGACCAAGAATACGCCGACCGTCAAGAAGAAGTTGACGAGTGGCGCCACGAACGTCGAGAAGAAGATCGCGACGGCGGCAAGAAGGCTCATCTGTACGAAGTACATCATCGGCCCCTTCAGCAACTCGGCGATTTCGGCCGCGTTCTTACTCTGCTGTTGCAGGAAGAACATGAGCGCCATTACTGCCGACATCATCGCCATCATTAGAAGGAGCGACATGACGGCGCCAAGGTACTTTCCGACCAAGAACTGCCAACGCTGAACGGGCTTCGAGAGAATCGTATAGATCGTTCTTCGCTCAATCTCGTTCGGGATCATATAAACGGTCAAGATAACCGCGATGATCGCGCTCACGCCTTGAGTCACGCCAAGCATGAAGCTCTTGAGAACCGTCGTCTCCGAACGGGCCGAAAGAATGCCCAGTCCGGGTGCTACGACAATGAACAGAACGCCGATAAGGAGGATGATCAGCAGAACTTTTCTGCGGATCGCCTCACCCACGGTTGTGGAGGCAATTGCGAAAATCGCCTTCATGACTTCCCTCCCTTCACCGTGACGGTCTCGACAAATAGGTCTTCAAGTCGCTTGCGACGAGGCACGACGCTAATGACTCGACCCTTCTGGCTTCGAATGGCGTCGATCACGCCGTTCGGATCGTTCTCTTCAGGCATGTCGAGCATGAGCCCGCTCGCCAATACGCGAAGATTCGAATCAGGAAGATTCAGATTCTTAAGGAGCGACTCGGGTACGCCTTCGGCTGTAATCTCGATTCGGCCGCCCTTGAGAAGCTCGGTCAACTTCCCTTGTCTGGCGATAACGCCCTTATTGATAATGGCAACACGGTCGCAGATCAATTCGACCTCGCTTAACTCGTGGCTCGAGATGAACACGGTGCGCCCTTCATCGCGGAAACTCAATATGAGGTCTCTGATCTCGCGGTGAGCAATCGGGTCAAGACCACCAGTCGGCTCATCCAAGAACAACAGCTTAGGATCGTTGAGAAGGCTCTGAGCCAGCCCGACGCGCTGCTGCATACCCTTGGAGTATTGCGAAATCGTCTTGGTCATATCCCGGTGAAGGTTCACCTTCTCCAGAAGTGCGATAAATTTGGCCTTATCTGTGATCCCAAAGAGCGAGCCATAGAACTTCAAAAGCTCCAGACCCGTCATGTGCTCGTAGTAGTAAGGCCGTTCCGGCAAGTAGCTGATTAGGCGATGGACATCCATATCGCCGATCTCTTTGCCCAGGACGAATCCTTCGCCGGAGGTCGGGTAGATGATGCCCAAAAGCATCTTGATCGTAGTGGTTTTACCTGCGCCGTTAGGACCTAGAAATCCGAAAATCTCCCCTTCTTCAACGTGAAGGTCAAGATGATCGACAACATTAATCGTTCCGGCTTGGCGTGCTTTATAGCTTTTTGTGAGCTGTTTTGTTTCAATGGCGGCGGCCAAGGGCTGCGCACCTCCCTAAGTAGGCTGGATTGGGAGTATACACCCACGGTTGGGGGTAACCCGACGGAAAGCCGACATCACTGCTAAATGACGCACAAGTTTTGCGGTCGATAGGATTGCTGAACATAGACCAATAATCGCCTGCGGACCTCACGGCCCGTAATTTGCGGCAACATAAGCAACTTAAATCGTCGTAAGCGCTCGTCGTCTCCCGTCTATACTGCAACCATCGTCAATCAGCTAAAGTTCTCAGAGTTTGAAGTTTTTTCGAGCAAGATGAAGAAATAGGCCTTGACGCTCTTTCGCGGGAACGTGCTTTGCTCTCCTTTCAGCGTTCCCGCGTTTTTTAATGCCCGAAAGTCCGCCATTGTACGTATGACCAGCCGGGCAATTCGCCAGGTCAGCGTCGTCTCGGCAAGCGACCGGCAAGCTGGGTTCGTCCGATGCGCCCCCGCCTAGACGTAGTAGATTCCGTCCAAACCGCCCCACATTGCCGCCGAGAGAATCGCGCACGCGGTCTTCGTTCGAGCGAAATCCTCGTCCGATAGGCTGGCGATATGCTGCTTGAGAGTCTCGACCTCGGCAAAGTCGCTGGCGTGGACTACAAAGTACTTCTTACCCTCGTCGGTAATGGGGTAATGCTCGTTTAACCCGTCCAGCTTGCTCTGGGCGGTAAATGGTTGCTGCGACTCAAATGCAAACAGAGCACCCACGGCCTCCGGCTTTGTCGAGAACAAGCTCCTGGCTGCGCTGACCATTGTGCTCGTCTGGGGACGTTCAGAAAGCGTTTCAAAGCCAAGTGCTCCGCGGAAGTCGTCCCATAGGATCTCGTGATGGCGCTCCTCCTCCGCATACTCGCTTTCCCCGAGCGTATCCCAGCCCTCGGCGATCGTCGCGACAAACAGGCCGTACTCGCCCGAGTAGTCCACCAATTTGTATTTAGGCAATGTGCCGGCACGCCATTCTTGGTAGAAGGGATGAAGGTTCAGGTCATTCTGGGCGACGATGGCTTCAAGCTGTTCGATTCTGGTCATGGTGGGACAGGTCCTCTCGGTCTGCATACTTTACCAAAAAGTGAGGATTGAAATGAACCCGACCGCGTATTTCGACTGGTACCGACGCACGATTACTGACTGACTGCCAGTTCGCACATCAATTCGACTCCCGTTGCGATGGCGTCATCGTTGAAATCGAAATCAGGCGCGTGCAAATTCGGGTAGGAATCTCTATCCAACGGCCGGAGGCCAAGAAAGAAGAACGAGGCGGGCACCTCTAGTCCATAGAAACTGAAGTCTTCTCCTCCCATCGATGGGTGTGCCTCTTCGTGCACATGGCTCTCCCCAACCACCTTTCTCGCCACCGCCCGAAACTCGTCGGTTGCCGCCGGGTCGTTGAAAGTCACCGGATAGGCTCCAACCCATTCGACGGAAGCAGAGGCGCCAAAACCAGCCGCCACATTCGACACGATCTCCCCGATCCGCCGCTTGGCCAAGTCGTCCGTTGCCCCGCTGAGCGTTCGAAGTGTCCCATGCATCGTGGCCGCCTCGGGAATCACGTTATGCGCCACACCTGCGACAATCTGGCCGACCGTGACGACTACCGACTCGAGAGGATCGATCATCCGGGATACGATTGATTGCAGTGCCGTGAGGATGTGCGCGCAAACGAGAATTGGATCGATGCCAAAGTGTGGGTATGCGGCATGGGTGCCTTTGCCTCGGACTTGAATCACGAATTGGCTTGCCGCTGCCATAAGGGCCCCGTCTTTAGTTGCGACATGCCCAACAGGTGCGCGCGGAAATCCGTGCAAGCCAAAGATCACATCGACCGGCTTGCCGATAACCTGCCCCCTGAGCGCCCCTTCGGCGCACAGCTTCTGACCACCTGCCCCGCCTTCCTCCGCCGGTTGGAACAACAAGAGCACGTTATTCGGCCTGTCCTTTTGGTTCCTTAGAATCTCCGCTGCGGTCAGCAGAATCGTCGTATGCCCATCATGGCCGCAAGCGTGCATAACGCCCGGTTTGGACGACTGATAGGGCAAGCCGGTCTGTTCCACAATCGGCAAAGCATCCATGTCAGCCCGAAGGGCCACTGTTCTTGCCGATCCGGCAGCGGCGGTTGCCGGTAGCCAACCAAGGACGCCCGTCCCACCTGCCAATCCTGCCTTGAACTCAACACCGAGGTTGGCCAGCCGCGCTTGGACGACTCCGCACGTACGGTGTTCTTGGTAGCCCAGTTCGGGGTGGGTATGCAGATCGTGACGGATCTCGATCGCTTGAGGCAAAAGCGCCGAAATAGACTCGCGCAACGTGGACATCGAATAATCCTACCACCGCTGCAAGCGGCTGCCGAGCGCCTCCAAGCCCGATAAACGACGATGCCCGGCTCGAGGCCGGGCATCGTCACGCAGTGAAACGTCCGACTGAAACTTCCCTCGCGCCTTACTTCATCGCCATTCGCGCAGCCTTGATGCGGCTGACCGCACGCTCGACCTCAAGGACGGCGTCCGTACTGTTGACGGAGGTCTCTTCGCCTCGGAGCGCCTTGCGGGCCTCTTCGAGAGCATGCTCTGCTTTGGAAAGTTCGATGTCGATCGCTCGTTCGGCCTCGTCCGCCAGAATCGTCACCTTGTCGGACTGCACTTCAGCAAAGCCACCACCGACGTAAACGTAGTGTCTATCCGCCGATGCATCCGTATATTCCAGCAATCCCGGCCGCAAAGCGGCGATGACCGGAAAATGGCCAGCCCAAACACCGAAGTATCCTTCGGTGCCGGGTGCGACGATCGCCGTAACGTTTTCCTCGACGACCGCCTTGTCGGGGGCCACAACCGAAAGAAAGAACTGGGTCGCCATGTCTTAGACGCCTGCTGCCTGAAGCTTCTTCGCCTTCTCGCGAACGTCGTCAAGACCGCCGCAATAGAGGAAAGCCTGCTCAGGAAGATCGTCGAGGTTGCCGTCCACCAGTTCTCGGAAGCTGGCCACCGTCTCCTCGACCGTGACGTACTTGCCGGGGTTGCCCGTGAACTGCTCCGCAACAAAGTTCGGCTGAGACAGGAACCGCTCTATCTTGCGGGCTCGCGACACAAGAGTCTTGTCGTCGTCCGAAAGCTCGTCGATTCCGAGAATAGCTATGATGTCCTGCAGTTCCTTGTACCGCTGGAGCGTCTGCTGAACACGCCGAGCGACATCGTAGTGTGCCTGGCCCACAACGCGCGGATCCAGGTTCTTCGAGGTCGAAGCCAGCGGGTCCACCGCAGGATAAAGCCCCTTCGATGCAATCCCTCTATCCAGATAGACGTACGCGTCCAAGTGGGCGAAGGTGGTAGCAGGAGCCGGGTCGGATGGGTCGTCTGCAGGTACGTATACCGCTTGAACCGAGGTGACCGAGCCTTTCTTCGTGGAGGTGATCCGCTCCTGAAGGCCGCCCATTTCCGTAGCAAGCGTGGGCTGATAGCCGACCGCGCTGGGCATTCTCCCCAGAAGCGCCGAAACCTCGGATCCGGCTTGGACGAAGCGGAATATGTTGTCGATGAAAATAAGAACATCCGCGCCAACTTCGTCGCGGAAATACTCCGCCATAGTCAGAGCGGTTAGGGCGACTCGAAGGCGGGCGCCAGGCGGCTCGTTCATCTGACCGAACACCATGGCGGTTTTGTCGATGACGCGCATCATCTTGCCGTCGGCGTCCTTGAACTCGGTCTCCTTCATTTCACGCCAAAGGTCGTTCCCTTCACGCGTTCGCTCGCCGACTCCGGCGAACATCGATACGCCCGAGGCTTCGACTGCGATGTTTCGGATGAGTTCTTGGATAAGGACTGTCTTGCCAAGACCAGCTCCTCCAAATAGTCCGATCTTTCCGCCTTTGTTAAAGGGGATCATGAGATCGACCACTTTCAAGCCCGTCTGCAGCAGTTCCACCTTCGTAGATTGCTCGTCGAAGCCCGGAGGCGTGCGGTGAATCGGCAACCGCTTGACTCCTTCGACGGGGCCCTCGTTGTCAATCGGCTGTCCGAGCACATTGAACACGCGCCCCAACGTAACCTCCCCAACGGGGACGGTAATAGGGCCACCGGAGTCGATGACATCCATTCCACGTACGAGTCCGTCGGTGGAAGCCAAAGCGATTGTTCGGACGATGTCGTCACCCAAATGTTGGGCAACCTCACACGTCAAATGCACGCCTCGAGCCTTGTCTTCGATGACAATTGCGTTGTAGATCTCGGGAAGAGTATCGGTCGAAAAGCGACAGTCAACGACTGGGCCCATAACTTGAATGACTTTGCCGGTACCGGGCATGCTAAAAGAGTTCCTCCGAAACAGTGGATATCATGGAATGGGGGCTCCATACCAAACAGGCCAAGATTATACCTATGACTATTCTATAAAGCGTGAGGCAATCGCAAACCGACGAATTGGGATTTGTCTCCGCTAGCCCTGAATTCTGACTCATTCGACTCCAAGACGCCTACATCTGCAACCCACTCCAAGATGCCCCGTGTATAATTGCGTCAACCTGAACGTAGGATATCCGGAACACTAATGAACCGCTTCTTCAATTGGCTTAAAGCAATTTTTAACCGCGGTATGGACAAGCTTGAGTCGCCAGACATCATGCTCGACCAGGCCAAGAGGGACATGCAGAATGCCCTCATCGCCAATCGCGAGAAGGCCGTCCAGGCGATTACTCAGAAAAATCGGCTCCAGGGGATGCTCGACGAGGCAAAGCGCAAGTCGGCTGAACTGGAATCCCGAGCCACCATGGCCCTCAAGCAAGGTGATCGCGATCTCGCAACGCAATTCATGCGCGAGAAGATGAACAACGATGCCTCGGTGACTACCCTCCAGCAATCCTACGACGGAGCAGCCGCTACTGTCGAGCAGGTCAAAGTTGCGATCAAGCGTCAAGAGGAAGAGGTCCGAAAGAAGACCGCCGAAGCGCTTGCCCTCAAAGCTCAGTGGCAACAAGCCCAGATCCAGAATTCGATATCGAAGGCGCTCGATGGCTTGACATTCGAGAATCAGTTTGAGGGTTTTGGTGCTGCGCAGGAGAAAATCCGCGATGCACAGAGTGAAGCCGCCGCCCGACAAGAAATGTTCGGTCAGTCGCTTCAGGGCAAGATCATGGGCATGGAAGACAAGGCACGCGACCTCGAAGCCGAGAGCGAACTTACCAAGCTGGAAGAGCGGCTTGGACTCAAGCAGGCCCCCGCTGCAACGGTCGATCAGACCCAAACCGTAAGCGTGACCACCGGTGGCGCCGCACCAAGCCCGGCTCAGGCCGCCGCCACTACGAGCGAAGCAGAAAAGCAACTCGAAGAGTTGGAGAAGCGGCTAAATTCGAACAACCAGTAGACGACCGCTCTACCTTTTCGCTTTGAGCAGCGAACGGTAGACATCGTCGGTGGCTGCCCGCATGCCGTTGACGCTGAATACGGATATCGCTCGCGCTTTCGCATTTGCCCCCATCGCTGCTCTCTTGGGATCGTCTATGAGTAGGTTCCCAATCGATTCGGCCAGATTCGAGGGTGAATGCGGAGGCACGAGCACTCCGCATTCCGGCGTGATCACTTCAGGAATCCCCCCGACGTTCGTCGCAACCGTGGCCAGACCCATCGCCATTGCCTCAACGAGGGCAATGCCCATTCCTTCCTTGAGCGATGGAAACACGAACAAGTCCATCTGCGACAAAAAGGACTCGATGTCCTTCCGGTAGCCTGTAAACTTCACTCGATCGGCCAGACCGAGTGCCAAAGCCAGTTCTCGACATGCGGCAAGGCCGTCTCCATCGCCAACCACGATATAGGTCAGATCGGGAAATCGCTCAACCAGCCTATGGATCGCCCGTATAGCGTCTTCCACTCCCTTCTTGGGAGTTACCCGGGAAACGGTGCCAAGCACAGGAAAGGCGTAATCCCTCTTCTGGTTCTGATGGGAAAGGTCGCAATCGTATCCGTTGTAAACGACCGACACGCGCTCGGGATTTGCCCCTTGCTTCACCAAGTGTCGCTTTATTTCCGCCGAAACCGAGATCATTTGGGTGGCAGCTGCGAACGAAAGGCGGCCACTCATACCGTGGACTGTCGCCACTGAGGGCTTCTTTGCTGCCCGGGCAGCGAGGCATCCGTTCACGCTGGAAGTGGAGAGGTGAGTGTGCACCACGTCGAACCGCCCTTCTCGGATCAGCCGTCTCATGTGAAGAATGGCAAGCGGGTCCACCTTCGCGCGGACGGGCACCTCGTGGGTTGTAAAACCTTCCCCCCGCACCTGACCGCCGAATCTCTTTCCTTTGAAAGTGATGAACTCCACATGGTGCCCAAAGTCGCGTTGAGCCCGAGCGAGCGTCATCAGGCTCTGAACCGCGCCATATATCGCATCGCTCGCACTGCATATCTGCAGGATCCGCAGAGGGGAATCAGCGGGCACTTCTCTTTCCCCTCAGCAGTTTGATTACAAAAACCGGAGCCGTCGTGTCGCGCCGAATGTTGATTCGACGAAGTGCGTACCGATCGGTTTCCTCAGTGTTCAAGCCTTTTTCGGTTGAGCACGCCAATCGATATCCCGCCCTTGCGACCATTCCACGAACCTCGTCGTCTTTGCGGCCATACGGATAGCAGAAGCTATCCACCTCGAACCCAAGCGTCGCTTCCAGCGCTTTCTTGGAGCCCAGGATCTGATTCCATGCCTCTTCTCGCGAAACAGCCGAAAGATCGACATGATCCATCGTATGGGAACCGAACTCGGTGCCGGCAGACTTGGCCTGCAACACCTGGTCGACGTTCATCAGCCGTTCAGGCGTGCCTCCATCCTTGTAGTCCCAGGCATTCGTCCCACCCAGCTGATTGGCGACTAGAAAAACAGTGGAGACAAACCTGTAACTTTGAAGGATGGGAAGAGCGTTAGTTAGGAAGTTGACGTAACCATCGTCGAACGTGATCACAATCGGTTTTCGCGGTAGTTTCTTGTCTTGGCGATAGAGGTGTGAGAGCGGGACTGTCGAGTAGCCCATCGCCGATAAGATTCCCATTTGCTTCCGGAACAGCGTCGGGCTCACGTAGTGTCCCGGCACGGCCGAACGCGCACTAAGACGCTCGACTTTGTGATACATCAAAATCGGGATGTTTGGCGGTTGAGGCATTCCGGAAGAACGGGCCGAAGCCCACTAAGCATTGTGCCACGAACCAAGGGTCGTGAGATCAAGACTTCACTTAGCCCTATTGAGCTTCCGGACGAAGAAGCGAACCGCCAACAGAATCGGGATGATCACGCATGTTAGGAAACAACCGTTGATCAGCCAGATAACGATATCGGAAGTGCGTATCGTGTCCAATAGGCCGTACTCAATCTTCGGCGCGGGGCGGGACACGTATCCATCCCAGAAGTGCGGGTCAGTATCGGGATGGCGGCCCATTTTGAGCCTGGCCATCATGAAATCGGTCCGCTCGCTTTGCCATCGGTCGGATTCAGTTCGCAGGCGAGCGTATTCGCTCTTGATTCGATCGGCGTCTGGATAATGACTGCTTTCATCCGGGAATAATCCGTTCCTAGGTGAAATCGAAACTGAGCCCATGTCTCGGAGTTCCTTCTCACGCAACGAGACGAACATGCCGATCTTCGTGGGCCTCTGTTTGGCACTGTCAATCTCACTCGCAAGTGCTTCGAATGCGTCGGGGCTCTCCCAGGCATTCCCCAGCACAATCAACCC
>JARLGV010000128.1 GCA_031292555.1 Fimbriimonas sp.
TATTACGCATTGCGCAGCCGATTCACTTTCGAGGAAACCGACGACGTGCCCGAAAGCGAAGTGATCGCGGGTCTTGAAGAACTCGTACGATTCGAGGAGGAACTGGAACGCGCAAAGATGACGGAGCATCCACGCATCCAAATCCCAATGGCCAAACCGGTCACAGCAGACGTCGAAATTCCGTCCGATGTTAGTCAGTGGCTTCGGGATGTAAAGGGACTGGCATCCACGTTTGGTCAGGTCAACCAGAAAGTTGACAAACAGGTCTGTTATGTCCTGGGCATGCATGCCGTCGCCAAGGGACTCACCGTACCTACGATAACCGTTACCCATCGTAGCCTTCTCAAGAATGGTGAGTACGGCAGGCAGGGCACTGTGAAACTGACCTCGGCGACTGGAACGCATAGTCCGGACTACTGGACTCCGCTCGACTGCACGCTCATTCAGGACTTGCGATCCAACACATCCACCGTCTCGTGGGATCAGGCGGCGTATCGGCTCGACGGCCGCCATGGATACCGCCTGCTTCGAGACATTGTCGCAACCGGCCGATGCACGTGGCACACAGGCCAAAGCCTGCGACCGGGAGAGGCTCGATCTGGATCGTTCGAATGGGTCGTCAATGCTTCCGATTCATCTCTCACGCCGACGATTCGGTCGACCCAAACCGCCGTCACACTACCTGTCATACGTCCGAGTTATGTCGATCTGGCAACGAGCGAGTGCGGCCTGATCGAGTGCGGACTGCGCGACGAGCTCGCCTCTGCCATCCTGGCAAAAGGACGCATCCTCCCTGAGCAAGTGTCACATGTCCGACGCGAACTTGCCGGTTGTGGCATCTCCTCTGAGCTACTGCCACCGGATCACTTCAAAGTCTCCGTTCGCACTCCTGAGGTCAGGCCGTGTCTCACCGTCGAATTGGAAGTCTGTCTGCCTCAAACGGCTTGGGCACGATCCATCGCGATGGCGACGATCGCCTTTGCTGATCTCAGGTTCAACTACGATGGGCACCTTGCACCTTTGGACGGAGGCGATATACGCCTCGTCGAAGGAGATAACGTCTTGATCATCCGCCGTAACAAGGATGCCGAAAGAAACGCCCGTGAATTCCTCAAATCGCAGGCTTGGAGGGAGCCTTTCGCAACCAGATACGAATTACCTCCAAGGCGCAATGGGCAACTCATCCTCGCCCCCATCGATCCGCGAAAGCCAGACGATCCGCTTGATGACGTTCACAGCTTCGCGATGAAGGTGGCTCCCGGCCTGAGAGATCTCGGGTGGACTGTCGAAATCGTCGATAGCCTTCGATCAGTAGCATCCGACGAGATCGAATGGGACGTCGCCATCGACAGCAACCAGACCGTCGACTGGTTCGAATTCCGGCTCGGAATCCGGGTGGACGGCGAGCCGATCGATGTCCGGCCAATTCTTGTGGAATATCTAAAGGAGCAGGCACGTCCACAACTTTCCTTGGTCCGGGGCACTCCGGCTGCCGAAACAGAATTCACGTTCACCGCCTCCAAAGGCAGAATCCTCCACCTTGACCGCCATCGGCTCAACGCAATACTACGCCCACTCACTGAGTTGTTCGGAAGTCCAGAGACCTGGCCACAGGAGCTTAGGGCGGCAAAGGCGCTCGTCACCGAGGTCTCGGGCCTAAGCGCCGGCGAGTGGAAGACGAGCAAAGAGTTCCGCGAGCTTCGCAAGAAGCTAGCCAAGTTCGATCGTCTTCAGCCACAGTCTGAGTCTGAAGGCTTTCGAGGTGTTCTGCGGGAGTATCAACGAGAGGGCCTCGCGTGGCTTCAATTCTTGAGGGAGTACAACTTCGGTGGCGTACTTGCAGACGACATGGGCCTTGGCAAGACAGTGCAAATCCTCGCCCACATCCTAACGGAGAAGGTCTCTGGCCGAATGCTAACCCCGTGTCTAATCGTCGCGCCAACCAGCACAATGCCGAACTGGCTGCGCGAGGCGGAACGATTCGCGCCAGAGCTCAAGGTTGTAACGCTGCAAGGGACCGGTCGAGGTGCGCGGTTCGCTGACCTCGATGGCGTCGACATAGCGCTGACGACTTATCCTCTCCTCGACCGTGACAAGGATAAGCTGGGCGCAACTACCTACCACGTTCTCGTTCTTGACGAGGCTCAAAACGTAAAGAACGCATCGACGGCAGCCGCTAGGGCGGCACGTGACCTCAGCGCAAAGCACCGAGTGTGTCTGAGCGGCACGCCGGTGGAGAATCACCTTGGTGAGCTTTGGTCATTGTTTCACTTTCTCGTGCCTGGGTTTCTGGGATCGGAAGGTGACTTCAAGAAGCGGTTCCGAACACCAATCGAGAGAAACAGCGATAAGGATGCCCGCAAGTCGCTGGCGCGCCGTGTTCGTCCATTCATGCTTCGGCGCACAAAAGGCCAAGTCGCGAGCGAGCTTCCGGACAAAACTGAAATCATCGAATCCATCGAGTTCGACGACGACCAGCGCGATCTTTACGAGTCGATACGTATGGCGATGGACAAGCAGGTTCGCGACTTGATCGCGGCTCAAGGGTTCGACCGAAGTCGCATCCAGATTCTGGACGCCCTATTGAAACTCCGTCAAGTGTGTTGCGACCCGAGTCTCCTCAAGATCCCTTCCGCCAAGAAGGTGTCGGAATCGGCGAAGTTAGGTCGATTATCCGAAATGCTCAGCGTGTTGGTTGAGGACGGCCGCCGCGTGCTAGTCTTCTCCCAGTTCACATCGATGCTCGACCTGATCGAGGCTCGGCTAAGGACGGTGGGGATCTCCTGGGTGCGTATCAGCGGGGACACCAAGGATCGCGACACTCCAGTCAAGCAGTTCCAGTCCGGAAACGTGCCTGTGTTTCTAATCAGCCTTAAGGCCGGCGGAACCGGTCTCAATCTCACGGCGGCCGATACGGTGATACTTTACGATCCGTGGTGGAATCCAGCGGTAGAGAATCAAGCGATTGATCGCGCCCACCGAATTGGACAAGATAAGGCGGAAATCGTATACAAAATGGTGGTTAGCGGCACCATTGAAGAGAAAATGCTCGAATTGCAGGCGAGAAAGGGCGACATTGCCCGCAGCATCTTGACGGATGATGCGGAAGGTATACGAACCCTCACGTCCGACGACCTTAAGTGGATTCTGTCGTAAGTTGGCGGTGCACCACCCATTGGACCTTAGCCGCTCCAATCAAACGGAACGATCGAAAGCACCGTCCTATCGTTTGAAATAGTCCATATGATCAAATCCCTGATATACGCCGTCCTTCTTGGAATATCGTGGCAGTCAGTCTTGGCTGCTAACTACTATGTCTCGCCAACCGGAAAGGACGCCAATCCGGGCACTCTCTTCTCTCCTTGGAAGACCATTCAGCACGCTTGCGATAAGGTGCCATCTGGAGGCGCCGTGCTCGTGGCATCCGGAGTCTATAAGGAAGCGGTGACGGTCAAGCGTTCGATGACGCTGACTAACGCTGTCGGCGCGAAGCCGGTCATTGACGGCACCGGCGTTGCGGTTCCCAGCGACAACGCCGCACTTGTTCTAGTAAACGGAATCAGCCACGTCACCATACAAGGCTTCGAGATCCGCAACTACAAAACGACCGACTCGACGCTCCTTCCCATTGGAATCCTGGTTGAGGGCGCGGCAAACGGCATCACGATCCGAGGCAATCAGATTCACGACATCGAGAACGACGGATCCGACGCGAAGAACATCAACGCCTTCGGTTTCGTAGCTTACGGCAACTCTTCAAAAGGGGCCATCACTAGCTTGGTGATCGATCGGAACACAATCTACTCGACAAAGACCGGGAACAGTGAAACCATGACGGTGAACGGAAACGTCAACGGATTCCGGATCACCAACAACCTTGTTCACGATGTGGACAATATCGGCATCGACTGCATCGGATTCGAGGGGACCTCGCCGATCGCCGGACAGGATCAGGCTCGAAACGGCTATGTCGCCTTGAACACCGTCTACAACGTGTCGTCCCTGCACAACCCGGCGTACTTCGGTAGCGATGCCGCCGACGGCATCTATGTGGACGGTGGCACCGAGATCGTGATCGAGCGCAACACGATCCATAATGCCGACTTGGGCATGGAGGTGACTTCTGAGCACGCCGGGAAGGTGGCCAGCGGCGTGATCGTTAGGAGCAACCTGATCTACGCCTGCACCATCACCGGTTTGTCGATCGGCGGATACGACTCCAAGCGCGGTGGTACGACGAGTTGCACGTTCGTGAACAACACATTCTACGGGAACGACACAACGAATTCGGGTTCGGGCGAATTCATGGTTCAGTTCTACACAAAGGGCAACGTATTCGAGAACAACATTCTGTACGCCACCTCGCAGGGCGTGCTCGTTAGCACGGCCCCTGGGTCAGGGATACCTGGCGTAACGGCGGACTACAACCTGTTCTTCACCGCCGTAGCCGGCAACGAGAACTGGTTGTGGGGCACCAAGTCCTACTCGACGCTCACCTCCTTTCAGCAAGGCTCTCATCAAGATAGTCACTCAAGCCTCGTCGATCCCTCGTTCGTGAGTGCGCCCTCCTTCAACTTTCGCCTCAACGCCCACTCTCCTGCAATCAACGCCGGGACGAATCTGAGCACGGGGATTGTGGGAACCCAGGACCTCTCCGGGAACCCACGTGTCAATGGGAAAAGCATCGATATGGGCTGTTATGAATCGGCGACCTCCGGCCCTTAGTTCCGATCGCTTTATGGCCGCAGCCTGTTCACTAAGGTAACCTGCCCCATCGATGAAGCTCGATGCGCGATGCGCCCGCTTGCTGCTCCTGTTGGCAATCCTGTTCATTCCTGCCGCTTCTTGGTCCGAGTCCCCGATCCAAGCGCTTACGCAACGTGTACTGGGCCACGATGCCGATCGATTCCGGTTCGAAACACTCGCCTCTAGCGCTAAAGATCGTTTTGAAGTCGAGGCAAAAGATGGGAAGATCGTGGTTCGAGGGGCAACCCCGGCGGTCCAAGCATCTGGACTCATGGCCTACCTGAAGCAGTATTGCCACTGCGACGTCAGTTGGACCGCACGGCAGCTAGCGATCCCGACCGATCTGCCAAAGCCGAACGGCGTTTACACGGCGTCAAGCCCATTCCAGTACCGCTACTATCTGAACTTCTGCACATTCAACTACACGATGTCCTTCTGGGACTGGAACCGGTGGGAGCAAGAAATCGACTGGATGGCGCTCAACGGCATCAATCTCTGCCTCGCGGCCCAGATCGGTCAGGAGGCGGTATGGCAGAGAACCATGAAGCGACTTGGCCAAACCGACGACGAGGTCCGGAAGTTCCTTCCCGGTCCCGCATTCGGTGCATGGTGGATGATGGGCAATCACCAAGGTTGGGGCGGTCCCGATCCGGAGTGGTGGATCGATCGACAGGTGACCTTACAGAAGAAGATCCTCGCCCGAATGCGAAGCCTCGGAATCCAGCCTGTTCTGGCCGCATTCTACGGAAACGTTCCGTCAAGCCTCAAGAACCACTACCCGTCCTCACGGTTTGTCTCCACCGGTAATTGGATCGGATATCAGCGACCCGACATGGTGGTCCCCTCCGACCCACTCTTCGACAAGGTTTCGAAGACGTTCTACGAGGAGGAATCGAAGCTGTTTGGTAAGGCCCGCTTCTACGCCGGAGACCCCTTCCATGAGGGCAGCGTGGCAGAGGTCAATCTCAAGCAAGCGGGCGAGGCGATCGAGGGCGCGATGCAACGAACCAGTCCGGGTTCCTCTTGGGTTCTGCAGGCTTGGGGCAACAACCCTCAAGACGGCATGCTCGCGGGAACGACCGCATCTCACACGCTGGTCCTCGATCTCCGTGGAGAAGGTGGCGGCGTGTGGCAGCAGCGGCATTCATTTGGCGGGCGTCCCTGGATACTCTGCACGATTGGCGGCTTTGGCGGCAAACGCCACTTTTCCGGCTGGATGCCCGAAATCTCTCAGGGACCATATCGTGCAATGCGTGCAGCTGGCTTCTCCGGCATTGGAACCGTCATGGAAGGTAGCGACCTAAACGATGCTCTTTACCAGATGTTTTACGACCTCACCTACCGGGACAAAGCTCCCGATATAGGCGACTGGTGCGCAGAATATTCTCAACGGCGCTATGGCGGAAATGATCGCCACACTGAGGCGGCCTGGCGGATTTTTGCCCGGTCGGTCTACGCCCTTCCCGCGGCCAGCGCCGCCGACGGCGAGCCGGAGTCGGTTCTCTGCGCAAGGCCCGCGCTCCAGATCGAGAGCGCATCTTCCTGGGGCACGACCATCAGGCACTACCGATTTGCCGACCTGATCGACGGCTGGCGTGAATTGCTTCAAGCGCGAAGTCTCGTTGGTTCCGATGCATACCGGTACGATCTTGTCGACGTAACGCGACAGGTGCTTTCAGATTGGGGACAGATCTGTCACCGCCGGATGGCGGACGCGTTCCGTGCCAAGAACGCCCAGGCGTTCGACAAAGAGTCTGCAAGGTTCCTTCAGATTATCGAAGATATGGATCGGCTGCTTGCCACTCGGCGCGAGTTCTTGCTGGGCTCCTGGATCGAGTCGGCACGATCACTTGGACGATCGCCCGCCGACAAAGATTGGCTCGAATGGAACGCCAGAACCCAAATCACGACTTGGGGATTCGGCGGCGCCTCTGAATCGCTGCGCGACTACGCGAACAAGGAATGGTCGGGTCTGCTGGCCGGGTTCTATCTTAAACGATGGTCGCGGTGGATCGAGGACCGCAAACAAGAGCTTTCTGGACGCAAACTTGGCGATATCCGATGGATCGATTGGGAACTGGCATGGGGCAAAGGCCATGAGAAGTATCCAGCAACACCGTCGGGGGACCCGGTTAAGGCTGCTAATGAGATAGCGTCAAAGTACGGTGCCGAGATCGACGAGTTCCTGCTAAAGACAAACTGATAGCGTCACGTACTGACATCGTCTCTCCGCCTGGCATGATTGCACATCGCCCCGGACACTTTCGACTCAATTCGAGTAGCCTTCTATCCGATGTCCATGCTTGCAGCGCTGGTTCTTTCGATGGTCTCGATCTCGTCGACGGAGGTGACATACGATTTTCGGCGGCCCTCCGACGCCAAGACATTTACGGCTTCGCAAGGGGGTGGAGGCATGCGTAAGGATGGAGTTCCTCACGTCGAAGACGGCCAACTGTCCCTGATCGGTCCTTGGTCGAACAACTGGACGGCGGTGAGCTTTCCCGCCCCGGCCAAGCGCCTATACCGAGTGTTCGATGCCGAATGGACGACGACCCTCAGCCAGGGAACGGAAGGCTATAGTCTCTCCTGGGTAACCAATCCGGAAGGGCGCGCCCCGGAGAACCCCAAATGGGAAGAGCCGGATGTCGACGGGGCATTCTGCGTCGGGTTTCAAGCATCCGATCCGGTAAACAAGGACCCGTTCCGCGGTTCGGGGAACATAGAAGGACGCCCTCAGCACGAGGCGTCGCTGCATTGGAACGGGCGAGAGATCGTCAAAGTCGTGACGCCAACCGAATACCGGGACGAGAAGCCGCACCCGTACCGCCTACACGTCGAATTCGTGACAGGCGGAGCGGAAGTGACGCTCAAGATTGGAAACCGTGCGGTCTGGAATCGGTACTTCATCCCAGGGATGACTCCAGAGGTTGGACACCCCGTGTTTGGGGCACGAAACGGCGAGACGGCCGGTGAAATATCGATGCGTGAGGCAAAATTCCGGCTGTCAGAACCTTGCGAGGCGCCCAAGCCGCCTCTCCATGTGACCGCGCTCGACAAGGTACTGAACGACAAGGACCACGGAACGAACGCTGCCGTGACGGAGTTCCCGACCGACACCAGCCGATACGGCCGAATCGTGATGACTCTCCGCCTCGATAAGCCACCTACTCGATTCGACCCGTGGGATCGGATCGCGCGTGTCTGGGTCGAAGGGGACGACCACGAGCGATACGAGTTGCTTCGATATATCACCCCATATAGCAAAGGCTGGGAGTGGAGGCAAGACGTAACCGATTTGCGGCCATTGCTTCGAGGAACCCACAAAGTCATCCAGGAGTGCGGGACGTATGGCGAAGGCTGGGTCGTAACCGTCGCCTTCGACTTCTATGAGGGAAAGGTGGATCGAGAAGCCTACAGGGTTGTCAAGCTGTGGTCAGGCGCCCCCGAGATTGGGAATCCCGACAAGCCTGCCGAGGCATTCTACACTCCCCAATCTGCTCTCACCGACCCATACACGGTTGGCGCCAAAGTGCTTGTCACCGTTACGGGTCATGGGATGGAGCCCAACACAAACAACGCCGCCGAGTTCATGCCGATTGGACGAACTCTCACCGTCAATGGGCGTCCCTATCGCAACCTGCTTTGGAAGACCGACAACTACATGAACCCGTGTCGCCCCCAAGGCGGAACATGGAAGTACGACCGAGCCGGCTGGGGCCCGGGAACCATCGTGCCGCCTTGGAAGGTCGACGCACCCAACGTGGCCCCCGGCCAACCGATCGATGTCCAATACCGCCTGGATCCGTATCTGAACAAGGGTCGAGGCAAAACCTGGGCGCCCACCCACGTCACCGAAGCTATGCTCGTTCTGTTTCGACGCCCCAAGCCTTGAGCATTGACAACTCGTGACTAGGTCGAGCCGTAAAACCTCTCGACGTCGGATTTGAGTTGCGCTAACTCTTTAGCGTGTACGTACATCATGTGGCCCGATTCGTAGTAGCCGTTTTCGATATTTCCGATGAGGCTGGGGTCGAGGGACATGTGGTTGATCGTATAGCGCGTCGCGTAGTATGGGGTGGCCAGGTCGTAGTAGCCGTTGGCGATGAACACCTTCATGAAGTTGTTCTTGCTCATCGCTCGGCGCAAAGCCTCGCTGGTGTCCGGATAGCCGCCGCCCGCATCGCCCCAGGACCAATTCGCCCAGAGCCGATCTGGGTTCGAAATGTAGTAAGGCAGATTCGACTTATATCCCAGAACGCGCTGCACGTAATCGTTAAGGCAGTGCGTAAACGCCGGCGTAATGACGGTCGCCGGATCGAACTCTGGATACTCGGTGACGCCATTGGGATCGATACCCTTGTATCGCGAGTCCAGGCGTCCCACCGTCCGGCCCTCCTTCCTCAATAGCTCCTTGCAGAAGCGGTGGATATTGATCCTCAAATCCGTCAGGTCAACATAAACCGGATCGATGCCGGTGTATCGAGCAAGCTTCTTCACGATGCGGACACGCTTGTCGTCCGGCAGGGCGGAGCCTTGATGTAAAGCTAGGAGGTACTCGCCTTCGCAGAACGACTCGACCTCTTTAAGTACCTCTTCAAGAGGTTTCGACTGCAGGTCGGCAGGTAGCTTCTCGTGGTAGTAGGCAGTAGCCGTATACGTTGGCAGGAACAACAAATAGGGTTGGTCGTTGCCACGCCCAAAACGTGCTGTCCCAAAGTTCAGAATGCTGCTGATCAAGACGAGGCCCTTCAGCCCGATTCCCCGATCCATCAAAGCGTCGCTCAATCCCGCCGCTCTCGTCGTGCCGTACGATTCGCCGGCAATGTAGATCGGACTCATCCATCTCTGCGATGCAGTGAGGTAGCCGCGAATGAACTCAGCGACCGAATCGACGTCTCCCTTGAGTCCCCAGAAGTTCTTTTCGTCCTCCTGCTTGACGCTGCGGCTGAATCCGGTCCCAACCGGATCGATGAATACGAGGTCGGTAAACGGCAGCCACGATTCGAAGTTCTCGACAAGCTCATAGGGAGCGTTGACTGCTTCGCCTTCGTCCCCCAATTTAACTCGACGTGGCCCCAGGGCCCCCAAGTGCAGCCAAACCGAGCTGCTGCCCGGACCGCCATTGAAACTGAACGTCAACGGGCGGGGCGAATCAGACTCGACGGTATAGGCGGTATAGAAAATGCCTGCCTTGACCTCACCCAGGGCATCCTTGCTCGGCAGCATGCCAACCGTCGCTTTGTAGTTGAGATCGCCGAGCATATGTTCGGTTGTTATGGGCTCGGCATCCGGTTGGATGGCATATGTCTCGTTCTTTTCGTCGGCTTTCTTCGTCAGGTCTTTTTCGGCTTCAGCCATAGTTCACGTTCCCGGATCGCCGGCTCAACGACCAGCGATCGCTCTGATTCGAGCATAGCAGGGAAGCGCCGCCTAACGCCAGCATAAAAGGCCCACAATGCAATGTTAGAACTTCAACTGGAGATTCAAAACGGCACTAGCCTCGGACGAGGATCTGGCCTGTCTTCCACCTCATCCGTCCGAAAACCAGGGGAAGGAACCTAGTCTCATTCTGCTCGCTACCCAGATTAGGCTCCTGCCCATACCCGACGCTCTTGCTGGCGACGTCGAGGCGAATTCCCATCGGAAGCCGATTCCAAGTGCCGGCAAACCACACGGTTGGAACCGGCTTCGTTTCGGGTCCCATCCAGTACTCTCTGCTTTCAAAGCGGCCGCTTCTCTCCAAACGCAACTCCACCTGCGCATCCTGTCTTGGATTGGTACGCCAGATTCCGGACGAATCTAGCGGCACAGTAGCCGCGACCACCGCCATGAATAGCCCTGCACCGATGAACCAACGTATTCGATTTGCCACTCTCCTTCTGTGGCGCGCCAAGAGTGAAAGGTTCACGGTTCCCGCACCTGACTCCAGCACTGACGCGGATCAGAGGGCTACGACTTCGATCATCGCGACATCGATAGTGAACGATCCGTCTTCTGCAATTTCGAAGTGAGTTCGCACCTTGTCGCAGAACGTTCGTTGAAGGGCCAGAATCGCGTCCGAGAGAACGGGCGGCGTTTGCATCCGGGCAATCCATGAAGCAAATTCCATACGGAGCCGATCGAACGTTACGCGATGAATGGCGAATCTCGCCGAGTTCAGAGCTTCGGCCCACTCGGAGGCGGAGTAATCGCGAACGTGCGAGGGATCGCGGAGGATCTCTACAGTCTGAAGCGCGGTATCGAGAACTGGAACACCCGGCGAGATAACGTCGATGAAGACCCCTCGCGAACCGGTCTTCAACACACGGCGTGCCTCTCGAATGCCTGCCCGGAAATCGGACCAGTGGTGAGCGGTCAGGCGACAGACTATCAGATCGAAAGCTGATTCACGAAACGGCAGTTCCTCGGCTGCCCCCCTTCGAGTCTCGATGTTCGCGAGTCCCCGGCGCAGAGCCTCACCGCGGACGGCTTCGAGCATCTCCTGGGACAGATCATAGGCAGTTACGGCTTCGCAGTTCGGTGCGATCGCATAGGCAGCATGACCCCCGCCACACCCCAGATCGAGGGCGTTTTTGGGGGATATCTCACTGGCGATGTCAGCCATCCGCTTGAGATCCTTGCCTTGCGAATGCACGGCGCTTGTTACGTATTCAGCGGCGCGGGAACCAAACTGCCGCGTCACCATTTCCTGCTGGGTCGAATCCACTAATAGCACCTCCATCAAACACAACCAACCTACCGAGCCGTTTCATCCTGGTACAAGTGAGCATATATGCTGGTATAAAACCAACTATGCTGGCGGGAGATAAGCAAGAGCGGCGGTCACATGAGCTTGGGGCATTTCTTCGATCCCAGCGAGAGCGACTTGTGCTGAGGCGGGACGGATCGCCGCCTGGTCAGCGCCGCAGAACACCCGGTCTGCGGCGAGAGGAGGTGGCTGAACTTGCCGACCTGAGCACGACTTGGTACACCTGGCTGGAGCAAGGCAGAAACGTCCAGCCTTCGACAAAAGCCCTGGATAGAATTGCTAAAGCACTTCAACTCACCTCTGCCCAGCGTGCCTATCTGTTTCGTCTCGCCGCCATCGCGGACCCTGATCCCAGTACCGCGATGGAGACCCAACCAAGCCCATGGTCGGAGGTGGTCGGCCACATCGATTGTCCGGCCTATGTGCTCGACGAGCTTTGGAACGCTTTGGCATGGAACAAGTCTGCCGAATGGCTCTTCAAGGGATGGCTCGATGAGGACAACGATCGCAATCTACTTATCTGGCTGTTCCGCTCACCGGCTTCGAGGGACCTCGTCGAAGATTGGCAAGGAAGGGCAAGGCGCATCGTCGCCGAACTGCGCGCCGATTGGAGCCGGAATATGCAAAACCAACCCCTGCGCGATCTCATCGGTCGGCTCACCGAGACCAGCCCCGATTTCCGGGCGTGGTGGGAAGACCGGAGCGTCCTGGATCGGGAGGGCGGAATCCGGGTCTTCAACCACCCAACTGACGGGCGTCAGACGTTTCGACAGAACGTCTTCCAGTCATCAGTTGGAGCAGGCACGAGGCTCGTAATATTGACCGGCGCACAAACGGACTAGCGGCGGCTGCTTCCGAAGAAGCTGCCGCCGCTAAGGACTTGGCTGACGAACTAGGAGATCGTCAGCGTCGCGGTTTTCGATCCGCCGTTCAAAGTTGACGTTATTGTTGCCGACGTCTTCGACGTGACCTTTGAGGTCGTTGCCTTGAAAGTGATCGAGGTCTTTCCGGCTGGGATCGTCACCGATCCTGGAACAGTGGCCGATTGCGAACTACTCGACAAAGTGATCGCCAACCCACCGGAAGGGGCGGCCGAACTGATCGTTACCGTGCCAGTACTGGATGCGCCGCCCTTGACCGACGTCGGGCTGAGAGCGAGTGACTTGATTGTCGGCGCGTTGACCGTCAAAGTCGCGGTCTGGCTTATGCCATTGAGAGAGCCAGTGAGCGTAGCGACCGTCTGAGAGCCAACTGCCACCGTCTTGACGGTGAAGTTTGCCGAGGTCTTCCCCGCTGCGATCGTGACCGATGCAGGTGGACTCGCGGCGCTCTTATTGCTCTTGAGGCTTACGATCATCCCTCCCTTCGGTGCAGCAGACGATATCGTCGCCGTACCCGTCGCCGAAGTGCCCCCAACAACCGCCGTCGGACTCACCTTGATGGACGCCAACGTCGGAGGGTTGATCGTCAGTGTCGCCGATCGAGTAACCGTCCCTAGCGATCCAGTTACCGTGGCCGTCGTTTGCGTTGTGACGACGACCGTCGTTACCGCGAATGTTGCCGACGAATTGCCGGACGCGATCTTGATGCTTGCCGGAGCCGAGGCACTCTTCGAACTGCTGCTCAAGCCAACCGTGAAGCCACCCGTCGGTGCGCGTCCTGTCAGCGTGACCGTTCCCGTTGAAGAAGCGCCTCCGCTCACGGTAGCCGGTGAAAGCGATACCGACTGGAGCGTTATCGGGTTCACAGTTAGCACCGCCGATTGGATCGACGTCTGGAACGTCGCCTTAATTGTCGCGGTTACTGCCGAGGTCACCACGGTCGTACCGATCGCAAAAGTCGCGGTCGATTGTCCGGCAGCAACCGTAACAGCCGTAGGAACCGACGCTGCCGAGGCACTGCTCGTCAACGCCACCGTAATCCCGCCGGTGCCGGCCGGGCCGCTTAGCGCGACCGTGCCGGTCGAGGCGTTCCCGCCCGTCACGGAGGTCGGGCTCAGGCTCACCGAAATAAGCGAGGGTGGGTTCACGGTAAGAGTTGCCGTCTTGATTGCCGTCCCAAGCTTGGCTGTCAGCGTCGCAGTTGCCAAACTGCTCACTGCTTGCGTGTTAGCCGTGAACGTGGCTGAGGTGGCACCAGCCGCGACCGTTACGCTTGCAGGAACCGTTGCCGCCGAATTGTCGGACGTCAACGCAACTGCCGCCCCGCCGGAAGGCGCCGGCCCGCTAAGCGTGACGGTTCCGGTCGCCGATTTACCGCCTACAACTGCGTTAGGCGACACCGAGATGCCGGTGAGGGCTGCCGGATTGACAGTGAGGGTCGCGGTCTTGCTTGTCGAACCTTGGCTCGCCGTAATCGTCACGGTCGCCTGGGCAGCAACCGGGTTCGTCGCTATGGTGAAGGTTGCCGTCGTGGCTCCCGAAGTAACCGTAACGCTGGACGGAACCGACGCACTGGTCGAATTCGATTGGAGGTTGATGACGACGCCACCGCTAGGGGCCGCAGAACTCAGCGTAACGGTGCCCGTAGAAGATGTCCCTCCGGTTACTGACACGGGGGACACCGAAACCCCTGTCAGAGCTACCGAACTGATCGTTAAGGTCGTGCTCGACTTTGAACCGTTTAGCGTCGCGCTGATCGTCGCAGTCACGGTATTGGTAACGGCCTTTGTCGGAACCGCAAACGTCGCGGTCGTGGATCCGGCACTGACGGTGACGGTTGCCGGAGGGCTTGCACTCGTTGAACTCGATGAGATCGCGACCGTCGCTCCACCGGTGGGAGCCGCCGCATTCAGCGTCACGGTTGCGTTCGATGAGTCGCCACCAACGACGGACGTCGGAGAGAGAGTCAGACTGTTGACCGTAAGTGGCGTGATCGTCAGCGTAGCGCTCACCGAACTCGTCCCCATCGTCGCCGTTATCGTTGCAATCACCGACGTGGCAACCGACTTCGTGGTGACCGTAAACGTCGTCGAAGAGGCGCCTGCAGCGATGGTGACGCTCGACGGAACCGAGGCATCCGTCTTGCTGGACGACAGGTTGATGACTGTACCGCCAGTCGGAGCGGGGGCAGTGAGCGTAACCGTTCCCGTCGAACTGTTACCTCCCACCACCGAAGTCGGCGATACCGTCACGTTCTGCAGTCCGGGTGGCGAAATCGTGAGGGTCGAGGAGGCACTGGTTGAGCCGACCTTTGCAGTAATCGTGGCGGAGACCGTTGAAGCAACCGCCGTCGTTGCGGTGGTGAACGTAGCGTTCGTCACCCCGGCAGCTACAGTCACACTGGAGGGAACGGTTGCGCTCGTACTGCTCGACGACAGATTGACAACCGTACCTCCGGATGGCGCAGGCCCATTCAGGGTCACCGTGCCTGCGGAGGATATGCCTCCGACGACCGCAGATGGGTTGAGAGTGACCGTCGAAGGCACAGGAGAGGTCACGGCAAGGGTGGCAGTCAGCACGTTGGCGCCCTGAGTCGCCGTAATCGTGGCAGTGCCCGAACTCGCAACTGGCACGGTCGTGACGGTGAAGGTTGCAGACGACGCTCCGGATGCCACCGTGACCGTGCCCGGGACCGTAGCGGTGGAGGCATTCGACGAAAGCGTAACCGTCGTGCCTCCGGCTGGGGCGGGAGCCCCAAGGGTCACGGTTCCGGTTGCCGGCGTACCTCCAACGACGGATGTGGGAGATATCGACAGTCCGGTCAGACCGGAGCCTCCGCCAACGGGGTTGCTGGCTCCCACGATGTCGCCGTTGTAGTTACAGTAAACGATCTGCTTTCCATCGGCCCTGACTGACACGGAACTGATGATTCCGGTCCGGTAGTAACTGGCCCGGGTGTTATCCGAAGTGCGGAATACCTGTAAATCGTAAGCCGTCGAGATGAAGTAGTTCTTGCCGTCCGGCGTGTAGCGAATCGTCGCAATGCCATATACGTCGCCACTTGGGTTGAGGGTCGCCTGGTTCGCCCCAGAAGCGGCATTCCAAAACTCAAGCACCGGCGTGTACACGTTGGTGAGTGGATTGTACGAATACCCGCCGGTCGCAAGGGTCTTTCCGTCGGGCGAAAATGTCACCGCAAGAATCGATCGGTTTGCCGATGTCGCGAGCGTTCCTGACACCGTCAGACTGCTCATACTCCAGAGTTCGATCACGCCCGACAAGGCCGAATCGCCGCCAACAACAAGTTGGGATCCGTCTGACGAAAAAGCAAGCGCATGCACTCCCCCGGTGGCGGAAGTGGTTAACGATTTCACAAGGACGCCGGTCTTTACGTTCCAGATCTCCAGAACTGGGTTACTTGCCGAATCCAAACCACCAACGGCCAGGGTTTTCCCATCTGGGCTTAGCGCGACGGCCGCGTTGAACGCGCCAAGGGAGCCTTCCCCTCCAATCTGAGATGCCAACGATTGGGTAAGGGCGCCAGCGCCAAGATCCCAGACTTCGACCAAGCCCCCGCTGGATGCAGAGATCGAGGAGCCAGCGGCAATGAGCGTCTTTCCGTCCGCGGAAACCGTGAGGGCATCGACGACTGACAAGGAAGTGCCGAGGTTCTTGAGGGTCTCGCCTGTCGCGCTGTTTAGCAACGTCAGAGATCCGACCGGAGTGCTATTCATCTGCGCCTCACCCCCGACCACTACGGTGGCTCCATCGGGAGTAAAGGCTGATGCAAGGACGTATGCGTAGGTCGGCATCTCCAACGTCGATAGCAGGACGCCGGACGATGCGTTCCAGAACTCGATCGCGCCCTGGCCGGCATTGCCGATGCCGGATTCCTGGCCGCCCACAGCCAAGGCACTGCTACCGGGCACGTAACACATCCCGCTTACCATGCCGCATTTGGTGTTGAGCGGAGTCTCACTTCCAGAGGAGATCGTGAACAGCTCAACCTGGTTCTGGCTGGACAGGTCGTTGTATCCACCATCGGCGAGCGTACTACCGTCAGGAGATATAGCAATCGCGTTGATCCCGGTCAAGGCTGTGCTAAACGTCTTCACGTTGCCGTTCGACATGGACCACATCTCAAGAGCCGATGTCTCACCGGCGCGGTACCCGCCGTCAAAAAGAAACTTTCCGTCGGATGAGAACTTCAGGGACATCACCGCATCGGAGTTGCCGGTCGCTAGTGTCGTCGACTTGCTGGTAGCCATATTCCACAGTTCAAGAACTCCATTACCGACGTCGCCGCCACCAACGGCGAGAACCGATCCGTCAGGAGAGTACGCGACGGCGTTGACGGTGTTCGTGCTCGTTGACAGGGGCGTGACCGACCCATCGGCCAGCTTCCATAGCTCGAGAACCCCGGTACGGTTATTGGCCTGATCAACGCTGTAGCCGCCATCGGCCAGCGTCTTGCCGTCAGGAGAGAATGAAAGTCCAAAGACACCGGTGTTCGCCTGTGAGACAAAACGGTTCAAGAGCTTCCAGCCGGAGACCTTCCAAATTTCGACTAACCCGTGAGCAATACCGTCCTGTCCGCCGACGGCCAACGTGCTCCCATCACTCGAGAAGGCGACGCAGTATGCGCCCCCGCTGATGGTTGACGGGAGGTAAGCAATAGATCCCGTGGCAATCGTATCGATGGCGACTCCGTTCCAGCCTGCCAACGCAAGTAGCTTCCCATCGGGTGAATACGTGAGCGCGTTTGGCTGGCAGAGATTGCCAGCTACCCACTGGTTTGGCAGAAGACCTTGCCCGTGAGCGACCGAACCGAAATGGCCCATCACAACGCAGACCAGCCACAACAGGATCCTCTTAACAAACCGGGACGAAACTTGAAAACGTCGATCAGCCATGTACCCTCTCCATGCAGATGGATTGAGGCATCACTATAACAGAGCCACCGTCTAGCGGCAAGAGTAAATTACAGCTTTTTACCTGTTGGTGGGGATCATAAGAAAATTTCATTCACGGTACAATACCGCCTACACGGTGTACTTACCACGACCATCAATGCTGTGTTGCAGCCTTTCTTCGTCAGTGCAGTAGGCTGAGATAATGGCCGCCAATACATGCAAATTGTTGTGGCTGCTCGCGGTCAGGCGTCGAAAGAGGCATTTATGCAAAGCCCAGGTTTCTTCTCCAGGGCCAAACGAATCGGTCGAGGCAGAACTCCGTAATGGGTCCGCCCCGACCACTATTTGGGTGTGCCCGTCTTCAGACCAGGCGGTGCAGGCAGTAAATCCAAGTCAGCTCCCGCTGCCTTCTTTCCTTGAGCCGGACCGCCGCCGATCACATGGGGTTTGTGATCCACGCTTTCTCCCAAATCCGGCTTAACGCAACCGCCGACGGTCAGACCGACGGTGACAACCCCAAGAACAACCTTACAGAGCGAGGTCATTGAGCGATCCATCGAGAGTCCAAAGGTAGTTAGTGGGCGCAGCTCCCGGCGCGGAGTTGTTCGTCACCCCGTTGATGGTCGCTCCGCCAGATGTATAGGACGAAACGCCATAGTTCGTTCCGGCCGCCAAGGCATCGTCCTTCAGGTACTTGGAATGGCCATCAACCCACGTGACGTTGGCACCGCCATATGGCCGGTATCCGCGCATTTGAGCGGTGAAATGGTCGTATGGGGTTGGGTTGTTTCTTGACCATCCGCTCGAATCGAATCCTGACGGATAGGAGCCGAATGCGTCGTAGAAGATGCACGCGTTGGGCGCCGGGTTAGTGATGGCCGATGAACCGGGAGCATTCACGCCGGTGAAGCCGCGGTTGACGTCGTACATGAACGCGACCGATGTGGTGAACATCACGGTCTCAGCCGGATGGATGCTTGATGACTCGGCTCGCGAGAGCGAAGTGGCGCATTGCCACCAAGGCGACAGGAACATGTAGTTGTAGCCGTATTGGGTGAACCGGTACTGGTTGTAGAACCACGCATATTGGCCATTCCCATAGATCCCCTCCGAGTCGCCAACGCCCGGATCGACAAATACTTGCAGGGTCTTGATGTAAGGCACGACGAGTTCGCCCCACATCGGAGCGTGCTGAGCCAAGTTGTCGGAGCAGTGAGGTCCACCAGTCGACGCCGGGCAGCTCGAGTCGGCGTAGTTGGTTTGGAAGATGACGAACGAGTCGTCGGAGTCGGCCTGATACATCTTCTCGGCCAACCCGATCTGCTTGGAGTTTGAAAGCGAGGCCGTCTTCTTCGCGGCCTGCTTCGCTTGGGCAAAGACAGGAAAGAGAATCGACGCGAGGATCGCGATGATCGCAATGACGACTAAGAGTTCGATGAGCGTAAATGCCTTGTTCAAGAGGACAACCTCCTTGTGAAACTACAGGCCGGACCAAACCTGCCGGCCCGGGTTCATGCTATCACAGCAGGAGGCCAACGGCAAGTATTTATTTCCCATGAAGCAATCACATTGAGAGCATCCATGCGACTATGCGGTCATCGCTTCGTACCTTCTTGGTGTATACTCCCCCATTCTCTGCACGTGTCATGGACGCATCCCGGTTCCTCTCGTTTGAATCAAAGATCGATAGTCCGATTCCATGCGTTAATACAGGTACATGACATCATCGACTTATGATATAATCGGCTAATTCCTAGCATGTGCGCTTCACGCTATATTTCCGCCAACACGCACCGTGCAAAGTCGCAGATCGCTGCCGAATCACGCTTTCCGGTTCCTCTCTAAGCAGGCAGGATTAAGCCGCTGGCGACCGAACCTAGTCGGTTTCGCCTCTCAATGTGGCGATCGAGATTGGCTCGTACCTGGTTCGACGTGAACGTATGGTCGCATCCAAATCGACGAATCCGAAGCCAGGCGCAGGCGTCCAATATCGTAACCGTGTTTCCGTTGATGTTGCTCTTGGCGCTACCTATTCCAGTTGCCGGACAGATGCCCGACGCACTATGGGTCTCGGGCAAGAGCTGCTATGTTATCGAAGGCAAGCCAGGGCGAACGATGGCCGTGAGCCGATTTGTCGAGTCGGACGGGACACTGATTCGGCGCGGAAGCCCAATCAGGATTCCCAACACCGTGACCGGATGCGGCCCCGGCAGAAATGACTCGCTCCTGATCGTCACCGCAGCCCCAAAGGGTGGACGCCGAATCTCCCGGGTAACGCCGGAACGGATCTCAAAGATTTGCGACTTCCGCCCGGGCTCGTTGTTGGGCGACCCCTACTGCATCGTCTCCGAAACTGAGGCTCACCTCACCGTACAGACGCGGCGTTATGGAGGAGACGATCCGATCGTGAGTGAGTGGATCTACGGGAACTCATGGATAGGGCCGGTCGAAGAGGACTTGCAGCGAGTGCGCTTTCCTGTTCAGGCGGATCGTTTTGTCACGATCGACCGCTGGTTCAATAGCGCCGACCAGACTTTCACCTTCTCGATCACGCGTCAGGTTCCGCGCCGCCACACCTACAGCTATTTTTGGATCAGAGGCTCATGGCTGAAGATTCCCAACCATCAACAACCGTACCAAATCGACCCTCTTCCCTCCTTTTCAGACAACCTGGTCGCCCTTTACGTGAGGGACAGCGATAAGCGGTGGCTGGCCGTCATCCACATGACTGACCAATGGTCCAAAACCCAGGCCATGGATGTGTGGCAGGAGACCGGCGGAAATCTGCTGGCGCCAATCAACGACTGGCAACCGATGGTTCTGGACTCGAAGGGACGCCTTTGGGTTATGCCCGCAGGTAAGGGCTTCCAGAAGGTTGGGCTCACGAAAATGCGTACAGTGATCGCTGACGACTACTGAGTCTACCGTGCAGCACCTTCAAGTTCAGGAATTGGCGACTCCAGGTCGACTAGACTTAGGCAATGCGCATTGCAGTTGCCGGAATCGGCCATGAGACGAACACGTTCTCCTCGCTTCGAACTACGCTAAGCGACTTCTGGGTCCGAAGGGGCGAGGAATGCGTTCCTCGCGAGATTGCCGAGGAGTTTGGCGCCGAGGTCGAGCTCGCACCGTGCCTGATCGCCTCGGCCACTCCCAACGGCATGGTGACCCTGTCAGCGTACACCGAGCTTCGAGACGAGTTGCTTGCGCGGCTGAAGCTACGGATGCCGTTCGACGGCATCTATCTTTCTCTTCACGGCGCGATGGAGGTCGAAGAGATCGGCGACGGCGAGACCGACCTTCTGCGATCGATCCGCAGGCTGGTCGGCCCGAACATGCCGATCGCGGCAAGCCTCGATTTGCACGGAAACCTTTCGCCCGAATTCGTCGCCTCGGTTAACATCCTGACCGCACTGCGCACCGCTCCTCACATCGATGGACCGGAGACGAGAGTGCGAGCCTTTAGGCACCTCGTCCAGTCGATCCGGCAGGGTGTCCGACTTACGACCGCGATGAAGAAGCTACCGCTTTTGCTTCCCGGCGAAAATGCGGTGACTGCGACCGAACCGTCCAAGTCGCTCTATGCCCACATCTCGGAACTTGAATCCAACGAAGGCATCTGGGATGCGTCCTTGATGATCGCATGCGCATGGACTGATTCCCCACATACGTCGGTATCAACCTTGGTGGTTGGCGAGGACGGCGAGAGGGCTTCGACTTTGGCTTGCGAATACGGAGATCTCGTGTGGACAAAGCGCCATGAATTCGGACCCGAAGTGGCGACAATCCCTCTGCGCGAAGCCATCGCGAGAGCAATGGCAGCAACCGAGGGTCCGGTCTTCGTTTCTGACTCCGGCGACAACGTGACCGCCGGTGGGGCGGGGGACGTGAGCTTCATGCTGGGCAAACTCCTCACCGCCGGGGCCAAGGATGTCCTCTACGCCGGCATCACCGATCCGGCCGCGGTAGAGGCGTGCGTCGCCGTAGGTCCCGGGGAGACTGTTGAACTCAGCCTCGGCGGAAAGCTTGATGCGATCAACTGTCAACCCCTAGGAATCACGGCAAAGGTGCTGAGAGTCGAGGGCGGTACCGCAACCGTCGAGGTTGACGACATTACGGTTGTGATCACCGATGGACGACGCCCGTTCCACACCCTGGAGTCGTTCGAGCCCTCCGGCATCGATCCGCTATCCAAGAGAATCGTGGTCGTCAAGCAAGGCTATCTCGCCCCCGAATTGCGGGAACGCTGTTCCGAAACTTTCATTGCCCTCACCCCAGGCTTTACGGACCTACGGATCGCCTGCCTTCCCTACCGCAACCTCAGCCGGCCGATCTACCCACTCGATCCGATATAGTGCATCCTGCTTCGACTGAAGGGTGACGGGCCGGCACGACATGTGAACTCTTCGTTTGCGGGATGACGACGACCGACACCGGCACTGTCTATATTCAGTGTTTCGTGCTGTTCCGCCGGGTCTCCCAGCGACAGCCCTTTGATCCTGCCCAATGGTGGTACGCCGCTAGGCTCGGGAGCCCTGGATACCCTTTTGAATTGCAGTCCGAATTCCTCCCGACTTGCCGTAGTGTGCATTGCCAGGACAAAGTAGTTTACTAGACCACGTATTACTGCCAGGGTATGCAGTGAAAACGGGCGAGGTTAGGAAACTACCTGGCAGTAACAATTGTTTTCGAATATTTCCCAAAGCCCGGGCCATTTGCCGTTATCGACCGCTAGGAAGCGCCCGACTACCTATCTCGGCTGACCCGGGCCAGTAGACAGACTAGAAAGAGACTGCTGATGGCGCCGGGCCAGTAGATAGACAAACAGGCTTCACAGGAGATCTGTAGATGAAACAATTCAAATTCAACCGTTTTGCCCCTCTCGCCCTTGGTACCGTATTGCTGCTTGGAGCAGTCCAAAGCGCCAACGCCCAGGCGAGTTCCTCAGCGACTGCCAATGGATCCGCCCAGATCGTCGCAGCCATCGCTATCACGGCGAACGATAACCTTATGTTCGGCCAGATCGTCGCCGATACGTCGGGAGGCACCGTTACCGTTACCCCTGCCGGAGTTAGAACCTTCCCGGGGCACACGCTAATCACGAACCAATCGGGATTGGCAAATTCAGCCGTCGGGGCGGCATCGTTCTCGATCACCGGAATGCCAGGCTATGCCTACTCCATCACCTTGCCTACGCTCGACACGACGAGCCCGGTAACCATCACCTCGGGATCCGGCGAAGGTGCACCCTCGATGACGCTCGATACATTCAAGAGTGCCACCCTATCGGGTACTGCGACCCTGAGCGAATCGGGTACCGATACTCTCACCGTAGGCGCCAACCTGAACGTCGGCCCAAGCCAGGTTGCCGGCTTCTACACCGGTTCCTTCAGCGTAACCGTTAACTACTCGTAACCCCATCTCTCAGCCCTTGGCAGAGCAAGAGCTTCCAAGGGCTGAACCTTCCTGATTTGGGCTCACTTCCCCCTACAGCCCGAATCGAGCGGAACTGGACCGACATCCGACAACAATATGAGACTGAAGCAATGTCCCTGCTTCGGCTCATGAGCTGAACCTCCATCGGCAATGCGCTGAGATTCTTCTTGCTCACGCTCAAAGCCGACCTCATCCGAGGCTCTGGGTCATTCTATGAGAGATCTCCGAAAACAACTATCTTTGTCCACTGTATGCGTGCTCCTGGGAGCCGCAACCCTGCAAGCCGGCATTCAGCAACCAGCCCAAACACCACGGGCGAGAGCCGGAGACCTCCTTGTTTCACCGATGCGTATCGTGTTCGAGGGCCCCAAACGGACGGCCGAGATCAGCCTGCTCAATATTGGGGACAAGCCGTCGCTCTACCGAATCTCCCTGATACACGAACGCATGAACGAAGACGGTGACCTCGTCAACGTCGCCACCCCAGGGGCCGACGACAGGTTCGCGGACGATCTCGTTCGTTTCACTCCCCGCCAAGTTCTATTGGCTCCACGTGTATCACAGGTTGTCCGCATTCAGTTGAGACTGCCAGCCGACCTTGCGACCGGAGAGTATCGTTCGCACATGCTTTTTCGCGCCGTTTCGGCGGATTCCGCACCCGACCAGGCGCCCGCCGCCGCCGATCTGCCCAAAGGGCTAACTGTCCAGATCAAGCCGATTTTCGGTCTGTCCATCCCCGTGATCGTTCGCCATGGGGAGACATACGCCTCGGCCGATTTCGCCGAGGTACGACTCGTCTCAACGCCAGATGGACTGCCTGTGCTCGTCGGCAAACTGACTCACACTGGTAATGCATCGGTGTATGGCGACCTGGTCGTCGAATTCGCTCAGAATGGCCAGCCCTTCAAAACGCTCGCAAGGACCAATGGCGTGGCGATCTATGCAAGCAATGCCACCAGGAGCTTCGCCGTCCTTGTTTCTCAGGACAAGACGCTGCAACTGCATAACGGCACGATACGTGCAACCTACAAGCACTCCGATGCCGACGGCGGTCAACCGTTCGCGAAGACTCAAGTCACTGTACTGTGAACATCTTCCGGGCATTGGCGTGCGCCGGTCTCATGATCTGCTCGGCGCACGTTCTCGGAGCGACCACTCAGTCGATCGGCCAAACGAATCTCAAGACGGACGCCGTCTCATTCGTGAAGCCATCTGAGGACGACTTGCTCCTTCTGTCTCTCGTTTTGGAGGAGATCGATCTGACCGACGAAATTGAGGCATACCGAAACGGAGCAGGCGTCTTGCTCCCCCTCGGCGCCATCTGCCGCTTGTTGGAGATCGCGGTCCGGACCACCCCTGCCGATGGAACCGCCGAAGGCTTTGTCGGCAGGAGCAGCCGCACGTTCAGTCTGGACGTTCGACAAAAACGGATCAAGGTTAGCGGAAAGGACGAACCCTACGATCCAGCCTACGTTCAGGTCCAGCGCAACGACATTTACGTCGACTATCGAGCGCTGAACAAGTGGCTTGCACTCGGAATCGAGATCAACGAGAACGGCCTCGCAATCTACGTCAATCCCAAAGACCAGCTTCCCCTCCAAAGACGACTCCGGCGAGAGAACCTCGCAAACCAACTGAACAAGGGCGAATACCACGACCCGGGATTTGCCCGGGTGCCCAATCCGTATCAAGCGCTCGGCAGCCCCGCCATCGACCAGTCTCTTTCGTTTGGCGACGCCGAGGCCACAAGAGCGAAGTCAACTTCAATACGATACGACGCCCAATTTGCATCCGATTTCGCTGAGGGGAGCTTGGATGGCAGCCTGGACCTTGAATCGCGAACTGGACCGGCAGGCCTGTTGTCGTTCGTGCTCAAGAACCAAGAGGGCGGACTGCTTGGTTCCCTCAATGCGCGGCAAGAGACCATCGGGTACACGACATCGTTGGATTTGCCGCTGGTGTCGTCGTCACATGCAATCACCGGATTCGCCGCCTCCAATGACCCCGTCTCCCAGGTCGGTCCTGCGAAAACGACAACCCTCACCGGACCGCTGCAGCCAGGTTGGGACGTCGAGCTATTCCGGGGCGAAGCTCTTATCGGCTACCAAGAGGAGAATGGACCCGGCAAATACGAGTTCAAGAATGTGGCTTTGCATCCTGGAACAAACAAATTTCGCCTTATTTTCGATGGCCCTCTTGGTGAGCGTCGGGAAGAAGTCCAAACGAGGAACGTCGTCGGCACATTGGAGCCCGGGTCCCTTCAATATGAGGCGGTCATAGGAGGGTCTGCTAGCTCCCCGGAGTGGGCAGCCCAATCCAGTCTGGGAATCAAGCGCGACCTAACCGTCTTCACCAGTATAGCGAGCGAACCTGTCGACGGCGGAAGACACCTGTATTCGACGGTCGGGATGCGCGGTTACTTTGCCAACGCACTGATCACCACTTGCATTGTCGACGATCCTGCTTCGGGTCAGGCAAGTCAAATCGACGGCGAATGGGCATGGGGCAGGGCTTTCGTCGGACTGAGCCAAACGAACGTGACCGGTCTCGTGAGCGGCATATACGGGCGGGAACAGGACCCGGATAGGAGCGACACCGAATTGAGGCTCCAGAATCTTACGATGCCCAATTGGTCGCACCTCCTGCCTGCCGACCTAGAAATCAGTCGACGCGAGACGGTCTTCGGAACCCAGGAGTGGAAGGCTGAGGGTCGCCTATCCTACCAACGAAACGGACTCAGCATTACCAACATGACGTCCACCCAAACGCAAACGGGCACCACCGACCATCGGACCGGCGAGCTGATGTTCAGTCGTTTCCAGAACGGTCATTCAACGGAAGCGAACCTGAACTATGATTGGTCCGGAACTCCCACGATTGTATCCCTGGGGTTTCGCACAAGCAGGGTGCTGCGTGATGGCCGAATGCTCGCTTTTGGAGCCTATGAATCTCCTGGCGACGGGGACCTTGGCGTAACCGGATCCCTATACCGAAATGACGACAACTATGCCTACGGCCTCATTCTCGACGTATCGAGAGCCCGTGGAATCATGCTTGGGTTGACCATCTCGTTCGGCATGGTACGGAACCCGTCATCCGGCAAGTGGATGACCACCGCCCGGTCGCAGGCGATGCAAGGCTCGGTGCTGATTCGGGTGTTCCAAGATTCGAAAGGCACCGGGCATCTCGCCAAGGGTGATGCTCGGGTCGCCGGAGTTGCGATCTATGTGAACGACTCAGCGTTTCCGAAGTTGACAGGGCCAGACGGGACGGTCCTTATCGATGGCCTAGCGGCCTATCAACCAGCCGACATCAAGGTCGTGGAGGCTTCGATGGAGAACCCACTCATGATCTCGGCGTTGCCCGGACTGAGAATTACCCCTCGGCCAGGAAACGTGCAGACGATCGACATGCCGGTCATAGCCACTGCCGAGGTAGCAGGAACCGTGTACACCCTTCAAGATAGGCGCCTCAGTGCCGCGAGTGGAGTCTTGGTCGAAGTCATCGACCGGGACGGTCGAGTCGTCCTAAGCCAGAGATCCGCGTTCGACGGCTACTATTCGATCAGCCGCGTCCCGGTCGGATCCTATGCGGTTCGTGCGAAGGCCTTTGGCGTCGAGACCTCCAAGAAGATCGTCGTTCCCCCGGAAGGCGCATACCTGGACGGCATTGACTTGACGCTTTCTCAATAGTCGACCCTGATCGGTTCCACAAAACCCTTGAGACGATGCGCTGGGCCCGGTGAACACTAATCGAACTATCCTCTCGGCCCAGCATCCAACTCCTGAGACGGCATCAGCTATGGAAAATCCACGTGATCATATCGCGACCATTCTGGATCGACGCAACGACGGGCAACCTGGATACTGGACCGGCAATCCGCATTCGGACACGATGCCGATGTATCTCGCCAAACTCGGCCTACCTGACGGCGAGGCGCTCTACACCCACTTCGGCGACGACCTAAGGTGGATCCCAGCCGATTCGGGCTATCGACATCCCGAAGGACGATCGCCGTTCGATCCCTACGCTGGCAAACAACGCGAGTCACTGAATATGGCGGGGATCTTCGCCGAGTGCGAATCGATCGCCGAAGTGGAAGCTCATGCGTGGCCCAATCTCGACTACCTCGATTTCGGCCCGGTGCTCGACCGAATTCAAACGCACCGCACGCGGGCGGTTTGGACGGGCTTGTGGTCGCCGTTCTTCCATGACGTCGCCGAATACTTCGGCATGGACAACTATTTCATGGCGATGTTCGACCGCCCAGAGATCGTGGACGCGGTTACCGACCGAATCGTCACCTACTACGAGCAGGCCAACGAGCGGTTCTTCGACCAATTGGGGGACTGCGCCGATACCTTCTTCTTCGGCAACGACTTCGGCACGCAGCGCGGCTTGATCCTCTCGCCGCAGTTGTTCAATCGATTCGTCTTGCCAAGTATGCTGCGCCTCATTGGAGTGGCGAAGAGGCACGGGAAGAGGGTCGTCCTCCATTCGTGCGGAGCGATCAGCGAGGTGATCCCCACCCTCATCGAACACGGCGTGGATGGATTGCATCCTCTTCAAGCGCTTGCCACCGGCATGCACGCGAAGGATCTCGCCCGGGAGTTTCGAGGAAAGATCGCGTTCGTCGGCGGCGTAGATTCCCAAGATCTGCTTGTGAATGGAACGCCGGCCCAGGTTCGTGACGATGTACTCCGATTGCGCGACCTCTTCGGCCCGAACTTCGTCGTGAGCCCAAGCCACGAGGCCCTCCTCCCCAACGTGCCCGTCGAGAACGTCGCTGCGATGGCCGCCGCCGCTCGTGAGTAGGGTTGCCACCGATGACGTGCATGAATAGGCCGGTCCGGATACAATCACCGGATGGTTTGCTATATGATTGCAGGTTTAGTGCTTCATGGCGGGAAGGGCCCGCGACTCGCCGGTAGCTACCGGCAGGAAAGGGCGGGGTGGGTCACCGTCCATTTGGCGGGATCGCCCGAGACGATCGGATTCCAACATGGCTATTGGCTGAAGCCGGAGATCGAGGCGATGCTCAAGGTGGAGCGAGTGTATTCGGCCCACGATGCGGGCTTCAAAGACCCCAATTCCTTCACGAAAGAGCGAGCGGAGGCGATGCAGCTCCTCTGGCCCAAGGTTCCGACCGAATACAAGCAGGAGCTTCGAGGCATTGCCGAGGGAGTTCGAGCCCATGGCAGCCGTCTCACTCTCGCCGACGTCGTCATCAACGCCATGAGTTCGGATTATGGCTACTATCGCGGATACCATCAGGCGCTGGTCGCCAAAGCGAAGAAGGGGGCGCCCAAAACATCGGGGGCGGCCGACCACTGCAGCGCGTTCATCGCCACCGGCTCGGCGACGAAGGACGGCGAGATCGTGATGGGACACAACTGCTGGAGCGGATATGCCGACGGGTCGCATAACAACATCATCCTTGACATCAGCCCGAGCCACGGCAAGCACATCCTGATGGACTCCTTTCCAGGCCATATCGACAGCGGTGACGATTTCGCCGTGAACTCCGCCGGCATTATGCTCACCGAAACGACGATCGACTCCTACGTAGGATTCGATCCGAAGGGGGTACCTGAGGCGGTTCGGATGCGAGAAGCGATCCAGTACAGCGACAACCTCACCGACGTCGAGCGCTGGTTCACCGAGAAGAACAACGGCGCCTACGCCAACATGTGGCTCATCGGTGATGCCAAGACGAACGAGATCGCGTCATTGGAACTCGGCCTCAAGAACGCAATCTTTCACCGGTCATCCGATGGCACGATCACAAGCTGCAATTGCCCAATCGACGCCAAACTGACAGCAGAGGAGTGCCAGCGTGACGTCAAAACGTCCTCGAACATGTGCTCTGACCGGCAGGGCCGGTGGGCTCAGTTGATGGCGCGGGACAAGGGCAAGATCGACGCCGAACTCGGCAAGGCGTACCTGGGCGACCACCACGATGCGGTCCTCGGCAAAGACGGTCCGAGCCTCAGCGACCTTTGCGGTCACGGCGACGTCGAGTCCCGCAAAGACCACTGCGACGGTCCGGTCTTCACGCCGATGGGCTCGGTGCAAGGAAAGGTGGTCACGAGCAAGCTCGCTCGCAACCTCAGCTTTTGGGCGCGCATGGGCCATCCCTGCGGCGAACCGTTCTATGCCGCCCCCTTCCTGAAATCCCATGCCGAATTCGCCTGGGAGAAGTCGATCCTCTCGGATATGCCGACTCAACCGTGGGTGCTAGTCAAGGCAGCAAGGTAATTCGAGTGGCGGTTCCGGCGTCCCCGAATCGCCTCTCGATTAATCAGCGCAAGTCGCGTTACGCTGACAGTCCAAATGCCGGTCAGTTCGGGCAAGTGGAATGGACCGGTGCTAGTCGGGACTCAACAGCTTCAATGTCGGCAAGATCCTTCGATCGTCCCACTGCCTGCTTGTTAGTGATGAAGTCGTCCCGAGATATGTTGCTGACTGCTAATCCATCCAGGCACGCAATCGTTCGCCTTTCCCAGCACGCATCGAAATCAAGATCGGTCAGGCAGGTCAGGATATCAATGCGTCGGGGAGGATATCCCAGTTGGACCACTTGGTCGCAAGCTACGAAATCGGAAGGACTCAGCCCAAGCGAGCCGAACCCAAACTCTCAATGGCATTCATCACTCGGTTGGCATTCTCGGCGGTGGGTTTCACCCAGAGATCGATGTCCCCAGTCATGCGAGGCTCCCCATACAGCGCACGCGCCCATTCCCGACGATCATGAACTCAACGCCGCCTGATATGAACAGATTCAGGAACTCTTTCCAATCGGTGTTCAGTGCCATAGTAATCTTCGATCATCTCGATCAGGATCGTGGTGCGCTGTTCGGGCGTAAGCGACCGGTAGTACGCCCGATTCGCCTTCTTCTCTTCATCTCCCATCCGGTAACAGTTAACGACGCGCTCCATTTAGTTTCCCCGCCACGATCATAGACGTGAGCGGCCCCTTGATCGGTCGAGGCAAGTCAGCCCGAGCGCAAGGGTCGAGCTGCCAGATTAGGTTGCACTCACGATAGCCTCAGCGCTCCTCACCGCGTCCTCCGCGATTACTTACGCACCACCCAGTCGATCGAGCAAAGCCCCGATGCGATGGGCGTAGTTCTTCCATCGGCCGACTGAGCTGCCGTAGATCGGTTGTCGGGCTTGCCACACGCTTGGCGTTTGAATCGGACGCTTGGTGGCGCGGGTTTCCAGGCAAGCCGGGTCCCATTCGAGGCCGAGCGATTCGACGAGGGTCCGGATGGACGTCTCTTGATTCCCGACAAGGTCTTCGTAGCGGACCTCGATCAGGCACTCCTCTGGCAGGATGCGTTTCCAGTGCGCCATCAGGCGCTTGTACTCGGCGTATGCCGACGCGATGTGGTCCAAGTCGTGGGCAAACTCGGGCGGCGTGCAGTACGGAGTCATGTAGATGGATAGGCACGTGTCAAGCGGACTCCTGAGGCAATGCACGATCTTTGCCCCAGGGTACGCCAGGTGAATGAGACCCAGCGCATGGTAGTTGAGGGGCATTTTGTCGGTCACGAACCGCGATCCGGGCGATATCCGACCGATTTCGACCTCGTATTCCCGATTCCAACCGGCAGACGCCGCCAAACCCTCCTCACTAAGCTCTACTAGAAAGCGGGCCTCGTTCTCGGTCCAAAACTTGAGTTCCCCGCCCGCATCGACGTCGGGGTGCCTCGACAGTATCTCCTCAACCAGAGTCGTGCCGGATCGGATCATGCCGACGATAAAGATCGGCCGGCACTCTCCCTCCCCGCCGTCAAACGCGTCCGGAAACAGCTCAACGATCTTGTCGACTTTGGCTCGCTCGATCTCCGCTCGGTATGGGCCGCGCTGCGCCTCGGCGGTCGACAGACAGATCCGATTCGCGCGCTCGAAGCTGTCCATCGCCGCGTCGTAGTCGCCCAGGTCGTCCAGACTTTTGCCGACCGCATAGCTCAAAAGGCTGCCGTCTGTATCGCCTAAGCCGTTTCGGCCCAGTTGCCGATTCATTGCTTCGATCAAAGCGGCGTCGTCGCTGGTCATCTGCTTGGAGTAAGCCAATGCGAAGTAAGCGGCGGCCTGGTTCGGCTGTAGGGCGATCGACTTCTGGAACCGCTCGATCGCCTCCGTGAATTCGCCTTTGGTTTGGTGGATCCGTCCCAGCAGCCGATTAGCGGTCGGTTCGTTCGGGTTGAGAAACAGGGCAGAACGGAGGGTCTTCTCCGCCTCCACCATCTCGCCGACGTCGATGAGAGCCTGGCCCAAGTTCAGGTAGGCGGGAAGGGCTTTGGGATCGAGGCGCAGGGCCCGGCGAAGGACGGAAACGGCTTCTTGCGGCGCCCCGGCCGCGCACAGAAGTTGGCCGAGTTTCGCATGAAGTACGGCAACCTCGGGTTCGAGGCGCACGGCATGCCGGAGCGCCTCGATAGCCGCTCCCATTTCGCCAAGGGCCTGACAGGCAAGAGCGAGGTTGAAGCGCAGGTTGGCAGCGTCAGGGCGAAGCCTAACCGCCTCGGTGAACCGCTCGCTGGCCTCGCTTGGGCGCTGGGCCGCCAGAAGTGCTTGCCCTAGTAGGTTTAGCGCGCCGACGTCATCGCTCTTAAGACGCAGAAGCGTTCCGCAGAGCGCCTCCACCTCGGCCAGGCGCCCCCTGGACAAAGCGTCGCGTGCCTGCGCGTGGATCACATCGGAGGAGCCGTCTCTGGACGGCTCCCTGGCATTCAATCGCATATGCAGAGGATAGTGCCTTTAGGACTGACCTTGCCGCCGTTGCTGGATGGCTTTGGGCACACCTAACTTCGGCCGCCCCTCCGGAGGCGCGACATCATGGCTTGAAGCGCTTGGCGCACAGCCGAGCACGAACCCGGCTGCCAAGACCAAGACGAGGCAAAGGCGAAGGGCTAAGGACATCCCTGGATGGCCCAATCGCACGGTCCTGTGCTATTCCACTTGTGGTACTTTGCGTGCCCGTCTCCGTAGATGCTGTTGAACCCGCCGGAGTGGCGTGCTCGAACGTAGTAACCGGGAACCGTCAGGCCGGAAACCGTCTGGTTGGGGTTGCCCTTCGTGTACCGCTGCCATCCATAGTCTGTGTTCCGGTCGCTGCCGGAGAGGTCCGTCCAGTCGCCTTCGGCAATCCAAATCGCGGAAGCCGGAGTCTGTACTTCGGATTCCGACACCGGATCTCCGTTCCAGTAGGCATACGGGTCGTCGCCGTGGGTGTATCCGGTCTTTCCGGTCGCGTTGAACGTCGGCGTGACCTGCGTCGCGTACGGCCAAGCTTCCACGTCGTTCCATGTCCAGCTAACCCGAAGCTCGCCGGCGGGGCTGGAGGTGGGGTTGCCCGGATCGGCCCATTGACCGTTTACATAGGCGGCATAGCCGAAGTTCGTGTAGTCCTTGTCAGGGCAGACGAGCAGTTCGTAACTCTTGATATAGGGCTGGATGAGCTGGTTCCAATAGATCAGCCCGACCCCTTGGCCGAACCACGGCGCATACCAGTTCGGGTTGTACTCGCCGTAGCTGGCGGGAACGTACATGTTGTCGTTGTCGTTCGCGTACATCATCTCGGAAAGCCCAGTCTGCTTTGCCTGGCTCATACAGGCGGTCTTCTTCGCGGCCTCTTTCGCCTGAGCGAAAACCGGGAAGAGAATGGCGGCCAAGATAGCGATGATTGCGATGACGACGAGCAACTCAATCAGGGTAAAAGCCTTTTGCTTGGTGGACATGAATTGCGTCGGTCTCCTTATGTCTCCGAGGGAGCTCGGAGCCAATAGTGTATGTTCCACACCTAAAGATGCGCTAAAAGAAGCGTTTTAGGGCTCGTTAAGCAACAGGAGTTCGGTCAGTTCGCCCAAACCGTGTACATAGGGCGCCCATCGCTTTACAGAACTCGTATAGATGGGTTGCCTCGCCTGCCATTTGCTCGGAGTTCGGATCGCGCTCTCGTTTTGTTCGTGGCGCAGGCACGCGTCGCTCCATTCGAGCCCGCAGAACCGGACGAGTTTCCGGGCGACCTCTTCACGATCGGAAACAAGGTCCTCGTAATCGACCTCGATCATCTGGTCTTCGGTGAAGACGCTCCGCCAGTGGTGCATAAGGCGCCGATAGAGCTTGTAGTAGAAGACGATATTGGACCGATCGTACGCGAAGTTCGGCCCCTGTCCGAGATACGTGGTGTAGATGGAGAAGCACGTATCGAGCGGATTCCTCCGGAGATGGATGATCTTAGCTTCCGGTAACACCCGGTGGATGAGCCCCAGGTGGGCGTAGTTAAGGGGCATCTTGTCCGAAATCCTCGGCGACTCGCCCGCCACCGCCTTCAGGGCGGTTAGGTATCGCTGCGCGATTTGGGCCACTTCGTCGCCGGACAGTTCGCGGTCTCCCAGTCTTCGAACTCGGTCGGCCTCCCGCATCCAGAAGACGGGTTCTCCGGCAGACGCGACCTCGGGATGGCTACTCAAAACCTGATCCAGAAGGGTCGTGCCTGAGCGGATCATCCCAACGATGAAGATTGGGCATGCCGAGCCGGACCCAGCGTCAAGCTTGCGCTGAACGACATTCTTTGGATAGCGATCGATCGTTTGGATATGGATCGATTCCAACTCGGCCCGGTCAAACGGCCTTCCCTCGTTGTAGAGCTTGAACGCCGCCTTGTTGGCGCCGTCGTAGTACTCGACCACCTTCTCGACGTGCTTCTGCCGCTCGAACGCCTTTGCCAACGCAAAGAGGAGATAAGTTCGCCCCTTAAGATCAAGTTCGTTCGAGTTCGCCACATGTTCAGCGCGATCGGTCCACGACTTGCCGTCTATCTCAAACACCTTGGCTTCTGTCAACCCGTAAAAGGGGACCCCTTGGACGGGATCGGCATGCAGGGATCTCAAGAAGCATGCAACCGAATCGTCGAACCGGCCTCGCTGCTGCAACCAGAGTCCGTAGGCATTTCCAGACGCCGGGTTCGATTCCATTGCCTTGACGAAGATCTCCTCCGCTTCGTCGTTGCGTCCGACATAGGAGAGAGCAGCGGCGAGGGCGGTCTGTAGCTGAAAATCGGCGGGAATCCTCTCAACGGCGCGTTGGAGCACGGTCACGACTTCCGCACGGGCGTCTAGAATCTCTAGGATCCGAACTAACTCTAGATAGGCTTCCACTCGGTCCGGCTCGAGACGAATCGAGCTTGCAAATGCATCCCGGGCCTTATAGATCCGGTCGAGCCGGGACAGGGCGAGGCCCAGGTTGAAGAGGTATGCGCCGGACTTCGGCGCCGAGTCCACGGCGACCTGAAACGCGGGAAGCGCAAGTGATGGCCGATTGACGGTCATGTAGCAGAGACCGAGTTCATTCGCAACGATCGGGTTGCCTGGACTGAGGTCAAGTGCGCGACGGCACATGTCGATGGCCACCTCAATCGCACCCGTGTGCTTCTTTGCGACGGCAAGCCAGTAAATCGCCTCGTCGCGCCGAGGCATCGCCTCTACCGCGCGTTCCAGGAAATCGGACGACTCGGCCCATCGCCCCGTCCGGACGAGAAGGATTCCGAGAACCAAAGACGCCTCCGCGAACTCGGGCTCCCGAGCGACAACATCGCGCAACAGACGTTCGGCCAGCGGTACCTGCCCCTTCCTAAAGGCGTCTCCCGCCCGAGCAAAAACGGCTTCTACAGATTCGACGGTACTGGGCTCCTTTTGGATTGTCGCGATCTCCCTGCCTGAAGCTCCGCTCTAGACGTCGAATGTGCATTTCGGGATCTCATTCAAGCTTATTATGAATTTGACCGCCCATCTATTTCGGCGGTACCCAGTTCTGATGCTCTACGTCGTTGACGAACTGAGTGAACGCACCGGAAAAAGGATAAGGATTCGCGCCCGGTGCGTTCGGGACCATGCCCATCATGAACTCGCCCGTCGCCATGTTGATGGCCACAAGAAGGACGATGAGGTTTCTCGCTCCAACGCTGAGGTCCAGCCGACGATCTGGCATCGAACGGCATAGCAGCATCAGGACGATAAAGCCGTCCAGGCATACCATAGCGTCCCATCGCGCGCAATCCGAACCCAGGGCATTCAGCAGCAGGGGCGCAAACATTACGCACAGCGAAAGTGCGAACAAGCGCTTCCGCGAAGCCATTCCCTGGTGCCCCTCCAACATCTGCCCGATCGTCCGCACAAGCATCACGGTAAGTGGCGTGAAGATCAAGATCGATACTATGAACTCCATCCGCCACTCTGAGTCCTGGGTGTAGCTTCTCACCATGTCGGAGAAGTTCTTGGTCGCCGTCCGGATCAACGCATCGTAGACGTTGGGGTCGACCTTGAAATCCGCGTGCTTGGACGCCTCGTTCATAAGCTCCCTGGAAACTGAGGCAGAGACAACACAGACGGACGAAAGAATCCATGCCAAACCAGTGCACCCTATCGCGAGCAATCCGGCGAGTCGATACTGCAGCTTCCTTTGTTTGAGGTTGCCCATGGCGTCGGCATCTAGTACGAGGCTGAATAGGATCAGCGGCAAGAAAACGATCAGGAACATCTCGTGAACGAAGATCGCCGCCGTACACACGGGAATCGCCGTAAAGAGCCTCTTCTGGGGATCGCGGATCAACAAGAGAAACAGCGTAAGGCTGGCGAGCACGATGTCCAGATAACCAGCGAGCACGCCTAGGAAACTGATGACGACACTGGAATAGAACAGGGCGGCGATCTCCCCGCGCCCTAACCTATCCACCACTCCGCTGCGAATCGTGAGGCTGATCAGGAGCCTCAGAAGGACATAGAGCAGTAGGTAGGAGAGAATTGTGAAGTTGACGTAGTGATCGAGGTGAAACGCCTTGCCAAAGGTCGCGCCGAACAGACCCCTCTTGATGAGGCCATGATCGTAATTGAGAAGTGCCTGGGTGGCAGGCCATGTACCTGGGTGCCGAATTCCCTTAAGGAGGCTGATTACGCCAAGGACAATAGTGGCCAAGGGCCAAAACTTTCCTTCGTCATAAAGCCGCGCCTTGGTATTGGTCCAAACCCTCATTTGCACATCGATTGGGCGGCATTTTACCGGCTATTTCCCTTGGGGTTGGGATTCGGAGAGAAGGAGTGGTGGAGTGACGTAGTGGCGTAATGGAGAAGTAGGGTAGTGCCGAAATGCCGGGGATGCTTGGACCTCCGCTGCATGGTCCGGGATGTTGGCGCGATGGGATATGGGGCTGGGAGGCGTTTCGGAAGTGGGGAGAACTGGGGTTGAGCAGTGGGCTGCAATCGCGTGCATGGCCGATTCCCGAGTCTTCGGCACGTAGGACGAAATGATGGAGGGCGATTCGGCTCCCAGAACCAATAAAATAGCTGCAGATCTGGCTTTTGCCTTCGCTTGCCTTGAACAGCTAATGCTATTTAAAAGATTATACTGTAACATTCAACTTAGCAGGAGATGGATGGATTGATCTACGGACTCACCAAAGCGGCCGGATTGCGAGCAAAGCGCATCGTGATCGCGTTTGCGTTGGCGACTTCCCTCGCCGTCCCCACCTTATCCAAGGCTCAAGGATCGATGCCGCTTCAATGGCTCTTCAACTCGATCTCCGGCCCCTCGTGCACCGCATTCACGCCGGACGGCGCCATGCTTGCGGTTGGAGGCGACGGAGGGCTCCAGATATACGACGCTCATTCGGGAGTGCCGATTCGCAGTCTCTCTCTGGGCATCGACCACTCCGTTCAAAGCTTGGCATTCACGGCTGACGGCAAGACGCTCGCCGCCGGCTCGAGCGGCGATCTTCAGCTATGGAACGTCGCGGATAGTCGGCTGATCAAACTCCTCCATACTGGCTTAACAACGATCCGGTCGACCAAACTCTCCGCCGACGGTTCGATCGTAGTGGTTGGCGGCCTTGGCCCGGCACAGGACGACCTCGAAGTATGGAATGTGGTCGGCTCGACCAAGTTGAAGACCCTCCAATCGGCCGCAACCGAGATCAACTCGGTAGCGCTGAGCCCAGACGGCAAACTGGCCGTGGCTGGGGGCCAAACGGCAACCGCAGGAACGGCGGAGGTCTGGAATCTTGCGAATGGAAACCAAGTCGCTTCCCTCTTGACGGCAGAGGTCCCGGTTGTTTCTGTCGCCATCTCGCCGAATAGTCAGTCATTGGCGGTCGGGGGCCAGGTCCTGAGGCCGAATGGAAGTTACGCCGGCTCTGTGGAAGTATGGTCCCTTTCCAGTTTCACCCTGAAACAGATACTACCGACGACCCAGACGAGCATCTCGGCAGTGGATTACTCCCCAGATGGAAGCTCCTTGGCCGATTCGGGAAACGGCCATGCCAACTACCCTACTTACACGAACGTCGGTGAGATCGAGATATGGGATACGGCCACCGGTTACGTGTCTCGGTCAGGCGTGAACCACCTGTCCGCTATCTCGACCATGAGCTTCTCCCCAGACAGTCAGACGGTCGCGATAGGCGGCTCGTACACCTGGGACCGCCTTTTCGACGTGGGCTATATAAGAATCCTCCAGATCCCCAGCTTCTATGGAATCGTAGGATCGACAACCGGTTCGGACGTGCTCAGTTCGACGCCGCCGGTGTTTTCTCCCGACGGAAAATCCATCATCGGAGGCGGCGCCCGCCTCACTGATGGCACCGTAGATCTTTGGAACGCCTCTACTGGCACGTGGCTGGCAAACCTCAATACCGGATACTTCAACCCGATTGGTGGCTGCGTGTACTCCCCCGACGGAAGTACGATTGCGATTGGGCTGGGCAACGGAAGCGGATCGGTCCAGCTATGGGACGCTTCAACGTGCACGCTACGCCAGACCCTGACGACCAACGCTACCGCCATCTCGTCGGTCAAATTCTCTCCCGATGGATCGAAACTTGCGGTTGGCGGCAGTTTGGCCAATTCCTCAGGCGATCTCGAGGTATGGAGCGTCAAGACTGGGCAACGCTTGGTTTCAATTGGCACCGGCGCCAACCAAAGCATCAAAAGTGTCGCATTCTCCACCGATAGCTCACTTCTTGCCGATTGCGGATTTTCGACGGATGGGGCGACCCTTAATCAGGTTGGGGTCGTTGAGGTCTGGCAAACTTCCGATGCACGTCTAATCGCTTCGTACGCCACGTCGACGACGATTGCCTCGTCAATTGCCTTTTCACGCGACGGTTCCAACCTCGCGGTTGCCGGCCAATCGGGCAGTGCTCGGACCGTTCTCGAGATTTGGTCTCTGGCGAAGGGAACGGCGGTGAGACCGTTCTTGGCTACCGGCGCCAGCGGACTCGGCTTCGTCACCTATTCTCTGGATGGGAAGACCCTCTATCTCGCCGGCAATAGCTCCATCGGGATCGAGGGCTTTCGAACGTCGGACTACGCCATGCTGGGCTACTTCTCCGACGACGCCATTTCTATGGCAGTGTCCCCTGATGGCACTCGGCTGGCATACATGTCAAGGAACAACGACTTGGTCGTCGGGCCGATTCCGATCTTCACCTCGTTCAATATCACGGGGCTGTTAGTGGCTCCGACATCGGTCGAAGGTGGCAACCTGGTTTCCGGTACGGTCACCTTAGCCTATCCTGCTCCCGCCTCGGGCGTTACGGTCAAACTGGAGTCATCTGGATCGACCGCCTCGGTGCCGGCATCCTTGTTTATTCCGGCAGGGGCCCTTACGGCTACATTTGAGGTGACCACATCTCCGTCCCAGACCAAGGCATCGCTTTCCATAACCGCATCGAGCGGGCCCCACTCCCAGTCGGCGGATCTCACAATCACCCCGCCGACCGTGGCTTTGTTGTCGGTTACGCCCTCGACCATCGCAGGCGGGAACAAGGTATATGGATCGGTCACCCTGGGAGGTCCCGCATTTACCGGCGGTGTCATGGTTACGCTTACAAGCAGCAACTCGGCGGCGGTCGTGCCCCTTTCGATCGCCATCCCCGGCGGACAGACGACGGGGACCTTCACGATCACTACTTCGGGGGTCGATGCCAAGACAACGGCGAGTATTACGGCCACTCTGAACGGGGCATCGAGGTCCGCATCGCTCTCGGTGATTCCCGCCTTCCTTTCCCATATCGTAATCGCTCCCGCTTCCGTATTCGGCGGCTACGGGGCGAAAGCAACCGTCGTACTTACGGGCGCAAGCGGACCAACGGGGCTCGACGTTTCGCTTTCAAGTTCCGATCCGGCGGTCACTGTCCCTCCGAAAGTCACGATTCAGCCAGGCATGAGCAGCGCCAGCTTTAGCGTTGTGACTAATCCGGTGCCGTCCAATCGAGTCGTCGCTTTGACGGTCAAGGCGAGCGGAGTGAGCCGCCAAGTGAATCTCACCGTGATTGCGCTGCAATTGCGATCGCTGAGTCTTTCACCATCGGTGTTGACCGGAGGCGCCGCCGGCGTCGGGACGGTGCGACTTACCTCCCCGGCTCCGGCAAACGGACTCAACATCGCCCTATCGAGTAATAGCCAGCTCGTCAAGGTACCCAATGTCGCCAAGATTCCTGCCGGGTTCACGTCCGCGAACTTCGCCATCAAGACATATAGAACGTCCGCGCCCACCAAGGCCGTAGTAACCGCGTCCCTATTCGGCACAAGCGTTTCTGCGAACTTGACCGTCCGCTAGGCGATGCGGGCATCGTGGCATGCGGAGGCCGTAACCCAGTGCTCGGTTGGTTGTACGTCACCCCGTTTCGAGTTCAAAACGGGACTTTTGGCCCTCTCCCGAACGACAGGATCATGACTCGGTAGATTGCGATATTCCTGTGATAAGATGAACGTATGGTGGTCTCCCTATTAGTTGCGATGCACCTATCAAAGTGCCTGGCCATGTCGGATCAGATCTTCAGTTTGGACGACTGGGAAGAGGAACCTGTCGTTCAATCGATCCCTGGATATCACCCGATGCTGAAGTTCATGCCTGAGTCGAGCTACATGCTCGTAACTCCGGCGTTCATCCAGCAGGGCAAGTATCAGTTTCAAAACGGCCACTACTTCTTCAGGGCGGTCACCGCGTTCGAACAGGAGAACGCCGATATCGCTAAGCTGATGGGGGACATGAGCCGAGATGCGGCCATCCAGTTCCACAAGCAGTATGAAGCTTCGATGCTGAACTTCGAGGGTGACTACGATCCCAATCAGGGAAAGCTGGAGATCACTTATCTGGTCAAGGGAACGATGCGAATCTTCTCCCTGTACCCCTACACCGCCGGCGACAACCACCGAGTAAATGCGGTAGACGATCACGATCGGGGGATGGTCGGGGTTTGGCATACGCCAGAACCGTATCCCGACAAGCTGGATTCGCATTGGCGATACCGAATCGGCGGGCTTGAGGGCCTCGAGCAGTTCTTTACAGAGGCGTCAAGGAGCGACTCCGCTCAATTCGGCCTCATCGACTTGCGTATCGATCGCACATTTCGGCTGCATGCCAAAGGCGGCATATGGAATCTGAACGGTCGCACGCTCACACTCATCTTCGATACAGGCAAGGCCATATACAATCTGTCCGACAACGGCCAGAAACTGTTGCAGGGCGGCAAGCCAGTCTATATTCGCAACTGACGCCTACACTACGTCACCCAAGCCAAGACTCATCCTTTCTGGTGCTCCGTGCTTGCTCCACCATGGGTTGAGACCAACGATCTTTACGGGTGCGTTGCCAAAGCCCATAGGCACGATCGTGACTCGGGCACGGCATCTAAACAAATGGTCCGACATGGCTTCCTGAGTCACGAGGGAGATTGAGTACATCTGGTACCGGTACGCACGGACAGGGGCTTGGGTGAAGCTACAATGACAATATGCCCAAACTGGATTGGGAGACGTGGATCAGCGATAACGAGGTCGACTTACGTACCGATGCTCACCACGGCCCCGGGGTTGTACGCGTTGAGTGGCAGTCAAATCGATATCGATCGTTAGGATTTGCCGGACTCGACATCAGCACCCGCGAATTGAGGCGAGTTCGGAACTGGCAGGCTGAGTTCTGGGTCGCCATTGAAGACGCAGACGGCGAACTACACCTCTGCTCGATACTCAGAGAAGCCGTTGACCACGAGGTCGGGCGCACCCGGGCTGCCATAGATACGGCTATTGGTGCCAGCACGGTCCTCAACAAGCCCACCCTTCACTATTACTTGGCCGACGATGGCAGCAAGCGAAGGGCACGGTTGAAGGATCTCAGAACAAAGAAGCGCAAGATGAAGCTCAAAGCCGCCAAGAGACCAAGCCCAAACCCCGGACAGGCGATGGCTAAGCTCCAGCAGAACGATGCCGGCAAACTCCGGGCGAACCATTCCAGGCACGCGGAACCTTCGCGCCTGAAGTCATCCGGGGGCACGCCAGCGTTGCGGGCGGGGGAGACCTCGATGGCTAGAAGATCGTTTGGTCAGTTTGTGAAGGTCACTTTCCGGCCAGCCACCAAGCGGGAACTTGCCAGACTCAGGGTGCGGCCCTTGTGATCAGACAACCACACGCGCGATCCAATCACGGAACTTAGCCGCCATCAACGCCAGCAAGCCTTCGAAGACGACGTAATCCCCGCCCCTCTCTTGACCGGGCTAGGTGATCGTCAGCGTTGCCGTCTTCGTCACTCCGTTGAGCGCTCCTAAGATCGTCACAGTCGTCCTCGCGCTCACCGTAGACGTCTTGACCGTGAAAGTCGCCGATGTTTTTCCGGCTGCGATGGTCACGGTAGTTGGAGGCGTTGCCGCCGGAAGGCTGCTCGACAAGGTGATCACTAACCCGCCGGTCGGTGCGGCCGAACTGATCGTTACGGTTCCCTTGCTGGTCTTACCGGGCGCCACCGACGCCGGACTCAGCGCCACTGACTTCAGAGTGGGAGCGCTAACGCTAATCGTCGCCGTCTTGTGGACGCCTCCCTGCGATGCCGTCAGGGTCGCGATCTGGTTGGTTGCCACCGCGACTGTCTTGACACTAAACGTAGCCGACGTTTTATTCACGGGCACAATCACGTAGGCTGGTACCGCCCCGGGACCGGCGACCGACAATCCAACGGATATACCGCCGGCAGGCGCCGATCCATTTAGGGTCACGGTACCGACCGCCGAAATGCCACCCACAAGGCTCGTGGGTTTGACCGTGACGGAACTCAGCGCCGGCGGCGTTATCTTGAGCTGCGCGGTTTCCGAGTCTTCGTTCAGGCTCGCGCTGATCGTAACCGTTTCCTGAGCGGCGATCGCGACTGTCTTTACTGTGAACGTGGCGACCCTCTGGCCCGGTTTGACCTTCACGGTTGCCGGAACCGTGCCTAAATGCGAGTTACTGGACACCTTCACCGTCATGCCGCTCGTCGGCGCCGGGCCGCTCAAACCCACCGCGCCAGTCGAGGACGAGCCACCAATTAGGGTGGTCGGATTGAGGCTCAACGCTTCTAGGGTCGGAGGAGTGACCGTCAGTTCTGCCGTGTGCGACACCTTTGCATTGGTTGCAGTGATAGTCGCCTCGAGTTTTTCGGCAACGGTGATCGTAGTTATCTGGAAGGTCGCCTCCTCTTGTCCAGCCGCGACGGTTACGGATTTGGGTACCGTCACTTCTGAGCTATTGCTCGCCAAAGTGACAGCCATCCCGCCGACACCCGCCTCGCCGCTAAGGGTGACAGTGCCGGTCGCCGGGTTTCCCCCCGCCACTTCGGTCGGGTCGATCGAGATCGACGCCAATGTCGGGGGAGCAATAATGAGGTCTGCCGACTTGATCACTCCATGTGAAGTTGCCGTTAGCGTTACCGTCGTCGAAGCGCTGACGACCCCGGTATTGATCGTGAAAGTAGCGGAATTCGCCCCCGCCGGTACGAGCACGTTCGCCGGGGCCGCCACATAGTCGCTGTTGTCGCCAAGCTCTACCCAAGTCCCGCTTGGGCCAGCCGGTCCGCTTAGCGTGACTGTCCCTGTCGAATTGTCCCCTCCATCGACCGTTTTCGGGTTCAGACTCAGCGAGGACAACACCGCTGGAGTGATCGTGAGTGTCGCCGTCTTCGCCCATAATCCGCTGCCTGCGGAGATCGTAACGGTCGTCGAATCATCGACCCCGACCGTTGTAATGGCAAAGGTTGCGGTCGTCGCCCCGGCAGCTATCGTGACCGTCTTCGGAACAGTCGCGCTCATGTTGGTCGACGATAACGTCACAGTCGCCCCGCCCGTAGCGGCGGCTGCCCCAAGGGTAACCGTTCCCGTAGACGAGGTCCCGCCGACGACCGAGTTGGGCGCGAGGCTCACACTTTTCACCGCCGGAGTTGAGACCCCTGCGAGCGACCACATCATGCCGGCGCCATACCAGCCTGCCGCGTTTTTCCCGCCGTTTTCGTTCACTCCAAACAACACTCCGGCGGTGCTCACTGTGACTGGCGCACAAGGAAAGGTCCCGTCGTAACCACTCGAACCATCCGAACGCGTCGCCGATCCCCCGAAGTCATGGAGGTCAAAGTAGGATCCCGATGCGGTGAGTTCCCACAGCATGCCGAAACCGTTATTTCCTTCGCCGTACGCACCTCCGTAGTAGGTGGTCCCGAACATATTCCCCGCCTGATCAAACGTCACCCCGGCGGCGGGAGCCCTGCCATCCACTCCTATCGTTCCGTTAGGATAGACCACCGCTCCGCCGAAGTCATGTAGGTCGACATAGCTCCCCGATGCCGTTACCTCCCAAACCATTCCGAAACTGTTGCCGTATTGATCAGTGGCTCCACCACCCTCCGCTGTTCCGTACATATTCCCAGCGCCGTCGAATGTCAACTGCCCGGCAGGATGCAATCCGTCCAGACCGACCGCCCCACTGGCATTGACGATCGTTCCACCGAAATCGTGTATGTCCTTGTACGTACCTGCGGCAGTGATCTCCCAAAGCATTCCGGACCCGTCGTTGCCTACAGTATTGGGGCCCCGCGCAATAGCCGTTCCATACCGGTTTCCAGCGCTGTCGAAAGCCACTGGGGAGGCAGGGAACACGCCGTCCTTTCCTACCGTTCCATTGGCATTTATGACGTATCCGCCGAAGTCGTGCAGGTCTCGGTATTTTCCGCTTACTGTGATCTCCCAGACCATTCCGCTATTGGCGGACGGGCCGACGTCCGATTTGTTGGCTCCTCCATATTCAGTCGTGCCGTACAAGTTCCCGTTGCGATCGATGGTGACGCCGGCGAATGGGTAAGTGCCGTCCGGCCCGCCCGTGCCGTCGGCATTGACGATAGTTCCGCCGAAGTCGTGAAGGTTCAGGTACGTTCCCGAAGCCGTAATCTCCCACACCATGCCGCCGCCGAATTCGCCGCCCCCACTCGCCGTGCCGTAAAGGTTGCCGCTACTATCGATCGTGACTCCGGCACAAGGTTCGATTCCATCTGGGCCGGTCGTTCCGTTGGCGCGTGTAGCGGTGCCTTGAAAGTCGTGCAGGTCCTTGTAGGCTCCCGAAGTCGTGACCTCCCATATCATTCCGCCACCAAGTCCATTGACGATGATGGCGCCGCCTCCTACAGTCGTTCCATACATATTGCCGGCGCTGTCGAAGGTGGCCCCGGCATAGGATTCGATGCCGTCTGGCCCGCTCGTCCCGTTGGAGTAGACGATTGTCCCTCCGAAGTCGTGGATGTTCGTGTACTTAGGCCGCGATTGGGCAACTGCTTGAGTGCCGGTAAACAGCACGACGAACAAGAGCAAACAGCGCAGGTGGCTCATGATCACCCATACGACAGGGGTCCTGTACATCATGTTCCCGTAGCGGGAGCCGGGAAAACGCAATTCAATAGCATATTGCTATAGGAAGGCCGTTCAACCATGGGGCCTGGGGAATATCCTTCAACGGATTCGGGCCCCCTCGCGTTAAACTAACTGCACATGCCTCGAGCAGTCCGGTCAAAACAGCTTCCCTACCTTACGGAGTACGTCCGCTACGCAGCCGACTGGGAGCCGAGTCCTTGGCACGAGAATGTCTCGGGCAAGTCGATCGGCATAGGATTGGGAGTCAGCCTGGGTATCGGAGGTCTGGTGCAATTCTGTCTTGCGGTCCTCGGACTAGCCGCCCAGTGGGGGTTTTCCCTCGCTGCCTGCTCGGTCGCTTTCGCTGTGTTCTTTGTAGGGATGGTTGTTTCCGGCACGCGCCGGGCGAAGGATCGCGATCCGCTGTTCGAGATGCGTCGCGAAGCGACGCAAGTCGCTGGCCGGTTGGAGGCCTGTGTTGCGCGGAAGCGCCTACATCGCGACCTGAGCAGCGACGTGGCGGCGCTCCTGGAACAGGCCGCTACCAATTGGCAACGGGCTCGAACGACGCTCGACTCCCCCTACTGGAGGAGTGCCGATCTTCCCAATCACCTGCGCACCGTTCGCGAGCAATCGTTGTTGTCGATCGACCAAGGTATGCAGGAGCTTTTGGTCCTGTGCGCTACTTCGGTTCCGACTGAGCCGGGGAACTGGTCGTTCGGCGAGGTTATCGACGAAGCCTTCGGCCAAGACGTCTTCAATTCTCGAAATCGCGTTCAGGCGGTCGCCCCACTCTTCGATCAGAGCGTAGGGGTCGCCCAGAAACTGCAGGAACTCGCCGATCAGGTTGAATCGCTAACCAGGCAATTGGCCTCCCAAGAACTCATAGCCGGCGCTCCGAAGCCGGGTTCGTCCCTGGAGGCAACCCTGCAGGAACTGCGCCGACTAAAGGATGCCGAAGACGAGTTGCGGCAAGACCTTCGGACCTGATCTGTTCGGCTACTAGAAGGTCGTTTCGCTGTGCGACCATTGCCGGTTGGGAATCAGCCTGACGCTGTAGCGCAGATTCACTCGCTTCCTTGATGTGGGAGCAGGCAGACCGGTTGACACGGTCTTGCCGGAGCCGATCTTCAGAATGCGTCCGGCGAGAGCTTTCAGTTCCTTCCCGCCGACGATGACTTTGTCGAGACGCACCTGCATCGTACGTCCCGGAACCTGATTGACGCAGGCGATCGCTTGTCCATATGTGAACATCGGCGCGATCTGGGCGCCTTCGGCAAACTCCCCGCCGCCGGATTGGCGGCTGTCATTGCGATAAGCCACGTCGAAACTCATGTCGACGGCTCCTCCGCTGCCGGCAGCGGCGGGAAACTCGATTTCGAATGTCTGAGGCTTGCCCTTGGAAAGTTCCATTCGATAGGGCGCCGGGCTCAAGGGCTCGTAATCTTCAAGCATCACGCTCTTGATCTTCAAACCGACGTCGCGGCGTGTCGGCTCGAACGAAAGCCGAAGGATGGCCCTACTCCCTTCGACGCGAACCTCCCGTTGCGCGACCGCATCGATGAAATCGAGTGGCGCATAGCGGAAGCCATGGGGGCCGGCGACCGCTGCTGGCTTCTCGATCGGGGCGGCGTTTGGATCCAGCATTTTGGCAACTTCGTTGCCCGTCTTGAGATATCGGGCGACAAATCCAGACTGCTGGCTGATCCTTGGGTTGGTGGCGCGAAGGCGCCAGGCGATATCAGATCGCAGCAATTCAAGCGGCGTCTGACCTGACCTGTTTTTGAGCGAGGGTTTGGCTCCGGCGGCGACCAGGACTTGAACCATCCGTTCATCGGGGACAAAAAAACCGACCCGCATGGCGACGTGAAGAGGCCGGAAACCGCCGTTCGACGGGGCGTTTGGATCGAGGCCAATACCTAGCAGCCAACGAACGGCGGCCAAGTCTCCCTGCTTGACGGCCTCGTGGAGAATCGTCCATCCGTTGTCGTCGGTGGCCCTGAAATCGGCGCCCGATTTGCGTAGGAACTCTGCCACCTCGCGATGAAAGTTGACGACGACCTCAAAGGCGGGGGTTTTACCGGCATAGACGTACCCCGGTTCGAAACCGTGCGATAGCTCCTCTTCCTGGAGCTTGGCTTCTCGGTCACCTAGCTGGTCGCCGCCGTTCGCTCCATCGGCCACCGCCATGTTCCTCACCCTGCGGATCATGGGAGTGTGCGTTCGCGCTGACAAGCCAACCCCCTTTGCCAGAAGCAGTTTGATTGCTTCGATGCTGCCGGCCCTTACCGCCAAGTGCATCGTCGTATTCCCTTCCGAGTCGACTGCCTTCGGGTCGGCGCCCTTCGACAACAGGAATGTGATGAGTGGGATGGAAATATCCCGGCGTTCCATCTCCGCCGTCAAGGGAGTCCAGCCCTGATCGGGCTGGCAGTAATTCACATAGGCGCCCTTGTCGATGAGGAGCTTGGCAATTTCGAGTTGATTGATGCCAGCTTCGTAGAGTTCGATCAACGGTCTCCAGCCGTTCGCCTCGTTCGCATTGGGATCCGCCCCGGCGGCGAGAAGTTGACGGACCCGTTCAACGTTCCCGCCTCGGACCGCGGCAAACAGCTTTTGGTCGATCGGTCGCTCGTCCTGCACGACGAACCGGTGAGGGGATTGCAGCGAGACTGCCGGCGAAAGAAGATTTGCGGCGATAGGTATGGCGAGCAATCCGGCCAGTGCGGGACGTATGATCATCCCCTGCATTATTCACGAAGAGGCCGGCTACTCATTTGCTATCCTTTGCTGTGACCCTGTCCCGCGACCTCGAAGCTTATCTCTACGATCACATCCCGATTAGCCGATACATGGCTGTCTCAGTATTGGAGGCGAACGAGGATCGGGTTCGGTTGGCTTTCCCGCTAGCGCCGAACATCAATCATCGTCAGACCGCTTTCGGCGGAAGCGTTGCCTCCGCTGCAATCCTTAGTGCGTGGGCGCTGCTCTGGGTTCGCTTCCGCGACCGGGATGCAATGCCACGGCTGGTCGTTCGGGACAACTCGATGAGGTACGAACGCCCAGTCGAGGGCGATTTCATTGCCGAAACTATTCCGATTGACCCAGACGCTTGGAGCAAGTTCCTGTCTGGACTGGAACGAAAAGGCAAGAGCCGTATCGAAATCCAAGCCGCGGTTCTGTTTGGCGGCGAAATGTGCGGCAGCTTCCTGGGAACGTTTGTGGCGCTGCTGCCATCGACCGGGCAGGCACAGACGCGAGACACCGCTGGCGAGCGATCGACTCAGATCGCACAAGGACCACCTGCTCGTTAACAGCTCTACGAGATTTTCTACGGTAAGGAATGTTCCTCCCCAAGCCCTGATCGTCAGATGGCCCATCCGCCGATGACGGCGCGGCCAAATATCCCTGTTCAAAATGCAAACACCTTAACCCTGCGGAGGCAACCATCGTGTAGGATGGACGGGTGTCTTTTCGGCCTGCCATTCAATGCCTGTTTCTATCGCTCCTTTGTTGTGCCCTCGTTGGGTGCGGCGGAAACGGCTCGTCCGTCGGGCCAACCGCGGTCAAGCCGAAACTGACCATCGACTGGGGGACGAGAGCATTTGACATCGGTGGGCCCTCCTCCGCAGTGTCGGTGGTCGTCACATTCCGGGGCGCCGGTGCCAAGGGCCAGGACGTCAGCTTCGCCGTCGACCGGACCTCCGGGCCAGCCTCATACAAGGAGCCAATCGTGTCTCCGACCGCAATTCGGTCTGGTGCGATCCTGATGCACATCGGATTCTTCTCACAAGCAGGTGGACTGGGGGCGGTGGTCGGAACGCTCGATGCGAGCGTCCAAATCGATCAAACCGGCAATTTGCTTAACGCGAACGGTGGCCCGTTGGGAACGATCCAAGCAACCGGCACGATCGCCCGCGTATTTGTGGTGACGCCCCTCACCTTCTCGACCGGATTGGCCGCCGACGTCCCAATCAGCACATTCGACCTGAGCCTCCAGCCGGTCGCCTTGACTCCCGGTTCGGTCTTTCTGCAGGTGACCCCGGGTACCGGATCTGGCACGATCACACCTAAGGGTCAGTTCCTCGGGCAGACTGCCGGGACCGTTTCGATCGTCGCGACGGTCGACGGCGTCTCTAGTCCGGTGGCCACCGCGAACGTCACGCTTCCACCTGTTGCATATTCGACACTAACGCAAGCGACCAACTCCATGGTCTACGATTCCGCCACTGGCCACCTCTGGGCCTCTGTGCCCGGCTCGGACTCGAAGTACGGCAACGACGTAATCGAGATCGACCCTAACAGCCAGACGATCGTTTCGAGCATTCCCGTCGGAAGCGAGCCGAATGCACTCGCCCTTTCGGACGACAACTCGACCTTGTACGTTAGCCTGACGGGGGCGAACGCGGTTCGGCGTGTTGACCTTACGTCCCATACCGCCGGCCTTCAGTTTTCGGTGACTGGCAATTCGTTTGCGAACAGCCCGTATGCCTTCGCCCTTGCCGTCCAACCAGGCAACCCAAACGTCGTGGCGGTGACCCTCCAGGATCCGGGAGACACCGGTTCGCTCGGACCGCAAATCTACGACAATGGCGTCGTTCGGCCCAACGGTCTCGGAATATACGAAGGCTTGTTCATCGGATTCACGTCCCCGACGACAATCTGGTCCGGGATGACGTTCGAACCGGCCGAAGTTTTCCAGGCGAATGTCGATGCCAGCGGGGCAACTAAGACAGGCACATTCGGAGTGCTTAGCGGTGTTCTCAAGACGTTCGGCAGCAAGGTCGTCTTGGGAAGCGGTCAAGTCCTCGACGGCGCCACTGGGACAATGCTGGGTACCTATCCCGCCAACGGCGACTATACGGTCGACCTAGCTGCCGGAAGAGCGTTTTGCCTGAGCACCGATACGTATACCAACGCAGCCAGCCTCATCGCTTTCGACGCATCGACTTTTCGCGAATTGAGCATGAACCCGGTACCCAACTTCACTCCAGACCCTTACGCCGCCACCCAGAACCTTACGCGCTTTGGCACGAAGAGCCTTGCTTTCCGTAGTCAGAGCACTGTCTACTTCATCGCGGCCGCGCCCGGGCTATAGCCGGTAGCCTCGATCTTCCTACGAATGACTCTACGGCGAGGCGCCAAAGCGATTCCGGATTGGGTTGTCAGCCTCGGACGTGCTCTGCCCCTCGGCGGTCGGCTGGGCACGCTCAATCGGCGTCTTCGGACGCTCGAGCATGTCGGTAAGCACGCTTCGAAGCTCCTCGGCAACCAGGCGGAACTGGACGACCGCGCTCATGCTCGTCCGGACGAAAAGGCCGATTGCCGCCAGGAGCAACATGATCGCACAGAATGCCGGCACGAGGGTCCCGGTCGCGAAACCGACAACCGTCATCACAAACGCCAGGATGAGCGGAGCATGAAGGAACACGAAGTAGGTGATGAACGGCGTCTGCTTGATGCGGAATCGCGTTCGTCCGCCGGTCGTGCTGACCGAAATCGTATTGAACTGGAACCCCTTGGATAGCCTCACGCTTGTGGTGTTACCGAGCGCTTGGACGTTTTGCACCTTTCCGATTTCGCCCAACTGATCGAAAAACTCGGCACGCTGGCCGTCAGTAAGCACTTCGCCGAACGTGCAGGACATCTCCTCGCTTAGCCCCAGCCATCCCCTTTGCGTCATAGTCGGGTTGGCAAGAGCGAGATCGAGGCTTTCCTTGCTGATTCCGGCCTCCCGGGCAATCGAGAGGAGTTCGTCGTAACCCATGCCTGCCTTCTCGCCCGACTGTGCCTTTGCTTCGATTCGAACCGCTTGGGCCAGAATCGCCGCGACCTCTTCCTCAGAAAGCTGCTTCTCCACGTCGCCCCATTATGGCCATTGCTGGGATTCGAGGCCGGGTGGCTATCGCACGATCCGCTCGACGATCGGTGCGATGATAACGTTGAACACGCCGGTGAGGACCATGACCATGGCGGAAATGGCTCCCAACTCCGGGTCGATCTGGTACGCCTTGTTGGAGCCGATGGCATGCGCGCCCAGTCCAAACGCGCTTCCCCGTGCCAACGTCGATTTGATCGGAAACTTGGCAAGCGCCATTTCGCCGAACGCGGCCCCCCAGATACCGGTGAGAATCACGAATACTGCCGTTAATTCCGGAACTCCGCCGACTTGACCAGAGAACGTCATTGCGAATGGGGTGCTGATCGACCTCGGCAAGAGGCTCAGCCGTAACGTGCCGTCGAGCCCCAACAACGTCGCAAATCCCCAAGCCGTCAGCATCGACAGCATCGAGCCGAACACGACCCCGATCGTCAGGGTCCTCCAATAACGGCAGATCATATCGCGCCGACGGTAGATCGGAAGGGCGAACGCCACGGTCGCCGGTCCGAGCATGACAACGAGCCAGTGCGTACTTCCGAGGTACACGTTGCAGTCGGTGTGAGATAGGACTGTCAAACCCATCAGAACCAGGGGAGTCACAATGAGCGGCGCCAGCCACCATCGGCGAAACCTGAAATAGATGTATTTGGCTAACACGTAGAGGGCGATCGTGACCACCGACCAAAGCGTCGCCACTCCAAGTTCCGGCTGAATCACGCCTCATCCTCCGGCCGTTTCTCGAACCGGTGGTAACACGCATCGACAACGAGACCGGTGCCCACCATCACAATCACTGTCCCGAGAAGGATGATCGCCAGGATCTTCAGGCCGGTCGCCCCTACAAACTCGCGGTGACTAAGGACCGCCGGCACGGCGGGAACGAAGAACAGCAGCATTTCGGCAAGGAGCCACTCAGAGCCACGTTCCAGGTTGGACGGTCGGATCTTGCGCACGATCAGTAGCCCCAAGACCATGAGCAGTCCGATCACCCCGCCCGAAATGGGGATTTTTAAGATCGTTGAGATCTCCTGACCCAAAAACCAGATTCCAATGAGAACGGCGATCTGCATCCATACGTTCCGCCGCAGAACCCGCTTGCCTACGATAAAGTGCTTCCTATGCATCGGTGGGAGACCACCGGCTCCCTGCTGGATTATTGACGGATCGAACGCCTCACGGCACGTCCTTGGAAATCCCTCCATGGGTTCCGACTCACCTGACGGGTCACAGACCTGCTCACTGATAGGCTATGCCCCTTGTCCTTACCCAGATCTCAGTTGGCATTCGGAGAACGGAAGCTCCGATTGTGCGGATTCAAAGTAGTCTTGGGTGAAGCCAAGGGGCCGGGAGCCGCGCACCCAAACGGGCCAGAGGTCCGTGCCGTCTCGAGCACCAGAAATCGGTTAAGCAAACTTTCTATACTCTTCGTTACTCTAGTCCATTCAACTAAAAGTTACGGTATAGTCGGGCCAGGCAGGTTGGACGACCTTGCCGTTCCCCTTGCCGAGAGGTGACAACGATGTGTCTCCGTGGCTTGCGGATTGCTTCGGTCATCGCCATCTATTTTGGCGGTCTGCTACCACTTTATGGACAGGGCAAGCCTGTCTATAGCGATTTGCACAACTTCGGTTGGACGGTAACCAACGCAAACGGAACCTCCGGTCCCGACGGCACATACCCGTACATGGGGGCAGTCACGTTCGACAGCGCCGGCAACATGTACGGCACGTGCTTGAAAGGCGGTCCCAACGAACTGCCGAGCACCCTCTACGCCGGCATGGTCTGGGAGATCACCGCCGATGGCGCCTACCTGGATCTGCACGATTTCGGTGGGACCGTGACCAATGCGGACGGTACCCAGGGTCCGGACGGCACCTTCCCTAGTTCGCCAGTCGCAATCGACGCTGACGGAAACCTCTACGGCACAACCGAGGAAGGCGGATCTCACGACTTTGGGATCGTTTGGAAGATCGCAAAGGGCGGGACTTTTTCGGATCTACATGACTTCGGTGGAACCGTGATCAACGCGGATGGAAGCTCTGGCCCCGACGGTGGCAATCCCCAATCCGGATGTGTCGTCGACCCGTCCGGCAATCTGGTTGGCAGTGCCCGCATCGGTTCACCTAACGGTCACGGCATGGTCTGGAAGCTCACGAAAACTGGGCACTACTCGGATCTTCACGACTTCGGGGGAACGATCACCGATGCCGCCGGAGATAGCTCACCGGATGGACTCGATCCGATCGGCGGCGTCGCAACCGATGCGGAGGGGGCCATCTATGGAACGGCCTACGACGGCGGGCCTCAGAATCATGGACTGCTTTGGAAGATCACTCCGAAAGGAGCCTATGTCGATCTTCACGACTTCGGCAAAAGTGTAACGAACGCCAACGGAACTCAAGGCCCGGATGGCGGATACCCCCAAGCGGCAGTCGTCTTCGACACAGTAGGAAATCTTTACGGAGTGGCGACGGATGGAGGCCCCTCAATTGGCGGAGTTCTTTGGGAACTTACCAAAAGCGGCCACTATCTCGACCTGCACGATTTCGGAGCAAACATTACTTACAGCGATGGCTCGACCGGTCCTGACGGCTATTGGCCGGAAGGAACGATCGCCGTCGATTCTGCGGGGAACGTATACGGCACGACGGTAGAGGGTGGACCAAGCTCTTCGAATGTCGGCATCCTGTGGAAATGCACTTCGAATGGTCAGTACATCGACCTGCACGACTTCGGCACATTCATCGACATCGGAGGTGGAAACACGGGCGCGGATGGAACGTATCCTTTCACCGGCGTAACTCTGGATTCGAGCGGAGCGCTCTATGGCGCAACGCCTGCCGGGGGGCATGGCGCAGGCGGACTGGTTTGGCGCTACGGCGTGCCGGCGGTGGCTTTGCAAAGCCTTTCGATCGCCCCGTTGTCCGTGATCGGCGGAGGGATGGCAACGGGCACGATTACCCTATCCGGCTCGGCACCGACCGGCAATACGGTCGTCAGCCTGGCGTCGAGCGACACGAGCGCGTCCTGCGCATCGTCGGTGACCGTAGTGGCCGGATCGGCGACGGCAACCTTCACAATCGGAACGGCCGGCGTGACATCTTCGAAGAGCGTTACGTTTACGGCGATGTTGGGCTCGAACACCAAGATCGCTACTTTGACGATTCAGGCAGCGTCCCTGCAGTCCGTCAGCGTCAATCCTCCGAGCATAGGCGGCGGAGGAACCGCAACCGGGACCGTTACGCTTAGTGGGTTGGCTGGACCGAACGGCACAAGCTTGGCCCTCTCCAGCGGAAGCGCGGCGGCTACCGTGCCGCAAACCGTGCTCGTCCCAACCAGCATTAATACCGCGACCTTTGCGATTACTACGCAGCCAGTTGTCTCATCGACGAACGCCGTCATCGCTGGGAGCCTGAACGCCGTATCTCAAGCCGCGACTCTCACGATTCTGCCCGCAACTCTCGCGGTCGTGACACTGAACCCCTCATCCGTTGCGGGAGGCAACCCAAGCACGGGCACGGTCGGACTGAGCGCCGAAGCGGCGACCGGTGGATTGACCGTGTCGCTTTCGAGCAGCGACAAGACTGTAACCGTGCCCAAGTCGGTGATCGTCGCCGCCGGAAAGAGCCATGCCAACTTCACTGTCGCCACGAAGGTTGTGACCGCGCCGAAATCGGTGACGATCACGGCGATGGTTGGACCGTCGACAAAATCGGCGGCCTTGTCCGTCGTTCTCCCGGCCATCTCATCGTTGTCGGTGAACCCAACAACGGTCGCCGGAGGATCCGCTTCGACCGGCACGATAGCGCTGACCGGCATGGCTCCTCCCGCCGGCTTCTCCGTCAAACTGACGAGCAACACCAAGGCTGTCGTCGTTCCCGCGGCTGTTAAGGTCGCATCTGGGAAGTCGATGGCGACGTTCGTGATCAAGACTACGGCGGTCGCCGCCCAGATCGTCGGGACGATTACCGGCGTCAATGGCACGCCCTCGCAGATGGCGACCATGACCGTCAATCCGCCGCGTTTGAAATCGTTGACGCTCAAGCCAGCGTCGGTGAAGAGTGGCAAGACAAGTTCCGGCACGGTCACAATCGCATCGGTGGCCCCAACAGGAGGCTGCCTAATCACGCTGTCGAGCAACTCACCGGCGGCGACGACGCCGGCAACCGTGATGATCCCAGCCGGCAAGACGTCGGCCGTATTCACCGTAAAGACCGCCAAGGTCGGATCCCAAACCGCCGCGACGATCGCCGCATCGTACGGTGGAACAACCGCCTCAGCCGTCCTTACGATCACGTAAGGACGAAGTCCTGTCCACCTATCCCGGGATTTCGAACCATTGCCCGTGGTTGACGTTCCGTGTGCCTACCCCGGAATCAGGCATCGGCGACGCCAGAAGTCTGAGGCCCCTCGTCGGCCCCCGCGAAGCGGCAAAAGACGGTCGATTCCAATCACCAAATACGAACCCGTCTCATTTCGAAAAGTCGGATATAAGCCGACGACCGTACCGCACCACAGCGTCACTCTGGAATCGCTTCCGGATAGCTTGGCCATTCAACTCGTTGTCCAGGCTTAGGAGGAGCATCCCCTGATCCAGCACGAGAAACTTGTCCGACCGCTTCTTTTCCTTCCAGTTGTAGGCATCGTAGAAACCGTCTTCCTTGCTGCGCACCCCCAGTGACTCAAGAGCCCGCAGGTTCGAAACCGCTTCCGACGGGAAATACTCGATTGGCAAGACGCACGCGTGCGGAGTGACCACCTCGTCTTTGATGGACTGCCAGCCGAGGTAGCCACCGTCGGGATTGTCACTGGCCGACCATCCCCAGACTGGCGCCTCGATGACCGGGCGATGCTTGATCTGAGCTTCCGCGAAGTTCCTGGATGAACGGCCCAGTTCGGTGTTTCGCTCGTCCAGCCAGATGGCGGAGAGGAACTGCATAAACAGACCGCCTCCCTGCCAACCAGGATGAAAGTAGCTTAAGCCGTGATTCGTTTCCTTTGTCCGATCGAGTCGATCCCATAGCGTGGGAGGCGCCGCGCCGGTAGCGACAGCGAAGAACAGGGAGAGCTGGGCGTCGCTGCCAACCTGTACGAGCCGCCAGTCCGGATTCACCTTGTTCGTCGACGTATTGAATCCGCCGATAAGCGCTTGATGGTCCTTGTCCCAGAAGAAGGACCAATCCATCGAGTCGAACAGCTTCTTGCACCGGTCACGGAAATGCGGCGCCGCTTGCGAGACGGCAATCAGGGCCGCCGCCAAATTCCCGCTGTCCAATACCGAGACCCACGGGTCGGAGGTCGACCCCTTGAGCGTCAGAACCGAGTTCCACGATTGCTGGAAGCCATGCCAGCTTTTCAGCCTTTCGACGGCAAGTATGGTCTTGTCCAACCGCCGCTCCTGTTCCGCCTGATCGATGAATCCGAAATCGCGAGCGGCGACGACGCACGTCAAAAAGATGCCGATATTCGAGACAGACGTAAACTCGCCGCGATCGGTGTTATCGTAGGGCAACCCCGTCGCGGACTCCATTTTGGAGACGCAATGCCACGTATCGCGAGCGACTGAACGCAGGTATTCGAGATCGGATGCGGATACCTGCCAGACGGCGATGCCCGCTAAAAGAGAGAGCATGGCCGCATTAAACCACATCGCGGATCACGGGGGTTGCGTCGTGCCGATCCAAAGCAAAATGGCTAAGCTGAGCTTGAATGAACTGACTTTAACTCCTCGGCGTCAGACCGGAATCCATCCTGCTAGAATGGGCTCATGAAGCGCTCGGCATTCCTCAGTCTTGCTTTGGTCGCTCTGACCGCGGCCGCGATGGGCCAGGATCATCGCCTCAAGATCCGACTTGCGGTCGCCCCGATCGACTGGTCGGCCGCCGAGTCTTGGAAGATGCCGGAGGGGTTTCAGGCCGGCATCTACGAGAAGCTGGTGAAGAAGCTAGTCGAAACCGGTCGCTTCACCGTGCTGGAGCGCGAGGCGCTCGACGCGCTGATGAAGGAACAGGCGATCAAAGAGGAGAACACGGGCCTCAGTCAGCATGGCAAGGTCGTTCCCGCGCAAGCGCTGCTCCAAGGCAAGATCACCGACTTTGAAGTTGCCGAACGGGGAGGCGGCGCCGACATCACCGTCAGCGGTATCACGCTCGGCGGCAGTTCGAAGCAAGCCACCGTCAGCATCAACGTCCGACTCTTCGACGTGGATACGAGTGAAGTGCTTTCCACCGAAACCTCGACTGGCAAGGCAAGCGCGGGCGGGCTGAGCGTCGGACTGAATATCGGAAGTACCTATTCGGACTTCAACGCCTTCCAGAGTTCCCCGCTCGGCAAGGCGACTACCACTGCGATCGACCGGGCCGTCGAGTTGGTCATGAAGAAGATGGATCGACAGCCGTGGTCCTGCAAGGTTGCCGACTTCGACGCGTCCGACAAGGAAGTCGCGATCAACGCCGGCAAGGAGTCCGGAGTGCGAGTCGGAGACAAGTTCGACATCGCTCGGACGACCAAAGTGATCAAAGATCCCGACACCGGCCAAATCATCGGCCGCCGAACCCATCGAGTCGGCTCCTTAGTCGTCACCCGTATCGAAAAGAACATCGCCTTCTGCTCCCTAACCGACGGCGATCCCCCTGAGGTAGGCGATACAGTCACCGAACCGGCGAGGTAGGAGGCGAATTAGGCCGCTAATGCCGTTATTCCGGAACTGATGCGAGGCACTAGGGAATCGCCAATGCCTTGCCGAATCACCTCAGCATCTACTCGGCGAGCGTCGCTGGCCTGATGCGGTGGACCTTGTTTCATTGTCCTGGTGCTTCCATCGATTCCTTTGCGCCATCCTTGCCCATCCGCTCGTGGAAGAGTGCCACTTGGGCATCTTCGTCGATATGATACAGGTCGTGCGTTGCACTTGGTGACCAACCTTGATTCATCCACCTCCATTCGAAAGTGACGCTGGTCGCGAGACTGACCCGCCTCATACGGCGGGTGTACGTAAACCTTCCCTCCATTGAGCTTCTGCTTGCGATTGTTCACAAATTGAACCATGTCGCAAGGGACGCATCCATCCTCGCTTCCATGGATAGGTACCGCAGCCCACTCGGCAGTTGTCACGATGCCCGAATGTCGTGCCCGCCTTGCGACGTCACCTTGTGCTGGCATTTGTTAGGGCGAGGAAGCATGCTGAACTCAACCACGGCAAGATCTGAGTTGCGTTAGAGGAAGGTCAACCTCGGATCCTCGGCTATGAGACGCTTTCGATGGGCAGTATTGTGTTCGAGAACCTCACGGAGGAGCTACGTATCCGGCTTCCCCGCTATCCGACGACGGTGCCTTTATGCGGGACAACTGGCAGTGGACACATCAGTCAATGGGCGCAGAATCGGCTCGTTCCTGCCGAGGTTTGCGGCAGAAAGGGCGATTGAAGCCTCGGCGACGGTCAGATGCTTCGGACTGAAACTGATCGCCGACAATCCGAGGGCATTTGATTGGCAATTGAAGCACGGTTTCGAGCCGTTGGTTCCCGGATCTCTTCGGCTCTGCCAAAGCTCTGAAACTCTGAAGCGCGCCGCCAAGCAGGCTGACCCCTTGCCGGTTTCCGGTGGAAGGATCGCCCATGCAGAACTGGATCGATGAACTCGTCAAAGGCCCTCGCATTCCAATGACCAAGCAGCACTAGGGCAGCGCCTGAGACTTGGGCGAATGAGGTCGCTGTATCATTACGCGACTCACCGTCAAAGCGACGTCATTCATGGCTGCAGAGAACTCCATTCCTACGAATACGATCGACGATTTTTTGGAGACGAATCTCGCCAATCAGAACTCCAAACTTCCCCAAAGTTGGGCTCACTAGCAGGTCCAGCTATTTCAAGTCGGCGAACAACGCGACGATTAACGGCATGACTTCTCAGCGAGCGTCGGACCTGCAGAGATCATTTTGAAGGACATCCCATATAGAGGCACAAGTCTATCGTTTTACTGACATTGGTTTCATCATATGCATCCTCCGCATTCAATCATCTCGATTGAAACGGAGCCCCTGCGAGCGCGTCGCGGCCCCTGTTGCCGACATCCACACGTAGCCGTGGATGGGCCCGGCCTACGCTGGTCGTACTCATTTCCCAAAGCCCCTTCAGAGTGAAGAGGACCCAATCGTTGTTTTGGTGGCGCCATTCGAGGCGGTGCGGATTGCCGACTCCCCAAGTGTGCCGTTTCACGGATGCGGACAGCGCTGCTCGATGAAGCTCTCAAGCTCAGCACTCCTGACAGATGCAAAGACGGGGAGCCGACGAACCCACTCCCCAAATCTCAGGTTCCCTATCCAGGACTTTGGGACTTTTGGCTCACTGACTCGATGGTGCCAACATAGCAGTGTAACGCGCCCAAATCGCCAACCATCTGATCCGCAAAATGCAGGTACTCCCGGGTATCAGAAGCGTCTCTTCATAGCCTGTCAGGTACAAGGGACAAGATATACACCCCGCAAAACACTGGGCTTGCTTGCCTAGCGGCCTAGGTTGATAGGGACAGCAATACTGTTAATCACCCTATTCGATTAACTGGTTTCTTCGCTCCAAAAAGCCAAAACAAGATCTTAAGCACTGGTTTGTCACCATAAAATGGCAGACCTCTATATAATTACCAATGGTTCCGTTTGGAAGGACAAGGAGAGCTTATGCCAATTTCACCTACGTATCCTGGGGTCTATATCCAGGAAATCCCGAGTGGCGTTAGGACCATCGTTGGCGTTGCGACATCGGTGACTGCCTTTGTGGGTCGAGCCCTGAGGGGACCGGTTAACGAACCAACGACGATCAACAGCTTTGGAGATTTCGAGCGTCTCTTTGGTGGCTTGTGGTCTGAAAGCACCATGAGCTACGCCATCAGAGACTTCTTCCTGAACGGTGGCGCTCAAGCCGTCGTCGTTCGGCTTTACAAACCCGACTTCGCAGATGACGCAACTCGAGTCCTGGCTTACAATGCGGCTCGCCTTCGAGCAGTTGCCGCATCGACTGCAGTCAGCACTGCCGCCACGGGTCCTGTTGGCGCGACCGCGATCAAAGCAGCAGCAACGACCGCGACCAACGCCCAAATCGCAGGAGCTCCCGGCGATGTTGCAGTCTCGGTAGCTGCGACCTACATCTTGAATATCATCCGCGATACGGCGGATGGACCACGGCCTAAATCTGAGGTCGGAACCGACACAACTGCTGCCGCACTCGCCCTGACATCCGCTGCGGACAATGCCATCGCAGCCATCACCACCATGTGCGGAGACATGACGGCCGCAACTCCGGCGGCGGCCAAGCTCCCCGCCGGTCAGGCCGACGCCACCGCGGCAGCAAGCCCCATCAAGGAGATTCTGCAGGCGATCATCGATTCGTTTGGAGGCTCGGCGCCCACGAATGCCGCGATTGCTGCCGTCCAAGCAACCGAGGTTGGCAAGCAGAACACGATCAAGACGGCCGTCAACGCGGTCCGAGATGCGGTCACAACGGAAGTCGGCCGGGCCGGGTCGACCTTGTCGTCGATCGCAACCGTTGCGAACTCCAATCGCGATTCGCAGATCTCGATAAGCCCCCTCGTCAGTCCAGCCGTCACCTCGCTCGCCCTGAGCGTGAATGCCGCAACACTGGCTCCGCCAAACGACTCGACCATCGTCGCCGCCGCCGTTGCCGGGCTGTCGGCTGCTGCCGACGCGGGAGCAAATGCCTTTGCTCCCCGCTCAAAGGCGGTTCTGCCAATCAGCACCCTGACGCTAACCGCAGCGTACGAAGGCGCCTGGGGAAACAACCTCCAGGCGAGGATCACGACCGACACCGAAGGCGTACGAACCGGCTCTGATCCTAAGGCCTTTAACCTCTACGTGAAGGATGGAAATACCGGAGCCGTCGAGGCATTTCTCGAGATCTCGGCAGACAGCTCCCAACCGCGCTATGTCAATGCGGTCCTGGAGAACGAGTCAGTTCTTGTTACAAACGAGAGTTCTCCCACTGTCGTTGCCTGTAGCGAGCCCTCGGCATCGTTGGGCGTCGTGGCAGAACGAGACGCGTGGAACTCGACCAATTCCACGTCCGTCACGCCAAACAACTACGGATCCGATGGTTCGCCCTTGGAGAATGCCGCCTTCATTGAGAGCCGGACCGACAAAAAGGGAATCTATGCGCTTGAGAGAATAGATCTCTTCAACCTCCTTTGCCTTCCTCCACTTACTTTCGACGTCGACATCGATGGCTCCATCATCGACGATGCGATTTCCTATTGCACGGAACGACGAGCGTTCATGATTATCGACCCTATCTCAAGTTGGGCCAACAAGGATCAAGCAAAGGCTGGAATGGCGAACCCGGGATTCAGCAAATCGGATTCCAGTGCCATGTTTTTCCCGAAGCTTCAAGCCAAGGACCCACTGCGAGGCAATCGGGTGATGAACTTCGCACCATGCGGAGTGGTGGCAGGAATCATGGCCCGAACGGACACGAATCGTGGGATCTGGAAGGCTCCGGCCGGTCTGGATGCCGGCATCGTCGGCTATCCCGGAGTCGCGGTCGACCTCACCGACGCTGAAAACGGCGAACTCAATCCGCTTGGTTTGAATTGCATCCGCTCCAACGCAGCCGGTCGAATCATCTGGGGCTCCCGCACGATGCGAGGTGACAACCGCTTCGCAAGCGAATACAAGTACATTCCGGTACGTCGGCTCGCTCTTCACATCGAGAACAGCCTGTATCAGGGTCTGCAATGGGTCGTCTTCGAACCTAACGACGAGCCTCTATGGGCTCAGATTCGGCTGAATGTCGGAGCATTTATGCAGGGGCTTTTCAGTCAGGGCGCTTTCGAAGGCAAAACGCCAAGCGATGCCTACTTCGTCAAGTGCGACGGAGAGACTACGACCGCGACGGATCGGAACCTCGGAGTCGTGAACATCATCGTTGGATTTGCTCCGCTCAAGCCCGCCGAGTTCGTCATCATCAGCCTCCAGCAGATCGCGCAACAGGACGCATAGGAAATGAATTTCTCAGCAAACTCAAATCGATTCGACCCGTACAAAAACTTCAAATTCCGCGTAAAGTGGGATGGCAAGTACGTCGCGGGGATCAGCAAAGTCAGCGCCCTCAAGCGAACGACGGAGGTGGTCAAACATCGTGCCGGCGGCGACCCAAGCAGTACTCGAAAGAGTCCGGGACGCACCGAGTACGAGGCCATTACGCTCGAACGCGGTGTGACGCATGACAAGGAATTCGAGACCTGGGCCAATAAGGTCTGGAATCACGGCGCCGGGCTTGGAGCGGAAGTCTCTCTCAAGGACTTCCGCAAAGACCTAATCATCGAGCTCTACAACGAAGCCGGCCAACTTGTAATCGCATACAAGGTTTACCGGGCGTGGTGCTCCGAATTCTCCGCTCAGGCGGATCTCGACGCCAATGCCAACGCGACGCTGATCCAATCCCTGAAACTCGAGAACGAGGGATGGGAGCGTGATCAGGAAGTCAACGAACCCGTCGAGCCATCGTTTGTGAACCCGCCAGCTTGATAGGATCCCATGCAATATCCTACGTCGGCTTGTTTGCTTCAAGCATGGGAATCTGCCGTATCGGAGCGATCCGTACGGAGGCCCATTAGCTGGCTGAGCTACGCGTTTGGATGGCAAAGACCCGACCTGGAGAACCTGAGTCTTGGAGAGCGAGAACGACTCATTCTCCAGGCTCGGTGCCTACTCTTTGGGTCTACCATGATCGGTCTTGTGGAGTGTCCCTTTTGCGGCGAGGCCATCGAATGCGAAATCCCGGTTCGCGCTCTGCTTGAGGTGCCGAGAAGCCCTGTAACCCCTATTCCTGTGAAGGGCGTAGGGTTCGACCTGGATGTTCGGATGATCACGGCTGGAGACATCGAGGCTGCATCCGCCGCCGACAATATCCGGGAGCAGCTCTTCAAGAGATGCGTCCTAA